>CAJJCA010000016.1 GCA_905182575.1 uncultured Flavobacteriaceae bacterium | reverse complement strand
TCCTCCAATTAACAAGCATCAAAGCGCCCTTCTAATAGTTCCGTTTTAAAAAATATTTTGGGAACATGAAGGCAACAAAGCAGTCCGTTTGGGAGACTATAAATTAGTTCAGGATTGGGAAAAAGGAATTACTGATAATTGGGAATTATACAATTTATCTAAGGACAGAACCGAAATAAAAAATATTATTTCTGAATTGCCGGATAAGGCAGATCAAATGGTAACTATGTATAATAATTGGGCAAAAAACATAGGTGTTATTCCATGGGAAGGTCTTGAAAAGATTAGAAATAAAAAGGACTAATGTTTTATTTATTTAACTAAAAAAAATTATTACAAGAAGTAGATTTATAAAAGAGATAAGATAATCTATTAGCCCAACAGCCTTGACTTAAAATGAAAAAACTAACATACTTGTTTTTAATCAATTCAGTTTTAAATGTTATAATCTGAATAATAAATAAACTTTTTAAAATTTATAATGACAATTTTAAATCAAAAACCGAAAGCAGTAATAAATAAAACTTTGTTGAAAATGAAAAAATATATTTCAAAAATTTCGATGGGATTATTATCGATTTTAATATTAAATTCTTGTGATTCGCCCATAAACAAAAAAGAGAACCCCAACTTCATAATATTTATTGCTGATGATATAAGTTGGGACGATCTCGGGTGCTATGGAAATAAACATGTGCAAACTCCAAATATCGATCAACTTTCAGCTGAGGGTTTGACTTTTAATAATATGTATTTAACTACAAGCTCATGTAGTCCAAGTAGAAATTCAATAATTACAGGAAGATATCCTCATAATACAGGTGCACCTGAACTTCACTCTGAGCCTCCATCTAAAATGTTGAGCTTTACTGAAGAATTAAAAGAAAATGGTTACTATACAGTTTCATCAGGTAAATTTCATATGGGAGATTATGCAAGAAGAGGATTTGATTTAATTCATGAGGATAAAAAAATAACTGGAGCTGGTGGTGAACTTCAATGGGTTAATGTAAAAAAAATAGACCTAAAGATAAGCCATTTTTTTTATGGTATGCATCGCATGATGCTCACAGAGATTGGGGGGGAAACGAATTTTCTGGAACTCATAATAGCCAAAGTCTAATTCCACCTAGCTATTTAATCAACGATAGTTTAACAAGACTTGACTTGGCTAATTATTTTGATGAGATCAAAAGATTTGATTATTCAATTGGTGAGGTAATAAATACATTAAAAAAAGAAAAGATTTATCAAAATACAATTATAATTGTTATGGCGGATAATGGAAGACCCTTTCCTCATAGCAAAACACGATTAAATGATCAAGGTGTCAAAACACCATTCATTTTAGTTCACAAAAATGGTAAGATATCGGGTAACACTAAAAGTTTAGTTAGCTCAATCGACATTGCACCTACAATTCTTGAATTTGCCGGTATTAATATTAGTGAAAATTATCAGGGAAATAGTTTTAAGAAATTACTTGAAAAACCTGAAAAACCGTTCAGAAATTTTGTTTTTGCAGAACATAATTGGCATGATTATGAATCTCATGAAAGAATGGTTAGAAATAAAGATTTCATGTTGATTGAAAACAATAGAAATCAATATCCCCAATTAGGACCCTTAGATGCAATAAATAGTGATTCATATGCAAGCCTTTTGAGTAAATATGAATCTGGAAAAATTTCTGACATTCAAAAGGAAATATTTATTAGTCCAAGACCAAAAGAAGAATTTTATGATATGAATGAAGATTCATTTCAAAGAAATAACTTAATTAACGATAATGACTTAAAAATTAAAATCAAAAATTTAAGAACTGTCTTAAATAGATGGAAAAATGAAACCGGAGATTCAAATCCAAAACAAATTACCAAGGATTGGTATGAACGAAAACCAGGTCCTAAAAGTGAAAAATTGACCGTAAAAAAAGACATCCCAACAGGAGGGAAATATAGCTTAACAACCCCATATTATAAGATAAGAGGTGAACTTCCTGGAGCTTCAAAAAATGCAACCTCAATAAATAATAAAGGCCCTTTTTAAATATTATTAATTAATACAAATTTAGTAATGAAATATTTAAGCTTATAAAAGTCAGCTATAAGCCTTAGTTTGACTCATTTAAGAGGATTACAAAACCCTGAAAAAACATATAAACAGTAATAGTTTTTTCATTTAATGATAACTTGGAAATATTAATAATATCCTTGTGTTATTTCACAAAACATTTTGATTTTATTTGTATTGTGTTTTAATTAACTGATAATATTTAAAGGTGTAGTGTTTTTCCAATTTCCTCGGGTAAAATCAGGAAACTTTTGAGGGGCACCTTCTTGATCGATCGATTTCCCACTAAGTTCAGTAACGGAACTCCAAAAACAACCTTCATAAAGATTTTGATCTAAAGGAAGTCCATTTTGAAGACACTCAACGATGCGATACATCATAATCCCATCCATTCCGCCATGACCACTCCTCTTTGACTTTTCATTGAGTCTTTTATATAGTGGGTGGTCGTATTTTTCATAAATCATTTCCAGTTGATCTCCTTGAGCCCATGCATGATGATTTTCGGTTATTCCTTCTATACCTCCCTCTAAGGCAACTCGTGTAGGAAAACCAGCAAGAATTCCTTTTGATCCTTGAATTAGGTTGTGTCTTGTGTATGGTCTAGGACTGGTTTCATCCCATTGTAACATAATGGTTCTACCCAAATTAGTCTTAATTATAGAAGTATTCAAATCTCCATTTCTAAAATCCAACTGATTCCATTTGTGATTTTTTGGATAATTTTTTTCTGCGTACAACTTTCTGCCTATCGCCGGGGTAGAATAAGAAATAAGACTTTTAAAGTTGTCTTCTTGTCTCGCTAAATTCATGTACTGTGCCACGGGTCCCAAACCATGCGTTGGATATAAATTTCCCCTTCCGTGAGCGTAATGAAACGTTCGCCAAGACCCAGTTCCCTTTTCTTCTTCCTTCATTTGAGATCGTAACTCATGTATATAGGCCGCTTCTGCATGTAACAATTCTCCTAAGACACCTTTTCGACACATATTTAAAAATAGCAATTCATCTCGGCCGTAGTTAACATTCTCCATCATCATACAATGTTTCTGAGTGCTCTCGGAAGTATCTATAATTTTCCATAGGTTTTCGATTGTAACTGCCAATGGTACTTCAACAAAAGCATGCGCACCACTTTCCATAGTGCCAATTGCCATAGGGGCATGATTTTTCCAATTGGTAGCAATAAATACAACGTCGGGTTTAGTTTCTTCAAGCATGACGCGCCATTTGTTTTCATCGCCCCAATATTCAGCAATGGTAGGGTGTCGATTTTCACCAGCTGCCTCTTTCACCAATTTTCGCATTTGTATTACGTTCTCCTCATAGAGATCACTAATCCCAACAACTTCAGTATTGGGAAGGCTAGAGAAAAACTTTAAATGATCTTTACCTCGATGTCCCACTCCAATAAAAGCTGCTCGGACTGTGGAGAGTTTTGAAGCCGCAAAAGCCCCCATGTAAATACCATTTCTTTTACTGGGGTTATTGTCTACACAGCTACTTAAAAAGGAAGTTGAGCTAATTGCTGCAGCTGTTAGTGTTGATTTTTTGATAAAACCCCTTCGGCCTAATTTTTTCATTTAAATATTTTTGAATTTATAAAAACATGTTTAATAATTTGTATTTTATGTTATGAAGTCTTCCCTTTCAGTAGGATAATAAAACTATCCTTTCATAAGTTTATTTAAATTTTTTGAGTAGTATGATCCAATTTTAAACCTTAAATCAGATAGATAAACCATATTCCTGTCTATCAGTGTGATTTTATCAATATTTATTATTATTGATCTACTAATTCTCATAAAACTATTATCTAAAACGTCTTTATTAAAACTTTTTAAATTCTTTCTAATCAAATAGTTTTTTTTAGTAGTAACTAATTTAACATAATCTTTTTCAGCTTTTATGAATAAAATATCCGCTTTTAATACCTTGATATTGAGTCTGTCTGCCCTTACAAAAATATAATTCTCTTTTTCAGCTTTACTTTCTTTTAACTGTTTTCCTTTTCTCAATAATTTATAATTAATTGAACCAAGGGCTATCTTTGAGCAGTATGAACCGACTCTCCAATGGTATAGCTGTCCCCTAAAGCTAAATATTTATTCCCGTTAACTGAAGCTCCATCTGGAACAACGGAATTTGTATTATGAAAATCGGCAGAAGTGTCAGCACTTTCTCCGTCTGATGCTGATACTGCTGAATTGAATTCTTCTAATAAGTATGTTTCAGCATTGTTACTTGATTTGTCAGTTGAATTTAACAAGAGAAGTGTAGCTTCCGAATCTTTCCCACAAGCATAAATCAATAAAATAAGAAGTATTTTTTTCATAACATCTCGTTGTTATATTTTTAAATATATGAAAATCTAATTAAACATAAAAAACCTAATCTCCTAATCCATCTATGGGTTTTTTATGCTTAATTTATTTCAGGGACTTCAATCATAGCACTCATCAAAAAAAGTACTGCCAAAAACCCTTTTTGGCAGTACTTCTCTCTTAATAACTAAGCTTTATTAAAATCAATATGTGAGTTTTGCATATTAATTTCAAAATAGCGCGATGACTTTAAAACACCTTACAGTAACAGTCTGTATTTTATCATTATCCTTTTTACTAAAAAGTTGTAATGCTGAAGACATTGATTCCTTAAATAGTCAGATTTCTGAATTGACAGAAAAAATAGAAAAAACTGAAGCTGATTTAACATCTCTGATAAATGATAACACACAGGAAGATGCTCTCTCAGACCAGAATCTTAACGCAACCATTTCAGGCTTTAATAACTCTTTAAGTTAGACGTCTGGATTATTCTTTTTTTCCAGGCCAGTCCCAAACGACAAGATCATCGCTCCATGCGATCCCAATCGATGCATTTCTATCAAAATCTCCTTCTCTCTCGGACTTAGGCCCTGAACCATGAAAAAACATTATGTATTTACCCAGTTTCTTTTTTAGGTTCACAACCGTTCCTGCTGTAATTCTTCCAGCTGCCCAATCCCATTCATCTTGTCCCAGAGTGATTTGGTTTCCCCAATCTTTCCAACTATTTAAATCTGAAGAACGTTTAATAGATATCCCATTTGGTGGAGAATGAAACAAGAGATATTCATCATTTTCATTTAAAACACATACATTTTCACCTGACTTCGTATGTCCAAAAAACGTCCAGTTTTCCAGGTTGTAACTGTACGACATACTTACTCCTTTTTGCTTGTAAAAGCACCACCACTTTCCTTTTTCGTTTTTATCTTCCAGTAAATAGGGATCAATCATTCTTCCCATATTAGCAAATTCGACATCAGGTCCTTTTACTTTGATTATTTCAGGTTTACTCCAATTACTAAGGTCTTTGCTACGCATGGTATATAATCTCGCATCCTTAGAACCATGGCGTTTGCCCTGGTCCAATGTATGGTTAGGACGCGGATAGGTTTGTAGACATAAAATCCATTCATTCTTATAATTAATAATATTTCCGGGACTACAGAAGTTCAAGGATTGATCTTTAGTGGTAAGGATTTTCTCAAGACTCCAATTCCTCAAATCCACCGAATGTCTTTCGGCTGTATATGAATAAATTTTTCCTTCTTCGTTTTTAACCAGGGTGTAAAACAGGTAAAAAACATTATTATGGAATAAGACTGCAGGATCTCGATATGCTGTCGTATCATTTCCTTTAAAAATAATTGGAGAATCTAAAGCATCTAGAATGTTTGTTTGGGCTTCTGTAGGAATGGTAAAGCCGTATATAAATATTAGTAAGAAATGGGCTGTATGTTTTTTAATCACAATAGTGAATTTAATAATGACTCGCCAAAATAAATTTATTAAAAGTTTTAAAACTAAATCATAACAGGAAAAATAAATCTAATTTCCTTTTGGGGATTTGCTGGTGAAATGGTTACATGACCTAATCTCTGCTATTGTCTACTAGACCTGGGGGGTTATGCTTCATTTATTAGATCTAATTCTTTATCAGATTCACACCATCCTAAAAGAGCAATTAACACTAAAAATAATACTGTTTTTCCATCTTAATCAAGTTTTTAAAAATTAAATATATAAATAAAGTAATGTAATAATGAAAGTAAGTGAATGATTTATTGGAACTTGAAATGATAAATCAAGAAGAGTTTGATAACTTAAGAAAAGAGCTTACTCCAATTATAAAAGGTAACTAATTACTCTCTCAACCCCATAGGCCCAACTAGATGTTGGTTCTTTTCTAACTCCCTAATCCATGAAAACCACACTCCAAGGATTTCATTAGTCGTATAGCCCTAAACCACCTATTTTACTAGGGATAGCTGTAATCTAATTACCCACTTTTGTTTGGGGGTTAAAAAATAGCTGTGAGGATAACCCCCTATCTTAGTCTGTTTTGAATTCGTTTAACTTCCGGAAGATGATATACATGATCTTGACACGCTCCCCGGTCGGAATTATTAACTGTTTTACTGGTAGAAGAATCTCTAATTAAATCATCCGGCATATAATAATTGTCAATGCTTATTGGAAACTCGTTCCGCTCAAAGAACAAATTCATAATACGTGAAGTTACCGGACTGATTCCTGTGTTAACTCCATTAACCTTAATAGGGTAAGTCATGTTTGAACTATGGTTATATCCTAAACAATGTCCAAATTCATGGGCGGTAATAAATCCTGTTTCAATCTTCAAATAATCCTTCAAAATGTGTTCAGCAAAACCCAATATAGAATATTCATTTCCATTAACAGTTCCCCATCCGCCCCAACCACTAAAGTTTACAACTTTGCCACACTTAAATAACGTTTTGTCAAGAAGCTTTTGATAGAGTACCTCTTTTTCCACTTGAGTTAAAATAGTTTCCCCATCGTTATCAATAATTTCTTCATCAAGGAACTGCTGTTTAAATTCGTTTGAGGTAAATACATATCCTAAATTAATCATTAAACCAGAAAATCTTCTAATGTCCTTTGCGCTTATATCCTCTTCCCAGTTGTTATTAAGATCATTATTGGTATCATAATCATGATATTTAATTTCCCAGCTTAAAGCATCTAAACGCTTTAGTTTTTTAAAAACTTCTCCATCACCCATAAAACTGAATTTAATGTCTTCAGTTGGAATACCAGATTCTTTATATTCAGATAAATCAATAACGTCATTGTTGTTTAGCGTTTTAAAATTAGCTTCTCCATCTATAAATGAATATTTGATCTGTTGGATTGCGTGCCCATCAATTTTATTTATTTTAAATAACTCCAATTTGTCTTAGGAAATCATCACCTTTCATTGGACCTCCATATGTACTATTTTGTTTACCTACGAAGTAACTCAATTTAAAAAGTCCTATTCTCTATTTTCACGCCTGGATTTTCTTCTGCAGAAGTCATTACCGATACTTCTTCATCATCTTGAAACATTAACTGAGAATTGGTTTTATCAAAAGAATACTCTTTTAAATCTAAAAAGTTTTTATCGCCTTTTGAGCAAGAAACTGATAAGGAAACAAATAATAAAACAAGTAGTAATTTTTTCATTTTTTTATCTTTACGAATTCAAATTTAACAAGAATATTCTAAATTCGGTTGAAGAGGTTAAGCGGTTTGTAAGCTGAGTAGGCTTTTAAGAAGTTTTGTAGCTCTAAGGTAATGGTTTTTAGCTGATTAAGAAAAGCTTTATCTCGAAGATATTGAAAAATTGGTCAATTTTTTAAAAAAAACCACCGGTCGGAATTGTTGACTGTTTTACCAGTAGAAGAATATCCAATTAAATTATCTGGCATATAATAATTGTCTAGCGAAATTGGGTTGAATAATTTAAGTCGTTTTAACTGACTAAGAAAAGCTAAAAGAAGAGTATTAATCAACAAACTTTCTCAAAATAATATACCTCAGAGAATACTTTAGTTTTTATATTACAATCAATTTTAAATAGTTAAATTTAGTTACATGATTCCAGAAAAAATTGTATTTCTTTTCGTTTTGGCTTTCTTTTTTATTGTATTTATTCAAAGTGGCTTGGATAAGATTTTTGATTATAATGGAAACTTAAACTTTTTGAATGATTTATTAAAAATCTATTTCTCGCCGCCATTAATTACATTTGCTTTAATTTTAGTCACTATTTTCGAATTAATTTCTGGAATATTGTGTCTAATCGGAATTGTTGATTTTATTTTTAACAAATCTAATTTTATTGGATTACTCGGACTAATTATTGGGTCCGTTGCGCTGTTAATTCTTTTATTTGGTCAGCGTGTTTCTAAAAATTACGACGGTGCAAAAACAATAGCTATTTATTTTATTTTAGCAATGATTGGCATTGCATTAGCCTAGCCAAACTAAAATGTGTCGTTTTATGTATCATCCAAGCCTAATTGCTTAAAAATATGTAATTCGATACCATCTAGTAAGATCGTTAAAATCATTCCTTCACTTAAAATGGAATTTTTTTTTAAAAACAAAGCGATAAAATCGTTGTACTTTTAATAAATAATTTTTTCTTTAGTTTACAAATGGCAAAATTACCGAAAAAATATCAATTTTTAGACTTATCTGATTACGGACGCTCAGCTGGGCATTGGATTGCTAGTAAACTTCAGCACACCGATTTAACAGCTATTCATGTAACTACCATGTTTATTATAACCGGATTTATAGCAATTGGATTCTTATTAAATGGATACCTGATAACATCTGCTTTTTTTATAATATTAAAATCCATTTTAGATGCTGCAGACGGTGAATTATCGCGTCTTAAAAAAAAACCCTTCATATGTTGGACGTTATTATGATTCAATAGCAGATTTATTACTTAACTTTTGTTTTTTATTAACCTTTTGGTATATCACTGATATTTCCATAATTTTTATGTTAATAGCTTTTTTTGGAATCCAACTTCAAGGGACTCTTTATAACTACTATTATGTAATTTTACGAAATTCCGTACAAGGTGATTCAACCAGTCGAGTTTTTGAAAACACCAAACCAAAAGCTTTCAACGGCGAAAGTCAGTCCAGAGTAAATCTATTTTATAAAGATTTATAATATTTTATATATTTGTTTTGACAAGAGCATGTATTACATGGATAAAAACGCAAGGCACAGCAAGCCTTTTCCAAAGTGGTTTATGACGCTAATTTCTTTGTATGGACTCGGGTTTCAATTATTACTTATGGCACTTATGTTGGTATTTAAACTTCAAAGCTTTGTTATTCCATTTTTTATTGGATATTCAGTTTTAATAATTGTATTTATTTCTGTTAGAAAACTAATTATTAAGCCTTTCTGACGCCTTTTGACTACCCAGAGACCTCATAAATATTTACCTTCCCAAAATCTTATCTTTCAATGATAGAGTTATAAAATGTCATAAACATGAATGTGTGTTTAAAGTTAAATGATCTTATATAAATTGAATTATAATTATTTTATTGTTCTACCAAGAACTGTTAATTATCTTTAGTAAGCTCTTCTTTCAATTCAAAATCCTTTATAATTTAAAAAGGAATATTCAGTCGAACGGTCTTAAAACTTTTTTTTAAGTCTTAAGACAAACTTGAGGTAATCAGCTTTAAGAATTCATTTCGCGTCTCTATTTCTTTAAAAGCCCCTCTAAAACCTGATGTGGTGGTGGTCGAGTTCTGCTTTTGTATACCTCGCATCATCATGCACATATGGGAAGCTTCAATAACAACCGCAACACCCTGAGGTTTCAGGGTGTCGTTAATGCATTCTAAAATTTGTTCTGCATGCGTTCTTGAACTTGCAAACGTCTTGCAAAAACATCAACAACTCTAGGTATTTTACTTAAACCAACAATATGACCATTCGGAATATAGGCAATATGTGCTTTCCCAAAAAAAGGAAGGACATGATGTTCACAAAGTGAATAAAGTTCAATGTCTTTAACGATTACCATTTCCTTATATTCTTCTTTAAACATAGCACTTTCCAAAATTTGCTTTGGATCCGTATCATAGCCACTGGTTAAAAATTTCATTGCTTTAGAAGCGCGTTCGGGAGTTTTGACTAGGCCTTCACGATCAATGTTTTCACCTAAAAGGCTGATAATATTTGAGAAATTTATTTTTAACTCTTCACTTAAGGAAGTCTTTTCAATATTAAAATTTTCATTTATCATATGTTTTAAGAGTTATTATTAGTTTTTTATGTTCAAGTATTATGCCCAATGGAACTTGAAGGTGTGATGTTTAACAAATTATATAGAGTTAAACTTTTCTGAATTTAGATCAAAACAAAAATTATGCTTTGATTAATAAATCAGCCCTTCTATCAGAGCTTAATGGGTTTACTTTTATCTTGTGATATATCTTTTAAAATACTCTCTGTATAAGCTAAAACGCTTAAACCTTCTGCATCTAAAATTTTATTGCCTTTTGTTAGGATAGCAAATTCCTGAGTTACAACTATATTTCTCTTGAGTTGACCAAGAAGTAACTCTCTTTTTATCTCTTCTATAATTTCTTCTTTGCTTTTGTCTGTATTAAGTATGTCAATCAAGTTATCGAAGTGTTCAGCTTCCTTGTCAAGTCGATTACTAAGCGCTTTTAATCTTTTAGTGGTTTTATTCATATTTCAAATATATAACCTTTTGGTTATTTACTTATCTCAGCACTACACTCGTAAAAGAAAAATAGATTTAATTTTAGGCTTTTTTAATTAAGATTAATGGAAAGAGTGGGCAGGTTTCCTGTGTAAAGAAGATTAATTCTAAAAAATCCAGTAACATTCACTTTTATTAATTAACCGACGGCAGTGGCGTTATTTTTTAAAGGCAGATGGATTTTCTCACACTTAAATCCACTATATTGAATCAAAGTAACAGTAAGATGAAAAATCAAAAACTAAAAATGTCTTTTCTAGCCGAACCAGTAGACGTCAATTACAGGGGAAATGTCCATGGAGGAAAAGTGATGAAGTGGATCGATGAAATAGGCTATGCGCTTGCCGTCCAGTTTAGTGGAAAATATTGCGTCACCAAGTTTGTAGATGACATCGAGTTTTTAAAACCCATCAGCATTGGCGATTTGGTAAAGCTCAAGGCAGAGATCATCAAAACAGGCGTCACCTCAATGAGAATTAAAGTCGTGGTTTCTAGTAAAAACCTAATCAATAACGAAAAAAAGCAAAACTGTGAATGCTTCATCGTATTTGTTGCCATAGACGAAAATGGAGAAAAAGCCGCCATCGCTGATTAGCCCCTTCTTTTCAATTCAACAAAACAGTCTCTAATTCTTATTTACCAAGATTTTTTAGATAATTTTTTATACTTAATTTTTATAGATTATATGTGTCAGTTTAATAATAGGAGGAACCGAACGTATTAAACGAATTTTTATGAGATTGAAACTTCTGCTTACCCCTAAGGACAATTTACTGCGGTTACTTTTTGCTGTAAATATTTTAATAATATCTGCCTGTCAAAGCCCTCCTGCCAAAAAGCCCAATGTGTTGTTGATCATGATTGATGACCTCAACGATTGCATTGAACTTTTTAAAGGGCACCCGCAATCCTTAACCCCCAACATAAACAAACTGGCAATGTCTGGAACTTCTTTTCTCAACGCCCACACCAATGCGCCCATGTGTGGCCCTTCAAGAGCAAGCATGCTGATGGGAATTTATCCGCACAAATCTAGAAATTTTTTCATGTCGCCGTGGTTTAATAATCCCGTATTAAAAAACACAAGAACCCTTTCCGAGCAATTCAAAAAAGAAGGTTATCAGACCCTAGGTACAGGGAAAATATTACACCACCTTAAAAGGGCCAATTGGGATCATTTTGAAAACCATCCAGATTATGGCCCTGTGGTTTTCGACGGCACCCACCGCCTGCCTCATCCAGATGTACCGCCTCCTTTTTCTAACATTGGTTCAATTGACGGCTCACTTGGTCCATTGACCAATTTAGCTGGAAGAACAAACGCCGAAGGACAGCCCATTCAATGGATTTATGGTTATCAAAAAGAAGGGACGCATCCCATGCGCTACCGAAATGATGAGGACCGAGATCCAACTCCTGATGAAAAAAATGCAGCATGGACTGCAGAAAAAATAAAATCTCTTGCTTCACAACCCCTCGAAAAACCATTTTTCTTAGCCGTTGGATTTCTCAGACCGCACACACCTCTGATTGCCCCAAAAAAATATTTTGATCGATTCCCTTTGAGTAAAATTAAAATTACAATCAAAAAAGAGGGAGATGCTGATGACACTTTTTTACAAGTTTCCTATGGTCAAGGAAATGAGTTTGCGCTCGGTAGAGGGGAAAAATTATTTAATGATATCATTGAATCCTATGGCAGTGAGGAGGAAGGCCTCAAACGTTGGACGCAAGCCTATCTTGCCTGTGTTGCAGCAGTTGACGATAACGTGGGACAAGTAATGGATGCCCTCGATCAGTCCAGCCTTAAAAAAAATACGGTAGTGGTTTTGGCAAGCGATCACGGATTTCACATGGGAGAAAAAGATTACCTCTACAAAAACTCCCTTTGGGAAGAAAGCACAAGAGTCCCCCTGATCATGAGAGTCCCAGGCGTTTCAATACCGGATTCTAAAGTTGAAAAAGTGGTCTCCCTCATTGATGTCTATCCCACCTTAATGGACTTTTGTGGCTTATCGGATGACACCCTAAAAAACGAAAAAGGTCGCGCGCTGGACGGACACAGTTTAAGAACCTTGATTGAAAATCCAGAAGCCAAAAGTTGGAAAGGTGAAAAGCCAGCTTTAACTGTTGTTTACGCTGGCCCAGAATTTAAAAACGATCCTACTTTGCAACACTATGCCATCAGAACCGACCGATACCGTTACATTTTGTATAACAACGGGAAAGAAGAATTATATGATCATCAAAATGACCCCAACGAATGGAACAATCTGGTGCTGGACAATCCAGACGATCAAAACACTTTATTAGAAATGCGTGATCAAATGGCAGTGATGGTTTCTCCCTTAAAATTAAATGGATTTATAAGTAATAATTAAAATGAAAAAATTAAAAATTCTTGTGTTCAGTTGGTTTTTAATTCAACCTTTTTTAGGACTTTCTCAAGAGCAAAAAATCATCTCCCTAAACGGAAATTGGGAAATTGTTTTTGACCACAACAACCAAGGTGCGAATCTAAACTGGCAGGAAGACGAGGTTTTTAAAACCCTCAAAAACAAAAAACCAATTTCGATTCCAAGCAGTTGGGAATTGATAGAGGAGGACTATGAAGGCGTGGCGTTTTATCGTTATGCTTTTGAGGTTCCAAAAGATTGGGAAGAAAAGATTATTCGCTTACAATTTGATGCGGTCAATTATCTTTCAGAAGTATGGATTAACAATGAAGTTGTCGGCTATCACGAAGGCGGATTTACCCCTTTTGAATTTCGAATAGATGAAATGATTCAAACAGGAAAAGAAAATGTTTTGACTTTACGTGTCGTTGGCCCGATCTTGTTGTCGGATAAAAACATTGATGGCGTCAAGGCCCTAGAAACCCCTCAATGGAGAGGTGGGATTTCCGGCGGGGTGTGGCAGAATGTAAGGTTGATTGCTTCTGGAGCTGCCTACATAAAAGATGTTTTTATAGTGCCTAATCTCAGAGACAACACCGCGACTTTTAACCTTGAAATAGATCACACGGCGATCAAAGGAGCCGAAATTGGAATTAAAATCAATCTATTGGATGCTGAGCATAGAAGGATAACAGTTAAAGAAAAAATAAAAGTACATCCTGGTTTAAATGATCACAAAATAGTAGTTAACATTCCAGACACTCAATATTGGTCGCCAGACACTCCAAACTTGTACTGCGTAAAAATAACAATTGAAAACGAGGGGCTTTTTTCCGATTATTGGAGCGAAAGATTTGGAATGCGGGAATTGACAATCAGGAATAAAGATTTTTACTTAAATGGCAAACGAATCTACATCAAAGCTTCCTTTTTTGAAGGACTCTACCCCAATGGAATTGCATTTCCGGATTCTGAAGAAATGGCAAGAAAGGAAATTCGATTGGCAAAAGAGGCCGGCTTTAACATGATTCGTCCTTGGCGGCATCCCACCTCGCCGATGTGGCTTGATCTTGCCGACGAAATGGGGATCATGGTTGTGGGGAGTCCAGCCCTCGAGTGCATGGGCTTGCCCTTGTCGACACCCTACCTTCCGAGTCGGGTAACCAATGAGGTCAAGGAAACCATCTTAAAAGACCGAAACAGGGCCTGTATCGTTCAGTGGGAACTGTTCAATGAATTGCACCGCCCCGTCCTTAATCAGCGCTTAGGACCCATGGCAATGCTTGCCAGGGAGCTTGATCCCACCCGATTGATTTTAGATGAATCCGGAGGCTGGGCTTTTGGAGCCAATATGTATTTGCCTTATGAATACGAACCAACTAAATTTAATGACATTCATAATTACCCAGGAGCTTACATCAACGAAAAGGTTTACAATGGATATGTTTCTATGGCCATGTCCGACGATGAGAAAAAGGAGTATGGGATCAGCGGATTTAAGATGGAAGGAAAGTCAAAAGTAGTTCCAGGGTTAATGTCTTTTTTGTCCGAGCTGGGCTATGGCAGTTTGCCAGAATTAATAGAAAATAATGAAAGATTTGCAAAGGAGGGCAACCCTTTGACTCCGGCTTACAGATATTACAAACGCTTGCACAAAGAGCAACAACAAATGCTCGTTGATACTGGATTGAAGAACTTGTACCCCGACATGAAACAGTTTTATTTGGACCAACAACATGTCCACGGAACAGCGAACAAAAGAATGATTGAAGCGATTCGTTCTAACCCCCATATGGACGGTTATTGCGTTCATGCGTTGACCGCTGGGGATTGGATCATGGGAGCTGGTCTTTTGGACATTTGGCGCAACCCGAAAACCTATGCTTATGAAGCGACCAAGGCAGCCAATCAGCCCAGGATTGTTTCGATCAGAACGCTACCGAGAAATGTTTATGCACAGAAAGGAATGAACATAAAAATCACCGGGATCAATGATTTGGATGCGATTGAAGGGAAACTATTGATTTCAATTGAGTCCAGTAAAGGGGGCGCTGTTTTCGAGGAAACCTTAGAAGCAGATTGGAAATCGGGAGTTGTTAATTTATTTTCAAAGAAACTTGACACCAGTCAATGGAGCGGTAGCTATGAAGTAAAGGTCAAAGTAGTTAACAAAGATGACACCTTATTAACCGAAAATTTTATTGAATTTGAGGTTTTTAACCCTGCAAGTTTAACCCCTCCAGAGGGGAAAGTTGCCTTGTTGGATTTTGAGGGAAATCTTAAAAAACAACTAAAAAAATTAAAAATTCAAACTGTAGATTTTAACCGGTTGACTTCGAAGAATATTCCTGTTTTGGTGAGTTCAAATAAAGCCACTAATGATAAGGAGAAAAAGCAATTTAAAAGCTTAAAAGATTTTGTGAAAAACGGAGGCACTGCAGTCTATCTTGACCGATTGATAGACAGCGTGAAAGCTGAATCATACGCCACTCCATTTACGGCTAAGGTTCATCCTTCAAGAGGTTTGTGGACTTGCATTCCTCACATTGCCAAAGATCATCCACTATTTAAAGGCTTGCAAACCAATGGATTTTTAAGAAATACTTATGAAAATATCTGGCCTCAAAAAACATTGAGGGATTTAAAGATAAACGGAGTTAGTGTTCAAGAAAAACCTATCGTAACTTCCGTAGCATTCGATTGGTTTTCTAAGGGAAATAAATTAGGCTACAAAGGGCCTGGACCCTCATGGTGGGGAGCTGATCTAACCTTTATTTCCATGGGAAAAGGGAAATATTTATTGTCTCAATTCCAAATTTTAGAAAACTTAGGGAAAGATCCAGTAGCCGATAAAATGCTTATTAATATGATAAAGTTTTTAGAGAAAAAAGAGTAGTGTTTTTACTATTTGAGTTCTAGCTTTTGTGTTTTACTATAATCCTTCCCTCGAATAGCTTCAAAAGCATTTAGCATTTCTTTGAGTTTGTCTGGATTCGCTTCCGCAAGATTTTTTTGCTGACCGATATCATTCACCAGATTAAATAATTGAAATTCAGAATCATTGCCCAATTCAATTTGCACTTTTTCATTCACAGCAGGTCCTTTATAGGGAGGAATCATCACCCAGTCTCCTTTACGAAAAGCAGTTCTGCTTGTGGCTTCCAACACCAACGCTGTTCTACCTTGATCAGAATTCCCCATCAATACCTCCAGCATTGGTTCACTATCAGGGGTTCGGACTTCGCTTCCTACCAGTTGCGCGATAGAAGACAGAAGATCTAATTGACTTACGATTGCATCAGAGACTCCGGGTTTAATTTTTCCCTTCCAATAAGTAATAAATGGAACGTGTGTCCCAGCTTCAAACAAGCTGTATTTTCCGCCACGGAAAGGTCCCCAGGGCTTATGATCGCCATTTCTAACATCGGCATCATCAAAGTAACCATCGTTAAGGACAGGACCATTATCGCTAGAAAAAATGATTAGCGTGTTTTCTAATATACCTTCTGCTTCTAGGGTCTTTTTTAGTTCCCCAAGACACCAGTCAGCTTCGGCAATTGCATCGCCTCTTGGGCCTAAATCAGAAACTCCGTTAAACCTTGGGTGTGGCGTTCTTGGAACATGCGGTTGTTGCATAGGATAGTATAAGAAGAACGGCTTATCTTTGTTTTTTTTAATGTAGCTTTTGACCCCATTTAGAAATTCGTCGGCCATGTCAATGTCACTCCATTTTGCCGCATCACCACCTTTCATAAAGCCAATTCTTGGGATTCCATTCACGATACTGTTGTTGTGTCCATGATGCCATTTCATGGTCGTTAATTCTGGATTATCCAAACCTGTTGGTTCTCCCTCAAAATTCTTTTTATAGCTTACAGTTATTGGATCATTGGGGTCTAATCCTACCACATTTCCATCTTCAATATATACGGTAGGGACACGATCCTGAGTCGCTGCTAAAATATAAGAATAGTCAAATCCCAATTGATTTGGACCAGGAGTTACTAGTTTATTCCAATCTACTTTACCATCACCCAATCCCAAGTGCCACTTTCCTATAATTGCCGTTTGGTAGCCTTCTTGCTTCAACATTCTTGGAATGGTCATTTGTTCTGTTCCAATAATCAAGGGTGCAGTTCCGGGTAAAATTTTAGCTCTTTTTTCTCTCCAAGGATAGACTCCGGTTAACAGTGCATATCTGCTGGGAGTACAGGTTGCAGAGGTTGCATATCCATTGTTAAAGTTCATCCCACCTTTTGCCAAAGCATCCATGTTAGGGGTTTTTAATTTCTTTGCACCATTATAACCTACATCGCCATAACCCAAGTCGTCCATATAAACGATAATGACATTTGGCTTGACTTCTTCAACTTTTTCAGCACAAGAAAAAAGCAATAAAGCGAAAAGCATTAGAGCAGTATTGTATTTAATATAGAACAACATGATTTTTTATTTTAATAATTTAATAAGTCCTCTAATTTAGGGATTAATAATTATTTTAGAGGATTAAATATTTTAAAAATCATGAAAAAAGCAGTCATTAAAATTATTGTAATCATAATATTTTTTGGAGGAGCCTACCAATTAATAAACAAGAAAGGTAGCGACTCCAATAAAGCGGAACAAGCAAAACCTAATTTCATAGTGATTATGGCGGACGATCTAGGTTATGGGGATGTTGGCTTCAACGGAAGCACTGAAATCCCTACACCCAACATTGATCGGATTGCTGCAAATGGGATTAAATTCACCAATGGCTATACATCATATTCTGTTTGCAGTCCGAGCAGGGCTGGGTTTATCACGGGAAGGTACCAACAGCGTTTTGGTTATGAGAGAAACATTCAATACCGTCCGAATGACCCTAATATGGGATTGCCTCAAACCGAAAAGACGATACCAGAGGTTTTAGGTCAAGTAGGTTATAAGTCACGGATTATTGGTAAATGGCATTTGGGTGCTCATATTTCTAATCATCCAATGAATCGCGGATTCACAAGCTTTTTTGGTCACTTGGGAGGAGGACATAAATATTTTCCCGAAGAGTTAACAATCAAGGACAGCTATTCTTTTAGTGACGAACCTATGAGCTACAAGACTTGGATCATGAAAGACCATACTCCGGTAGAGATAAAAAATTACCTGACTGACGAGTTTTCCGACAATGCCGTTAGTTTTATTGACAAAACTCAAAAAGATCCATTTTTCTTATTTGTTTCCTACAACGCTCCTCATAGTCCACTTCAAGCTACAGAAAAATATTTGAGTCGGTTTGAACACATCAAAGACGCTAAAAGAAGAACTTATGCCGCAATGGTTAGTGCGGTAGATGATGGTGTGGGTAAAATTTTAGATCAGCTGGAGGCCAAAGGACTCAATGAAAACACATTGGTTTTCTTTTTGTCTGATAATGGAGGTCCTGAACATGCAAATTCTTCTGACAATGGGGTACTTAGAGAAGGAAAAGGATCAATTTACGAAGGGGGCAATCGAATTCCTTTTGCGATGCAATGGCCAGGGGAGCTTTCGCCCATGGTTTATGATTATCCCGTTTCGGCTTTGGACCTTATGGCTACTTTTGCAGACCTTGCCGATGCACCTTTAGCAAAAGATAGACCACTAGACGGTGTAAATATTATCCCTTATTTAAAAGGTAAGAAAAAGGGAAGTCCTCATTCCACACTTTATATCAGAAAATTTGATGGCGACTTTTATTCGGTTAGAGATGGTGACCTTAAACTGGTTACCAAAGAAAACAATTCCGTAAAAGAGTTATACAATTTGAGTGAAGACATTAGCGAAGATAATGACATTGCTGAACTTTATCCACAGGAGTTAATAAGACTAGATTCTTTAAGACAAAAATGGGATGCAGAATTGATTGACCCCTTATTCTTAGGGCTAATGCATACAGAGAGATACATACAAAAAAGATTAAATAATAAAAAAAGGAAGTGATTATCACTTCCTTTTTTTATTAATAAGACTACAGAATTGGTATATTTAGGTTCGAAATCCTTCTGGGTTTTGAATTAAGTTACTACCTAGAGACTGCTTCAGCAGGCAGCGGAGTAATGTATTGTGCCTCTGTCGGTTGTCTCATCAAAGGAACTTTCTCAGTAGGGTCTCTTCTTAGCCGCAACTTCTTCAAGAGTTTCTGTTCTGATTAGATCAAACCATCTTTTGTCTTCAGCAGCCAATTCCCATCCCTTTTCAGCAATAATATCACTAATCGTTGCTGAAGTTGCATCAACAGAAGCATCAGGAGTATTAGGATCAAGTCCAGCAGCTCTTCTTTTCACTTGATTAAGTGCATCAAGCGCGGATGCGTCAACACCTCCTGAAGCAGCTTTTGCCTCTGCATAAATCAATAATACTTCAGCATATCTGTATAATTCAACAGGACGATAGCCCATTGTACGACCAACAACAGTTAAGTCCTCCGATATAGTATATTTTTTATACATAGGATGAAACCTTTCGGAAACTTCCCAGGACTTAGTTAGAGGGGTCTTTATCAATAATCTTACCGCCTGCAAATCCACGATTAGGGATTTCTGTTACAAATGTCGCGTCTTTTCTTGCACCTGCGGGGAAGTCTTTAAAAAACTGTAGCTCAGGATAACAGTCAGACCATCCTCTGGCCATGTGAAAGCTAAATGCAGCAGGGTGTCCGTTTCTGTGATCCTCTTCTTTAGAAAACTGAACAGAAAAAACACTCTCTAAGCTATTGGCATTCTCAAACAACCACAGTTTATGAATATCCAACAATTGGTGGTATCCCATATCAATTACTTCTTTTGCTTTGCTTGCAGCTAGAGCATTTTTTGAGGGGTCTTTAACAGGCCATCCAGCCCAAGTTAAATATAAGTCAGCAAGCAATGTTTTTGCTGCTGATTTAGAAGCGCGCCCAACGTTTGCTGTAGCTCCTGGTGCAGGAAGTGAAACTTCTGCGAGTAATAGATCGCTTTCTATCTGCTTGTAGTTTTCAAGGACTGTAGCTCTTGCTTCTTTACCCGTTGGGGTCATCCCGTCTATGACAATCGGCATATTACCATGCTCACGAACTAAATGGAAGTAAGAATATGCTCTTAAGAATCTGGCTTCTCCGTCAACAACTGATTTAATGGCATCAGGAGCTGTTGAGGTTTTGATCCCTTCGATCAAAGAATTGGCATGATAAATTACTTTCCAAAAACCCTTCCAGTCATGAGCAAGCCATGCAAGATCAGAGTTTTCTCCACTACCGTAGTTAAACCCATCAAAAACCCTTAGAGGCGCTTTGTTTCCTCCCCACCAGGTTGTAATGTCATCCGAACCATAGGTGTTTGTTCTAAATAGGTGAGGATTTTTATAAGTTGTTTGAAGCTCCTTATAAACCGGAGTAAGAGCTGCAACTAAATCACCTTCCGATTGTAGGTTGTCTAATGATAATATTCCACCTCTGTCTTCCTCAAGATCACTACAAGAGAATACAAACATCAATGAAACAAATAGGGTAAATATTTTATTTGTGTATTTCATGATTATTATTTTTTAAAATGTTAGGTTAAATCCAACCGAAAAGGACTTTGAGATGGGAAAAGCATTTAAATCAATTCCAAGGTCAACATCTGAATTTCCCGAAGCGGTTGATACAGGATCAAAGCCTGAGTAATCTGTTATGATAAATAGATTTTCAGCATTTACAAAAAACTTTACTTGTTCAATGCCAACATCACTAAAGCGATCACCAAAATTATAGGTTACAGACATGCTTTTAAGCGAGGTGTAAGATCCATCCTCAATCCATTGAGAAGAGAGCCATCTGTTGGTGTTTCTTGCTTCTTGTGTACCTGCATGGATTGTATTACTAGGATTTGAAGTGGTCCAACTATCTCAAAAGTCAGCATGAGTACGGCATGGAATTGAGCTGAACCTAGCCCCATCATTCTCATTCTTTGGAAGTTATAAATATCATTTCCTTGAGCTCCCTCAAAGACCATGTTTATATTAAAGTCCTTAATATCAACGTCTAGGTTCCATCCCCATGTGAAGTCTGGATTTCCGTCACCTACAGTACCAATATCATCTGCAGTGATTCCGGCAACTCCATCCAAATCTCTGTATTTAGCATGACCAGGGATACCGCCATCAGTATTACCAGTTTGGTGGATACCTTCAAAAATATAACCTCTAAATGAACTCATTGGTTTTCCAACTTCCACTCTTGTTGGATTAACATCGAATGTACTTGCATAGAAAACATTACCCAACACCATTGACTCTAAACCGTCTACTAATGAAAGAACTTTGTTTTTGTTAGAGGATAAGTTAAAGTTGGAATTTATCGACAGATCATTTTTTTCATAAAGGACAGTATTTAAAGAAATATCAAACCCTTTGTTTTCTACTTCTCCAGCATTTTGAGTAACAATCGTTGGTCCAACAAACTCTGGAAGAACTCTGTTTAAGAGGATGTCTTTTGTGTTTTTGGTATAATAATCAACAGAAAGTGAGGTTTTAGAGTTCCAAAGACCAATATCAAATCCGATATTGAATTGAGTGGTTGTTTCCCAAGTCAAGTCAGGATTAGGCATTCTATTTGATGGCGCCACACCAATACTTGCAACTCCTCCAGTAAAAGGATAATTGTTAGCAGTTGAAATTCCTGGAATGGAGATCGTTGAGAAAGGGCTTACTGCCTGACTCCCTGTAACACCATAACTTGCACGCACTTTCATAGAACTAATCGTTGAATGATCTTTAAGGAAATCTTCCTGAGAAACTCTCCATGCGATTGATCCCGAGGGAAAAGTACTCCAACGGTTATCTTCGCTAAACTTGCTCGAACCATCTGTTCTAACAGAAGCAGTAAATAAATATTTGTTATATAATGAGTAGTTAACCCTAGCCAAGAAAGACTCTAATTTTTCGTTTATTTCTCCGCTGTCTGTATTTTGAATTCCAGCTAATGAAAGCTCTCTAAAGTTTGTAGAATTGGAGAAAAAAGAACTTGCTTTAGCCTCTCTAAAACTCTGTTCAAAAGACTGCTGCTCATGAATCAAATCAGCTTGAAACGCATGATCAGGATTATCGTTTTTATAGGTTAATCGATTTGTATTTTGAAGACGTAAACCCTGTTGGTCTCTTACGGTTGCTTCACTTGTACCGTTTACTAGCGAAGAAACATAACCACTATTAGTTAAATCAATCTTCTCAAGACCTGCCGAAATATTTAAAACTAAGTTATCAGTAAGCTCATAATTTGCGTAAATACTTGAAATCAATTGATCTGAAATGTTTTCACGACTATTATACTTTGGAGCTAAAAGAGGCTGCGGGGTACCATTACCAACTCCGGAATAAACAGGAGATGAGTTGTCATTTCCGCTTGCATCTAAAGGAGTTTGAGATATATCCCAAGCCATACCAGTTGCAATATTAGCACGAACGCCATTATTTTGTGAACGACTGATAAAATTGTTTACCCCAACTTTTAGTTTTTCACTTAGTTGCGCATTGATGTTTGCCCTCAGGTTCATCCTACTGTAGTCTTGATCTACTATTGTACCATCAGCCTTATAACTATTGGCTGACAGGTAGTAATCAACATCTTCAGAACCACCACTTGCAGAAATATTAATATTTGAAAAAGGAGCACTTCTGAAAAAATAATCTTGCCAGTTAGTACCTCCACTAGCCTCTAAACTACTTATGTCTGATCCAGAATAAGTATCAACACCATTTCTTAAGTTAACTCCTCGTGCAAATTCAGCACCTGTCAAGACAGGTAGCCTTTGAAATGTTTCGGAAGTCCCAAAGAAAGTATCTATTTGAATTTTAGCATCTCCTTTTGTTCCAGATTTAGTAGAAATCAATACAACTCCATTTGCACCTCTACTTCCATAAATCGCAGTTGCAGAAGCATCTTTTAAAACCTCCATAGAACTGATGTCACTCGCATTCAAGTTATTGATGTTTCCCACGACAAGGCCGTCTACTACGTATAGAGGACTGTTGTTTCCTGTTAAGGAATTGGTTCCACGGATTCTAATTTTAAATCCGGCACCGGGTGCACCACTAGTTTGAGTTACTGCAACACCTGCTGCTCTCGCCTGCAGGGCTTGATCTACTCTTATGAGTGGTTGATTTTCGAAGTCAGCAGCACCTACTGAGGCTATAGATCCAGTCAAATCACTTTTTCGGACTGATGCTCCATAACCCGTAAGAACGACTTCGTCAAGCTGAGAAACGTCTTCTACAAGTGAAATGTTGACTTGAGTCTGTCCAGATATTGGAATCTCTTGGGCTTGATAGCCAATGTAACTTACATTCAAAGTTCCATTTTGATCCATGTTGATGGAAAAGTTTCCATCAAAGTCTGTTACTGTTCCATTAGACGAATCATTTGCGTCTAGAACTGTAGCTCCAGGAATTGGCTGATTGTTAGCGTCTAAAACTGTTCCTGAAATATTGCTTTGGCCTAACAATGTGCTCGAACACATGATTAGAACTGCAAATAGGAAAAGTCTATTGAATAATAATTTCATGTTTGTTTTGTTTTAGTTTATTGTAAAAATAATATTTTAGTTGTGCGAATGAACTAATATTAAAAAAAATTGTCAGGGAATTATGGTTTATTTATAAGGTTAAATGAACATTTGTTTTCTTGAGCTAAATTATTGACAATTGATCGGCATTTTAAGCAGTATCTTATTTTAACCATTTTTCATCTTTAATATAAACAGCTTTCCTTAAGTTTTTTTTATTTTAAGATATTCACTAGGGCGCATTCCAAATTGTTTTTTAAAGCAAGTTCTAAAATATTTAGGGTCTGAAAATCCAACCATATAAATTATTTCGGAAATAGAATACTTCATAGACCTAATAAGTTTTGCAGCATTATTAATACGAATAGTTCTTATAAATTCAGAGCTAGATTGCCCAGTGACGGATTTTAGCTTTAAAAAAAGGGCAGACCTACTCATTCCTATTTCTAATGCGAATTGTTCAACGGAGAAGTTTGCATTATCCAGATTTTTTTTAACTATTTCAATTGATTTTTCAATAAATTTTTGATCTAGTTTATTTGACAATTCCTTCCAAGGTTTAGAACTTGAATTAGTTTTAAATTTTTGAATCCATTGTTGCTTGGTTCTTAAAATGTTATTTAATCTTAATTTTAAAAGATCAACATCAAAAGGTTTCAAAAGGTATTCATCAGCTCCTGTTTCTAAACCCTCTTTTTCGTTTTCTATTCCAGACTTTGCCGTTAAAATGATGACAGGAATATGACTTGTATTAACATCTGTTTTTAGTGTTTTACACATTTCAATCCCATCCATTATAGGCATCATTAAGTCGCATATAATAATATTTGGTATGTTTTTAATTGCCAGATCTAATCCTTCTTTTCCATTATTTGCTGTTAACACCCTAAAGTCATTACTTAAAAAGTCAACCATATAATCTCTTAACTCTCGATTGTCTTCAACGATTAATATAAGTGGTGTTTCAGTTGAATGTTCAGTAATGTTTTCGACTAGCTTTCCCCGTAATAATTGGCTTTCTTTTAAAACATTAACTCCAGTTGTTGAATAATTAAAATTATATTTTTGAGGCTGTAGTTCTATGATAGAGCTTTTTAAGTAAGCCGTTTTAGAAATCGGTATAGTAACAGTGCAAGTGGTGCCTTTATGTAATTTGCTTTTAATATTAATTTCTCCGTTATGTATTTTAACTAAATGTTTTATGTAAGCTAATCCTAAACCCGAGCCTTCTTGAGCAGAAATATTTTTATTTCTAGTTTGATAGAATCTTTCAAATACGCTGTTTAATTCTTCTTCTGGAATTCCAATTCCATAATCAATTACTTTAATAATTGCATAGTCTTTGTTTTTTATTTCAACACTTACTTTAATACTTTTTCCTTTGGGAGTAAATTTGAAAGCATTTGACAATAAATTGTATAATATTTTTTCAATTTTGTCATTGTCAAACCATGCGCTTATTTCTTTTTCTCCAGACAGGAATAAAAACTTAATTTCTTTTTCTAATGCAATTTCTTCAAATACAGTAAAGACATCCCTAACAAAAGATACTAGATCGTCGTTCTGAACCATTAAACTTAAGTTTCCAGATTCTGCTTTTCTAAAATCTAAAAGTTGATTAATTAATTTAAGCAACCTATTGGAGTTTTTATACATTATTAAATTTAACTTAGGCTGATCCTTAAGATTAACATTACCTCTTATAATCTGCTCTAGGGGGCTAACAATTAAAGCTAGAGGTGTTCTTAATTCGTGAGAAACGTTAGTGAAAAACTGAAGCTTCATCTGATTCATTTCTTCGGACTTTTCTAATCGGATCTGACTTAAACGAATTTTAACAAAAACATATATCACAGTGACTAATAGAATCAAAAAAAGAAATATTGATAGGGTTGTTAAATACCAAGGGTTTTTTATTGAAACCGATATTTTTTTTGGTTCATCCGTCCATATACCTGCACTATTTGACCCATAAACTTTAAAGGTATATTCTCCTGCAGGGATATTAGTATAAGTAGCAAAACGGCGCTGATTTCCAATAGAATAATACCACTTGTCATCAAAACCTTCTAAGATATATTTATATTTATTTTTTTCAGGATCAGAAAAATGTAAACTGGAAAAAGCAAATTCAAACGAATTCATATTATAGGATAATTCGATTTTATCAGTTTGATTTATGTTTTTATCCAGAATAACTTTACCCTGCTTTTTTTCAGAAATGTTTACTGATTCATTTGATATTTTAAAATCAGTAATTACGAGTTCAGCTTTAGTTTTGTTTTCAGTTAATTTATCAGGATCAAAAAAAGAAAAACCAGTTGTTGTCCCTCCAATAATATATCCGGAAGATGTTTTTAGCATCGAATTGTCCCTGAATTCATATTCATTTAAATTAGATTGATTTTTAAAATAACTAACTTTCCCAGTTGTTAAGTTTAATTTAGACATTCCGCGGATATGCATCAACCAAAGGTTTCCACTTGAATCTTCTTCAATATGATAAACTACATCGCTGGGAAGTCCATTTTTAATAGTATAGCGTTTAAACTGATACTTATTATTTTTCAATATCGTAATCTCATTCAAGCCTCCGCCAAAAGTTCCTACATATATATTCCCGTTTTTTGATTGAAAAACATCCAGCACATGATCATTGCCTAAACTGTTATTATCCTTTTTGTTATTAAAAAAACGTTCAAATACCACAGAACCATCTTTATTATATTTTAACTTATTTAATCCTAACGCTGTACCTATCCAAAGATTTTTATATGAATCTTCAGTAATAACCCTAATGGTATTATTTGAGAGACTTTCAGTGTTTTCAGGATCATTTTTATAGGATAAATATTCATATTTTTTGGAATTACTATTATAGGTAAGCTTTAGAAGCCCATTGCCAAAATAACCCGCCCAAATAGCACCAAGATGGTCTTCCTCAATTGCAAAAACAGGGAAACTAAAAGATGATTTTTCGGGATTAAAAGCTTTAAACGTTTCAGTTTTATATGAATTTGATAGCAGTTGTATTTTACTAAGACCTGATGTAGAGCCAACCCAAATATTACCTTTAGAATCATTTAATAATTTTTTAATTCGGTAGAAGGGTTGTTTTTGAAACTTCTTATTGGTATTCAAGTAATCAAAAACCCATTTTTTTTGCTTCGAATTAGATAAGCTGGAATCGAGTTGATTGACCGTTATTTTTGCGATACCACCTAATCCCCCGGCTCCTAACCATATATTTCCATTGTTGTCCTCACACATTGCCTTAATTGGCGACTTATGAAAGACTTCATTATACAAAGCCTCTTTTTTTAAAAATGCAATAGAACTCAAAAAACTCTTTTTTTCAAAATCTATTTTATAAACTCCATTATTATAAGTTCCAACCCACAGAATATTGAATTTATCAACAAACAGGCGCTTTATATCCTTATTTTCAAGTTTGTTATTGCCAGATTCACCAATGTCAAAGATAGCTCCTGAGTTAACATTATAGTTAATTAAGATCTCATTGCGCCCAATCCATAATCCGTTTTTATTATCACTTATAATACTAACTGTTTGATAATTAATTTTAGACAAATCTCTTGAATTACTAAAAATATCTATTCTTTTTTTACTGATTACTTTTAAATCATCATTTAATTTGATTTCAATTAACTCTAATTTATTACTAACAAAGTAGAGCGTATTTTTTGAATACTCATAAAAATTTACAACAAACCCATTATCAAAAATAGGATCCATTATATTTGAGTCTTGGAGGTTCAAAGCTATTTTATCATTTTCAAAAGCTACATTAGCTTGACTCAGCTTAACACCTTTGGAAGAATTAAAAAACCAATGTTTTCCGTTTTTTGAAGGCTTAGCCATGTTAATTGAACTGCCACCCGACTTCCAGGTAATATTTTTTTCATGATTGATTATAATATCTTTTTTTGAGATTCTAAAGAAATTATAACCTCCTTTTTTAGACAAATAAAAATAGACGCCAGAAGCCGACTGATGTAACTGAAAAACAGCATTGGGGTTGCTCCTGAAATTCCCTGCATCTATTGAATTATTGAAGAAAGTTACTATTTTTTTAGTGTTAGGATTAATTCGGTTGATACCTGATTCTGGAGTCCCCGCCCAAATATTACCATCGTTATCTTTAAATAAATTATGAATCAAATTACTACTTAGATTCCTGTTGGATAAATCATAATAGTCCATTGAATAACCATCATACTTGTTTATACCATTATAGGTTGCGATCCATAAAAACCCATCGTTGTCCTGAATAATACTATTTACGGTGTTTTGAGATAAACCATTGATATGTGATATTTGGTTTAATTGCAGCTGCCCTTGAAGTAATAGACCATTACAAATACTTATTATGAAAAGAAACTGTTTAAATAAATTATTCATTATAAAACGTAGCTTAATTTGACTTAGCGCTCTAATCAATTTGTTTTAGCACATACTAATATCAATGTTAATTTTTAATTGACAAACTTGATTCATTAAACATTTATTTTTCAGTTACTTTTTATAAACATCAAGCGTATAATTAACCCTTCTAATAATACCCAACCAATGACTACTTAAATTCTATCTAAAAAGATTAAAAACACGAGAGTAATTATAATACTTGTATAGCCGACAGAAACTAAATGCATAAAACATTCTTAACGAGTAGCTTTAGCCTGGCTTTCACCTGCAGTTGTGCTATAAATGTTTATGTTTTCCGCATTTAAACTAATATATGAAACAGAGTAATTATTTTTATAGGCACGAAAAGCTACTGCTGAGATCTTAAGCAGCCAAAACTATTAATAAAAGTATCGTTGAAAAAAATATTTTTTTATCAACGAGATTTAATTAGTTTTATCACCTGTTGCTCTAGAATTTCTATTCTTAAATTCTGGTCTTTAATCGTTTTGATTAAATCAATATTCTGGAATCGTTTGCCATTATCACTCTCTAACTTTGTTAAAAGCATTTCCCCCTTGTTATTCATGATCCAATCATAGCTAATTTCAGAATAATTATCGCAAATGGCCGCAGCTACTTTGGCTGATATTCCATTTCTTTCATTAACGATATAGCCAATAGTAACTCCATTCCCATGACCCAGCTCTTTACCCAACGAATTCTTGCTTTTTTTTGTATACTTAAGCACTTCCAATAACCTTTCTGAACTTTTCATTAAAAAAACCTATTTTTTATTTAAAATTTGATGCACAGATTCCTCGGCTTTAATATCATCTACAATTCTACCAAAATCAGCATCAGTTATTTTTCTAAAATCTGACAAACTCTTATTATCCTCAAATTTTATCATTAAGTTTTTCAACTTAATCTTTAATTCATTGACAACATCTAAGTAGTCTGGATGGTTATAAATATTATTCATTTGATTTGGATCATTTTCTAGATCGTATAACTCCCAAACATCAATATTATAATAAAAATGAGCTAAGGTATATTTTTGGGTTCTTAGGCCATAATGAGGTTGAACGTGATGCCAAAATGGGAACTCATAGTAATGATAGTACATCGCATCTTGCCAGTCTTCAGGGGTTTCCCCTTCTAAAACAGAGACAAAACTAGTGCCTTGCATTTTTTGATCAGTTGATATACCGGCCAACTCTAATAGAGTAGGAGCAAAATCGATATTTGATATTATATCCTCATTAACACTTCCCGCCTTCACTCTTTTCGGATACTTTAGAATAAATGGCATTCTTAAAGATTCTTCATAAATAAAACGTTTATCAAAAAACCCATGATCCCCGAGATAAAACCCTTGATCCGATGTTAAAATGATAATAGTATTTTCTTCAAGATTATTTTCTTTCAAATAATTTAAAACCCGACCAACATTATCATCAACCGATTTCACACAAGCTAAGTAATCTTTAATGTAATTTTGATAACGCCATTTTTTTCCTTCTTCATTACTCATTCCCTCTGGTTGGACAATTTCTCCTGATTTGGCTCCATAAAAATCCCATTCAATACTTTCTTTGCCTTTTTTTAATTCCTTTGGTCGCTCGAGCTTCATGTCTCTTCTGGAGAAGTAATCCATGGTCATTTCAGTATCTCCAGCAGTTTTTTCACGGCCTTCGTAAGTATCGTTAAAAGTCACTGGATAAGGCATTTCAACATCCTCCCAAAGCATTTCATATTTGGTGTCCGGCTCCCAAGGGCGGTGAGGTGCTTTATATTGTAATACCATTAAAAAGGGTTCTTCTGAAGATTTTTCGGCGTCTAACCATTTTAACGCAAAATCAGTAGTTAGGTTGGTGGCGTAGCCTTCTTCTTTAATATCTTTTCCATTCTCATTAAATGTAGGGTCCCAATAATGCCCCTGCTGCCCAGAGGAATTATGATACTTAAATGTATGAAAACCAGCTGGCTCTGTACCTAAATGCCATTTTCCAAATAAGCTTGTTTTATATCCATTTTTTTGAAATTCTTTTGGGAAAGTCCATTGTGAAGCATTGAACTTTCCTCCACTTTCGTTTTTATAGTAGCCATTTAAGTTGCTATAATTTCCAGCAAGAATTGCTGCTCTACTTGGCGCGCAAATAGAATTTGTACACAATACATCTTGAAATAACATTCCTTCATGAGCAATTTTATCAATTTGAGGCGTTGGAGCAATATCTTTATAAATTCCACCATAAGCACTTATAGCTTGAGTTGTAAGGTCATCAGCCATAATGTAAATAATATTTGGTTTTAGATTATAAGCATTCCTTTCCGAAACATTGGATTTCGTATTGAGCCCATTACAGGAGGATATAATTGTTAGACTAAAAGCTAAAACACTTATTACTTTTATTTTTTTGAAACTCATATTTTTTATCAACTTATTCATTTAATGAAAATAAATCAGGCAGTATTTTTTCAGATGTTAATTTGTTAAAAGAGGAATTAACTTTGAAATTTAAATTTATAATAGGGTGTTTTGAGTTTTTAAGAAGGTCAAATGTTTTTTAAAATAATGACTAAGTGTACTTTATTTTTAACACCATTAAAGGTCAACCCCTTTTAACTTCAAATAGCTGTGATACTCAAAACTAATCGAATGCAACTGCTCAGGAAATAAGGGATTCAAAAAGACTGAAAAAAATATTTATAATTTAATCTGAACTGTAAAATAAACAGTTCTTGGCGCTGAAGGAATAATCCCTGGGCCAGGATATCCCGTTGCTCTTCGTGTAAAATAATGGTTGTCTTGGAGGTTGTTAATGCCACATTCTCCCTTAAATTTTTTATAAGAATAGGAGAGGGATAAGTCCATTACTGAGTAAGCTGGAATTTCGCCAACAACTCCACTTAAATTTCCAACTGTAGCGTTAGAAGCATCCGTAAATTGACTTGATAAATAGGTGTATTGAAAGTTGAAGCATCAAAGTTATTATAACCAAAACGAACCCCTGTTTTTAGATTTTTTTCTGGAACAAACTCTATTTTTTTTCCACGGATTCCAGGAACCTGAGATGCAGTATATTCTGAAGTAATAAAAGATGTATTAACAAAAGTATTTAAGCTAAAAGATTCAGACATTAAAAAGACCCTTCTTAGATCAACATCTACAAGCGATTCTATTCCATAGATTGCAGCATCACCTACATTACCACGTTCACTTTTTACTCGTCCAAAAGCATCTGCTTTTTGAACAAAACCAATACGGTTATTATAATTTAAATTAAAAACATTAACGTCATAAGAAATTAATTGAGAAATGTCTCCTCTAACTCCCAGATCGATTGTGGATCCGCTTTCGTCGGAAATATTAGGGCTTATAGAATATGCAGGATTAAAAATACTTATATCTGCAAAGGTTACCGACCTATAGTTTTCAGATGCATTAAAATATACTTCAATAGCGGTAAAAGGTTTGTAACTAGCGCCAACTCCAAAAAGTGCGAATGACCTTTTTCGGATTTCCTGATCCGTAATACTTTCATTTAAAATAACATTACCTGCAGCATCAACATTTATTTTTTTATAAAATCCGTCACTTTCAGTTTGAATGAATTCAAATCTAATTCCAGGTGTCAGAGATATTTTGTCATTTAAATAAAAAATGTTTTCGGTAAATACAGAATAATTTAGATTGGGGTAAGTATACTTAGATTGATTACTATAGTTTGGATATTCGCTGTAAGCATAGCTAAAATTAGCATCCGAGTCATTACTCCCTGGCCCCTGTTCACCAGAATTATTTGATTTATAAAACTTTGAGCCCACCAAAAATGTGGAATTTAGATTTAAAAAAGTATACTTTGTTAGCAAGCGTGCCTCTGCACCAAAATTATTAAAACTCCCCGAGATAAAGTCTCGTTCGGCCATTGGGTCAATTTGACTTACCCTATTGGATCGATAACCCAAAGAATTTCTTTTTGCATTTAAACCAAAAAAGCTAAAGCTAAAATTAGTGTGATCACCTAATTTGCTCTTTAATTTTAAGTTATAAAGAAACCAGTCAAGTCCAAACCAGTTTCGCGATCGATTACTTTGTAGCGGGTCTTTTGAAAACATATCATCGGATAGTCCACCTGCTTGTTGCGCCAAATATTTTAGATAAGTGAATTCGGTAGAAATTGATGTTTTATCAGTTAATTGATAACCCAGATATAAAAACATATTTTTAGAATTAAACTCCGAATTATCTCTAAAACCGTCTCCTTTTTTGAAGTTAAAAAAAGTATAGTAACTAAACTTTCCTTTGGTTCCGCTCAAACTCGTGAAATTCGTGAAAAGGTTATTAGACCCTATTGTATTTCTTGAAATAAGTTCTAAGGGTTTTGTGGGGTTAGGACTTTTAATAACAAAATTGATTAGTCCTCCAAACTGAGTTCCATATTGAAGGGAGGAAGCGCCCCGAATGATTTGAATTTCTTTTAATGCTTCTGCAGGTGGGGTATAGTAACTCTCGGGGTAACCTAGGACATCCGGGCTGATGTCATATCCGTTTTGGCGCGTATTGAAATTGGACGTCCTGTTGGGGTCCAAACCTCTTCCGCCGATGTGGAGCTGAATTCCAGCATCATCATTTTCATAAATGTTTAGACCTGATACCTGACTATAAATTTGCCTGGAGTTGTTAGAAGCTAAATTTGCCATCGATTGTTCTACCAAAACTACCTCTGTTTTTCTACCAGCATTGATGGTGGTTCCTTCGACGTCTTTTAATCGTTTGAGTTCAAAAACTTTAGTTTTTTTTGCATTTAATACTACCTCGGAAAGAACTTGTATTTTAGGAGTAAAAACAACCTCAAGTGTCATATCCTTTTCTATACTTATTTTTTTTTCAACCAGCTCGCCAGATTCAGAAACAAAATATAGATGAAGCTCTTTTTTAAGGGTTAAAAAACTATAAAATCCTTTTTCATCCGTTTCAGCAAGAAATCCTTTGCCGTTATCATAAACACTTACTTTACTTTGATTGATTTTATCCTCAAAACGAACGTTACCACTCACCTTGTTTTGGGCGAATAAAAAGTAACAATTAAATAGTAAAAAAAAATTAAAAACCGTTGATCTCATCTGTAAAGGGTAGTATCCAAGAGTAATTTTTCAAGGATCTTTTTTGGGTTAATAAATCAATTTCTTGATTGACAAAACGAGCGCTTCTTCTTCCATTTAAAGACACATGACTATCGGCATAAACTTCAATGTTCTGATGTCCCATTTTTCCGAAATGAGATCCCAGGTGATGTGCATATTCTAATATGAAGTCTGGTTGAAAGCTCATTTGCTTCTCCTGAAAGGGGGTTAGGAAGTCTTGATTGTCAACATAAAAATAACTTCCAGTTACTGAATTCTTTATTTTAAAAACAGTGTACCCCATTTTCTCAATTAACATAACCCTCCATGAGAATCGATATCCTTGTTCTTTCCAAAACAATTCACCTGGATATAAAAAAGACCTCAAAGGAAGCAGCAATTGAAACAAAAAGAATAATAAAACTATAAATAAGCTGTAATTATTTGAAGAAAGCTTTTTTTCTTTTAATGTTAAATTAAGGGGGAGGGGTAATGACAATACTTTTCTAAAATAATCTGTAATTATTTTAAAGTAAGACAGGATTTTATGATGTGTCTTATTATCAAAAAAGATTAAAGAAATTATAATCATAATATATGGAAACATTCCAATTGGAAAAAGAACTCTAGTGAATACATGAAAAAACACCACCAGGACAAAGGCATAAGATCTAGTTTTTTTATTAAGAAGTAAAAATGGAATTAATAAATCATAAAACATTCCCCCCCAACTCATAAGATAATGGACCCACTCTTGTTGCATAAGACTGTTTCCAATTATTGGCAAGTCATATTTTGATGGCAACCATATTGATAGTGGCATTGCCTTAAATAACCAATCTGAATTTATTTTAGCAAGACCGGCATAAAAATAAATTATACACACGAAAAACTTAATGCTATCGATTGTCCATTTTGGCACTTTAGTCGGAGATTTATTGCTAAGATAATTATCCAGGGAATAGGTCGAGTTTAATGGTAAAAAACACATTAAAAAGCTCAGGCAACTAATAAAGTAATAATGATTTAAATAAGTTGTTTTGTCAATTAATTCTATATAAGAAAATGACAAAAAAAAGATGATTATAGATATTCTATATTTATAACCTAAAGCAATAAAAAGTGAAGATAATCCGCATATTACAAAAAGTATGTAGGTGAAATCTCCTAAATCTTTTATCCATGAGAATCCGTAATAAGTAAAGTGAAATTTAGGCTCAATATATAGAGATTTTATCCAACCATTAATCCAGAACCTAACAACACTAATTAACATTAGAATTCCAAATAAAATTCTAATAACCGCTAAAGGAGCTGGATCTGCAAAGTTGTTTCTGAAATAGTGTTTGATAATCTCTAATATTTATTTAAAAGAAAGATTTAAATCTAAATTAGAAACAAAAAGCTAATTAGTCACCATCAGCATCTTGATAATCTACATTTATATTTATTGCCTGAAGCATGTCAACTTTCATAAGAACAACGGCTTTTTGAATAATATCATATGTGATCAACATATCCATTTTATTATTATCTAATTGAATAGTAAAGTCGTCATTAAGTTTGTTTATACTTTCTTTAGATAAGTCAAATTGCTTTAATATCAATTCTGCTAAAGATATTCCATCTTTTTTAGTTTCAAAAAATTCAATGTAGTGCTTGAAACTAATTCCAGTTTCAGAATTATTGTCACCAAAAGGTTTTCCAATAAAAAAGTTTGTAATGGCCTTAAGTGCCTCTAGTGATAACTCTTTGGAAACATTCTTTTTGTAGTATGCCTCTGCACGATCTGGCAGGACACCTCCAGAAAAGACTCCTGCAGGAATACCAATTTTATTTGCTCTAAAACCTTTTTCATAATAATAAATAAAGTCATTAGTAAATTTATTAATACTAGAAGTCATGGTGTTTTCTGTGGACGCAATAAAAGTATTTCTGTAAGTTTGCCAATCAATTACTACGGTATTAGTAAGCTCTAACATTTTATTAGAAACAATTAGCAGGTAATTCATGTAATTATTATTGTCATTTGAGGGATCTACAGTAGTATATTTTTTTAATAGCTCTTCCTGGTCAGAATTCAATCCAAAAAGTAGGTAATCTAGAGCAGGAAATCCCTGGCAACTGTAATCATTGGGATTTTCTATGTTTTCAATACGTTTCGAAACGTTATTCTCAACCCTGGCACTATTGACAGGATAAATATTCATTCTAAATGGATAATATATTTCCTCAGCTTTTCCAATGTTAAACATTTCAATGTGTTGCCAAGCTTTGTATGCCTTTAGCCAATTTAAACGAACTGAATTTAGAGACTCTTTGTTTGTAGTTTTAGCAAACTCTATAATTGATTCATCTAGAATTTGCATTTCTTTTTCAAATTTTATCTGAGATGGAATAATTAATGAGTCAGCCCAAAAAGTAAGCATTGATTCTCTATTAAAATTAGTTTTATTACCAGCTTCAGATGAAGAATCAGTTTCATTACCATTTTCAGATGAAGAATCAGTTAATGAATTCTCAACTAAATCGTCTTCTACGAGGTTATCAGAATCTTTAGAGCATGTAACAAAGAAAACAAGAAGAAGTAATAATATAAACTTTCTAAACATATTATAATTTAATGAAAACAACCGGGATAAAATTTATCCCGATTGTTTTGGAGTGCAAAAATAAACTAAATTAATTCACAGTCAAGTGAACAACATTCAAAAAAAACTAAAAAACATTTTTTATAAACCTGTAGCGGTTTTTATTTCGGCAGCCATAGCATCTAACTCTGCTTGAGTTCTACTCCAAAAACCATTGTCTTTATCTAATCTTTCTAATAACTTATTGACCTCTTCATAACTCATATAGGGCTTACCATCGGAATCTTGAGTAAATTGTAGGCTAAAAATAAAACCATAACCTTCTGAAAGTGCATGAAAAGCAGCAGCATTTTTACCTGATGTTTTATAATCACCTGCAGAGGTTAAATATGACATTGCTTTATACCCAACTACTTTTGAAAGTTCTATCTTAATTATTTTAGCTTGCTCATCTCTTAACGTATAATTTTTAGAAACGATAGCAGCTCTACCCAAAATAAAAGCATCATAGATTTTTTTTGCAATGCCAATATCTTCTTTTTCGTTAACTTTTTTCAAGTAATAATTTAGTAAGGATCCTTTTCCTAGTTCAGGCGCGTATTGATTGTCCTGTCCGTACAAATATCCAAAGCCTTCATCCCAGTAATGCTCCATTTTAGTTACGTTATGTGCAGCGGGAGTACCGTCAGTACCCGTATATCCGAATACACCATTGGTGTTATCTTCATTTACAGGATCTAATTTCGTTTTAGATAAGTATCCTCCTTCATTTATAATCTGATCAAGATTAAATGCGCCTATCAAAGATTTACTAAATATTTGATTCATTTCGTGCCCCTTAGCATTAACCTTTACATTTTGCCTTCCTCCTGCATCTGAAACAAGACCAGCCTGACCAGCAGCGGCATCTGTAGAAGATACTACTGAGGGAATAACATTGTCAACAAACTCTTTTATCCAGCCATCAAATTTCGCTTTATTAACAGCCTTATTTGCCGATTTAGCAGCAGTTTTGTTCCCAACCATCTTTGTGCCATTAAGTGAAGTATCAGAAAATCCTGATCCATCATCGAACATACTCAATATTCCTGCCTCAGTTGAAGAAGTGTCATTCATAGCGCTTTTAAGAGCATCAGCTTGTTTTAGGCGAGTGGTTTGACCAGTATAAAATACAGTTGACAATCCATTTCTAGTAAATTCAAATTCTGGAGGAGGAAAATTAATATTAACAGTATTGGTAACAGTATTGGTAACAATTTTCTCAACTTCGACTTCTTTGATGACCTCTTTTTCGACTTCAACTTCTGTAATGACCTCTTTCTCACACCCTACCATTATTGTAATAGCGAGTGGCAATAGTAATAATTTATTCAATTTCATAATTTGTTATTTATAATTAGTACAAATAAAAATAAAGTTTAATTAAAAACCAAATTATTTTTATTAAATCTAAATAAGGACAGGCAATCAATTATGTTTATTAATTTTTTTATATTTTCATTAAAAAATTTACATATTCTTTATAAAAACAATATCAATAAGTTTATTTTTAATCATATTCGTTTGTTTATCATCGTGCTCAAGCGAACCCTCCAAGAAGGATATTGCTCTTGAGATTCAGGTAAAAGATAATCAAGAAAACTCTAATTCGTTAACCAAAAATGACACGTTAGATCATCCATTTTTGATCGTTACCAAGGACTTGTATCCCGCATTAAGAGAAAAGGCGAATTCGGAACCATGGCAATCTTTGAAAAAAGATGCTATCTCCAGAGCAAATACAAACAGTACATCATTGAATACGTCTTCATTACAAAAATATATTGGTGCTGTGGCACTGGCTTATATTCTAGATCCAGATAACAGTAACTCATTATGCAATAAAGGTAAGAGATGCCATTATAAATAGGTATGCTTTAGTTGAAATTGAAGAAAGTAGTAGCTGGGGAAAAGTAGTTGCCCCTATGGGTTCATTTTTTTCTGCAATTCTCGCTCTTGATATTGTATACGAATCACTATCAATCGAAGATATTATTAAGTGTGAGCAGGTTATAGAAAACCAAATATCAAAAGTCAATAGAGAAGGATCTTGGAAAACCATTCGTTATGGCACTCACGGGACTTGGGATTTATACAAGGGAATCCGTTCAGGTCACGATGATAAATATTATTCCGCAATTATGAATCAAATCACTCCAGATGGCGTAAGCCCCGTCACCAATCATTATGCATGGGAAAGGGTGGGAGGAGGAGATAGTCGTGTTTCAAAATCGGGATATATGGATGTTTTGGAATTCACAAGAAGCACGCGCCTATAATAATGAGCGTATTCAAAAGTTTATGACTTGGCTTTTTGGATCAAGTGTAAATCCATCAAAGGAGATGGCAATTTTTGGAGACATGTTGCCTACTCAAAACATTAACAATGATATGCTCCACAGAAGAGTTGTAAATTTTAGTCTGAAGGCGGGGGGATATGCAGCATGGTTTCATGAGGGTACTCCTGGTATTGGTCATATTTTAACCTATATTCTTCCCAAACAAAGTTTGCCAGCAGCAATTACTCCGTCAAGTAATATTTTTGAAAATGGAGGAGCTTTTTTAAGAGAAAAAGAAGACAATCCAAGAGGGCTTCACGGCGTACTCTACAACATAATGTCACAGAATGAGTGGCACACCCACAATGAAGTGAATGGATTAGCCTTGTCAGGACTTGGGAATCGAATTTTGGTGAATGGCGGAAGGCTTGGCGCGCCAACCAGAACAGCTGAGTTAAACAATACTTTAACTGTCAATAATAAAAATCACAATGCTTTTACTGGAGGTGGAACTCAGGAAGGAATATTGATGTCTACTTTTGATTTCGCAAAAGGCTTAGATGGAAATGCAATTAATAATGTTCAACACAATCGGAATTTATTTTTAATTCATTCTGAACAGGAAGCCTGGGGGTTACTTTATTATTAACGATGAATTGGCAGGCAAAGAAGGAGATGAAATTCAAAATTATCTTCATCCCGCTAGTGAGAATGGTGTGGCAATAATTCAAGATTTATTTGAATATACAGCCCCTATTGATCATTACCCTACTGTTGAAGGAACTGAAGTTACTATCTGTTATGCAACAATTCCAGAAAAAATAAATATTAATAAATCTCCGTCTGCGGCTCAAGATCGCTACCCAGACTATCCGGAGCACAATCGTTTAGAAGCTACTTATAATATGAATACAAATGGAGAAAAATCAATTACAACGATTGTATTTCCACACGATAAAAAAATTCAAAAGCCTGTTTTTGAAAAGCTGACAAATGAAAATTATGAGGGGGTAACGATCACACACGAGCCTATTAAAGATTTTGTTTTAAATGTTAAGGATCCAGAAGCTAGTTTATTCTCTTTTGAAGCAAAATTTTGTTGGCCAAAATAGATGAATAATTTATCCGCAATAATTTTATGCGGCGGAAAAGGCATGCGATTAAGACCTTTAACTGAAGATATGCCTAAATCACTAATAGAAATCAATGGTAAGCCAATCTTGTATTATATCATCAGCCATCTTTTAAAATATGGAGTCAATAAAATTATTATTGCCTCGGGTTATAAGTCAAATATTTAACATACCAATTGATTGACTACGAAGCCCCTGTTGTATACTAACAATGAATTTTCGTTATTAAATAAAAATATAAAATGAGGAGTTAGATTTTGGCGCAAAAACTAAACGGAAAACTCTGTTACTTTTTTTGTGTTTAAAGATTTTAAAGAATCTTTGAGTTTTATAAATTCAGTAGGAGAAATTTCTGAAAACTTGAATCATCATCCAAAAATCATTAATGAATACAACAAGGTAGATTTAGAACTTTGGACCCATGATAAAAATGAAATCACAGATTTGGATCATAAACTAGCAGCTAAAATTGATAATCTGATTTGATCGGCTTGGATATACTTTATTTTACAATCTAAAATATTTAATTTACCATTCTAAAAATCTAGATATTTAACTTATTATAACAATTAAGACATGAAAAAAACTTTCCTTATAACAGCTTTTCTTTTTTGCTTTAACCTTTTTGCCCAAAAAGAGTTTTATGAATTAAGAACTTACGAGTTATTTCAATCATCTTCTGTAAACAGTTTCAATCAATATTTCGAAAAAGCATTTATCCCCGCATTAAATAAATTGGGGGTAAAAAATATTGGTGTTTTTAAAGAAGTATCCGAAAGCCGTCCCAGCAAATTTTATATATTAATTCCCTATAAAAGTTTTGATAAATATCAAGCTGTGGTTGCGGCAATAGCATCTGATTCAGAACTGATTTCTGCTTCTAAAACATATAATTTATATGGAAAACCTATGTTTAACAGGTATGACACTTCACTATACAAAGCATTTGATGGATTTCCCAAAATTTCAAAACCCGCTGCTGGCAAAGATTTTTTTGAATTAAGAACTTATGAAAGTTTTTCACAAGATGCCGCCAGAAGAAAAGTCAATATGTTTAACGAAGGCGAAATAAAAATCTTTGATGATGTTGAACTTGGATCTGTTTTTTTTGGAGAAAAAATTGCGGGAGACCGAATGCCGTGCCTCACTTATCTGTTGTCATTTGAAAGCCTTGAAGAAAGAAACAACAACTGGGACGACTTTAGGGTCCATCCGGATTGGATACGGATGAAAAATGAGGAGGACTATAAAAACTCATGTTGTACGTCTATTACCAGGGTGTTTTTAAGTCGCACTACCATTTTCACAACTTTAATTTAATGAAAAAAAACTTTATTTTTTTTGCGTTTACTGCCATTATGCAGTTAGGGTGCATGCAAAAAAACATGGAGAAACCTAATATCGTTTGGTTGGTTTCCGAAGACAATTCAATTCATTATTTAAATCTTTATAATCCGCAAGGCGCTTCCATGCCCAGCATAGAAAAATTGGCAAAAAATGGTGTGGTTTTTGACCACGCGTTTTCAAATGCACCTGTTTGTTCTGTTGCTCGAAGCACGCTTATTACGGGATGTTATGCCCCAAGAATAGGCACGCAATTCCACCGTAAAACAAAAACAGTTCCGCTTCCAAAGGGGGTAATGCCCTTTCCTTTTTACCTAAGAGAAGCGGGCTATTATACAACCAATAACGCCAAGCAAGATTATAATTTTATTCTTCCGGAGGGCGTATGGGACGAATCTTCAAAGCAAGCGACTTATAAAAATAGAAAAGAAAACCAACCTTTTTTTCATGTTCAAAACTTTCATACAACACATGAGGGTAGGTTACATTTCCCTCAAAAACTAATTGACAATACATCAAATAAAGAATTGGAAAACATCAAGCCTTTTCCATATCATCCAGACACCAAAACATTTCGTTATACCCAGAAGCATTATTTAACGCTTCATGAAAAAATGGATAAAGAAATAGGGAGTTTCATAGAGAATCTCGAAAAAGAAGGCTTGCTAGAAAACACCATTATTTTTTATTATGGTGATCACGGTGGCGTGTTGCCAAGGAGCAAAGGTTACGTCTATGAGAGCGGTTTAAACGTTCCTTTGGTGGTCTATGTGCCAGAAGGCTTGAAACACCTCAATCCATTTAAAAAAGGATCCAGGACGCAACATTTGTTGAATTTGTTGATTTTGCGCCTACTGTTTTGAATCTTTCCGGAATTAGCCTTCCTGCCGATATCGATGGGAAACCTTTTTTGGGAGAGAATTTAACGAAGGAGCATCTTGAAAAACAAAACACGACTTTTGGACATGCAGATCGATTCGATGAAAAGTATGATCTGGTTCGGTCATTAAGAGTTGGAAAATATAAATACATCCGAAATTATCAACCTTTTAATATTGACGGTTTGTTTAACTTTTATCGTTATAAAATGCTTGCCTATAAAGAGTGGTATCAACTTTATTTAGAAGGGAAATTAAACCCAATTCAACAGCAATTTTATTCTAAAAAAGCACCGGAGTCCCTGTTCGATATTGAGAATGACCCCCATGAAACGAATAATCTTGCCAATTCTCCAGCACATCAAAAAGAACTTTTAGAAATTCGAAAACAACTTTATGATAAGATCACATCACTTCCAGATTTGAGCTTTTACCCTGAATCTTATTTGCTGGAACACGCTTTTCAAAATCCAGTTGAATTTGGTCAAGCCAATAAAAAAGAATTGCAAGACCTGATTGATATTTCAGATTTAAACCTTCTTGATTTTCAAGGCGCTAAAAATAAAATTAAGACTGCACTCAAACATCAAGATCCTTGGATCCGATATTGGGCACTTATTGTTTGTTCTTCTTTTGGAGAGCAGGCAAAAATTTTCGAGTCTGAAATCAGATTATTGATGCTTGACGACAAGGAAAACCTTGTGCGCATGAGAGCAATAGAATACCTTCTACTAAATCAACTCCCCATTGATTACTCAGTGTTTATTGAGCTTCTTAAGAATGCGAATTCGGAAACCGAAGCCAACCTGATGCTTAACAGCTTGACGCTTGTTAAGGCAATTAATCCTTCTTTTAAACTGGGAATAACAAAAAAACTATTTCCACCGGAGTGGTACGATAAGCCAAATGATTTGGTCAACCGCCGAATGGATTTTATTATGGATTAATATAAAAAATAAAAGATATGGAGTCAGATGGAACGGATAAAGAAGTCCCTAGAATTTTTAGAAAACCAATGGGACAGATTGTGGTTCAAGGAAAAGTAAATCTTACGGATGAAGAAGGAAATCCAATAAAACACGGCCCAAGAATTACCCTCTGTGGGTGCGCAAAATCTGGGGATCTTCCCTTTTGCGATGGATCGCATAAGTCTTAAATTAAGCAATACTAGAATTCTCTTTTTCCAAATTCACTTTGTATGAATTTAGAGGTGTTCTTCCTGTTGTTAAAGTTGTAAGATAAACTCAAGAGAATGACATCGACCTCATAAACGTAGTTTGTAGTCGTGTAAAACTCATTAGGCCTAGAAGTTGTAATTCGCTGTTCATTGGTGTCCATCAGCCCAAGGTCTATGTTTTTCCATTGAATAGAAGCTGATAATTGATCATTCCAAAAACGCTTTGTAAAGGTTAGATTCGGGGAATAAAACCTGGAGTCTTCTCCCTGTGCCGTGACGCGATCTGATAGATAATTAAACGTAAACTGGAGAGAAGTGTTTTTAGAAAAACGATAGGTTGAATTAAGATTTATAGAATAAATAAGGCTTTTAGAGTCGATGGGTTTGTTGTCAAAACTCCCTTTGATTTCGTAGTTATATACATTGACTGAAGCCAAGTTTTTCCATTTTTCTCCCACCGAAAACTCAGATCCAAACTCAGCGCCAAAAGTTCTTCCCTTTCCAACGTTAGAATAGATTCGGTTCAATATTGTGTCATTATAAACCGTATTGACACGATTGATGAGGTGGTCCACTTTTCTGTAGTAGAGGGTTGAGAATAAAGCGTCTCCATTGGTGTTTTTATGAGAGACTCCCAATTCGATTTGATCGACAAGTTCAGGTCTTAAATTAGGGTCTCCTTGCTCGAGGGTTTCCGAGTGTTCCCTTTCGGGGAACGGATTCATTTTAAAGGTCGTAGTTCGTTCAATTCTTTTGCTGTAGGCGAGTTTAAGGTTTGAATTTTCATTGATGTTATAAACGATATTTGCTGACGGGAAAAGTTTGGTGAAATCGTATTTATAATCTTGATCAATTGTTCCGGATTTATCTTTTAAAGAAAGGTCGCGTTCCATTTGCTCAACGCGAAGTCCAGCACCAAAGTTCCACTTTTCATAAGAAGCACTAAATTGGGCATATGTAGCATGAATCGCACGCTTTAAGTTTACTTCACTTGAAAAATCAGTAACAAGCTCAAAGAGACCCGTAGTATTGTTTTTTCGCTCATAAACAAAGTCACCTTTATGGTCTAGATTCCGATATTGATAGCCAATTTCTAGCCCTCCAAAAGAGAAGGGTTTAAACTGGTAATCAATATTAAACCTTAAACCATTCAGAGGATTATCGTTGGTGTTGTATTCGTCCTGCAAGAGGGTTGTTGTGTTTGGATAAGCTAAATTCCTGTTGGTTGTTGGACCTCCAAGTAAAGTGTATTCATAAAGCAGGGAGGTACTTAATTTGGCTTTATTAATAAAAGTGTGATCATAATCAATACTCCCCAATGCAAAATCACTTTTTCGGATCCTTAGGTTTTCATTAAAATATTGATTCTCATATAGAAAAATGCCATTTTCAGTTGCGCGATTATTATAATAAATAATATCAGCTGTTCTGTATTTAGATCTCTTTCCAGCAAAAAATCCAATTGAAAAACGATCGTTATCCGTTGGGGTATAATCTACAGTAAAACGACCAGAATAATTGACTTCATCAAAGCTTCTTTCGCCATCTGAGGGGAAACTTGTGCGTTTATCCCCAATGATGGTAAACACATCTCCTTCTCTTCTTCCCAAAAGGTCATTCCTCTGAAAACTAAGTCCCGAAGAAAGGTTCCATTTTTCCCGTACCCTGTTGAAAGTAATATCAGCTCCATGACGTTGGGCGGCTTTGGCATTATCATAATCTTCAATTGAAGGTGCACCTAACAAGGTGTTAATTTGAAGATAATCTCCATTAACAGCTGCTTTTGAAGTTAAGATATTGATGATTCCTGCTTTTCCTTCCGCATCGTATTTCGCAGAAGGAGAAGTGATTACTTCTATGTTTTTTATACTATTTGCAGGAAGTTGATTGAGCAAACTTTGAACATCAGACTGTATTGGTTTGTTATTTAAAAGTATAACAAAACCTGAGGTTCCTCTCACACTTATTTCCCCCAATCCATTGATATTTATGGATGGAATATTCCGGATAAGGTCTACTGCAGTTCCTCCCTTAGCACTTTCAAATTCGTTGGCAGAATAAACTTTACGGTCAATTTTATTTCGCAAAGCCGATTGATTAGTGCTGAGCACGACTTCGTCGAGAAGGTCTTGAGAAGGTTCTAACGAAACAATTCCTACATCAACTCCCACTTTTTTGATTATTTCAACGGATTCGATGAGTTGTGTTTTAAACCCTAAAAAGGAAATTTCAAGTTGGTAAAACCCTGGGGAAGGATTTTTCATGCTAAAGGATCCATTCCCTTTAGAAATAGTTCCACTGATGACTTCATCTCCATTTTTTAATACAATGGTGGCATACTCAATTGGGGTTTCGTTTTGTTGGTCAACAACAACTCCTTTAATTTGCCCGAAAGCGAGCTCACCTATCACAAAAAAAGTTAAAATTAATCTCTGTTTTATTTTAAGTGTTTTTTTAAAACGTTTAATTCTGGAATCATTAATCATTACAATTGAAAATAATAGGTTGTTTTTTTAATTTATTGGATTCAAAATAAGAACAAATATCTTTCATTTCAAATTAGTCCTAAATCGATTAGGCGCTCGTTGAGGAATTCTCCCGCTGTAATGTCTTCAAAGGCTTTTGGATTTTTTTCATCAGTTATACCCATACAGTTAAGTGGCATGGAAGCCAAGGGATGCATAAAAAAGGGAATGGAATATCGAGATTTTCCCAAGTGTTTTTTTACGGGATTTATGACCCTATGAATGGTTGATTTAAGACGATTGTTGGTGTGGCGAGACAACATGTCTCCGATATTAATCATCAATTCGTCCTCTTCTGCAATGGCGTCAATCCATTGTCCACTGTTGTTTTTGACTTGGAGTCCACGACCCTGTGCCCCCATAAGCAGGGTGATTAAGTTGATATCACCATGCGCTGCCGCCCTTTCTGCTTCTTTGGGTTCCTCTAGAATAGGGGGATAGCGAATTGGGCGTAAAATAGAATTGCCATTTTTGATGTATCCGTCAAAGTATTTTTCTTCTAACTCTAAATAAGAAGCAATTCCTCGCAGCACCTGTAGCGCGGTTTTTTCTAAAAGTTGGTAGGCTTTTTTTCCAATCTCGTTAAACTCAGGAATTTCACTTACAATTATGTTATTGGGATAAACCATATTTAAATCATCTTTTTCAAGGTATTGACCAAAGTGCCAAAATTCTTTTAAATCTCCAGTCTTACGACCTTTAGCGTGCTCTTTTCCAAAGGAGGTGTATCCTCGTTGTCCACCCAAATTAGGAATTTCATATTTCTTTTTTACTTCAAGTGGAAGTTTAAAAAAGGCTTCAATTTGAAGGTACAATTCCGCTATAATTTTGGGGGTTAAAAAATGACCTTTTAAGGCAACGAAGCCTATTTCGCTAAATGCATTTCCAAGCTTTTTAACGAATTCGGCTTTTCTTTCGGGATCATTTGAAAGAAAGTCTTCAAGATTTATTCTAGGAATTTGATTCACTTTTTTTCTAATATTTATTCAAATTTAATTATAAAATAACAAAAAAGGCGAATCCATCGATTCGCCTTTGTACAATAGATAAGGAATATTTACAACAGATCAAAACGGGGTATCTGCTGTTTTAACTTCCTCAAATTATCTTGGTAAAACATATGACCCTCCTTTCTTTATTAAATTAAACATCACTGTTGTCACAGCGCTAATATTTCATTTCAAATATAAATTAAAATAATTTGAAAAGTCTATTTTACTATCTTTTTTCAAGGTAAGCCCTTGTACTAAGATTGTAAACAACACAATTACATATGTAAGGAAAAGAATTAACGCCTTTCCTTCTCCAATTGAATCGGGCAAGTTTAAAGCTAATGCGACGCTTAATCCTCCACGAAGCCCACCCCAGGTAATAATTATTGCAGTTTTCTTTTCAAAAGTCTTAAACATAGACAAGAAAAAAATAGGAATACTAACTCCAATCCATCTTGATCCAACTACCAGTACTATTACAATTAAAGAGATTAAAACATAATTTAACCTAAAGGATTCAAAAACGGTTATAATTTCTAATCCAATAAGTATAAATAAAACGGCATTTAACGTTTCATCTAATAGATGCCAGAACTTGTAGACATAATCACCCATGGCTTTTTGAACACCATCTGCTTTTTTGTCTGCGTCAATATTTTGATTTAAAAATAGGCCCATTACAACTATTCCGAGAACGGCTGAAAAATGGAAGTAATGACATATTACTGGTAGCAGAAGAACGAGAGAGATAGTGATCAATACTTCTAACTCCATGTATTCATTTTCTATATATTTAAGCAACTTTAAGCCGAAAAAACCCATTGCTGACCCTAATGCAATCCCACCAATTACTTCAGTAATAAACAAACCCCCTACACTGGCAATAGTTATATTTTCTATACCATTTTGTTGAATGGTTAATAGGGTCAAGAAGACTACTACACCAATACCATCGTTAAACAATGATTCACCAGCAATTCTGGTTTCTGTTATTGAAGACAAATTCATTTTTTTGACCATTGCTAAAACTGCAATAGGGTCTGTAGGGGCTATTAGCGAGCCAAAAAGCAAACAATCAATATAATCCACACCCAAGTCCATAAGCCCCAATAAAGGTTGATTAACAAGCCAATAAAGTCCTGTACCAACAGCGAATGTTGAAAACAGTACTCCGAAACAAGCTAAAAGGAGAATAGTTACTTTATCTTTTAACAACTCATGAACGTTAACACTTATTGCTCCTGCGAAGAGAAGAAAAGGTAGCATTACATTAACCAAAAGTTCACTAAAATCAAATTCTTTAGTGATTTCATTAACGGTTTCAAACACAAAAGGAAAAACAGCACCAATAATCGTAACAACTACTGACAACATAAGTGCTAAAACCATTAAACCAATCGTTTGAGGTAATTTTAGTAAGCGAATATTAATGAGAGAAAAGATTGAAGCGAGACACAATAAAATTGTGGACAACTCTAGTATAGACATAATTATAGTGTTTTGACTAAGTTAATTAAAAAATCAAAAGGGAAAAGACTTTTTATATTCTATTTAGTTTAGCAATGTATTTTCCGATGAGATCAAATTCCAAATTGATTTTTGAACCTACTTTAAACGCTTTAAAATTTGTGTGCTCGTAGGTATAGGGAATGATAGCTACTGAAAAAGAGTTTTCTCATGGAATTCACGACGGTCAAACTCACCCCATTGACGGTTATAGATCCTTTTTCAATCGTAATATTTTTTTTAGGTATTTATTCAAACGAATATTCCCAGCTTCCTTCATTAAACTCGACTGCCGAACAGTATCCTACTTGATCTACATGTCCTTGAACAATATGTCCATCCAATCGAGCATTCATTTTCATTGCTCTTTCTAAATTGACCAGATCTCCAACTTTTAACTCATTCAAGTTAGATTTATCAAGCGTTTCTTTGATGGCCGTAACGGTATAATTGTTTTCAACAATTTTGACCACAGTAAGGCAGACCCCGTTGTGGGCCAGACTTTGATCGACTTTCAGTTCCTTTGACAAACTGCTCTCGATTGTGATGTGGAGGTTTTCCATTTCACGTTCGAGTGTCACAACTTTTCCAAAAGCCTCTATAATTCCTGTAAACATGCTGTAGATTTTAATTACATTTACGTTGTAAAATTAGGAATAAAAAAACCAACAAAAGATGTCCGATAAAATTAAAGTGGGGATTTCAATGGGAGACCCCAATGGGGTGGGAATCGAGATTATTTTAAAGATTTTTGAAGACAAAAGAATTTTTGATTTTTTCACACCAATTGTTTTCGCTCCAATCAAGCTACTCAACAAACAGAAAGCTCATTTTAAATTAACCACTAATTTGTTTTCGCTTAATAACCAGGGAAAACCACATTTGGCCCAACTGAATGTTGTCAACATTAAAGACGCTAATGAACAATTGGTTTTTGGCGAGCCCTCTAAGGTTGCGGGAGCAATGGCATTAGAGTCTCTCAGGAAAGCCGCCCAGGCTTTAAAAAAAAATGAAGTAGATGTTCTTGTCACTGCTCCGATAAATAAGGAAACAATTCAATCTGACGACTTTTCCTTTCCAGGCCATACCTCCTATTTGGCTCAAGAACTTGAAGGAAATAGTCTGATGTTTATGGTGTCGGATAATTTAAAAGTTGCGCTTTTGACGGATCACATACCGATAAAAGATATCGCGGCTTCGGTTTCAGAAGAACTTTTAAAAGAAAAACTAAAACAACAAGAAACCTCTCTTCAACACGACTTTGGAATTAATCGACCTAAAATTGGGGTTTTGGGGATTAACCCACATGCCGGAGATAAAGGGGTTATCGGAGATGAGGATGACACAATAATCCGTCCTGTAATTGAAAAATTAAGCGCCGATGGAAACTTGATTTATGGCCCTTTTGCGGCAGACAGTTTTTTTGGTAATCAATCTCTTAAACAATTTGATGGAATTCTTGCGATTTATCACGACCAAGGACTTATTCCATTTAAGACGCTTACCTTTGGCGAGGGAATAAATTTTACCGCAGGATTAAATAAAGTCGAACATCTCCAGATCACGGTACAGCTTTTGAAATTGCAGGAAAAGGAGAAGCTCATACGGGTTCTTTCAGAGCAGCAATTTTTATGGCTAGGAAAATATTTTCCCATAGAAAAGAGACGAAGGTCTAAAAAAACAGATAAAACCTTATTTGTCTCTTTTTTTTCATAAATTTGCAGGCTCAAAAGTTGAAGAGATGAAAACAGATTCAGCATTTTTAATTCCTTTTGTAGGATTGAAAGACGGTCATCATCATTTTGACTATGAGTTAGACAATACGTTCTTTGAAGGTTATGATTTTTTAGATTTTAATGAAGCAAACATAAAAGTTGCTTTGAATTTCGAAAAGAAACCCACCATACTTACGCTTGATTTTAAAGCACAAGGCAAGGTGAAAATACCATGTGACATTACTACAGAGCTCTTTGACTTCCCTTTGGATACAGAATTCCAATTGGTTGTAAAGTTTGGAGCCGAGGAAAATCAGTACAATGATGAAATTCTAATACTACCGCAAGGTAGTTATGAGTTAAGTGTCTCTCAACACCTCTATGAAATGATTGTTTTGGCAATCCCTCAGAAGAGAGTTCACCCTGGCATTGAAGATGGTACACTTGAATCAGAAATATTAGACAAACTAAAAGAATTACAACCTCAACAAGAAGGATCCTCCGAAGACTTAGATCCGAGGTGGAATAAATTAAAAGATTTATTGTAATTATATATAATTCAAAAAAAAGGGACTAAAATGGCACATCCTAAACGGAAAATATCGAAAACCAGAAGAGACAAGAGAAGAACGCACTATAAAGCTGCTTTTCAACAAATTGCAACTTGTACAACAACAGGCGAATCTCACCTCTATCACCGAGCACACTGGCACGAAGGAAAACTTTATTACAGAGGTAAAGTTTTGATCGACAGCAGCGAAGTAGTCGAAGCATAATCAACATTGCTTTTATATCATAAATGCTCTCCCTACTTTGGAGGGCTTTTTTTATTAATAAAGATTTTGATTACTACAAAAAACGATTATCTTCACAATGAATATTTGCAACTCACACAGGAAGTAATTTACTGATGGATTATAAAAATTCAGCGATAAGAAAGGCTGCAATTACTGGAGTAGGAGGATTTGTCCCAGAAGACAAGCTTACCAACGCAGACCTTGAAAAGATGGTCGACACTAACGATGAATGGATCGTCAGCAGAACAGGAATAAAGGAAAGAAGAATACTTAAAGACAAGGCCAAGGAACTTCCTTTATGGCCATAAAAGCAGCAGAAGATCTCATACAAAAAAAACAAGTTGATCCAACTTCGATTGACATGCTCATTGTTGCTACCATTACGCCCGATATGCCAGTTGCTGCAACAGCAGCCTATGTCGCTTCCGAAATTGGTGCGACGAATGCTTTTGCTTATGACCTTCAAGCCGCTTGTTCCGGTTTTCTTTATGCGATGTCAACAGCTTCTGCCATATTGAATCAGGACGTTACAAAAAAGTAATGGTCATTGGTGCGGATAAAATGTCGTCCATTGTGAATTATACAGATCGATCTACATGTGTTATTTTTGGAGATGGTGCTGGAGCAGCATTATTTGAAGCCACTCAAAACGATTTTGGCTGGGAAGATGAGTATCTAAGGTCAGATGGATCAGGAAGAATGTTTTTAAACATAAAGGCAGGCGGGTCTTTGTATCCGACTTCTGAAGAAACGTTTAAGAATGGTTTACACAACCTCCATCAAGATGGAAAATCGGTTTTCAAATACGCGGTGTCTGAGATGGCGAATGCCACGGAAGAAATTCTTAAAAGAAATAATATTGACCCCGAGAAATTAGATTATCTTGTTCCACATCAAGCAAATAAAAGAATCATAGAAGCTACTGCTAATTAAGAAAAGAAGGGAAGAAAAAATAATGAAAAACATTGAATACTATGGAAATACAACAGCGGCTACATTGCCACTGCTGTTGTTTGACTATGAATCAAAACTAAAGCCAGGAGATAAATTAATTTTTGCAGCATTTGGAGGTGGATTTACCTGGGGTGCTGCCTATTTAACTTGGGCATATTAATAATATAAATTATTTGAATAATGGAAATTAAAGAAATCCAAAACCTAATCAAGTTTGTTGCTAAGTCAGGAGCACATGAAGTTAAACTGGAAACAGATGATTTTAAAATCACGATTAAAGCCAATTCTGAAGGGCATTTCTCGGATTCAATCACTTCCCTTCAACCAGTTCAACCTGGAGTAGTTCCTACGTCTCAATTGGTTCCAGTACAAGCAGAACAACCTTCTGTTGAAAAACCATCGAAAGAAAACGCAAAAGAGAATACGGACAATCTCATTACGATAAAGTCCCCAATGATTGGGACTTTTTACAGAAAATCTTCGCCTGACAAACCTCTTTTTGTTGAGGTCGGGGACACTATTAAAGAAGGAGATGTGCTTTGTGTGATTGAAGCAATGAAACTATTCAACGAAATCGAATCCGAAGTAAACGGGAAAATCGTTAAAATTTTAGTTGATGACTCTTCTCCGGTTGAATTTGATCAGCCTCTTTTTTTAGTTGAACCTGCTTAATTTCACTCAAAATGTTCAAAAAAATATTAATCGCCAATCGTGGTGAAATCGCTATGCGATTGATCAGGACTTGTAAAGAAATGGACATTAAAACCGTCGCTGTTTACTCCAAGGCTGATGAAGAAAGTCTGCATGTAAGATTTGCAGATGAGGCAGTATGTATTGGCCCAGCGGCCAGTTCAGAGTCCTATCTGAAGATTTCTAATATCATTGCAGCCGCTGAAATCTGTAATGCTGACGCAATCCATCCTGGCTATGGCTTCCTTTCAGAAAACGCAAAGTTTTCTAAGATTTGTGAAGAACATGGAATCAAGTTTATCGGAGCCTCGGCAAGTATGATCGAGCAAATGGGAGATAAAGCTACTGCCAAAGAAACAATGAAAGCTGCTGGTGTTCCTACCATTCCAGGCTCAGAAGGTTTAATAGATTCGCTAGTTACCGCTGGAACAATAGCCAAAGAAATCGGCTATCCTGTAATGTTAAAAGCTACTGCAGGTGGAGGGGGAAAAGGAATGCGAGCTATTTGGAAAGAAGAGGAGCTCGAAAAAGCATGGGAAAGTGCTCGTCAGGAAGCCTCAGCTTCTTTTGGAAATGACGGAATGTACATGGAAAAGCTTATTGAAGAACCCCGCCACATTGAAATTCAAATTGTTGGAGATTCAAATGGGAAAGCTTGTCATTTGTCAGAAAGAGATTGTTCAATTCAAAGAAGACATCAAAAATTGACAGAAGAAACTCCATCACCATTCATGACGAAAGAGTTAAGAAATAAAATGGGAAAAGCTGCAGTAACTAGCTAGCAAAATTGGTTATGAAGGCGCTGGAACAGTTGAATTTTTGGTTGACAAACACAGAAATTTCTATTTTATGGAAATGAATACCAGAATTCAGGTTGAACATCCTATAACGGAACAGGTCATCGATTTTGATTTGATAAGAGAACAAATCCTTGTCGCTTCTGGTGTCACTATTTCAGGGAAAAATTACCTTCCAAAAATGCACTCTATAGAATGTCGAATTAACGCCGAAGATCCTTACAACGACTTTCGACCAAGTCCTGGAAAAATTACCACGCTACATTTTCCTGGTGGACACGGCATAAGGTTAGACACCCATGTTTATAGTGGCTATACTATTCCACCATATTATGATTCGATGATTGCAAAGCTCATTACGACAGCACAATCGCGTCAGGAAGCAATAAATAAAATGAGAAGAGCTCTTGATGAATTTGTTATTGAAGGAGTCAACACAACCATCCCTTTCCATCGTAAATTAATGGATCATCCAGATTATATTTCGGGAAATTACACAACAAAATTCATGGAATCCTTTTCAATGAAGGATTAATTGAATAGAGTATTATTTTGTATTGGTTAGAGCAACAATAGCTTTTAATTGTTCTACAAACATAGAATTATTTTGTTCTAAGGTTTTTATCTTTTCTTCTAAAGCTGAGATTAAAGGCAATAATATCCCAATTGTATTTATTGTAGATCCTTCGGTTTTTTGATAATCAACCGAGGGTTCATTCAGTTTGTGGTCGTCGTCATCAATCATTAATCCCTCTCCAGTTAGGAACCAGTAACTGTTTATATTAGTGTTTTTGATTAACAGCTGCGTTTGTTCTAAGGTGATAATGCGCTCTCCACTCAAAAGCTTAGAAATTACCTGCAAGGGCTGTCCAATAATTTCACCAATTTCTGTCTTGGACTTAACCCGACCACTAACTTTAAGGTATTTCACGACCTCGATGAAATGCTCGGTCATTGCCTTTTTAAATTCAACATTTGCCATGTCTCAAAATTGTTTGATTTCAATAAAATAATCTTATTTAATCGCATACTCATTAACGCTGTCTGCTATTAATTCTTCGCCTTTCGTTTTCCTCTGAAAGTTTGATTATACTAAACTATATTAGTTTGTATTATGCATGCATATTAAACCAAAGTTATATAAAAATTTCATTATTCGTAATTAATTAATGTTTTTGTTTAGCATTACCAAGAGATTGCAAACCCATTTTATATAAAAAATAAATAATTAATTTACAAATAAACCATACGTTTAAATTCCTCAAGTTTAAAAATCATAAAAAAAGTGCATCTAAAAGATCCCTATCTTTATTTTGTCTTGATCGAACTACTGACATTATTTTATTGTGATCTTTGACTGTTAACCTTTTATTTAATGGGGCTTCAATACAGGGCACAAAAAATTCATGGTCTGGTATGACAATAAACTTGGCAGCTAGTCAAAAAAAGTAGTGCTATAAGACGTCAATTTAACAGCGCAACTGATGGCTCTGGAGTTTCATCAATATATTAGGAGTAAAGCTTTCAACAAAAAATAATTTTTGAAGTTATACTAATTCTTCCTTAATTAAATATTCTGCAATTTGAATTGTATTAGTTGCTGCACCTTTTCTTAAGTTGTCAGCTACTAATCCAAAGGTTGAGCGTATTTTGTTGAGAAAAATCTTTTCTTATTCTACCGATAAAGACCTCATTCTTATCTTTTGCATAAATCGGCATGGGATAAGTATTGGTGTCTGGGTTGTCTTGAACAATGACTCCTGGAGTATCATTTAAGAGCTTTCTTACAGCCGCTAACTCAAAATCCGAATTAAGTTCCACATTTACGGCTTCGGAATGACCTCCCACAACAGGAATTCGGATAGCCGTTGCAGTAACACCGATGCTATCGTCGTCAAGAATTTTATGAGTTTCATGAACCAATTTCATTTCTTCCTTAGTGTAGCCGTTTTCTAAGAAAACATCACAATGCGGGATCGCATTTTTGTGAATGGGATAAGGATAAGCCATTTCTCCAACCACATCATTATATTCATTTTCCAATTGTTTCATTGCCTTAACTCCTGTTCCTGTGATTGATTGATAGGTTGAAACAACCACACGATTGATCCCAAAGGTTTTTTTAAGTGGCGCCAAAGCCATTAGCATTTGAATGGTAGAGCAGTTAGGATTAGCGATTATTTTATCTTCATTTGTGAGTTGATATGCGTTGATTTCTGGAATAATTAGTTTTTTAGACGGGTCCATTCTCCATGCCGAAGAGTTGTCGATTACTGTAATTCCAGCTTCAGCAAATTTTGGAGCCCATTCCAAGAGAAGTTTCCCCTCCAGCAGAAAACAGCGCAATATCAGGACGAAGTTCAATAGCGGTTGCAAGACCCACAACAGTATAATTATTTCCCTTGAAACTAATTATTTTTCCTATTGGAACGTTCCGAAGCTACAGGAATAAGTTCGGTAACGGGGAAGTTTCTTTCCGCTAGAACTTTTAACATCACTTCTCCGACCATCCCAGTTGCACCGACTACAGCTATTTTCATTTTCTAAGTTTTTGATAAAATTAATGATAATTTAAAGCATGACAATTAACCTTTGAGATTTAATCAAAAATCAAACAAAATGTTTTATATGCAACAAAAGGTTAAATATTTATTTTAAGATTCTTCTTTCTATTCTTTTTCCTAAACCGGATAAGAGTTCATAGGAGATGGTGTTTCCTTTTTCAGCAAAAGCTTCTGCAGTATTAACTGTCCCAAAGATTTCAACCTCATCTCCTTCCTGACAAGGGAGGTTTTTGATTTCTACCATGATCATGTCCATGCAGATGTTTCCTACAATTGGTGCTTTTTCTCCTTGGATGCTAACCCATCCATTGCCTTGTCCATAATGTCTTGCAATTCCGTCAGCATGTCCAAGGGGCAATATCGCAATTCGGGTATTTTCATTTGCTGTCCATCCACAATTGTAACCTACTGTTTCACCCGATTTTATGTAGTGAATTTGAGTTATGGTAGAGATAAGTTTTCCAATTGGTTTTAGCTTTTTATTCGCCATTTGGTTGATTGGCAAAACCATAAAGCCCGATCCCACAACGTACCCAGTCTAAATGCAATTCGGGATAATTAAATATCCCGGAGGTGTTGAGCAAATGAAAGTCAGTTTCGGATTTAGAATTTTTTTTGTGATCGTTCATTATTTCATTAAAAAGCGCTAACTGCTTTTGACTAAATTCATTTGGGCGATTTTCTTCACTCGCAGCCAAATGAGAATAAACACTTTTTATATTAAAGGCATCTTTTTTTATTTCGTTGAGAACCCACTTGGAATCAGCGGGATTAAATCCAATTCTATTTAAACCAGTATTATATTTTATATGAACAGGATAGTTTGTTTTTTTCTGATCTAGGATATTTTTCTCAAAAGCTCGCCAGCTTTTTTTGCTGTAAAGAGCGGGTTCTAAATTGGCTGAAATCAAAAGTTTAAAATTTTCGATTTGTGGGTAAAAAACCAAAATTCGCGCTTTAATTCCTTGATTTCTTAGCTGAATGCCTTCCTCAGTGTAAGCAACGGCGAGTGCATCGATTCCTAATGCAACTAGTTTTTCAGCTATTGAATTTACTCCACTCCCGTATGCATTAGCTTTAACCACACCAATCATTTTTGTTTTAGGATTTAAAAGACTTCTTATGGCATGATAATTATGCTCAAGTTTTTTTAAGTCAATTTCAATGAAATTCAAAAGCGAGTTATTTATTTTTATTTTCAGACCCAGTGTCTTTTTTACCATCAAGACGTTTCATTGCCTTGTTATATGCAGCCCGACTAAGGGGCTCATAGTTTTCTTTTTCTCCTAAAACAACAAGATCTTTTAGATCAGATTTTCGAAAACTGTATTGAGCAGGATTCCCTGTCCTTGTGCAAACGGCATGGACTTTAGTTACATATTCAGCTGTAGCCATAAGTGCTGGCATTGGTCCAAAGGGCTTCCCTTCAAAGTCCATGTCCAAACCAGCAACAATTACTCTAATTCCGCGATTGGCAAGGGCATTACAGACCTGAACAATTTCATCATCAAAAAACTGTGCTTCGTCAATCCCCACAACATCACAGCCATCAGCTAAAATGGGAATGTTTGCTGCGGCAGGAACTGGTGTGGATGGAATTTGATTGGAGTCGTGCGAAGTAACCAAGTCATCATCATATCTTACATCGATGGCGGGTTTAAAAATTTCAATTTTTTGTTTCGCAAACTGAGCCCGTTTTAATCGTCTGATCAACTCTTCTGTTTTTCCAGAAAACATTGAGCCACAGATCACTTCAATCCATCCAAATTGTTCGTTATGGTTTACGGGGTTTTCTAAAAACATTTTGTAATTTTCAAGAAAAACAAAGGTATTAAAAACAAACGTTTGTAAAATAAATATTTATGCCCAATAAAATCCAAGAAGAACTTAAAAAAATCGCTCAGGAAATTATTGCAACAGAAGGGTCGGTTGATTTTGAAAAAACATACCATCAAACTTTATCATTATTTGAAAAATTAGTAGTTCTCAAAAACGCCCAAGTTGTTGAAAAAGACACTTGGAAGGACATGGAATCCAATTACAATCAGGCAATTGATTTCATTGAAGTCAAGAAAGAGCCAGGAACTCCACCCGTAGGTAACAACGGATTAAACTCTTCCTTTAATGGAGACCATAAAAGAAATTGTTACTGAATTTCCTAAAGTAGATTTAAAACAGAATCAAAGACTTTAATTCTATTTATTTTAATTCCAATAAAAAACTTAAATGATCATTTTTCAAAAGGACTTCAGATTGATTTGAATGACCGCCTTGCATTTATCAAACATCTTTTTGAAACGAATACTCTGGAATATCAAAGGGTTATTTCACAAATTGTAACTTTTTCCAATTGGGAAGAAGCACAAAGTTTTGTAGTACAAATCGTTAAACCAGATTATAATAACTGGGAGGGAAAAGAAAGATATGAAGCGCGTTTTTTAAAAATTATTGAAAACAATTTTACATAATACTTAAATATTAAGACCAGCCAATGGGTAAACTCTATTTAGTACCAACACCGCTTGGTAATCTTGCAGACTTCACTTATCGCGCAGTAAACGTATTGGGGGAGGTAGATTTAATTTTGGCTGAAGATACGCGAACAAGTACAAAGCTCTTGAATCACTATAATATTTCTAGACCACTTCAGAGTTTTCATATGCACAATGAGCATAAAAAATTGGAAGGGATCATATCACAGTTAAATTACGGCAAGACCATCGCAATGATATCAGATGCCGGGACTCCAGGGATTTCAGACCCGGGGTTTCTATTGGTACGCGAGGCCATTGCAAATAATATCGAAGTGATCTGTTTGCCCGGACCGACAGCCTTGATTCCGGCATTGGTTCAAAGTGGATTCCCAACGGAAAGATTTATTTTTGAGGGATTTTTACCTCCCAAAAAAGGCAGAAAAACACGATTGGAACAGCTTTCGCAAGATTCGAGAACAATCGTTTTTTATGAATCTCCTCACAAATTGATTAAAACCCTCACACAATTGATTACTTATTTTCAAGGAGAGCGACAAGTTGCTATTTCTAGGGAAATGACCAAAATTTATGAGGAGACTTATAGAGGAACACTCGAAGAGGCGGTTGTTCATTTTAATAAAAAAGTCCCCAAAGGGGAATTTGTAGTTTGCATTTCAGGAAACCAAACAAAATAAAACATGCATTGGCATTCAAAACCACTTCCGGAGGCTGACAAAATAAAAGCGCTTCAATTGGCGATTGGCGTCTCTTTTGAGATTGCTTCCTTGTTGGTCCAACGTGGGATTGATGATTTTGAAAGTGCTAAAAATTTTTTCCGTCCGGAACTTAAAGATCTTCACGATCCTTTTTTGATGTTGGGAATGACAGCTGCTGTTAATCGAATTAAAACAGCAATTGATAGACACGAAAAGATCATGGTGTATGGAGATTATGATGTGGATGGAACCACTTCGGTGTCGCTGGTTTATTCGTATTTGTTCAAACAACTTCCCGATGCGATCTACTATATTCCCGACCGGTATGATGAGGGTTATGGGATTTCAATCAAAGGAATTGATACAGCCAAAGAACAAAACGTTAGCCTAATTATTGCGCTAGATTGTGGGATCAAGGCAGTTGATCAAGTTGCTTATGCGAAATCTTTAATGATTGATTTTATTATTTGTGATCATCACTTACCTGGGGATCAACTTCCTGAAGCTATCGCTGTTTTAGACCCGAAACAACCCGCTTGTTCATATCCTTATAAAGAATTATGTGGGTGTGGCATTGGGTTTAAACTGCTCCAAGCCCTCGAAAAAGACAAAGGCAAGCCCGTGGAGTCCCTTTTGCCCTACATTGACTTGGTGGCCATGGCCATTGCAGCTGACATTGTTCCGATCACAGGAGAAAATAGAATTTTAGTTTTCTATGGATTAATACAAATTAATGAAAATCCTAGAATTGGAATCCTGAGTTTTATTAATACCTTAAAAAAGAAACTAACCGTTTCAGATTTGGTATTTATTATCGCACCAAGGATCAATGGCGCTGGAAGAATCAAACATGGAAGTTTTGCAGTTGAACTGCTTTTGACCGAAGAGGAAGATCAAGCATTGGCCAGAGGAAGAGCGATTGAGCTTTTTAATTCTGAAAGGCGTGAATTGGATAAAAAAATCACGCAACAGGCACTAGATCAGATCAAGCAAAACGAAGAAGAGGCTTGTTTTTCTTCTGTAGTTTTTCAACCCGATTGGCACAAGGGAGTAATCGGAATTGTCGCTTCAAGGTTAATAGAGGTTTACTATCGACCAACCGTTGTTTTTGCTGATTCGGGAGATTGTTTGGCAGGTTCTGTTCGGTCTGTTAAAGGAATCGATGTTTATCAGGTCCTGGAGGCCTGTAAGGAGCACATCATTCAATTTGGAGGACACATGTATGCCGCAGGCCTGACCATAAAGCCAGAGGCGCTCAGTGGCTTTAAAAAAGCATTCGAATCTGAAGTTGAAAGGATCATAACCCCTGACCAAAGAATTCCTTCGATTCAATATGATTTGGAAATTTCTTTAGATAAAATCACGCCAAAATTTTTTAAAATTATTTCTCAAATGGGGCCTTTTGGTCCTCGAAACATGCAGCCTGTTTTTTTAACTAAAGATTGCAAAGACAACGGCAAAACAAGTGTGGTTGGGAATGATCAAAGTCATTTAAGATTAGACATTAAAGATGCTTCCGAAAAAAACATTTTTGGTATTGGTTTTGGGATGGCAAACCACATCAGTAAAATTAAAAGTCAAAAACCTTTTGACTTAATTTATACCGTGGACGAAAATGAATTTAGAGGCTTGGTTTCTTTACAACTAAAAGTAAAAGACTTAAAAGTTTAACCTTCTTATTTTTTAGGATTTTGGTAACGTTCGATTAGTTTTTTTGTTGACGCATCATGATGATCCAATTTTCCAGATTCAAAATCATTGAGAATATTATTAGCGAGTTGTTTTCCTAATTCCACCCCCCATTGGTCGTAGCTGAAAATATTCCAAATAACCCCTTGCACAAAAATCTTATGCTCATACATCGCAATAAGGGCTCCAAGATTATAAGGAGTTAACTCTTCGATCAATAGTGTAGTTGAAGGGCGATTTCCTTCGAAAATTTTAAAAGGAAGCAAAGCTTCAATTTCAGTATTTGATTTCCCTTGACTTTCTAATTCTGTCCGAACCGTTGCCTCATTTTTCCCTAGCATAAGGGCTTGCGTTTGGGCAAAAAAGTTGGACATCAATTTGTCTTGGTGATCATTTTTTGGATAAAGCGGTTTGGCAAAACCAATAAAATCAGCGGGAATGAGTTTGGTTCCTTGATGCATTAGCTGAAAAAACGCATGTTGCGCATTGGTGCCAGAAGCACCCCAAATGATGGTGCCTGTTTGATAATCTACAGGGTCGCCATTGCGATCAACTCCTTTTCCATTACTCTCCATAATTCCCTGCTGTAAATAGGCTGGAAGATTTCTTAAGTACTGAGAATAAGGGACAATCACTTCAGACTCTGCATTCCAAAAATTGTTATACCAGACCGTAATCATCGCTAGTAAAACGGGTATGTTTTGATCAAAAGAAGCTTTTCTAAAGTGTTGATCCATTGCACCAGCACCTTTGAGGAGATTTTCAAAATGCGTTGGACCCACGGCCAAGCAAATACTTATACCCACCGTACTCCACAATGAAAATCGACCGCCAACCCAGTCATTCATTGAGAAGATATTTTCTGGAGAAATTCCAAATTCAGTAACCTTTTTTTGATTGGTTGAGACTGCAACAAAATGTTTCTCAACAGCTGCTTGTGGTGCGTGATTTAAAAACCATTTTCTGAGGGTTTGTGCATTGCTTAAAGTTTCTTGCGTGGTAAATGTTTTGGAAACAATTACGAATAGCGTTGTTTCGGGATCAATTTTATTTATGATTTCATTAACATGATCCCCTTCTACATTTGAAACGAAATAAACATTTAGATGATTTTGGTAGAACTCCAAAGCTTCGGTCACCATAGCCGGCCCTAGGTCAGAACCTCCAATTCCGATGTTAACAACATTTTGAATTGACTTACCAGTATGTCCTTTCCATGCACCAGAGATCACCTTATCAGCAAAATCATACATTTCTTTTTTGGCTTGATCAATCCCAGGGAGTATGTTTTCTCCTTCAACTAAAACTGGCGATGAATCTTGAGTTCTGAGTGCCGTATGAAGCACTGCTCGACCTTCAGTTTCATTGATTTCTCCCCCCGAAAAATAAGCTTCAATTCCTTCTTTTAAACCGGCTTCTTCCGCAAGGGAAACCAAAAGATCTATGGTTGATTTATCCAAACGATTTTTTGAATAATCTACATAAAATGATTCCCAGTTAATGGAGAGTTTATCAACGCGATCAGGATTTTCTGCGAAATGTTCTGTTAAGGTTTTTGAAGAAAGTGTTTTGAAATTTGAGTTCAATTTTTTCCACGAATCAAGATTTGAAGGTTTGTTTTTATTTAAATTCACTTGTTGAAAGAGCTAGTGTGTTATTGATAGTGGAGTTTTCTTTTACAAAAGAGATACAGTCGAGTTCGGTTTTTATTTCTTGAATACCAGTCAAGTAAGTTTTCTTTAGGGAATTAGAAATTGGTTTAGCTTCGGGTAATTTTTGTTTGAAGGGATCAACTTGCCTACCGTTTTTCCAAAAACGATAACAAACATGAGGGCCTGAAGTATTTCCAGTCATTCCAACCCACCCGATCACGTCTCCTTGTTTTACTGTTTGCCCTCTTTTCACTTTTCTTCGCTTCATGTGCAAATATTGAGTGCTGTAAGTATTGTTGTGTTTTATAGTGACATAATTTCCATTGCCTTTGGTATAACTTGCCTTAACTACGACTCCATTTGCAGTTGCCAAAATGGATGTTCCAATACTTGCTCCAAAATCGGTTCCTTTGTGAGGTCTTATTCGGTTGCCATAATAAGCAATCCGTCTTTTTAGATTATAGCGTGAGGTAACAGGGCCAAATTTAACAGGAGCTTTTAGAAAAGCACGGCGTAAGTTTTTAGCACTATCATCAAAATATTCTACGATTCCTTTTTCAGGATCTGGCTGGAATTCGAAAGCGTAATAGTCTCTTCCGGAATGCTCAAATATGGCAGCATTAATTCGCTTGATTCCTATGGAAATCGTATCATCAACAAATTGTTCTTCGTAAATAACTTTAAAACGATCCCCTTTTTGTAAACGATAAAAATCGATATTCCAAGCGTAAACATCGGAGAGATAGTAAGTGAGTTGCTCGTTCAAACCGCTATTGGACATGGTTTCATAGAGCGAACTTTCGATTTCCCCTGCACCTTGTAGTTGAACGGTGCGAATGGGTTTATCTACTTTTTTACCATAAATACTGTCCCTTAGCTGGATAACATTGTAGGTTTGAATCCCTGGAGTATAGATAAAAACTTTTGGAGTTGGGACGCTATCTTTACTTAAAAGCAGCGTGTAGGGTTTCCCAACATTGATCCTCCTTACATTTACTTTGTTTTTTATTTTCTGTAAAATGCTGTATACCTCAGGATAGTCAATTCCATTTTCCTCTAGAATAGGACAAAAGAATTAGGCATTAGAAAAGCACTAGGAGCTACACCAAAATCAGTCATTCAAATGATTCTTCAAGAATCAGTTTTTATTACCACAATCTCAGGCTATACAGGACTAATCTTAGGAGTATTTCTTTTAAAAAACATTGGCTTAAAATTAGAAGACTATTTCATTAAAAATCCATATATAGATTTGGGTACTGCTATAGCAGCTACTATAAAGTTATTCATTTGTTAATAAACAATCCTTTCTAAGATTAATTAACGAGTATATTAAAAGGAAACTTTACATTTTTAAAATTTTCAAGATCAATTTCTAACGAGCCAATCGCCAAATCTGCTTTTACTTTGAGCGGGATTCTGTTTTTATCATCAGACACCCAAAGTGTTACGCTTTCTTGCTCCTTAAACACCCGACCTGCTTGCACAACAGGTCTAAATTTTACGCATTTTATTTTTCCAAATTTTGACGAAAGCGTTTCTTTTCCCAAAAACTTTAACTTGAAATGATAATTCTCATTATCAAAAAACATGTTAATATCAAAATCTTCTCCAACGATCATGTCCCTTTCAGGGTAGAATGTTCTTAAGTAATAAAAAGCAGAAAGGATGTCCTGAGAGTTTTTTTTAATCTTAAAAGTTTCTTGCTTTTGGTGTTTTTTATTGTTTACATGAGCCAGTTGTTGTTCATGATCAAAATCAATTTCTAAATCTTTGGTATAGCTATCAATTTGTCACGAATAAAATGATAGGGAATGATTTTTTTCTCGTCAAAAAAACTATCATAATGGTCTTCAACCTTAAAAAACCATCTCGCAAGACCTGTTGTTTTTCCATATCCTTTGGCGTGAATAACAGGAATTCCATTTATAGTATCTTGAGTAAGGCTTAATGTGGCATAACTGGCATTAAAAATACCGTAATGTATCCTGAATCCAAACCATTCACCAGCTTTAAAGGGTACAATTTTTTCAACAGGATCGGACACATCCGCTTCTTGACCTTTTAGAATAAAGGAGAAACAGAATAATAGAAAAATAAATGGCTTATTTTTTTTAATATCCATCATTTTGTAAAAATAATTAAATGATTTAAACGAAGCTTTTATTTAACATTTAAAATAAAGTCAATTTTACTTTGTCATCTCTTCTAATTTAAGAAACAATTGTGCCCCTTTTACTTTTCCTAATGCATCAATCAGCTCTTTTTGTGAAGCGGCTTTGATTCTTTTTAAAGACTTGAATTCTTTTAAAAGCAACTCTTTCGTTTTTGGCCCGATGCCTTTGATTTCATCCAATTGAGAATTTAATGACCCCTTGCTTCTAAGGTTTCTGTGTAAAGTGATTCCAAAACGATGCGCTTCGTTCCTCAGTTGTTGAATGATTTTTAAGGTTTCAGACTTTTTGTCTAAATACAATGGAATTGGATCCTCAGGAAAATAAATTTCTTCTAATCTTTTGGCGATTCCGATAATGGCTATTTTACCTCTCAGTCCTAGTAAATCCAAACTTTTCACAGCCGACGAAAGCTGCCCCTTACCGCCATCAATTACAATCAGCTGCGGAAGTGATTCCCCCTCTTCCTTGAGTCGCTTATACCGCCTAAAAACAACTTCTTCCATAGAAGCAAAGTCATCTGCTCCGACCACCGTTTTTATTTTAAAATGTCGGTAATCTTTTTTACTCGCTTTTCCATTTTTAAAAACAACACATGCAGCAACAGGATTCGTTCCTTGAATGTTGGAGTTGTCAAAACATTCAATGTGATAGGGCTCGCCGGAAAGTCGCAAATCGACTTTCATTTGGCTCATTAATCTTTTTGTATGTCGATCAGGGTCTACAATTTTCATTTGCTTGAAGCGATCCATTCGATAGAATTTTGCATTCCGAAGTGAGAGTTCTACCAACTTCTTTTTGTCTCCGAGCATCGGAATACTTACTTTTATTTTCTCCCCCAAATTGATTTGAAAAGGCAAATAGACTTCTTCCGACTGCGAATTAAATCTTAGCCTGATGTCGATTATCGCAAGGCTTAATAAATCGAGATCACTTTCGTCTAATTTCTTTTTTATCTCTAACGTATGGGATCGGGTGATGGATCCATAGGATATTTGAAGGAAGTTGACATAACCATAACTTTCATCAGAAACGATAGTAAAAACATCAACATTACTGATTTTGGGATTTACGATGGTTGATTTTGATTGGTAGTTTTCTAAGGACGCAAGTTTTTCTTTTATTTCTTGAGCTTTTTCAAATTCCATCTCCTTTGCATAGTTTTCCATTTGCAATTGAAATTGATCTAAAGAGCTTTTGAAATTTCCTTTAACAATATTCTTAATAGCGGCGATATTCTGATTGTATAATTCCTCGTCTATTTTTTGCTCGCAGGGACCCAGACAATTTCCAAGGTGATATTCTAGACATATCTTATATTTCTGATTACTAATTTTTTCTTCAGAAAGGTCGTAATTACAAGTTCTCAAGGGGTACAATCCTCGAATAAGATCCAAAAGGGTATAAACTGTTTTCTTGTTAGTAAAAGGACCGAAATAATCCGATCCATCTTTAATTACTTTTCGGGTACTAAACACCCTTGGAAAGCGCTCTTTTTTAATACAAATCCACGGATAGGTTTTGTCGTCTTTAAGCAAGACATTGTATTTGGGCTGGTATTTTTTTATGAGGTTATTTTCCAGTAAAAGCGCGTCAACTTCTGTGGGAACAATGATGTGCTCGTGTCGAACAATTTTTTTAACAAGCAGCCGAGTACGATTGTTGTCGTGGGTTTTGTTAAAATAGGAACTGACCCGCTTTTTAAGATTTTTAGCTTTACCAACATAAATCACCGTATCATTTTCATCATAAAATTGATAAACTCCTGGATTGGGAGGGAGTGTTTTTAGCTGTATAGCAATGGGCGAATTTTCCATTTAACGAAGGTACTATTTTTCTTTAGGGTCAAAAAAAACATAAATACTTAAAGTATGCTTAAAAGAAAATTTAATTTTAAGTTACAAAGACAATCACTTTGACATTTCACAAACACGAATTAAGAAAAAAATATAGAGATCAGAGAGGGCAACTCTCCGCAGAGGAGGTTATGGTGAAGAGCATTGCGATTGCCAATCGTTGTTTGGCGGTTGACCTTTGGACAAAGGCGCTTTATCACCTGTTTTTGTCTTCCGAAAAGAAAAATGAAGTTGACACCTCCTTTCTGCTCTCTGTCCTACAGGGCAAAGACAAGCAAATTGTGGTGTCTAAAATGCTCAATGACTCAAAGCTTGAACACTATCTCTTAAGTGATCAGACTTTACTTAAAGAGAATGATTATGGGATTCCGGAGCCTTTATCAGGCATTAAAATAAATCCCTCAGAAATTGATGTGGTTTTTCTTCCACTTCTCGTTTTTGATAGGCAAGGGCATCGTGTGGGCTATGGAAAGGGCTATTATGATCGCTTTTTGGCGGAGTGTCAAAAAGAAACCATCAAAGTGGGAATTTCCTTTTTTGAGCCGATTGATAAAATTGAAGATATTGACAAAAATGATATTGCTATGGACTTTGTTGTTACTCCAAATCAGGTGTTTTCGTTTTAATCTTTACTCCAAAAATCTTCTTGTTGAAAACAATCAAAATCCCTACTCCCGTGCTGATGGCAGTGTCTGCCACATTGAAGACATACTGGAAAAAAGTGTAATGTTCTCCTCCAACTAAGGGAACCCATTCTGGCCAATTCCAGCTTACCAGGGGGAATTGCAGCATGTCAACCACATGACCTTCTAAAAAAGGGGCATATCCTCCGCCTTCAGAAAGAAAACCGGCCACTTGTCCGTAGCTGTGAGAAAATAAAACACCATAAAAAAGAGAATCAATAATATTTCCAATAGCACCTGCAAAAATTAAACACAAAGCCCACTTAAAAAGATTAGAAATGTCTTTTTTTAATGTATCTAGAAGCCAGTAACCTATTCCAAAAATGGCAAATAGCCTAAAAATGGTCAAAAAAAGTTTGGCAGTTCTTTCCGTAAGGAAAGGAATTATATCGTTGAGCTTTGCGCCCATTGCCATCCCTTTATTTTCGACAAACAGGAGTTTAAAAAATCCCCAATCTATAATTGGACGTAGTGCCATAGAGGGTCAAAGGGTAGTTTAGCTTAATAAATATTTTTGAACCTTGATCAATAAACAATAATGATATTATTATAATCGCGGATGTAAATAAATTTATGTTTTTAAGTTGTAGTTTCAACGGTTACATTTTTGATGACAAAAGTAGAAAATTATAATTTCTTTTGATGCGTGATATTTCCATTAAGACTATTGATCTTCAAAAACGGGAGTAAACCATTCTCTGTCATGGGTAAAATAACTATTCCGTTTTTACTTTCCCCACTAACGGCTGTCTTTTCGGAGATCACATTTACGCTTGCATTCTGAGTAGTTACACTCCCTGGAGCGTCCCAATTCGAAAGCTCACAATAACCATTTTTAAGGTCTAGGTTTATGTTTTTCATCTTGCCTTTTCCGTTGACTTTTGCATCATTACTTTTTAAATTAAAAGAAATATTTGATGAAAACATCAGTTCTATCTTAGTGGAAATTAACTTATGAGCACTCAGCTTATCATTTAATTCGGGAGTATTTGGGGTTGGGCTTTCAGTAATATAAAGTGTCCTACCAACTACTTTAGAAGTTAAAACGGTACGGTTTTGGTATTCTCCATCCGCCCGGTATTTCATTTGAATCCCTGAAAAGTTATCCGTTCCGGTGAATAACACATTTGAGGCCCAAGGGACATTCACAACAAGATCAGTTATATTAAGATCAAGCCAATTTTTTTGTGCAGTTCTTTGAGCTCCAAGTGCAAGACTTATCAAAAAAACGAATATACTTAGTGTCCTTTGCAAAGTTATTTTTGCATGTTCTTTGCCTCAATACTTAAGGTTGCGTGCGGAACCAACATCAGTCGTTGCTTGTTGATCAATTTACCAGTAACACGACAAATACCATAAGTTTTATTTTCAATACGGATTAAAGCATTGTTTAAATCACGAATAAATTTTTCCTGTCTAATTGCGAGTTGCGTATTGGCTTCTTTTGACATGGTTTCTGAGCCTTCTTCGAAAGCTTTAAAGGTCGGTGAAGTATCCTCTGTACCATTATTTCCATCGTTCATGTATGCGCTTTTAAGCAATTCATGATCCGCTTTGGCTTTTTGAATTTTATCTTCAGTTTCAGTTTTGAACTCGCCCAATTCTTTGTCAGAATAACGAACTTTTACATCTGATGCCATTTTAAATCTTTTTAATGGTTATTAAAGTTTTCATATTTTCGAAAACCACTTCATTTTCAGAATCTAAACTTTCTTGAAAGTCAATATTTTCTCCAAGTGTTTCTGAAAGGATGTAATCCCGATGATTAATTATTTTCTCCTTTAAGCCTTCATCTGCTGAAAACGAAATATTTATTTTATCAGTAACGGCAAAACCAGAGTCCTTACGGATATTTTGTATTCGATTCACGAGTTCTCTAGCAATCCCTTCATCAAGGAGGGTTTCGGTTAAAGAGATATCCAGCGCAACGGTCAATCCGTTGCCGTGAGCGACCAGCCAACCTTCAATATCTTTCGATGAAATTTCAACGTCACTAATGTTCAAGAAAAATATTTTTTTTCATTAACAAATAGAGACAATCTACCTTCTTGCTCTAATGTTTTAATTTCTTCACTGGTTAAGCTTTTTATTTTTCCTGCGATGCTTCCCATTTCTTTTCCAAAACGAGGGCCTAGTGCTTTAAAATTCGGCTTTATTTCTTTTACCAGAATATCACTATTGTCATCTAGTAATTTCACACCCTTTAAGGATCTTCTGCTACAAGTTGTTCCTGAATTAATTCGATTTCCATTTTTTCTTCAGGACTATTCACTGCCACCATTAAAGTTTCAAGTGGTTGACGCAACTTTGATTTGCTCCTTTTTTCTTAATGACAACGCCAAAGAAGTGATGTTTCTGGCCTTGTTGATTCGGTTTTCTAATATGAGATCAATCGCCGCTTTGTTGGCCACTGGGAAATCTGAAAGGTGAATGGAATCAAACCCTTCAGTTTGCGTATTTTGGATTAAATCCTGATAAAGCTTATCAGTATAAAAGGGCGCTACAGGAGCAGCCAATTTCGCAACAGTAAGCAGGCACTCATAGAGAGTTTGATAAGCCGCTATTTTATCTTGTTGGTATTCGCCTTTCCAAAATCTACGTCGGGAGAGTCTTACATACCAATTGCTTAATTTTTCTTGTACAAAATCCGAAATGGCACGCGTTGCTCTTGTGGGTTCGTAATCTTCATAAAATTCATTAACTTTATCGATTAATGTGTTTAATTCAGACAAAATCCACCGATCAAGCTCTTGTCGATTTTCAATTGGAATTTGAGCTTCTTCATACTTAAACTGATCAATATTGGCATAAAGGCTAAAGAAAGAATAGGTATTGTATAGTGTTCCGAAAAACTTTCTTTTCACCTCATCTAATTCCGTCTAAATCAAATTTGAGATTATCCCAAGGATTAGCATTTGAAATCATGTACCATCGGGTGGCATCAGGCCCATATTTTTCGATTGTTTCAAAAGGATCAGTAGCATTCCCTAATCTTTTTGACATTTTTTGACCCTTCTTGTCTAAAACCAATCCGTTAGAAACGACATTTTTGTAGGCGATGGAATCAAAGACCAAAGTACTGATTGCGTGAAGGGTGTAAAACCAACCTCTAGTTTGGTCGACACCTTCTGCAATGTAATCGGCAGGGAAAGATTCTCCCTGATCAATTTTTTCTTTATTTTCAAAGGGATAATGCCATTGTGCATAAGGCATGGCGCCGGAATCAAACCAAACATCAATTAAATCTTTTTCATTTTCTTTGGGGCTGATTCTCCTCAGAAACGAGAATGATTTCATCAACCGTATGTTTATGTAAATCTACTTTTTGATAATTTTCATCACTCATTTCTCCCACTTCAAAATCTCCAAATGGGTTGGAATGCATGTGTCCTGCACTGATCGACTTTTCGATTTCTTCGATCAATTCCTTAATAGAACCAATAACCTTGGTGTTTTGTCCATCTTCAGTTCGCCAAACAGGAAGTGGTACGCCCCAAAATCTAGAGCGCGAGAGGTTCCAATCGTTTGCATTGGACAAGCCAATTGCCAAACCTTCCTTCTCCTGTGGATTTTGGTTTCCAGTTAATGGATTGATTTAAAGAAGCCATTCGGTCTCTGACATCAGTTACTTTAATAAACCAAGAATCCAGTGGATAGTAAAGAATGGGTTTGTCTGTTCTCCAACAATTGGGGTAAGAGTGAACATATTTTTCTACTTTAAAAGCAGCGTTTTCTTCTTTTAAACGAATAGCAATCTGAACATCTACAGATTTTTCAGGAGCTTCTCCTTCTGGGTAATAATCATTTTTAACGTATTGACCCGCTAAGCTTCCTAATTCCGTTCGGAACTTTCCTTGTAAGTCAACTAAGGGAACCTTGTTGTCATTTTCATCGAGAATCAGAAGTGGCGGGATTTCAGGGACGGCCTCTTTGGCGACCTTAGCATCGTCTGCTCCAAAGGTGGGAGCAGTATGCACAATTCCTGTTCCATCTTCTGTCGTAACGAAGTCTCCTGTTATAACTCGGAATGCATTTTCGGCATTTTCGAAAGGATCAGGCGCCTCAGACCATATTTTTTTATATTCTATATTTTCAAATTCTCTTCCCTTAATTTCCTGATTAAGATAGAAAGGGATTTTTTTGTCTCCCGCCTGATATTTTTCAACTTCTTCTAATTTTGAAACGGCTTCATATTTTCCAGAAAATTGTTTTTGAATCAAAGCTTTGGCCAATAGAACCCTGACTGGAAGGTGGGTATATTGATTAAAAGTATGAACCACAACATAGTCAATTTTAGGGCCAACGGTTAAGGCCGTATTTGAAGGCAAGGTCCATGGAGTAGTTGTCCAAGCAAGGAGGTAAAGGGGTAAATTCCCCTGAAGCGATTCAGGCAGAGTTTCACTTAAAGCTTCAAACTGACCTGTTACGGTGGTGTCACTAACCTCCTGATAAGTCCCTGGTTGATTTAGCTCGTGTGAGCTTAATCCAGTTCCCGCTTTTGGAGAATAAGGTTGGATGGTATAGCCTTTATAAAGCAGTCCTTTTTCATGAATCTGTTTCAGCAACCACCAAACACTTTCCATGTATTTGGAAGTATAAGTAACATAGGGGTCCTTCCATGTCCACCCAATAGCCCATCTGCTCAGTGAGCTTATTCCAAACATCAGTGTAGCGCATCACTGCTTTTTTACAGGCGAGGTTGTAGGCTTCAACTGAGAGTGTTTTACCGATGGCGTCTTTGGTGATTCCAAGCTCTTTTTCTACACCTAATTCAACTGGGAGGCCGTGGGTGTCCCATCCCGCTTTTCGTTTCACCTGAAACCCCTTCTGAGTTTTATAACGACAGAAAATGTCTTTTATCGAACGCGCCATAACATGGTGAATCCCGGGCATACCGTTTGCAGAAGGGGGTCCTTCATAAAAGACAAAAGGTGTGCTCCCTTCTCGTGTGGAGATACTTTTATCGAAAATTTTGTTTTGATCCCAGTATTGGAGAATTTCCTTTGAAAAATCCGATAAATTGAGTCCTTTGTATTCTTTAAATGCCATGTATAGCTTTCTTTCTTAGAAAAGCGAAATTAAGGATTTTAAGATAAAAAAAAGGAGATTTATATTTTGACCTTTAACCCCAAGCGAAAACTACGTCCTTCAGAGGAAATACCCGAAGCAAAAGTGCGATAATGAAGGTCAAAAATATTGGTCACACCAAAATTAAGTTTTATGTTTTTACGGTACTGATATCGGGATAAAAATGAGAGTATACTCCATGATGGCGTTCCATTATATCGCTCCAAATCATCAATTGCTGTTGGATTTATAAGGGGAGTTTCATTTAGTCCATCTTCGCCTCCCCAGCTGAATTTTGTCGGCAGCTTTGGAGCGGCTGAACTGCCAATACATTTTAGCATAAAGCTTCTTTTGGTCGTATACCAACGATAGAGCGCCATAGATTGGACTTATCGATGGCATTGGGCCATAAGTTAAGATCTTTATAACTGTCCGTGTAAGTCACGCTGCCCATTGCAGTTATTTTTTTGTTTAATTCATAATTCATTTGAATGGACCCTCCATAAATAAATCTATTTCCTAAATTTTTATTGGCTTGGGTTTTAACCTCTTCCCCTTTATATAATATTGTGTTTTCGTCAGGGGTTGATTGATCTGCAAAGACGATATAATCAGATCGCACGATATGGCGAGAAACCAAAGTAGTGTATCCTCTCAGGTCGAAATGTATTTTTTTATCAGAAGAATTTAAAGCTAACACCCGATTCAAAAGTATAGGCATATTCAGGATCTAAAAAAGTGTTAGGCACAAGTAATGTTCCATTACTTTCCCTAATTTTTCCAATATCATCAATGTTAGGGTTTCTAAACCCACTGGAAAACAAACTGCTGATCATGTGTTCTTTCATTGGGTCGGTAGGTGACCGCTAGCGTGTAAGTTATGGCATCGAATTTCAAATCAACCAAAGATAAAAGACGATCAATTTGAGCGGTATCGTTCCAGTTAGCAACAAGAGAAGATTTAGTAATCCGAAGACCAGCATTAAAAGTAAGCTTTTCATTCACGAGGTATACCCAATTCAAGTATCCTGCAAAACTTGAAAGCTTGCTGCCGTCATTCGGATATCTGGAGGGAATAGGGGTGGGAGTTTCTAATCCAATGATTTTGTAAGCATCTAAAATCAGATCCTTAGAAAAGCCATTTGAAGCGATTTTATTTTGTGTACCTTCTATTCCATAAGAGAACGAATGCTTGTCGTTAAGTGATCCATTAAAATCAGCATTAAAACTAAATACATCAACGTTTTCGTTTTGATAGGAACGCGTAATGCTCCCGAATTTTCTATTAATACGGGATTCTTCAATGTTTTGATAGGCAGCGGTAAAAGTTCCTTTTTGCAACCAATTTTTTCCAAAAAACACTTTTAGTTGTGGAGAAATAAAGAGTCTTTTTTGAGGACCGTAGTACCATTCGCTATAACGAAGACTGCCTGCTCTTTCCTCTGCCAATTTATCATATCGATTGATGTCAGTAGATTCAGAATACTGGAAGTTAATATTAAGAACCATGTCTCGCGGTAGCGCAAAAATGAACTTTTGAAAGAGATCGTATTGATCATATCCAGTGTTTTTTTGAGTGTTTGGAGTTGAGTTTGAGAGTGGGATTGGATAATAATTTTCACGACTATTAATGGAGTAATATGGGGTCAAGCCCCAATTTTCAAAACCATGTCTTCTGTTTTTCCCAATTTTAATGTCACCAAAATGAGAAAAACTAAAGCTGGTTAGACTCCCCCAATTTTTAAAACTCAATTTGGTATTTAAATTATTTACACTAGAGAGATTTGCATAGTTAAAATTGCTGGTGTATTCTGCAGTAACTTTTTCTGAACCATTAATCACTGGAGATCTTGAATAATAGTGAATTACCCCTCCAAGAGCATCTGACCCGTAACCGACAGAAGAAGATCCAAATGTAACCTCTACTCTTTCGATGTTATGGGGATCAATGGTGATTGCATTTTGAAGATGTCCCGAACGGTAGATGGCATTATTCGTTCTAACACCGTCCACGACAATGAGTATTCGGTTGGCTTCAAAACCCCTTAGTACAGGACTACCACCACCTCCTTGTGATTTCTGTATTCTGATATTGGGACTTGATTCTAAAATATCGGCACCCGTGGCCGCATTACTGAGCTCAATGTCGCGCGCAGAAATTATTGAAACCTCCTCAGCAATTTTGTTTCGTGTGGATTGGGATCTAGCAACAGACAATATGACTTCTTCTAACTCTTTATCTTTAGAAATCATTTTAATCACATATCCTGTTTTCTCCAATTCACCAAATTGAATTTGAAGTGCTTCGAAGCCCACTAAATAGAAGTTGATGGCTCCCGAAAAACCCGCTAGAGACCCCTTACCATTGGAGTCAGTTTGGGTGCTATTCATCATGTCTTCAGTGTAAATAGCAACACCCTCCAGAGACTCTCCTGAGTTTTCATCTTCAACCTTTATTTCCTGCGCATTAAGCCCGTTAAGAAATAAGGCTACTAACGCAAAGACTTTACAGCTATGTTTCACGAAAAACTTCATGTAGTATGGGAAGAGATTTTATTTTACTAAACTTTTGCAAGTGTAGATGATAATAGTCCACGATTAAATCTAATAGCTTAATTTTTGTTACACTTGTTATATGGAGAAATCATTAATCTTATCAAAATTCGTGCCGAGAAGGGTTTTAAAAGCCTCAAGTTCTTTTCCAATGATGATTTTTTTTGAATCGGTTTGTAAACAGAAACAGCCATTTTCCATGTCGAAACATGGATGTTCAAAATTTAAAATATTTGGATAAAAACCAATGTAACGTGTTAAATCAATTAAAAACTTTAAATGAAAAAGAGCAGAAAAGCTTTTTTCTTCTAGTTGTAAAATTGCATGCTCAAGAAAACTAAACAATGGGGGGTTGGGGTCTCCTTCTTCTTCCATTACTTTCATCAAAACCTCTGTAAGAAAAAGCGCAACAGTATTTTTTTTAATATTTAAATGAATGTTTTGTAGCGGACGATAAATTTTAGCCTCCTTAATAAAAAGTAAACGCTCAGAAGTATCATTTTTAATATTGATATTCAGCGTTATTAAACTTAAAGGCTGAAACAAAGATTTCTTTATACTTCCTTTTTTGGAAGATAAAATTCCTTTTAAAAGAAATGATTTAAGCCCTATTTGTTCACAATAACAGCGCGCAATTAGGCTAGAGTCACCATATTTTATGGTGCTAATTACGACAGCATTAGTTTCAACCAGCATGTTTATTATCGGTACTAATTAAAATTATTTACACAACACCTTGCGCGAGCATGGCATCTGCAACTTTTACAAAGCCAGCAATATTAGCACCTTTTACATAGTTGACGTGGTCTTTTTCTGTTCCAAACTCAATACAGGATTGATGGATATCACTCATGATATTTTTTAATTTTTGATCCACTTCCTCTCTAGTCCAGTTGTATCTTAATGAATTTTGTGCCATTTCCAATCCAGAAACAGCAACACCACCTGCATTTGAAGCTTTCCCCGGTGCAAAAAGGATTTTATGTTCGATAAAAACATGAATGGCTTCAGGAGTCGAGGGCATGTTGGCACCTTCTCCCACACACAAACACCCATTTTTGACGAGTACTTTCGCATCGTCACCGTTTAACTCATTTTGTGTTGCACAAGGAAGTGCAACATCACAAGGGACTTCCCAAGGGGTTTTGCCTGGGAAAAATTCAGCGTTAGAATATTTTTCTATATAAATACCTATCCTGACTTTTAACGTTTTTAAGCATCATAATGTGATCCAGTTTTTCTCTATTTATTCCGTCTTTATCATAGAATATCCCGAGGAATCTGAAAGCGTGAGTACTTTGGCTCCCAGTTGAATTGCTTTTTCAGCGGCATATTGGGCGACATTACCTGAGCCAGAAATCACAACATTTTTGCCCTTGAGGCTGTTGTTCTGATTTTCAAGCATTTTTTCAGTAAAATAAACCACACCATAACCTGTTGCTTCAGGACGAATAAGTGATCCTCCCCAGCTAATTCCTTTTCCGGTTACTACGCCAGTAAATTCGTTTTTAAGTCTTTTATACTGTCCAAAAAGGTAGCCAACTTCTCTGCTTCCAACACCAATGTCTCCTGCAGGAATATCTCTGTTTGGGCCAATATGACGAAATAATTCGGACATAAAACTTTGACAAAAACGCATCACTTCAGTATCCGATTTTCCTTTTGGGTCAAAATCAGATCCCCCTTTTCCACCTCCCATCGGCAAGGTTGTCAGACTATTTTTAAAAACTTGCTCAAAAGCCTAAAAACTTAAGTACGCTAAGGTTAACGACTTGGGTGAAAGCGCAACCCTCCTTTATAAGGACCAATAGCAGAATTCATTTGAACACGATAACCTCGATTTACTTGAATTTCTTCATTGTCATCAATCCAAGCGACGCGAAAAGAGATTACACGTTCAGGTTCGACCATTCTCAACAAAATGTTTTGGCCATAATAGATGTCATTCTTATAAACATAAGGAATTACATGTTCAGCAACCTCAGTAACCGCTTGCATGAATTCTGGCTCATTTTGATTTTTTCGATTGACTTCTTCTAAAAATTGAGTGACTATTTTATCCAAGTTGGTGACTTTTTGTTATTTTATTAGAAGTATACATTTAATTCTGTTTAAAAGATAAATGTTAACCGAAAAGATAAGTAATTAACTCTTCAATTTTACCTAAACGAACAATCTTGATGGTTTGATTTGTATCGCTGATTTTCGTAAATTTTGATATGATTATTGTATCAAAGCCTAGTTTTGAAGCCTCCTGAATTCTTTGCTCTGCTTTAGGAATGGGCCTGATTTCTCCTGACAAACCAACTTCAGCTGCAAAACAATAATTTTGTGAAACTTCTATGTCGTGGTGACTTGATAAAATTGCAGATATAACGGCCAAATCAATGGCAGGGTCTTCAATCGAAATTCCTCCTGTGATGTTGATAAAAACATCTTTTGCTCCTAGTGCAAACCCGGCTCTTTTTTCAAGAACCGCCAAAAGCATGTTGAGTCTTTTTGTGTTAAAACCCGTGCTTGTGCGCTGTGGAGTTCCATAAACAGCAGAGCTTACCAAAGCCTGAACCTCTATCATCAGGGGTCGAACTCCTTCGATGGTTGCTGCAATTGCATGGCCGCTCAGGTTTTGATCTTTTTCGGAGATTAACAGTTCGCTTGGGTTCACGACTGGGCGAAGTCCTTTTGACTGCATTTCATAAATTCCGATTTCAGAAGTTGCCCCAAAACGATTTTTTTGAGTTCTCAGAATGCGATACATGTGATTTCTGTCCCCTTCAAATTGAAGTACAACATCTACCATGTGTTCTAATATTTTAGGGCCAGCAATTTGCCCATCCTTAGTGATGTGACCTACTAGAAAAACAGGAACATGGGTTTCTTTTGCAAACCGAATAAATTCTGCGGTACATTCTTTTATTTGAGAAACGCTTCCTGGACTACTGTCGATATAATCGGTGTGCAGGGTTTGAACCGAATCAATAATGATCAATTCGGGCGCTAATTTTTCTATTTGAGCAAAAATATTTTGGGTGCGGGTTTCACTTAAAACAAAGCATTCTTCAGAGGCCGAATTCATTCGATCTGCTCGAAGCTTTATTTGTTTTTGACTTTCTTCCCCTGAGACGTATAGCACTTTGCAATTCACAAGCATTGCAATTTGAAGTAGGAGTGTCGATTTTCCAATACCAGGCTCTCCTCCTAACAACATTAATGCACCGGGAACGATTCCACCTCCTAACACGCGATTGAGTTCACTGTCTCTAGTATCCATTCTCGACTCTGCAGTGGTCAGAATTTCGTTAACTTTTATGGGTGTTGAGGTTCTGGCAGTTTTGGCATCGGTTTTCCAGTCTTTTTTATCTGCCTTTTCTACAATCTCTTCTGTTAACGTATTCCATTGCTTGCATGCGTTACACTGTCCTTGCCATTTGGTATGTTGTGAGCCACAGCTTTGACAGAAAAAGGAAGTTTTAATTTTACTCATTTGTTAATATAAAATAGACTAAAACCGCTTTTTATTTAGAGCGATTAACCAAAGGTAAAGCAAAAAAGGCAAGGCTACCAAAAAGAACAACCATTACCGTTTGAGAGGTCCACATGATCCATCCAAATGCCAAACTTGATTCTTTTGAAATCCCATAGGCAATTAACACTAAGGATACAGAGAAAGGGTAAATTCCAACGCCTCCATTGGTTGCAGAAATTGCCAACGCGCCAACTACAAAGGCAGCAATTAGGCTTTCAAGTCCAAGTGAAGCCGTCTCTGGAATTGAAAATTTAATGATGTAAAACATTGCGAGATACATCAACCAAATAAAAAGGGTATGACCAACAAAAGCCCATTTATGCTCCATCTTCTTGAGGGAAATAACCCCTTCCCAAAGGCCGGCGAAAAATAAGCGAATTTTGTTTAAAAAGGGGTTGTTTGATCGATTGATAAATTTTCTTAAAACGAGGAACACAACAACTACGCTCACAATTATTATAATTATCTGAATAGGATTAATTGATTTTTTAGTTAAGATGTCCCAAATCAAATCGAACTCAATAATCAGTGCCAAAGAGACAAAACATAAAAGAATAATAAGGTCTACCAGTCTCTCGGCAATTACGGTTCCAAAACCTTTTTGAAAAGGAATGTTTTCAAATCGATCCATTACTGTGGCCCTAAAAAGCTCTCCTGATCTGGGAATACCAAGATTAGAAACATAGCCAATTAGTACAGCGAGCAACGAATTTATTAAACGCGGTCTGTAGCCCAAAGGTGCGAGTAGAAACTTCCATCGGTAAGCTCTTGAGATGTGACTGAGGGCTCCAAAGACGGCTGACAAAAACACAAAGCTATAATCGGCATTCTTGATGTGTAAAAAAATACTTTCTCGATCTTCGGGAGTGGTGGTGTTATAACTGAGGTAGATAAAAAAAATCCCGATCCCAAGTGGTATAATTATTTTCGAGATAGACACGATTTTTTTCAAAATTTAATTTAAACGATTTGTGTTTTCGTTAGGAAAGATCATGGTTGGTTTAAAAACTTTTGCTTCTTCAACTTCCATCTGCGCATAACTTAAAATAATCACGACGTCTCCTTTTTGAACTTTTCTTGCAGCAGGTCCATTTAAAGTAACCTCTCCACTTCCTTTTTTTCCTTCAATGATATAAGTTTCTAATCGCTCCCCATTATTAATGTTCACAACTTGGACTTTTTCACCCACGAGAAAGTTAGCCGCCTCAATTAGATCTCGATCAATGGTGATGCTGCCAATATAATTTAAATCGGCATGAGTAACCTTAACTCGGTGAATTTTAGATTTTAATACTTCTACTAACATGTCGCAAATGTATGAATTTAAGCCAAATCTAAATTATCTATTAACCTTATTTTTCCCAGGCGAACCGCTATAAAAGCTCTTCCTTCACACACCTTATCATGATCACTGATTTCGAGGAGTGTTTTGGAGTTGGCAATTACAAAATAGTCCAATTCGAGTTCAGGGTGTTTTAATAAACCACCCAATAAAATGCTGTTTTAATACAGGATATTTTTTATTCTTCGACATTTCTTTTATCTCCAATAATGCCTTAAAAATCAATGGGGCAATTTTTCTTTCCGCTGGGGTTAGAGTTTTTATTTCTGGAACTCATCGCCAAACCATCAACTTCTCGAACGACAGGACATCCTATGATTTTAGTATTTAAACTTAACTTTTCTGTGAGGTGTGAAATAATTTGAAGTTGCTGGTAATCTTTCTGACCAAAATAAGCCTTTGTAGGTTTGAAGGTTTCAAGAAAAAACTTAACAATAGTTGCAACTCCTTGAAAGTGACTTTTCCGTTTGTCCCCCTCCATTACTAACTCAAGACTGCCCAAATCGAATGTTTCTGTTCGTGTGTTTTCGCCGTAAATGTCATTTGCATTGGGTGCGTAGATATATATTTCCGAATCTATTGATGAGATCGCTTTAAGATCTTCGGCCAGTGTTTTAGGATAGTTTATCAAATCCGAAGCATCTTCAAACTGAGTGGGATTTACAAAAATACTACAAATACTAATGTCACATTTTAGATTTGATTCTGATTAAAGACAAATGCCCTTCGTGCAGTGCGCCCATTGTGGGAACCATTCCGATAGAACCAACTCCCTCGTTAAGAACCTTTTTAAGAGATTCATACGAATCAAAGACTTCCATTTAATAAAAGATTATTGGGGGTAAATATACAGAATTCCGCTTATTCCGTTTAATTTTTGTAATTTTGCCAAACTTTTAAGCTCCTCAATAATAGATATTTTATGAAAGATAAAAGAGTTCTGAACATTTCATCCGAAGTAGTACCATACCTTCCCCAGACGAATCAGGCCGTAAAATCATTTCAGATTCCTAAAAATATTAATGACCACGGTGGGCAGACAAGGATATTTATGCCGCGTTATGGTTTGATAAACGAAAGAAGACATCAACTTCACGAAGTGATAAGATTGTCGGGAATGAATTTGGTTGTCAATGACGTTGACATGCCGCTAATCATTAAAGTTGCTTCGATTCCTAAGGAAAGAATGCAAGTCTATTTTATAGACAATGAGGAGTATTTCAAAAGACGAGCTGTTTTACGGGACGAAAAAGATGTGCTGTTTGCTGACAATGACGAGCGAATGATTTTCTTTACCAAGGGTGTCATCGAGACAGTTAAAAAATTAAACTGGTCTCCAGATGTTATTCATCTTCACGGATGGTTTACCTCCTTATTTCCATTATACTTAAAAACTTATTATAAGGATGAGCCTATTTTTGCGGATTGTAAAATCGTAACCTCCGTATATGCCAAAGATTTTGAAGGCGTATTCTCAAAGGATTTCCAAAAGAAAGTTGCTTTTGATGAAATTCCTGATGAAGAAATAAAACTTCTGAAGAAGGCTACTTTTGAAAACTTAACCCAATTGAGTTTAAATTATTCTGACGGATATGTAATTGCTGATGCTGAAACTCCCGAAGAAATTGAAAAGAGTTCGGCTGCTGAAAAAATACCAGGTTTAAGCTTCGAGGAAGCTCAGCAAAAAGGATGCATTTATCAATTTTTATTCTCAAAATATTATCTGATTTAAGAATGAATTTTAGTAGACCTACCCAACAATTTATTGGAATACTTAATTATTTTTTTCATCTTAATTTCTTTGGTAGGTACAATAATACTCCAACTAGTTCTTCTAATTGTGTACGAAATGTCTTTTGAAACTAAAGAGACTAAAATTCCGGTGTATACCCATCAAAAGAAAGTTGATTTTTTTCAAACTAATGGTTTGCCTTTGGCACAATTAGGTAAAATTCAACATCCTGTTTTTGGGAATTCTGAGGCAAGTATTACGGCTCAGTTAACTATTGGGAATGATCCTACTTTTGGAGTTTACACTCAGGAAACTGAATTGGCAGCAGATGACACGAACCCCGCTGTAATAAACGAAAACGAAACGGTGACTGAGGTTTTTCTTGAAATTCCTTTTTTCACAAATCAAATCGATACTGATCGAGATGGCGTATTGGATGCCTTAGATGCTGACCCAGATGATGTTGAAAGTGATAGTGATGGAGACGGTGTTCTTGATTATATTGAAACTCAATCCAATACAAATCCATTAAGTAGTGATAGTGACGGCGATGGAATTTTGGATGATGTTGATTTAGACAACTCGACTTACAAACCAAGTTCTTCCAATACCAAATAGATTCTATCTATGGAAACAGGGAGGCAACGTTTAATATTAAAGTTCATGAGTTGACTTATTTTATCTCAGCTTTGGATCCTGAAAATAATTTTGAAACTTATAAAAGCTATTACTCCAATACGGATTATTTTGAACAAGGGTTTTTTGGCGATAAAATTCACGATGACATTTACAAGCTTAATTTTGATGAGTTGAGGTATAATTTTGAGGAAGATGATCCTGAAACTCAAGATGTCGACGAAACAGAATTAATTGAAACAAGACTTACGCCTAGAATTAGAATTCCTTTAGATGCGAGTTTTTTTCAAACAAAGGTTATCGATCAAGAAGGGCAAAGCGTTTTGAAAAACGCCGATAACTTTGCGAGACACCTAAAGGGAATCATCATTCAAACGGATGGGTTTTCGGATGACTTATACATGCTGTTGGACATTAATCAGTCCATAATTAAAATGACTTACAGTTATGACTTCTATAATGCGGAGAGCAACGCAGACAGCAAGATTGAGAAAGCGTCAAGGACGACAACAATTAATTTAGGAACAAAAATAAACACCCTCAAGAACAGTAACTTTGATGCTGCCATTACTCAAGAATTACAAAATGATTTAAATGGAGTTTCTTCTGAGCGCATCTATCTTGATGGATCTGGATTGCACGCAACGATCAACCTTTTTAACAATAGTGATGAAGAAGCAACACTTTTAGAAGAGCTTAGAGAAAAGGAATGGCTAATCAATGAAGCCAATTTGATTTTCTATGTAGACCAGTCTAAATACTCAAATACGGATTCTTTAATAGCAGATAGAGTTTTTCTTTATAACTTTAAAGACAAGATGCCCCTTTCGGATTTTTACCTGGATAACACAACAAATTCTAGCTCAAAAAATGGAGATAAATCCATCTACGGTGGATTCCTAGAATACGACGAGAACAATCTTCCTTATCGATACAAGTTTAAGATTACGGATCATATTAACCGAGTTGTTAGAAAAGATTCCACCAATGTAGAACTAGGTCTCGTGGTGAATTCTCATGTTGCCAACATCTCCAATCTAAATGCAAAAACCTCAGAGCTGGAGAATATCCTGTACCCTACGGCTGCAATTTTGAATCCTTTCGGAATTGTACTTCATGGATCCGAATCTAAAGACAATGAGGCGAATAAATTGGAGCTCGAAGTCTTCTATACCGAATTCTAAAACGAAGTTTTGCTAATTGCCTTTTTCAGAAATTGCTTTTACGATTAAATGAGCATGATCTCTGGAGTTTTCTATAAACCATTTGTTGGTTTTAAGACCACCGCAAACCACTCCAGCCAAATACACGCCTTCAGCATTCGATTGCATGCTCGTGGAATCATACACAGGGGTTCTAAAAGCATCTTCATGGAATTCCACACCTAGAGACTCTAGCAGTTCAAAATTCGGCTGATAACCTGTCATGGCCAAAACAAAATCATTATCGATGGATTGCTCCCCTTTGGGTGTTCTAAAATTAACTTCGTTGGGGGTTATTTCAGTAATAGAGGAGTCAAAGTGCGCCTTAATGCTTCCTTCTTCAATTCGATTAATAATGTCGGGCCGCGCCCAGTATTTAACATTATCACCAATTTTAGGTTCTCTGATGATCATCGTGACACTTTTAGCTCCCTTTCGATAGGTTTCCAGCGCGGCATCTACAGCGGAATTGGCAGACCCAACGATTACCAGATTCATTCCAAAAAACGGATGTGGTTCTTTATAGTAATGTAAAACTTTGGAAAGGGATTCCCCTGGAACATTAAGTAAAAAAGGACGGTCGTAAAACCCAGCCGCCACTATTATATTCCTAGCCGTGTAGCTGTCTTTGGTGGTAACTATAGAAAACCCAACAGCATCTTTTTCAACCGTATTAATTTCTTCATATAATTTGAGCTGAAGCTTCCAGTGAGAAGTTACTCTTCGGTAATATTCGAGAGACTCAGCCCTGGTGGGCTTGGGGTTATTTGATATAAAAGGAACTTCCCCAATTTCCAGGCGATCTGAAGTAGAAAAAAAGGTCATGTTCAAGGGGTAGTTGTAAAGTGAATTGACCAAAGCGCCTTTATCGAAAATCAAATAGCTTAAATGGGCTTTTTGAGCTTCAATTCCACAAGCCAATCCGATAGGGCCAGCCCCAATTATTATAATGTCTTTCATCTGTTATTGTTTAAATTACTAATTTACAACTTATGCGAGGATTTACAATATAATAATGATTAACTATCAATAAAATATATTTGATAATTAAACCTTATTATTAGCTTAATATATATGATTATATAATAATTTTAAGATTATTTATAGCTAACTCTAATTAGGTTTACCTATTATCGCAATAGATTTATATGTATTTTTACATACAGATAACACGCCGTGATCAATCATAATCATATAATAAAAGAATTATAGTTTAAGGTAAAAAGTAACAAAAACAGCCACCGAAAAATTTGAGTAAGCTTGTAACTTCAAGGATTATCTGCAAATAATTTATTTCGGAACATTCTACAATCCTAAAATATTTATTTTTTATGAAAGACAGCCTCAGAGCCTTGGGAGGAGTTTTGTAATTTCTCCCAAAAATTGTTTTTGAGGGCAAAAATCTTTAAAATATAATAAAAGTATTATCTTGCTTTAATGTTTTATTGAAAAAACGCTGAAGTTTTGTTCATTGATGTACTGAAAAAAACATAAAGTTTGCGTGTTTTTAATCAAACGACTTTTATTAACAGTTCTTTTTATATAACTTCCTTTAAAGAAATGTAATACCATAAATTAAAATTTCTAAATCAAAACAGTATTGACCTGCTATTCTTAATTAAGTTTGTTTTTAGCAACAAAAAAAAAGTCAAAGTCAAAACGCTACAGTTACATCAACATTTTAAAAAAGTATGAAAAAATCAACCCCACTTGTTAAGCCTAATGATCACGAGAATCTTGCTAAAATCCTACCTCACAAAAAAAAATTACTGACGAATTAAACTTTTAGCTTACGTTATTTAAAAGGACCCCCGAATATCCAGCAAAACTTATCCACACTAACTAAAAAAACTAAATTTAAAACAATTATGAAAACAAACTTTCTTTTTAAAACAGCAATGTTGTTAACTGCGATGCTGTTTTTAAATTCATCTTTTGCGCAGAACACCTTGAATGGAACTGTTGTAGATGATTCAAATCAACCGCTTCCTGGAGTAAATATTATTATCCAAGGGACTGCAATTGGAACAACGACCGATTTTGATGGGAATTTTTCGCTTACTACCAGCGAAGAAATCCCGCTTAAAGTTGAAGCAAGTTATATAGGGTTTGCCACCCAAATTATTGATGTAAATTCTGCAGATGCTTCAATCAATGTTTCTCTTGCATATGGAGCTGGGGCATTAGACGAAATTGTTGTTTCCGCTTCAAGGTTTGCTCAGAGAGTATTTGAGTCACCTATTACGATCGAAAAATATAGCGCTCAACAGATAAAAGCTACACCTGCGGCTGACTTTTTTAATGGTTTAGAAAATGTTAAAGGTATACAATTACAACAAGGAGGTTTATTGTTAAATCAAGTCGTTACTCGTGGTTTTGCCACAGTGTATAACGAAGGGTTTGTAACTCTTGTTGACAACATGAACAACATGTCACCGTTATTTGGATTTGCCATGGGAAACCTTATTGGTCTTAACGAATTAGATGTTCAAAGTGTTGAGGTAATTCCTGGTCCAGCTTCTGCACTTTATGGTGCAGATGCTTACAAAGGAATCATGTTTTTAAACAGTAAAAACCCTTTTGAACATGAAGGAATTAGCGCATATTATAGAACAGGTGTTACCGAGCAAAAGGTTGCCGGACAAAATATGTTTAACGATATTGGTGTAAGGCTAGCAACAAAACTTGGCGAAAAGTGGGCTGTAAAAGCCTCAGTAAGTCACAAAAAAGGAACAGAATGGATGCCTGGGGATTATTCTCACCAACCCACAGTAGGGGATGAGCTTGACCCTGCTTACCCTAAAGATTCTCCTGATTATGATGCATTAAATGTTTATGGTGAACGTTTATTTACAAGTGCAAATACATGGAGTTTAGTCAAAATGTTAAATCCAGCAGGAGCATTGTTGGAAAAGGCAGCACCTGGATACTTTGATTCAGTTAGAAGCACAGGATATAAGGACAGTGACGTTATCTCAAACAATGCCGAGAATACTAAAGGTACTTTCGCCATTCATTTTCAGACCAGACGAAAAAACTGAGATTAGTTTAACATCACTCATTGGAAGAGGAGATTCTCCACTTCAAGGATTTGGAAGGTATGCCATGAAAGGGATTCAAATCCAACAACACAAACTTCAAATTGATAGAGGAAGACTAAACTTTAGAACCTATTATACAAGAGAAGAAGATGGAGACAGTTACCAACTCTCTGCTGCTGCGACACTAATAGGAAATTCCCCTACCGCTAACATTGTAGATTTTGCCACATTGGGTGTACCAGGAATTGACCCTGTTAGTGGTCTTGAAGGATGGTTTACTCAATATCAATTGGGTTATATGGGAGCACTTGCTGCAGCAAAAGGATTACCAGCTGGTATTGCTGGTATAGGTGGTTTAATCGGACAAATTGGAGCTGATATTTTTCAGAAAGCGAAAAGCCTATTGTATTTATTGTAGGAGGAACTGGATTTGCACATGCTTTTGGGAGAACTAATGCCCAGGCTAAGATGTTACAGCCTGGCTCTCCAGGTTTTCAGGCTGCTTTTGATTCAGTTACTTCTCAAAACCTTCCAGTTACTAATGCTGGAGCGGGTATTTTTGATGATACCAAAACCTATAATTACGAATTAAACTATGATCTTTCAGATCTTACGGGTGATATCGATATATTGGTAGGTGGATCAATGAGAAAAACGGAACTTAATTCCAAAGGGACTATTTATTCTGATCAAGATGGGCCAATTGAATATACAGAGTTTGGTGCTTATGCCCAAGGGGTTAAGAAGGTTTTGAATGACAGAATTGATATTACTGCTTCGATCCGAGTTGATAAACACGAATTCTTTGATGCAAATTTCACACCTAGAATAGGAGCGCTAATTGCCATAGACCAAAATCAGAACTTAAGAATGTCCTTTCAAACTGGATTTAGAAACCCAACTAACCAAGACCAATACATAGGATTGTTTGCTGGAGATGTTACTTTGCTTGGAACTTCCCCTGATAATATTAGCAGATACAATGGGACAGTATTGTTAAATAATGGCAACCCAAATACATTTACGGGAGATTATGTCTTTAATAATGCATTCACCCAAGGAGGTGGTGCTGCTAATCTCCAATATATAAAGGCTGAAAAAATTTCATCATATGATTTAGGATACAGGTTTAAAGCAAAAGGTTTAACTATTGATATATCTGGATACATTACTAATTTTACTGATAAAATCGGGTCTTCTAATGTTTATGTACCTGCTTTAACAGATCTGTCAGGTAATACAGCAACGATGGAAAATTACAGACAATTGGGTTCCTATGCGATTTATTCAGTCGATTCTAACTCAAAGGAAAAATTAAGAACTTATGGATTAAGTGGTGAAGTAATAAAGACCTTGTCGTCAAATTTCGTATTTAACGTTATTTATGATTACAATAAGTTAGATTATACTCCAAGAACTTCTGAAGATTTTGAGGCTGGTTATAACACACCAGAGCATAATATCAAGGCAGGACTTCTTGGAAATTTTGACAAGTTATCATTTAATATTGCCAGTCGTTACACTTCAGAATATTATTATGAAGCATCATTTGTTGATGGCATGATTCCCTCTAGAAACGTTATTGATGCGCAAGTATCATATGATTTACCTTCTATAAATGCTGTTATTAAAGTTGGTGGAAACAACATCGGAGGTGATGAATATTTTAGTGTATTAGGTGGTGGTAAAATAGGATCTGTTTACTATACTGCAATAAACTTTAATTTCTAGAAAACCTTTAATTGAAACTCTAAAAAAAGGCATTCAAAATGAATGCCTTTTTTTTTGGAACAAATCAAACGCAAAGACATTAAGTCTAGTTGAATATTTTAAGACCATATGAATCTTGTTGTAATCATTTAAACAATTCCATATTTTTATTCCAGTCACGATACCAAATTTATTGAATTGGTGATGATGTGTTTTCAGTTGTTATAATAATGTTTTCTAATTATATATCACGTCAGCTAGACCTTCCAAATGGATATTAAGATTGGTTTTAAAAGAAGTTATTAGTTGATCTATTACGACTTAATCTACAAGGAATAATTGACAAGAAAAATAGAGAAAATTTTAAATAAATACGTTGGAACATTGCTTAAAAATTAAGGATTTTTAAATATGTTAAAAATAAAAAACAAGCTTGGTTACAAAAATTCAGAAACAGGGCAATTTTTTCCATTGAACCCCATATATTTGCAACTTGAAATAAACATTAAAGTTAAACGCTAACTTAGATCAAAATGGCTCAAAGTACAGGTAAAGTTTCTCAGATTATTGGCCCCGTTGTAGATGTTGAATTCGCAGGAGAGGACAACGCTCTTCCAATGATCTATGATTCATTGGTAATTAAAAAAGAGGATGGTTCTTCTTTGATATTAGAAGTACAGTCTCACATTGGTGAGAATACGGTAAGAACCGTATCGATGGATTCTACAGATGGATTGAGTCGTGGAACTGAGGTTATAGGTACAGGAAACCCAATTCAAATGCCAATCGGGGAAGAGGTTTATGGCCGTTTGTTTAATGTAATTGGAGATCCAATCGACGGTTTGGGAAGTCTACCCAAAGAGGGAAAAGACGGAATGTCGATTCACAGAGAAGCACCTGCATTTGACGAACTGTCAACTTCTACCGAAGTTTTGTTCACAGGAATTAAGGTAATCGACTTGATTGAGCCTTATGCCAAAGGAGGGAAAATCGGATTATTTGGAGGAGCCGGTGTTGGAAAAACAGTTTTGATTCAAGAATTAATTAATAACATCGCCAAGGGTCACGGAGGACTTTCAGTTTTTGCTGGAGTTGGAGAAAGAACAAGAGAAGGAAATGACTTGTTGCGCGAGATGTTAGAGTCAGGAATTATAAAATACGGAGACGACTTTCTTCATTCAATGGAAGAAGGCGGATGGGATTTGAGCAAGGTAGACAAAACCGCCATGCTCGAATCAAAAGCAACTTTTGTTTTTGGTCAGATGAATGAGCCTCCTGGAGCACGTGCTCGAGTTGCGCTTTCTGGATTGACCATTGCAGAATATTTTAGAGATGGAGCAGGAGATGGACAAGGGAAAGATGTACTTTTCTTTGTAGATAACATTTTCCGATTCACACAAGCAGGTTCTGAGGTGTCAGCACTTTTAGGACGTATGCCATCAGCGGTAGGTTACCAACCGACATTGGCAACTGAGATGGGTGCAATGCAAGAAAGAATTACTTCAACAAAAAGAGGATCAATTACTTCCGTTCAGGCAGTATATGTTCCTGCGGATGATTTAACAGATCCTGCACCAGCAACAACATTTGCTCACTTGGATGCTACAACAGTACTTTCTCGTAAAATTGCAGAATTAGGAATTTACCCAGCCGTAGATCCTTTGGATTCTACTTCTAGAATTCTTTCTGCAGATATTTTAGGAGACGAACACTACGATTGTGCACAAAGGGTTAAAGAGTTGTTACAACGATATAAAGAACTACAAGACATCATTGCAATTTTGGGAATGGAAGAGCTTTCTGAGGAAGATAAGCAAGCCGTATATAGAGCAAGACGTGTACAACGTTTCTTGTCTCAGCCTTTCCACGTAGCAGAACAGTTTACTGGAATCCCAGGAGTATTGGTAGATATTAAAGAAACCATCAAAGGTTTTAATATGATTATGGATGGCGAATTAGATCACCTTCCTGAAGCAGCCTTTAACTTGAAAGGAACTATAGAAGAAGCCATAGAGGCAGGTCAGAAATTGTTAGAAGAAGTATAGCATGTATTTAGAAATCGTTTCCCCAGAAGCCACACTTTTTAGTGGTGAAGTTGATTCCGTTATCGTTCCGGGAACTTCCGGAGATTTTCAGATGTTAAATAATCACGCATCTATTGTTTCTACTCTCAAAGGAGGGACAGTAAGAATCACTGGAGCGATAACTATTGAAGACACGGTCAAGGACAGGTTTTTTAAAAGTTAATGTTAATTTATTTTCAATTACTTCAGGTACTGTTGAGATGAGGAATAATAAATTGATTCTTCTCGCCGACTAATTTTCTTTTACTACTTTAACCCCTATTATAGTTATGAAAAGAAACCTTCAATTGATGTTGTGCCTGCTGACATGCTTTGCCATTTCGTTTGCGCAAGACGATTCACAAGATTTATTACCCGAAGAAAAACTCACTGAAGTTGTAATTTCTTCCTCAAGATTAGAAATTCCACTCTCTCAAAATTCACATTCCATACAGATCATTAGCGCTGATCAAATTAAACAAAGTGGGGTTACCAATGTCGTTGACTTACTTCAGCAAGTTGCGGGGATAGACATCCGCCGCAGGGGAGCAGGAGCAGCTCAGGCTGATTTATACATTCGTGGTGGAACTTTCGATCAAACACTTCTTTTGATTGATGGAATTAAGATGGAGGATGCACAAACCGGGCATCATACGCTAAACTTTATTCCCCCTCCAGAAGTCATTGAACGCATCGAGATCGTAAAAGGCCCTGCCGCGCGAACGTTTGGACAAAATGCTTTTACAGGAGCCATCAATATTATTACCAAAAAGGATATTGCTAAAAGTATTTCTCTAGGCCTTCAGCAGGGTTCTTATGATCAAACCAACGGTAACATTATGTTGGGAAGTTCAAATGAAAAAACCAGCGTGATCGGTTTTGCTTCCAAAAACACTTCCGATGGATATCGTTATAATACAGATTATGATCAAAACCATATTTTTATTAAATCGACTTTTTTTAAGCACAAAACCCCCCTTGATTTAATCACTTCTTTTTCTTCAAGAAAATTTGGGGGCAATGGCTTTTATGCAAATCCGAATGCCATCGATCAGTATGAAGAAACGCAAGCCAGTTTGGTTGCTTTGTCGACTAGAGTCAATAAAGGGGAATGGATTTTTAAACCCAAAATTTATTGGAGAAGAGGACAAGACATGTATGAATTCGTAAGAGGTAAACCAGAAATCTACCGCAACCTTCACATCACCAATAAAGTTGGAGTGGCATTCGATACCAGTGTCATTTCTGACCTGGGCAATGTAGGTGTGGGCTTTGATGTTTCTCGCGTAGCGATAAGCAGTAATAACCTTGGAGAACGCGAAAGAACCTTAGTGAATTTATTTATAGAACACCGCTTTTATTTGCTGGATAAACTAATTGATATTACCCAAGGAATCGCAGCCAATTATTATTCCGATTTTAAATGGAATGCTTTTCCTGGGATTGATTTGGGATTAAATTTTAGTCCCAATTTTAAACTATATTCTAACTTAGGTTTTACTTATCGCGTACCGACTTTTACGGACCTTTATTACACTGACAGAACGACAACAGGAAACGCAGATTTAATTCCAGAAAAAGCTTTTTCTAAAGAAGTCGGAATGCGTTTGACCAAACCTTCCTATTCCTTCTCCGTTGCTTATTTCGATCGATCATCTTCAAATTTAATTGATTATGTCAAAAAAACCGAGACAGCACTTTGGAAGGCAGAGAACATTCAAAGGCTAGACACCAAAGGAATTGATTTTGAGTTTTCAACGAATTTTGAATTTAAAGCCATAAAGCATCGCCTTAAAATTGGGTATTCCTATCTTGAAAATAGCTTGAGGGACATCACTTTTGATTTTTCTAAATACGTCATCAACAACGCTTTAAAACACCATTGGGTGACTTCCTATAACACCACTATTTTTGAGAAGATTACCACAGCTTTGGTCTATAAATATGCAGAAAGAACGGGAGGCAATTCCTATAGGGTTTTGGATTTTAACGCCCAGTGGAACCTCAAACCTTTTGAGCTGAGTGTTTCCTTTAATAATATTTTAAATGAAGTCTATTCCGAAACAAACTTGATCCCAATGCCCAAAGGGAATGGATTGTTTGGGGTTAGGTATACCTTCTGAAAATTCATTTAGATTTTTCAAGTTGCGCAAGGGTTTTATAAATCATTTCTGATTCCCAACCTCGGTATTGAAGTGCTTCCCAAACTTTTTTCTTGCGAATGATTGGGGACTTACTCGCATTGGCATTCCAATATTTTTCCACCAAATAGTTGCAGGTGGTTTGATAGTCTTCATCAGAAATCTCCTTCATGGCTTCCTTGATGTTCCATGGAGATATATTTCTCATTTTAAGCGCATTGTTGATTCGGATTTTGCCCCACCGCTTAATCCTAAATTTCCCTCTTGCATAGCTTTGCGAAAATCGAGTTTCGTTGAGATAATTATCCTCTATAAGTCCACTGATTATTATTTCAATTTCGTTAGTATAAACCCCCATGTCTCGAAGTTTCTGCTTCACTTCTTTGTGGCAACGGTCTTGATAAGCGCAATATTTTTCAATTTTACGCTTGACCTCTTCGGGGGTAAGGGATTTTGATTCTGACATAGCTTACTTGAAGTAAAGATAATAGAAGTTTATTTTTTAACAGGATTTGATTTTCACAATAATTCCTATTCTTACTCATTGAGTTTTTTATTGTATTTTAATAAATTAAAATATTACAATTTAAAAGATGAAAAAAAATTGTTTCTTTTACTTTAGGGAAGATTTCTTTGGCACTTCTTATCATCAGTTGTCAATCTCCAATTAAAAAAGAAACACCTCCCGATGTGTTGTGGTACGACCAACCTGCCGCTGACTGGAATGAGGCTTTGCCACTTGGTAACGGAAAACTTGGTGTGATGGTTTTTGGAAACACATCGAACGAAAGAATCCAGTTAAACGATGACTCCTTGTGGCCATTAGATCGAGAAGATTGGAATGAGCCCGAGGGAAACAAACAAGACATAGAAGAAATAAGAACCTTATTGTTTAACGGACAAAACGAAGCAGCAGACAATCTTTTTTTAGAAAAATTTTCTCGCAAGAAAGTGGTTCGTTCTCATCAAACTCTTGGAGATTTATTTTTGAATTTCGATCATCAAAATATTACGGACTACCGCCGAGAACTTAATATAAGCAATGCGGTTTCTACAATTTCCTACAAGTCAAATGGTAATAAAATAACTGAGAAGGTTTTTGTGTCAAATCCTCACAAGGTCATTGTTGTTGAACTCACTTCTGAGGCAGAAGAAGGCCTCAATGGGTCGATTCTCCCTCAGCAGACCAATGGACAAAGGTTTCCCCACAGTAAATACTTTTACGACTTCTCAAAATCTTTTGCTTATGAAAGGGGAGGTCACGCAAAGGGAAGGACATTTTGAAAAAGCACCTTTTCCACTTTTAGAAGGGGTTGAATTTGAAACCTGTTTAAAAATCAATAACGAATCAGGTGAAGTGATTCGTGGGAAAGATTTTTTAGAATTAAAAAATGTTAAAAAAGCGACGCTTTATCTCGTTTCTAATTCCTCCTATTATTTTGATGAATATTCAAAACAAAATCAATTGGACTTAGAATCAATTGGGACAAAAGATTTTGATGACCTTAAAAAAGAACACCTTAAGGACTATCAGAATTTATACAATCGACTTGATTTTCAATTGACTGATAATTCAATGGATGAACTCTCAACAGATCGGCGAATTGAGAGAATAAAAAACGGTGCTGTCGATTTGGGCTTGGAGGCATTGCTTTTTAAATACGGCAGGTATTTACTGATTGCTTCTTCAAGAGTAGGAACCAACCCAGCAAACCTTCAAGGCCTTTGGAACGAACACATCAATGCACCTTGGAATGCGGATTATCATCTTAACATCAACCTTCAAATGAATTATTGGTTGGCCGATGTGACCAATCTGGGAGAACTCAACCAACCCTTGTTTGACTACACTGACAGGCTTGTTGAAAACGGAAAAGTTACTGCTAAGGAAAATTTTGGCTGTGGCGGGTCGTTTTTACCTCACGCTACGGATCTTTGGGCGCATGCTTGGCTCAGAGGTCCACGGCCGCAGTGGGGCCTTTCTATGGGCGCTGGCGGATGGATGATGCAGCACTATTGGGAGCATTATAAATTTACTAATGATATTAACTTTTTAAAGGATCGGACTTTTCCTGTATTGCATGAAGTTGCAAAGTTCTACAGCGATTGGATCATCGAAGACCCAAGAGATGGAACTCTAATTTCTGTCCCATCTACTTCACCAGAAAACTTGTTTATAAATGACAAGGGAACTCCCGTCGCGAGTTGCCTGGGCAGTGCCATGGATCAACAAGTGATTACAGAAGTTTTTGACAATTATATTGAAACCTGCGAGATTTTACAACTTGAAAGTTCGTTTTTAGAAAAGATAAAAAAACAAAGGAAGCAGCTGCGCCCGGGGTTTGTTTTAGGAAAAACGGGTAGAATCCTTGAGTGGGATCGAGAATATGTTGAAAGAGAGCCGGGGCACAGGCACATGTCGCATTTGTACGGATTCCATCCCGGGAATGATGTTTCGATTGATAAAACCCCAAAAATATTCAATGCAGTCAAAGAAACATTGGATTATCGATTGGCAAACGGAGGCGCAGGAACTGGTTGGAGTAGGGCATGGCTAATCAACTGTAGCGCCAGACTATTAAACGGACAAATGGCACATGATCATATTCAATTGTTGTTTAAAAAATCGATAAGTAATAACCTTTTTGACATGCATCCACCGTTTCAGATCGATGGAAATTTCGGATATACTGCGGGCATTACGGAGATGTTACTCCAGTCCCATGAAGAAAACACCCTAAGGATTTTACCAGCATTGCCTCCACTATGGGAAACAGGTCATATCAAAGGATTAAAAGCAAGAGGAGGTCTAACCGTCGATTTGTATTGGAGCAACAATCGATTAGAAAAAGTATTGATCCAATCGAAGTTTAAAAGCAATTTTACCCTAATTGATCGGGACAAAAGAATTGCTGTTGAAATTGAGGAAGGAGATACATTTGTTTATGAGCCTGTTGCAGGGAAAAAATAACTATAAAAAAACCGCCAAGTATAAACAAGGCGGTTTTAGTCTATTTAGTTCTAAGGAGTTTTCGATTTTTATCTAAAAGTCGAAAATCCAAATACAGGTAAGCATCACGGGGTACAATTTGCACCCACTTTTTGTGTTTAAAATACCAGCTCATTCGGATGGATCGAAAGCCGCTGGTGATATAGGCAGCAATAAAAGGATGAAGATGTAAATAAATCTTTTTGTTTTTATGCTGACTATGCTCGACAACTTTGTCAAGCTCTGCGTTGATTTTATCAATTAAAACAATTGGAGCTTCCACCTCATTATTCTTATTAGGGTTAGGCTCTTTTGTTTTGATATTCATCTCAGGGCGAACCCTTTGACGTGTGATTTGGATTAATCCAAATCGTGAAGGAGGCAGAATTTTGTGTTTCGTTCTGTCCCTACTCATTTCCTCTCGGAGATGATCAAATAATTTTTTTCGGTTTTCATTTGAATTAAGGTCGATGAAATCAACCACAATAATTCCACCCATGTCTCGTAGTCTCAATTGTCTAGCGATCTCACTAGCAGCAATAAGGTTAACATCAAGAGCAGTTTGCTCTTGTGTTTTCGCTTTATTAGAGCGATTACCACTATTGACATCAATTACGTGTAGGGCTTCGGTATGTTCAATTACCAAATAGGCGCCTTTCTGCATGGAGACTGTTCTCCCAAAGGCAGTTTTGATTTGTCTTTCGACTCCAAAATGATCAAAAATAGGTGTAGCTTTCTCTTTAAAGTGATTTACAATTGACACCTTCTTGGGTGCAATGGTTTTAAGGTAATCTATTATTTCAGCATACATTTCTGAGTCGTCAACGTGGATTCCTGTGAAATTGTCATCAAAGATATCTCTTAAAATAGAAGAGGATCTATTGATTTCACTAAGGATTAATGTGGGATATTTATCTACTTTATTAAATTTCTCACACATGTTTTTCCATCGTTCCAGAAGTTGCTGAAGATCAGCATCGAGTTCTGCGACTTTTTGGTTTTGTGCAACCGTTCTAATAATGACTCCAAATCCCTTTGGTCTTATGCTTTTAACAAGTTTCTTAAGGCGATTTTTTTCTTCATTACTATCTATTTTTTGAGAAATAGAAATACGGTCTGAAAAAGGAATAAGTACCATAAATCTTCCGGCCAAAGAAAGCTCGGAGCTCACTCTTGGACCTTTTGTCGAAATAGGTTCTTTAACAATTTGAACAAGCATCTGTTGTTGGGCTTTCAAGTAATCTTGAATGGCACCATCTTTCGGAATCTCTTTTTCAAAATGAAAATTCTTTAACGTGTAGTCTTTAGTTTTACCTGAGCTTACCTGTTTAAAAAAATTCAATAATGAAGGTAATTTTGGGCCTAAATCATGATAATGTAAAAAGCCATCTTTTTCATGGCCAACATTAATAAATGCAGCATTTAGACCGGGAACGGGTTTTCTGATCTTAGCAACATAAATGTCGCCTACAGAAAACTTATTATTATCTACTTCTTTATTAAGCTCAATTAACTTTCCATCTTTGAGCAGTGCAAAATCAACAGCAGAGGAATTCGATCGGATAATCAATTCTTTATTCACTCTGATTAATTTTTAGTAACCGCGACCTAAATGTTAGGCGCAGCCGATTAAACAATAAATATTCAGGATTTTCCTGAAGATACTGTTATATACAGTATCAGATATCAATGAACTTTGGATAATTTTTTAAGTGTTTTTCCAGACACTATTTTTTCTTGTGGCGGTTTGCTCTTCTTCTCTTCTTACGTTTGTGAGTAGCAACCTTGTGACGTTTTCTTTTTTTACCACTTGGCATAGTCTAGCTTATATTTAGTTTATTAATAATTATTTTTTAGGCAACTTTCACCTTAGTCTTAACTCCATTTACAAAAACCTTTGCAGGTTTAAATGCAGGGATATTATGAGCTGGAATTTTCACAGCTACATTTTTTGAAATATTTCTACCAGTTTTTTCAGCTCTAGTTTTAATAATAAAGCTTCCGAAACCTCGTAGGTATACATTTTCACCGCTTTCAAGAGAATTTTTTATTTCATCCATGAATTTCTCGACGGTTACTTGAACATCAACTTTATCAATTCCAAGCTGATCTGAAATGTTTGATACGATGTCAGCTTTTGTCATAATTTAATGTTTTTTCGGTTAAACAAAATTCTTTTTTAAAGGCTTGCAAATATATAAATTAAAATTATAAAACGTTCTGTATTACCTTTTTATATTTGTCAATATATTATAAAAGAGAAATCCGAATTTGAATGATGAGTCTACAAAAAAAGCTTCTATTTTGGTATAAAGATAATCGACGAGACCTCCCTTGGCGAAAATCCAAAGATCCCTATAAGGTCTGGCTTTCTGAAATTATACTTCAACAAACCAGAGCAGCACAGGGTTTACCCTATTTTTTGAAATTTGAAAATGCTTTCCCGACCGTGCAAAGTCTTGCAGAAGCTGAGGAAGAAGAAGTGTTGAAATTGTGGCAAGGGCTGGGCTATTATTCTAGAGCTAGAAATCTTCATTTTACTGCACAAACAATTGTTAATGACTTCAATGGAATTTTTCCAAATGAGTTCAAAAAGCTTAAAAGCCTGAAAGGGATTGGCGATTATACTGCCAGTGCCATAGGATCTATCTGTTTTGATCTGCCCGAAGCAGTTGTAGATGGAAACGTTTACAGAATGTTATCAAGAATATTTGCATTATCAATCCCGATTGATTCTTCTCCTGCTCATAAAGTGTTTAAAGACAAGGCAAATTTATTGATGAAGGGTGCATCTCCCGGAGAATTTAATCAAGCAATGATGGAGTTTGGTGCATTGCAATGTTTGCCCAGAAACCCGAATTGTGGCGAATGTGTTTTTTCGTCAGAATGTATTGCTTATCAACAAGGTAAGGTGAGTCATTTTCCAATTAAATCAAAAAAAATAAAAGTTAGAAAACGGTATTTTAATTATTTAGTGCTCATAAATTCTGACGGAAAAACGTTAATTGAAAAAAGAATCGGTGCAGGAATTTGGCAAAATTTATACCAGTTTCCATTGTTAGAAACAAATGACACCAATATTGAGATTGACGAGAATGATGTATCCTCTTTTTTAAATCATAAAGGCATTCAACAAATTCAATCTGTTATTAAATACAACGATCTGCCTATAACTCACAAGCTAACCCACCAGCATCTTGAAATTATTTTCTGGATTGTTGAGACAACAGACTTGATTCGAGCTGGTGTAAAATCCGATCAGCTTGATGATTATCCGATGCCCAAGGCACTTCAAAATTTTAGAGAGAAATTTTTCATGAACTGATACTGATTCACTAAATTTGATTATTACTTAATCCAAAAATCTTTTATCATGAGCAAAGGAACACTAAACAAGGTTATGTTAATCGGTCACCTAGGAGATGACGTAAAAATGCATTACTTTGAAGGGGGAGGTTGTGTAGGGAGGTTTCCCTTGGCAACAAATGAAGACTACACGAACAAGTCTTCAGGCGATAAAGTGACCAACACAGAATGGCACAATATTGTGCTGAGAAACAAAGCTGCTGAGATTTGTGAAAAATACCTCAGTAAAGGAGATAAAGTTTATCTTGAAGGACGACTTAAAACAAGAAAATGGGTGGGCAGCGATGACAACGAACGCTATACTACCGAAATTAATGTAGATGAGTTTACCTTCTTGAGCACAAAAAAGACAGCGCAAGAAACGTCAGCCCCTCAAACTTCCAAACCACCGGTTGTTGAAGAATCTGGTCCGGAAGAAGATCTTCCATTTTAATAAAAATATATAGTAATTGGATCCTGACCCTTATAGTTTACTGATTTTATTCTTTGACACACAAGGTGCGACCTTGTTTCAATTACTTTTACTGATCATATTATTGATGGCTTCGGGGCTGATCTCTGGAGCTGAGGTGGCCTTTTTTTCATTATCTAAAGGAGATCTTGAAACGGATGATGAAAAGCAATCCCAACAATTTGAAAAGATTAAGAAGTTGTTGAATTATCCCAAGCGCCTGTTGGCAACGATTTTGATTACTAATAATTTTATCAATATTGCCATTGTACTTCTTTTTGCTTCCTTGGGAGCAAATTTTTTTAAAGGAATAGAAAACCCATTGGTTGTTTTGTTTATTGAAGTCGGGGTCATCACTTTTTTAATCTTATTTTTCGGAGAGATTTTGCCAAAAATATATGCCAATCGTAATGCTTTAAAGTTTTCTAAATTCATGGCATTCCCAATCTATTTAGTCGATCGCTACTTTTTGTTTTTCCTCACCGTTCCAATGAGTAAAATCACTCGATTTATGGAAACTAGATTGGCGCGTAAAAACAACGAATTTTCTATTGACAAACTCTCGCAAGCCCTTGACTTAACAAGAGATCAGGAAACGACAAAAGAGGAGCATAAAATCCTTCAAGGGATTGTTAATTTTGGAAACACAGACACCAAACAAGTCATGCGCCCTCGAATTGATGTATTTGCTTTGTCTGAAGAAATGAAGTTTGAAGAAATCATTCCTATTATTCTTGAGAAAGGTTTTTCGAGAGTTCCGATCTATAAAGAAAACATGGATACCGTCCTTGGAATTTTATACACAAAGGATCTGCTGCCCCACTTGGAGACTAAAGATTTTAATTGGAAACAGTTGCTTAAGCCCCCATTTTATGTTCCAGAAAATAAAAAATTAGACGATCTTTTAAAGGAGTTCCAGCAAAAGAAAATTCATTTAGCGATTGTGGTAGATGAATACGGAGGAACTTCTGGAGTGATCACTTTAGAAGATGTTATTGAGGAAATTGTAGGGGACATTAGTGACGAGTTTGATGACGATGAACTCAGCTATTCAAAACTCGACAACAATACTTTTGTTTTTGATGCGAAGACGAATCTGAAAGATTTTTATAAAGTAATAGAATTAGAGGATTCTGAGATTTTAGAAAGGGTAAATGGAGAGCCAGAAACCATTGCAGGTTTTATATTGGAAGTCGCTCAAGTATTTCCTAAAATTGGACAAAAAATTAACTTTGAAGGGTATCAATTTATAATCGAATCTGCAGATCGTAAGCGGATCAAGCGCATCAAAGTCATTATACCGGAGAAAGAATGAGAACGGGAATCCTTCTGATTTTTTCTGTAACTATTGATTATTACAACAGCTTGTGAAAAATTCCACCAGCCAAAGCCAAAGGCCTTGCTGAGCCATAAATTTCCCTCAACCAAAGTATGTAGAAGTATTGGATTCTTTCCCTTTTTCTTTTCAATACAATGAAATATCAGAATTAAAAATCAGTTCGAAAAGCGCTCCTGATTTGTATTATCCCAAAATGAAGGCAACGCTTTACATGTCCTATATTCCGGTTAAAGACAATATAGATTCATTGTTAAACGACGCTTATCAGTTACCAGGAAAGCACATGATAAAAGCGGATGAAATTCCTGAAAAGATTTTTTTTGATGAGCATCAAAAAGTTTACGGAACCTTGTTTTCTGTGGTGGGAAATGCGGCTTCTCAATTACAGTTTTTCCTAACAGATTCTACCCAGCACTTTCTTGTAGGATCACTTTATTTTTACACACGTCCCAATTATGATTCCATTATGCCAGCAGCAAAGTATATTGAAAGAGATGTAATTCATCTCATGGAAAGCTTGAAATGGAGGGAATAAAAATAAGCCTGATTAATTTATCACTTCTACATTTGAAACGGAATAAGTATCTCCAGTTTTAAGTACAACTTCTGAAATTTTTTCTGAGTTTAATAAAGCTGCATCGAAGATCAGGTAGACTTGCTTTGTTTCAAAGTCCACTTTAGCTTCTTTAATACCTACAGTTTTATTCAGATTTTTTTCAATAACTGCTGCGCAACCATGAGCACAAACCATTCCATCGATGGACATCGATAATTTAGTCGCTTCGGTAAAAACCAGCTCCTTTTCATTTGCTGTTTGTTCAACAGTGACTACTTTGGGAATAGCTGTGATATTTTTACAAGAAACCATTACTGAAAAAACGAAGACGGAAGCGAGTAAGATTATTTTTTTCATAATTCAAATGTACTATTTTATTGAGGAATTAAAACACTTCATCAATGAGAGCTATTGAGGTAATTTAATATAAATATCTATTCGAACAATTGATCTTCCATTTTTTGATTGAGTCTGATGGATTGAACAACAAAATCAATTTTTTGCGGACCAACAGTTTGAGAGGTTTTATGTGGAAATAAGATTCCATTTACGGATTTATAATCACTATAAATCGATTCGCTTGATTGGGACTGCCCTCCCATTTCAATAGTGTCAACTGCCGTATTGTTAACGTCAAAAATACCCATGAGTTTAATGGTTTCAAAATCTGAGCTTAGTTCAGGAAAAATGGAAGCATTTTTTAATGCAACTTGAATTTTTTTTCATTAATTTTCATTTTTTGTCCTTGCATTTGATTGTATCCGCTTTTGCTTTTTACCACGGTTTTTTACATAATGTTGTCCATCATGCTTACTTCGACCCTCAATTGATTTTTTGATGTACTCCGATTCGAAACCTCAATTTTCATTCCTTGCATAGAAGCTTCCGCTTTTGTTTCAATAGAGGTGACCTCAGAAAGCTTTTCTCTTCCACCAAGTGCCTGAAGGTATCCCTCGATTACGGTTTTAACTGTCGTTCCTTTTGGTAAGGGTTTGGAGAACTCAAGACGATCTGTTTCAGTTCCATATTTATCAAAATATGATAGTTTTTATCGGCGACCCTTAAAGTCAACCTTTTCAATATTTTCCAAAATTTCACTTCCTTTTCCAGTGACTACGATACGTGATTGATTACTTAAAAAGTATTTTTTGGAAACACGAATAACATCTTCTTTGGAAACAGCGTTAATGTTTTTTAAATAATTAATATAGAATTCTGGATTTAGCTTTTGGGTTTTAATATTCAGGGCAAATTGCGCAATTGTTTTAGGATCTTCAAGAGACAAAACAAAATTACCGGCATACTTTGCTTTTGCAGTGGCAAGTTCTTTGTCATTAACCAATTCATTTCCAATTCGATCTACTTCATTGACGAGTTCAACAATAGCGCTGTCAGTAACGGCATTTCTCACACTCGCAAACGCCTTAAAAAGTGCTTTGGTTTTATGGCTTTCTTTCCAATTTGAATAAGACCCATAGGTATAGCCTTTGTCCTCCCTTAGGTTTAAAAACAAACGGGCTTGTCCACCACCTCCAAGAATTCTGTTTGCAATCAAAGAAGCAAAATAGTCTGGATTTTTTTTGTCCATTGTTGCGGTATTAATCACTGAAACTTCTGATTGAACAGCGTTGGGCATTTCCACAAAATTGATTTCAGTTTCGGTTACATTATCAGGTTCGGGGAAAGGGGCACTTTCGACCACTTGTCCCTTCCAGTTTTTGAAGGCCTTGGTAATTTGTTTTTTAATTGTCTTGTAATTAACGTCTCCAACAATCACCAAATAGGCATTGGAAGCTTTAAACCGATCGTCATAAAGGTTTTTTACATCGGTGAGGCTAACATTTTTCAACGTTTCTTTTGAAATGTATTCTCCATAAGGATGCTTTTTGCCATAAGCCAACAAATTCTCTACCCTTCTTGCCGCTGCAGTTACACTCTTTTCATCAGATTCAAGATTTTCTCTCAGACGGTTTTTTTCGTTTTCAAATTCTTCTTCTAAAAAATTTGGATTGATCGCAGCATCGATTGACATTTCAAGAACTCTAGGAAAATATCGAGACAAGGAACTCGCATAAAAACTTTCAGATCCAAAATTCACCCGCGCCCCTAAGAAATCAATTTCTTCTTCGAAATCATCTTTTGAAATACTTAAAGATCCTTTCCCAAGCATCTTAGATAAAAGATCACTAACTCCAGCTTTTTCTCCTTCATAAAAAGGTTTATTATCAATTCTTAGACTTGCAAAAGCTCTGGGGAGTTTATGATTTTCAACAACCAAAACAGTTAACCCATTTTTCAGCTGAAAACTTTGAGGATTCTCTAAATTAATTTCAGGAGGTGGCCCCGGTTTTGGCTGAATACTCCTGTCAATTTGTGCAGTTGTTGTTCCTAACGTAAGAAGGCATAGTAGGTAAATATATATATTTTTCATCTTATTTTTTTTCGGGGTTAGACCTTGAACTTTCGGGGAGATAATTTACCACGACCCTCTGGTTGGGGTTTAAATATTTCCGCGCTACTTCACGAATTTCATCTCGTGTTATGGATCGATAGATGTCTATTTCCGAATTTATTAAGTTTGTATCTCCGTGAAAAACATAAAACTGACCGAGTGAGTTTGCAATTCCTTCCATAGAAGTATTTGAATCGACAAAATTCTTTTCAAACTTGTTTTGAAGTTTTTGGTAATCTTTTTCAGAAATTAGCTGACGCTGAATTTTTTCAATTTCTTCATCAATTTCTTCTTCCAATGTTGCCAAACTATTTTCTCCCATGGGCAAACCGTAAATGATGTAAATACCATAGTCTTCTTGACTAAAATTTAAAGTGGCCACATTCAATGCGGTTTTTTCTCTGTCTACCATTTTTTTGTAAAGCTTTGAACTTTTACCGTCGCTTAGATAAGTCGAAATCATGTCCAGTACTTTTGACGCTCTGGTCTTTACAGAAGGTGTCCTGTAAGCTGTAATTAGGGCCGGGATCTGAATATTTGAATCAAACACTTCTGCATTAATTTTTTCTGTGATTGGGTCTTCCAGAATAGCAACCCTCTGAATTGAATCACTCTTTGGAATGGCCCCAAAGTAATCATCAATCATTTTTTTTGTTTTATCAATATTGATATCGCCCGTTACGATAAGAACCGCATTGTTTGGGATATAATACTTTTTATTAAATGCCATGAATTCCTCTAAGGTGGCAGCATCTAAATGTTCCATTTTCCCAATTGTTGTTTCCTTATAAGGATGCTTTTTAAATAAATTCTTTTTGACATTCTCCAAGAACTTACCATAAGGTCTGTTGTCATACCGCAGTCTTTTTTCCTCCTTAACAACTTCGTTTTGAGTGTCTACTCCCACTTGGTTAATAATGGGGTGTAGCATGCGTTCGGACTCCATCCACAATCCCAGTTCAAGACTGTTGGAAGGGAATACCTCATAGTAATAAGTAAAATCATTTGTAGTGTAAGCATTATTTGAACCACCGTTAGAGCTTACGATATCAAACCATTTTCCCCGTTCAATATTTTCTGTTCCTTCGAAAAGTAAATGCTCAAAAAAATGAGCAAAACCAGTTCGCTCAGGATTTTCATCTTTTGATCCAACGTGATAAAGCACGGAGGTGGTTACCACAGGAGCTGAATTGTCTTGATGCAAAATGACATGCAAGCCATTGTCCAGATCATATTCCACAAAAGATACTTGTTGAGCATAAAGAATTTGTCCAACAATAACTAAAATTTAGTGTGGTTTTTTATGCAATACATTTAAATCATATTTAGGGTTTTTCCTATCTGTCTATTGTTTTCATAATTTAGTTCATACTTTAGTGAAAATAGATTTTCAATTTTCATATTCCGATCACGATCAGAACTCTGTTTATGTATTTTAACTCATGATTAACCCTCAGTCTGTTAGCTACAAATTACATGTTTTTTTGAAATAAAAAAGCATTTATTATTTGCGTTTTGTTAAAGTCTTTCTATTGTTGCTTTTTCAATTTAATACTCTTATTTTTTTTTGAAAATGAGGGTAAGAAAATTGATTACAAAGAACTGTAGGTTGAGGTTTAACTTTTTGGGACAGCTTATCAGTGGGTTTCGGAAACAGTTCTAATAAAATATAAAAAATAGAATTTGAAAATATTACAACTCTTGCCAAGCGCTTTTCCTTGGATCGTTTTATCGGCATCATTTTTAGCACTCGTTTATCCTCCAATTTTCACTTGGTTCTCAGGCAATCTGATAACCTTGGGCTTGGGTGGAATTATGTTAGGAATGGGACTAACCCTCCAACTTAAGGATTTTAGACAAGTCACCAAGACGCCTTCTTGGATCCTCACAGGTTTTTTATTACAATTCACCTTGATGCCCTTTTTCGGATGGTTATTAGGAATCCTGTTTGAGCTACCCCCTTTTTTTGCGGTTGGATTGATATTGGTGTCCTGTTGTCCGGGCGGTACAGCTTCAAATGTAATAGTTTTTCTCTCCCGTTCGAATTTGGCCCTTTCTGTTAGCATGACTGCTATTTCTACAATTGGGGCAATTGTATTGACCCCATTATTGACAAGTAGTCTTTCGGGTAATGAAATCGATGTAGACGCCATGGGCTTGTTCTACAGCACCTTAAAGGTGGTTCTTATTCCTGTTTTGCTGGGCGTATTTCTAAATGCTCGCTTGCCTAAATATGCTCCTAAAATTAAATTATATTCCCCTGCTTTTGCGGTAATATTAATCACCCTGATTGTTGCCAGCATCATTGGACAAGGAAAAGAAATAATATTAAATTCAGGATTTGCATTAATATTAGCAATAATGACTTTACATTTAATTGGTTTTCTTAACAGGATATATTTTTAGTAAATTAATTTTAAAAGATGAAGCTGTGAGCAGAACAATATCCATAGAGGTTGGAATGCAAAATTCAGGATTGGGGGTGGTTTTGGCCAAAGAAAATTTTATAAATCCTGCTGTTGCAATACCAGCAGCTATTTCTAGCTTGGTGCATTCACTTTATGGTAGTATTTTTGTAGCGTTATTTAAAATGAAATCAGATGAATAAAGCCGTAATTGTTTCAGCAAAACGAACGCCAATAGGAAGCTTTTTAGGTTCCTTGGCAACTGTTCCTGTTACAGAATTAGGAGCTTTAGCCATTAAGGCGGCGATGGATGAAATTTCTTTGGATCCCAAAGAAGTGGATGAGGTATTAATGGGTCATGTGCTCCAGGCCTGGCATGGGCCAAGCGCCTGCAAGACAAGCTGCGTTGAATGCTGGACTTCCAAACGAAACTCCTTGTACCGCAATCAATAAAGTATGCGCTTCGGGAATGAAATCCATTATGATGGCGGTTCAGGCAATTCAACTGGGGGATGCAGAGGTTGTTATCGCCGGGGGAATGGAAAACATGAGTAGAAGTCCCCATTTCGTTCAAATGCGAAGTGGTAATAAGTTAGAAAAAATGGTTTTAGAAGATATTCTTCAAGTTGATGGATTGGTCGATGTATATGATCAAGTTGCCATGGGTGTTTTTGCAGATGCTTGTGCGGTTAAACATCAAATATCGAGAGAGGAACAAGATAATTTTGCGATTGAATCCTACCGCCGAAGTGCTCAGGCATGGGAGGCAGGGAGCTTTTCGAATGAAATCACTCCTGTTGCAATTCCTCAAAGAAGGGGAGCGGCCATCGTTTTTGACAAAGACGAGGAGTTTTCGAACGTTACCCTTGATAAAATCCCCAATTTAAGACCCGCTTTTTCAAAAGATGGAACCGTAACTGCTGCCAATGCTTCAACCCTAAACGATGGTGCAGCTGCTCTTGTTGTAATGAGCGAGCGCAAGGCAAAATCATTGGGGCTAACGCCATTGGCAGAAGTCGTGAGTTATGCGGATGCTGCTCAAGAACCAAAATGGTTTACAACTGCTCCGGCAAAGGCACTCCCAAAAGCACTTGAAAAAGCAAACCTTGAAATCGATCAAATTGATTTATTCGAGCTTAATGAGGCTTTTTCTGTGGTTGGATTGGCCAACATGAAAATCCTTGGACTAGATCCCAATAAAGTAAACATAAATGGCGGAGCAGTTTCCCTAGGGCATCCATTGGGCTGTTCAGGGGCAAGAATTATAGTGACTTTGTTGCATCAATTGCAGCAGGGGGGAACGTATGCAGCCGCAGGAATTTGTAATGGTGGCGGAGGAGCATCCGCAGTAATATTTAAAAAATAAACAGAGATGATAAAAAAAACTTCATGGCGTCCTTTACCAGATTTTTTAATAATTAAAGAAAGTAAAATCGAAGGCTTAGGTCTTTTCACAACGCGAGATTTACCGAAAGGTTTTGACATGGGAATTTCTCATATTTTTGACCAACGTTTTCCTGATGGTTACATCAGATTGCCATTGGGAGGGTTTATTAATCATCACGAAATTCCTAATTGTTCTGCTGTTACTGCTGAAGAGGATAAAGAAATGGGGAAAATAAAACACATTCGGATTGTTGCCCTTCAGCCCATTCTGAAAGATCAAGAAATCACAATTAAGTACATCATCAATCGACTGGATGATCCAAATTGGGAATTTGAATACGAGGTTTCTCAATAAAATTAATTTTCAAGAGGTTGAGGTTTTCTTCTAATAAAAAAACCCGCCCAAAATTATCTTCTTCTACAGATAATTAAGAACGGGCTAAACCAATTAAACAAAAAAATTGAAATTTATTAAATACTTAACTATTTCAAAATTAAAGTTTAAACTGTTAAGGAATTGGTAAAGGAGGGTTAAATGGAAGTTAAAATTAATTAAAATTAATTAATCAAAAAAAAGATCTTCTTAAATAATTTAATATTAATGTTATGTCAATTCAAAAGAATGAATTGAATAAAACGAATCTAATCTTACCTATAAAAATCAATTTCTCGATCCCGTTTATTTATTTAAGATATACCTTGCACCTTGTTTCCCTTTACTTATTTGGGGATGACCAGGACTAATAAAAAAATATTAAAATGGTAAGAATGTCTTGCTTTCTCTAAATTAATATTTTTAAAATATTTAGTTCTTGAAATATGATTTAGGGATTATGCTTTGGAATTCCCCGCGCTATTTTCGGATAGTTAAAATGATAAAAAATCAAGAGAAACTCATTTCTTTTAAATTGTCAGAGACAATTAAAGTTCCCTCAGTGGCATTTTTTATTGTTTTAATACTAACCCCTGGGGCATATTCTACAAGGAGAAATCCTTCAGGAATAATTTCATAAACCCCCAATTCTGTAACTATTTTTTTAACACATTTGATTCCAGTGAGTGGGAGCGAACATCTTTTAAGGAGCTTACTTTCTCCTCTTTTATTGACTTGCATCATGGCAACAATAATATTTTCGGCAGAAGCAACGAGGTCCATTGCACCTCCCATTCCTTTAACCATTTTCCCTGGAATTTTCCAATTTGCAATATTTCCATTTTCTGGAACCTCCATTGCCCCCAAAACAGTCAGATCAATATGTTTACCCCGGATCATAGAAAAGCTAACAGCAGAGTCGAAAAAGCTCGCACCGGGCATCGTGGTGATGGTTTGTTTCCCTGCGTTGATTAAATCCGCATCCTCTTCTCCTTCAAAAGGGAATTGACCCATCCCCATGACACCATTTTCGCTTTGGAATTCAATTGCAATCCCTGGAGGAACATGATTGGCAACAAGCGTAGGAATTCCAATCCCAAGATTAACGTAAAATCCATTTTTCAGTTCCTGTGCAATTCGTTTTGCAATTGTGTCTTTGTCGAGTGCCATTTTTATTTACTTCTAACGGTTCTTTGTTCAATTCTTTTCTCAAATTTCGCTCCCTGAAATATTCGATTAACAAAAATCCCCGGAATATGAATTTGGTTGGGATCTAAACTTCCCGCGGGAACGAGTTCTTCTACTTCCGCGATGGTGATTTTTCCAGCACCACACATTGCAGGATTGAAGTTTCTTGCTGTTCCTTTAAAAATTAGATTCCCAGCTTCGTCTCCTTTCCAAGCTTTTACAATTGAAAAATCAGCTTCATATGCAGTTTCTAAGACATGCATTTTTCCTTTAAACTCTCGAGTTTCTTTACCTTCTGCAACTTCAGTTCCACATCCCGCAGGCGTGTAAAATGCCGGGATTCCTGCTTGTGCTGCCCGACATCTTTCAGCGAGTGTTCCTTGTGGGGTTAATTCGACCTCAAGTTCTCCAGAAAGCATTTGTCTTTCAAACTCAGCATTTTCTCCTACATAGGAAGCAATCATTTTCTTTATCTGCTTTTTTTGAAGTAATAAGCCCAAACCAAAGTCGTCGACTCCTGCATTGTTTGAAATACAAGTGAGATTCTTAACTCCAATTTCAACTAACGCTCCTATACTATTTTCGGGAATTCCACAAAGGCCAAACCCACCGAGCATCAGTGTCATTCCGTCTTCGACGCCCTCTAAGGCGGCGGCAACATTTCTGACTTCCTTGTTAATCATAACAATTGAAATTTTTCTATATGACCAAATTTAATAATATAAATCAACTATAAGTTATGAGTACACTGCACAATGAAGAAATTACAGACTATTGGAGTATAAAAAATATAGGTTTCAATTTTTTCTTTACTTTTTGCGATCCTAGTGGTCAACCTCATTAGTGAAATAATCATGAAATAAGTTTCAGTTAACGTTCCTATACAATTCGATAAGTGTAAAAATTAGATTTAGTTTACTAATTGATCCTTAAAATGGATAGTTTTGACCTTAATTTAGCGTGTTTTAAAAATAAAATCACATACGATTCCATGGTTAAGGAAATTAAATCCTCAAATGGGAAAAAGTTTTATTTAATTCTTTTCTTAATTTGGACACTACCTTTTGGAACTTTTTTGTGTATTCCTATCCTTTTCGCAAGGTTGTTCCCGGGCTTTAAAAAAAAGGAATAACAACCACCTGGTTTTCTTTAAATCGTTATTTTAAATAATCTAGGAGGAATTCTTTCCTTTGGCTTCGCTCGTAACCCAAAAAGTGTATCTTGATTGATGATTTTAATGGCTTCAATTTGTGCTCGATCAACAGGGATTTTGTGTTTTATGAATTGTAGCTCTTCAAGCTTTTTTGAATTGAAATTCGGTAAAGTATAAATAAACTGTTCCCCCTCTTTATTATAGGCTACCAGTGCAAATAGCTTTAAACGGTCATTATAATCGGCACCTGTGATCAGAGAATTTACAGGAAGTGATCTTTTAGGTTTTAAAGAATAACTTCCTTCTTTTTTTGGAATGAAATAAAGTTCGGTAGTAAATGTCATTCGATTTTTAGAAAACAAAACCAATGATTTTGGAAGTGCCGCAATTGCCTCTACA
>CAJJCA010000015.1 GCA_905182575.1 uncultured Flavobacteriaceae bacterium | reverse complement strand
TTAAATTTCAATCCTCTTCAAGAAGATTGGGATCAAGATGGTGAAGGTGATCTATGTGATCTAGATCCAGTAATTGAGGTTTCCATATATGATGTTGAAGAAACCGCTGAAGTTGGAACTGTAGTCGCTAATATTTCAACTAAAGGTTTTATAACTGCTGATTTTAATGATGGAGAGATCAGTCTGAGTATTCAAGATGAATCTGGTCTTTTTGCTTTGGAAGGAAATAATATCATTCTTGGCTGGAGAACTTGATTTTGAAACGCTTCAATCTCATACGGTTACTGTTACTGCAGTAAATGAAATTGGCACTTCAATTTTACAGTCTGAAATAAAAGTCATTGATGTCCCAAACACCGCCTATGAGGCTAGTTTTTATGTGTCAGTCTTTAAGGTTGATGGAAAAACAAGATCTGACATAACGACTAAAGGCTATAAGAGATTTCATAACCCATATAATCGAGGTGTTGGAAAATGGAAAATCAGGAAAAAATATAACGGGAGGAGCAGATGCAAAACTATTTGTAATCAAAGTCCCACCTCCAGTTTCTAAGAGAAATGAAGAGGAGTCTGAAGAATACTTGGCCTTTATAGATCCACCGAGCTTTGACAATCCAATGGATCACAATAAGGACAATGTTTATGAGGTCGATGTGGAGTATTTCAACACTGAAGATGGAGCGCCAGAAATCGCTGTACCGATCACTCAATTCCAACTTCAGGTTGCAGAAGGAACCAATACCGTTCTAGAATTGCAATCCAGATTGGCCCTTCCTACTGATGACTCAGATGGTGATGGTATTCCAGATGTTGAGGACAACAGTCCCGTGGTGGCCAATCCAGATCAAGAAGATCTCGATGGAGATGGTATTGGAGATGTGTCTGATGACTTTGATCAAGATGGTGTTTGGAATCCAGAGTGATGCTTGTTCCGAAACTGCGCTGGGAAGAAGAGTAGGTGCAGATGGATGTGAAATATTCTATTTATCGTCTGAGAACTTCAAACTCTATAAAACTGAAAAATGCCCAGGTGGGAACTCCATTACTATTGAGTCTCAAGACGTTCTCAACTGTCTTATAATATCGATGTTACGGGCGCAGTAAACAAACAAGAAACCTATCCAGGGAAGTCGATGGAAATCTAGAAAGACCTATCGGGAGGGAACTATAAATTGTGTATCACTGCTGAAGGGGTGAATAGAAGTGAGTTTGAGCGTTGTTTTGAAGTTAATATAAATGATGCTGATCCGCTCACTGTTTTTGCTTCAAAAAATCAAGACCAAGAGCTTGTCACTTTTCAGCTTTCTGGCGGAAAGGTATATGACGTTATTCATAACGGAGTCAGAACTCAAAGTGCTCGTTCTTCTCAAAGTGTACAACTTAAAAAAGGAGTCAATACCGTAAAAATATCAACAGGACTTGAATGCCAAGGCGTTTTTGAAGAACAATATTTTGTGTCTGAAAACATCGCCTATTCTCCGAATCCTTTCAATGAAAAACTTAATCTTTTCATTGGAGGAACTGACACTGAAGTTAAAATTGAAATTTTCTCAACCGAAGGGCGTTTAATCAATTCATTGATTGGAAACTTAAGCCTGAATAATAGAAGTATTAGTGTCAACACTCAAAATTTAAATATGGGAAGCTATATTATTAAGCTTACTGGAAAAACAGTGAAACAATCCTTTATCGCATTAAAAAAATAAGTACATGAAAAATTATTTTTATTTACTGATTATAATATTATCATTCTCTTGCTCTAAAGATGCGGCTGAGGTAAGTGATCCTACAAGTTTTGAATTAATATTTCCTGCCAATAATGAGACCTGTCTGGAAGGATCTAAAATAAATGACAACCAAAAAGAAATTATTTTTCAATGGGGAGGCAGTACCAATGCAATTAGTTATTCTTTAGACATTGTAAACTTAACAACAAATTTCGGGCAAACATTGTCAAGTAATAGCACTTCACTTGCTGTTAAGCTAAATTCTGGTGAGCCGTATTCCTGGAAAGTAATAGCCAGTGGGGAAGCAGGGGCTGAATCAGCGAGCAGCGACCAATGGAAATTCTTTCTCGCAGGAGATGAGGTGGTCAATTACGCGCCTTTTCCTCCAGAATTGATTTCTCCCAGGCCTTCTGCAACCATAGACGTCAGTTCTCTCAATGAGATTGTTTTGAACTGGACTTGCTCTGATGTAGACAAGGACATTGTTACTTACAAGGTTTATCTAGACACCACTGACGGATCTACTTTAGTGAGAGAACTGGACTATGTGCAAAACAATACTGAGCTTGGTGTTGATGTTGTTAATGGGAAGTTACTTCTGGAAGGTTGTTGCAATTGACAGTAATGGAAACAGTTCTTCTTCAGGAGTATATAGTTTTAAAACACAATAATTTTTATTTATAATTAATTTTCTTATTTTTAATAAAATTAATTTTTTGGAAATAATCATTCACTATTTCGAAAACATACCCTCTGCACACCGGAGTTTAATATTAGTTGGTGGAATTTCTTTATTCTGGCTACTGGAAGGGTTTTTTCCATTAATCCGTTTTGATTATAAAAAATGGAAGCATGCAATCCCAAATATTTTTTTTACAATAACAACAATTCTAATTAATTTTTCGATGGCTTTTTTACTACTAAAAACATCAGATTGGGTAATTCTAAATGAATTTGGGATCTTAAATTGGTTGCCCGAAATGTCACTTCCAATTAAAGTTCTACTGGGCGTTTTATTATTGGATTTCTTCGGTGCCTATCTACCCACATTATGTTGAACATCAGGTGAAACCACTTTGGATGATCCATTTGGTTCATCACAGTGATCATAAAGTAGATACTACAACAGCCAATCGACATCATCCCTTGGAAAGTATCGTCCGTTTTACTTTCACACTTCTGGGTGTTTTTATAATTGGAGCTTCAATTGGAATCGTCTTTTTATACCAATCACTTTCTTTGAATTGCAACACAATTTTCCCACGCCAACATCAAGTTGCCAAAAAGCGTAGATAAAGTCATTAGTTATTTTTTAGTTTCTGTTATTATAATTCAATGGACTATAATAAGCTACCTTATACAGATTCTAATTACGGTAATATTTTTTCTGTCTGGGATCGAATTTTTGGCACGTTTCAGGAAGAGAATCGAGAAAAATTAATCTATGGGGTGGATGTATTTCCTGATGAAAAGAAAAACAGCAATATCGGAAGCCTACTAAAACAACCTTTCCAAAAATATCAAAGACCAACGATTACGGAATCAGATTAAAGTATTTCTTTTATCTTTTGAATTAATTCCTTCAAGGGATACTGAAATTGTGCTCCGGTATCCATTTCCTTTAAAATAAATTCTTGATTTTTAAATTCTTCAGAACCAATCATAATGACAAATGGAATAGATCGTTGGTTGGCATAAATGAATTGTTTTTTAAGTTTGGAAGCCGTCGGGTAAAATTCACTAACAACCCCCTCCCCTCTTAACTTCATCAAATACTCAAAAGAACAGGCTGCAGTCTCTTCACCAAAATTCAAAAATAAAAATCGAGGTTGACTTTCCAGTGTTTTTGGAAATAAATCTAATTCTTCCAAAACGAGATAGATTCGATCAAAGCCAAAAGAAATCCCAAAACCACTGGTGTTTTTTAATCCAAACAAGTCCGTAAGATTGTCATAGCGACCTCCTCCACCAATAGAACCCATTTTAACTTCAGCTGGGGGAGCAACCTCTAGGATCAGTCCAGTATAATAGTTGAGACCACGAGCAAGCGTAACATCAAGATCAACTTTAACTTTTTTTAAGGTGCTGGTTTTAAAGTATTCATTGATAAATGATAACTCTTCGAGACCTTCTTGAGCAACTTCAATCCTACTTAAAATTTGAGTGATGGTTTTTAATTGGGAATCAAAGCTTCCATCGAGTTCCAAGATAGGTTTTAAAAGATCAATAGCATCTGATGAAAAACCTTTTGCAATCAACTCATCTATTACGCCTTGTTTGCCAATTTTGTCGAGTTTATCCAAAGCAACTGTAAATTCGATCAACTTGGATTCAACGCCAATAAGCTTTGCAATGCCAGCCAATAACTTGCGGTGATTCAAATGAATTGTCACACCACCCAAGTTTAAATCAGAAAAAACTTGGTCGTATAAGAGTATCGCCTCGATTTCCTGCCAAATAGAACGTTCTCCGACCACATCTGCATCACATTGTAGAAATTCCTGGAAACGTCCATGTTGAGGCCTGTCGGCTCTCCATACGGTTTGGATTTGATAACGTCTAAAAGGAAATTGAATCTCATTTTGGTGTTGGGCTACATAACGAGCAAAAGGAACCGTAAGGTCATAACGCAATGCTTTTTCAGAAAGTGAGTTAGAAAACTGAGATAGATTACCTTCTTCCAAAGCTTTTAAATCCGCTGACTTAACTTTATCTCCAGAATTAAGAATTTTAAAAATCAATCGATCTCCTTCTTGACCATATTTACCCATCAGGGTTTCTGATCTTTCGAAAGAAGGAGTTTCTATGGTCTGGAAGCCATAATTCTCAAAAGCAGCAATAAGATATTGCTTTAAATAATTTCGTTTCACCAACTCTTTTGGAGAAAAATCGCGAGTACCTTTTGGTATTGATGGTTTTTTACTGGACATAAATGAAGTAGTGATTAACAAAGATGCTACAAAAGTATCTATTTTGAAAGAAAACTTTTAATCTGCTCGAAACGATCTGCCTTTGCAATGGATGCCCCATTCTTTATTAAGCCAAACATCACAACTTTAAAGTCTCCATTAAAGGCTTTTGAAGATTGAAAAAATGAAACACTTGTATGCTTTAGGTTTTCTATCAACCATTGCCATGCACCAACAGCAACCAGTGAAGGAGCGTTTTCTTCAGACTTAATTAAAATCAAATCAATAGATTTCTTTTGGCGTTTAAACAGAAAAAGATGATTCTCACTCACATTTTCTAAATATTCAACTTTTTCCAAGGTACGATCCCAGACCATATCGCTAAAACAAATCCATTTCTTCCGCAACAATATTAGAATTTTTCGATTTCAATTCGTCCCATTTCTTTTTATCGATTGATTGCGAAGCCAAAAAAAGAGAAAACTCCTCATGAAGTTCTTCAAATTGCTCTAGTGTTAAGCGTGCGTATTTCATCTTAAAATTTATCAAAAAAAATCCCCACACAAGGCGGGGATTAAAATATTTAAAAATTTAAATTATTTTTTTTCAGATATCACTTCGAAAGGGAACTGAATCAAAACTTCACGGTGAAGTCTAATTTCAGCTTCATAACTTCCTAATCTTTTAATAGATTTTCCAGCAATTGAAATTGCACTCTTATCTATTTCATGGCCTTCTGCTTTGAAGGCAGAGAAGCAACGTCAAGAGCAGTGACAGATCCGAATAATTTATTTCCAGATCCTACCTTTGAGGCAATTTTCATTTCTACTTTAGATAGTTTTTTACCTAAGAGCATTAGCATCCTCTACTATTTTTTTCTCTTTAAAAGCTCTTTGCTTTAAGTTCTCAGCAAGAACTTTTCTCGCAGATACTGTTGCCAATACTGCTTTTCCTTTTGGTATAAGAAAGTTTCTTCCGAATCCGTTTTTAACTTTTACTAAGTCATCTTTAAACCCAAGATTCTGAATATCTTCTTTTAGTATTAATTCCATGACTATATTATTTTAGTAGATCAGCGACATAAGGCATTAAACCTAGATGACGTGCTCTTTTGATTGCTACTGAAACTTTTCTTTGGTATTTCAGCGAAGTACCGGTTAATCTGCGAGGTAAAATTTTACCCTGATCATTTACAAATCTTAATAAGAAGTCTGGATCTTTGTAATCAACATATTTGATTCCAGATTTTTTAAACATGCAATATTTCTTCTTAGTATTGGTGTCAATATTTAATGGAGTTAAATATCTAATTTCACCTTCTTTTTTCCCTGAGGACTGATCTTCAATTTTAGACATTTCTCTTAAGCTTTTACTTTAGGTTCTTTTCTGTTTTTTCTTTTCTCTGCCCATGCATGCGCATGAATATCGAGTTTCACGGTCAAGTAACGCATTACTTTCTCGTCGCGTCTAAACTCTACTTCGAGAGCATCAACTGCGGGGCCTTCGGCCTCGTATTGAAACAAATGGTAAAAACCACTGTTTTTGTTTTGGATGGGATAAGCTAACTTCTTAAGTCCCCAGTTTTCTTTATGAACGATTTTGCCTTCTTGAGAGACAATAAGCGATTCATATTTTTTTACTGCTTCCTCTGTCTGAGTGTCAGAAAGAACGGGATTTAAAATGAAAACAGTTTCATAATGATTCATAATATTTTATTTTAGAGCTGCAAAAGTAAGCTAAACTTAAAATTGTACCAAAATTTTATTTCCTTTTTATAGAAAAAGATTTATACAAAGAACTATTCTTATTTCACTAGCCCTAAAGTAAAATGCCTCTAAAATACATCTATATAGACTCCAATTCCGTAGAGAGATTCAACTTTACTAAAAAAATTCAGTGATTTTAAATTATTTAAAGTTCTATGATGCCGTCAATGCCTCAGAGTTTTTGAACTACAATGAGATTGATTTCGCTGTCATTTCTTCGGATCTCAATGTTCACAACGGTTTTGAGCTCTTTGATCAACTCAAACAGAAAATTGAGATTGTGATGTTAACCAAAAACCCACAAGATGCAATCAAAGCTTTTGAGGAAGGTTTTGTGGATTGTCTTCAAAAACCTGTTTCGTACGAACGGTTTAAAAAAACAGCTGATAGATTAGTTAAAAGAATTACACCTGTAAACTTAAGTGAAAAAAAAGAAGATTATTTTATCCATTTTAAATGCAACCTTAAATCTGAAAAAGTGCTGGTTAACAATATCAAATGGATCGAAGCAATGGGTGACTATGTTAAAATCGTGACTCAAAACAAGAACTACGTTGTTCTTTCTTCGATGAAAGCTTTTATCTCACGATTACCCGAAAATCAATTTGTGAGAATTCACAAGTCCTATATTGTTAACCTTAAGAAGGTTATTAATCATGACAGCAACAATGTTTTTATGGATGGTAAGATTTTGCCCTTAAGTAGAAATCAAAAATTAACATTTAAAGAGAATTTTGCCAAATATCAATAAGGATCTACATCAACATTGATCCTTGTGGATTTAAATTTTCCAATTGCATCAAAGCTTTTGAGAGTTTGTGATATTAATTGTTTAATCACTTTTCTGGAGGTATCGTTCTCAACCTTAATCAGTAGTTGCATCTGATAATAATTCCTGAGCCTAGCAATATTTGGGAAAATTGGTCCTAGAATTTGACCCGAATAGGATTGATTGAGCACATTGAATATCCAATTCGATGCGAGTTTTACTGTTTCTAAGTCTTTATGTTTTATCATGATTCGAATCAAACGATAGAAGGGAGGATACAAATACTGCTTTCGCTCATGGAGCTGATCTTTCAGCATGCCTTCATAATCATTCTCTATTACCTGTTGAATGATGGGGTGTTTTGGCTGATAGGTTTGAATAATCACCTTACCCCTTTCGCTTTTTCTACCTGCCCTACCCGCAACTTGACTTAACATCTGGTAAGTTCTTTCATGAGATCTAAAATCAGGAAAGTTTAGTAAATGATCCGCATTTAGCACTCCAACAAGTCGAACGTGTTTAAAGTCAAGCCCTTTTACGACCATTTGAGTTCCGACTAATATTTTTGTTTCTTGAGCGGTAAAAGAGTTTATTAGTTTATCAAAATCCCATTTTCCTCGGGTGCTGTCCCAATCCATTCTGCCTACTTTAACCTCCAGGGAAGAATTGCTCAACCTGTTCTTGAATTTGCTGAGTACCCACCCCTTTGGTGGCTAGGTTTGTCATCCCACAAGCATGACACTGGGTCGGTTTAGGAACTTGATAGCCGCAATAATGACATTTTAGCTTCTCTGAATACTGATGGTAGGTTAATGTAACGTCACACTGATTACACTGCGGCATGTGACCACAATCTATACACTCATGAACAGGAGCATAACCACGTCGGTTCTGAAACAAGATAATTTGTTTATCCTCTTTTAATGCGTTAGAAATTTCCTCTAATAAAGTCCGAGAAAAAACACCTTTCATTTGTTTTTTACGATAGGCTTCTTTGAGATCCACCGTTGCAATTTCAGGCAATGCAACGCCACCATAGCGCTCGTTGAGCTTTACCCATCCGTATTTTCCAGTCGTACTGTTAAATGAAGTTTCGATTGAGGGAGTTGCTGATCCTAGAATTACTTTGGCATTATGCAAACTAGCCAACACGATCGAACTGTCGCGAGCGTGATATCTTGGGGAAGGATCAAATTGTTTGTAAGAAACCTCGTGTTCTTCATCTACCACGATCAACCCTAGCTTTTTGAAAGGTAAAAAAAGTGAAGATCTTGCCCCGACCACTACTCCAGCATTTTCATTATTTGATAAAATATTCTGCCACACCTCCGTTCTTTCATGTATCGAAAACTTTGAATGATAAACCGCTACTCTTTTCCCAAACCTTTCCTGAAGGCGCTGAACCATTTGAGGAGTCAATGCTATTTCAGGAAGTAAATATAAAACCTGATCACCTTTGGCCAAAACCTCTGCGATGAGCTCCATGTAAACCTCTGTTTTTCCTGAACCAGTAATTCCCTGGAATAACACCACTTCCTTGCGAACCAACTCCTCTTTTATACTTTCCAAGGCGATTTTCTGCCCGGGAGATAGTAAATATTCTTTATCAGATTTATCAAAAGTATACAAAACACGATCTTCTTGAAGGTGAGTTTCTTCAAGATATCCTTTAGTAATCAGAGCTCTCAGAACTGTTGAATTACTCCCCGTTTGTTTAATTAAGTGTAATGCGTTTTTCCAACTTTCTCCTGTGGGGTTTCCTTCAAAAACAGAAAGCATTACTTCCTTTTGTTTCGGTGCGTGTTTTAATAATTCAAATAGATTTCTTAATTCGTCATTCTCAATAAACTTTGATGCAACACGGATGTATCGAACTTTTTTGGGGATGTACTTTTCGGCTAATTTTTGATGAATGTCAACATATTCTTTTAAAAACATTCCTTGTAATAGGCCCAGTACATTTTTTCGATTTAAGATTTTAGAAATATCATTTATACTCAATGCTTTGGTATCTAGAGCCTCGTAGACCAGAAACTCATCATCGCTCAAAACCGATTCTTCTATTCCATCAGGCAATTGTTTTTTAACGACTAGGGTTTCACTTTCGAGGAGTAAGGTGGTGGGTACAGCAGCCCTGAGGATGTCTCCCATTCTGCTATGATAATATTTAGAAAGCCAATTCCAGAACTGTAACTGCTCTGGAGTAGCGGTTGGAGTGTCATCTAAAACCATCTCAATAAACTTCGCATCGTAGGTTTGCGGAGCAACTTGGTGCAGTCGAATTATAATTCCAGTATAAATTTTAATTTTCCAAAAGAAACAGCAACCCGATAACCTGGAGTCAATCGGTTATAATCGACTTCTTCTAGCGCATAAGTGAAGGGTTTGTCCAAACCCAAAGGAAGTATAATGTCAGCGAAGTAATGCATTTTCTAAAAATACAACTTTAGGCAATGGATCAAGACTTTAATTGATCTTGATTTTTAAGACGATTTAATGTAGCGTTTAATTCAAATCCCAATAAGAGCATATTTGTAGTATGCGCTTTCATATTGTAAACCAGAATGATCAGGGGCCAAAAACTCTTCAAATGCAGGTTAATAGAAAAACTTACGAGCCTCTTTTGATTCATGATAAGAATATTCTAGAAGACAAGTCATCAAAGACTCTTAAATTAACTATTGTTGATCGTGCAAATCTGAGTGAGAATCGTAACAGATAAATAAGTTAAAATAATATAGAATAAAATTTGCCCCCAACGAATCCAATTAATTTCACTGGGTATTAAACTCTCTAGGTTATTGAGAATATAGATTTCAAAAAACACAAAGGCAACAACACCAAAAAGTAATAAAAAAGCCAAAAGAATTGCAACCATCATGGAAAACAAATACTGACGCAATAGACTGCGAGAAAGCTCAACGTGGTAGGATCCTTCAAATCCAGAAAAAATAGAACTTGATTGTGATTGCTGTCAAGAAAATTGATAATAAAAAAACAGAAGAAAGCAAACCAGTTCTCTGCTTGACACGTATGTCATTAAAAATATCTGTAAAAAAACTTTGACTGTCTAAAGGAAGTAGTCTTTCTAGAAAATCAAATAAAACATTATCAAAATTATCGATTGGAATGAATGCAATAAGGTTTAGTAAAAAAAGAAGGAATGGAAACAGGGCCATAAAAAAGCTAAATGAAATACTCCCAGCTCGAGAGGAGAGCGTCCCTTTTAAAATCCCTGAAACATACATCTGTAAGAGATCATAAAAAGAGAAATAGGTATATCCCGGGAGCTTTAAAGATTCCAAAATCGCAACAAGATTGCGGACACTGTTATCATGTTTTAATTTATTTTTCAAACCTTAATATTTCTTTAATCAAAGATAAAACAAATCTAAAGGACAACTGTTTTATTTATATAAAAACAAATTGAGTTTGTACCTTTGTGTCATGCAAAAACTTTTGTTGCTTGTTGGAAAAACAGAGGATAAAAACCTTAAAGCTTTAATTGATAAGTATCATAAAAGGATTCTAAAATACCATCGTTTTGAAATTGAAATTATTCCTGAAATAAAAAACTCAAAAAATCTCAGTCAATCATTACAAAAAAGTAAAGAAGGAAAATTGATCATTAAAAAAACAAAAGCTAGTGATTGTATCATTCTTCTAGATGTAAATGGTAAACAATATGATTCTCATGATTTTTCTAAATATATCGAAAAGAAAAGAATGTCCCCCTCCAGGCGATTAATTTTTATCGTTGGGGGTCCTTATGGGTTTTCTGACGAAGTCATTGAAAAAAGTCATGAGAAATTATCATTATCTAAAATGACTTTTTCAAACCAGATGATAAGACTTTTTTTTGTAGAACAATTGTATCGCGCCAACACCATTCTTAAAAACGAACCCTACCACCACCAATAATTATGAAACTAATCTTTGCAACGCATAACTCCAACAAGATCAAGGAAATCCTTCCTTTAGTCGGTGACAACAAACTATCAAGTTTAGACGACCTAGGTTTTCATGATGAAATTGAGGAAACAGGAAAGACTTTAGAAGAAAATGCCTTGATAAAAGCAAGGTTCGTTTATGATAAATTCAATGAAAATTGTTTTGCAGATGACACAGGCTTAGAAGTTGAGTGTTTGGAGGGAGCTCCGGGGGTATATTCTGCTAGATTTGCAGGAAATCAAAAAAATGCTGAGGACAACATGGACAAACTCCTTGATTTGTTAAAAAACAAACCCAATCGAAAAGCACAATTCAGAACTATTATTGCACTCATAATCGATGGGAAAGAGCATCTTTTTGAGGGAATTATTAAAGGTGAAATTTTAAGAAAAAAAAGAGGTGACGAAGGGTTTGGCTATGATCCTGTTTTTTTACCTGATGGATACGATCAGAGTTTTGCTGAGCTTCCTTTAAACGAAAAAAATGAAATTAGTCATCGTGCTCATTTATTAAAAAGTTAAATAAATTTCTAAATGAAAAATATTGATTTGTTAGGCAGTAATTTGTTATTTTTATTAAAAAGAAAATTGGCCTATTTCAGGAGAATTATTTTAATGAAAAAAGTTTTAATCTTTTTGTGTTTTATCAAAGTTATTTCTATCAATGCGCAGGAGATATATCAAAGTTTTAGTGCAATTGTAGAAAATGAGGTTACTGGTTTTCCCATGGAAAGTGTTCATGTTGTTAACTTAAACATAATCGTTGGTGCGACTACCAATGAAAAGGGAGTTTTCGAAATCCCGGCTAAAGTGAATGATACTTTGTACTTTTCCTATTTAGGATTTAAACCTCTAAAAGTTGCTGTAACTCAAGACATGGTTAAATTTAAAAATTCGAAATTCAAATTAACCGAACTTGCTTTTGCCCTTGAAGAAATCATCCTAAGACCTTATCAACTGACAGGTTACTTGGACATTGATGTAAAAAAAGTCCCGATTAAACTCCGGCGGGGAGGTATAGTATTCCTGGACTACCAAATTCTGGATATGAAGGAGGAAGTCGAAACCCCTACTCTATTTCTAAAACCTTTGCTACTCTTTTCAACCCTGCAGATTATTTACATAATTTGTTCGGTAAAAATCCGCTTCAAATGAAGAAACTCAAGAAAATGAGAGAAAATGATGAGATCAAAAACCTTTTGGCTTCAAAGTTTGATCGTGAAATATTGATGCAACTCCTTAAAATCGAAAGATATAATATTGATGATATTTTAAGAAACTGTAATTATTCAGACAATTTCATCAAAGAATCCAATGACTTACAAATACTGGAAGCGATTAGTGGATGCTATGAAGAGTTCAGAGTTCTCAAGCTTTAAAAATCAAAGTGATCTTTCAATATGATCATTTTTATTAATTAAATTCAATAATTGATTGTGATTTGATTTTACCAATCATTGATAGAACCGTATCTTTACCCTCATAAACAATTATTTTACTCATGCTATTGACTGCATTAAATGCGATTTCCCCTATCGATGGACGTTATCGCTCCAAAACAAAAGAATTTGCAGCTTATTTTTCTGAAAGAAGCTTTAATGAAATATCGCGTACAAGTTGAAATTGAGTATTTCATTTCTTTAACCAAATAAAACTTGAGCCTTTAAAGGATTTTAACCCTTCTCTTTTTGAAGACTTGAGAAGTATTTATGAGCAGTTTACTTCTGACGATGCAAAAGAAATTAAGGAGATTGAAAAAACAACGAATCATGATGTAAAGGCTGTTGAGTATTTCATCAAAAAAGAATTTGACCGTCTAGATTTACACAAGTTTAAGGAATTCATTCATTTTGGATTGACTTCTCAAGACATCAACAATACTGCAATTCCCTTATCAATAAAAGATGCAATTCAAAAAGTATATTTACCTCACTTGGAAGAGTTGTTAGAGAAAATGTCGGGATTGTCCGAAGAATACAAAGACATCTCTATGTTGGCAAGAACTCACGGACAACCTGCGTCGCCAACACGTTTGGGAAAAGAAATAGCTGTTTTCACCCATCGAATTGAAGCTCAAAAAGCTACACTTATGCAAGTTCCAAATTCTGCCAAATTTGCAGGCGCCACAGGAAATTTCAATGCCCACAAAGTCGCTTACCCTAATCATGATTGGAGAAAATTTGGGAAAGATTTTGTGGAAAAAACCTTAGGCCTAGACTACTCTTTTCCTACCACTCAAATTGAACATTACGACGGAATTGCTGCCCTTTGTGACGCACTAAAAAGAATCAACACGATTTTCATTGATTTTAGTCGAGACATTTGGACTTACATCTCAATGGACTATTTCAAACAAAAAATAAAAGCTGGTGAAGTGGGATCGTCTGCTATGCCCCACAAAGTAAACCCCATCGATTTTGAAAATGCTGAAGGAAACCTTGGTATTGCAAATGCGATACTTATTTATTTTGCCTCAAAACTTCCTGTTTCAAGATTACAAAGAGACCTAACGGACAGCACTGTCTTAAGGAATATTGGCGTCCCTTTTGGTCACCAACTTATTGGTTTCAAATCTATACTTAAAGGATTGAAAAAGCTAATTATTAATGAAGAAAAAATCAAAAAAGATCTGAACGATAATTGGGCTGTAGTTGCCGAAGCAATTCAAACAATTCTAAGAAGGGAAAGTTATCCTAATCCATATGAGGCTTTGAAAGATCTCACCAGAACAAATGAAGGGATTACGAAGACGTCAATCCATCATTTCATAGAAGGTCTAAATGTGAGTGATGAAATAACAGTTAAATATAACGATCACAAGACCTTTTAATTATACGGGAATATAACGCTATTTAACTCCTGCTTTTTTAAGTTGATCTCCACCTGGTAGGTCCATTTTTGCTGCCAATTTAGCGATTTGATACAGATCAAGATCTCCCTCGATCATGAGCACTACAGATTCAATGGCTTGCCCTTTGATTTTGGCTTCTGGCACACTTTTAGAAATGCCCTTAGAATACATCAATAGCTTTTCAATTTTGTTTTCTGACTTGCCTTGTTTGACATAAAAAAACAATTCAGTATCGGATTCGCTCATTGTCATTAAGGTTTCCAAATCATTTTTTTCTGCTTCTTTATCAACCCATTCGTTAAATTCATTTTGAATTTCCTCCCTCTACTGTAATTAAAACCTTAAAGCTTTTTATATTATTTATGATCTCTAAAATTTCCGCAGACTCTGGATCATCCTTTCCTAGAAATGACATTTGCCCAAGTAGCTGAAACATTTTTGGACTAATTGAGGCATAGGTTACGTCTGGTGTGTTTTCAAAATGATTAAAAATTGATTGACCACTTTTTGTCATAAATTTACTAATAAAATCATAAAACAATAAAAAAAATTCATGGGATGCTATTTTAAATATTATTTGAAATTTATATTTATAAAATTTAAAAAACTTAAAAATCTTAAAATTTATAATACAATTTGGTTTGACATGAAATGTGTAATTTTGTTTTAAATACTTTATAACCTTCGATGAAAAATAAAAATAATTATATAGCATTTATAGCTTTCACTTTCTTTTTGACTTCATGCTCAAAAGATGACGGCACTACTCCAACTCCTGCTGATGAAAATTCTGAGTTTGTATCAGATTTGATTGTAAACCCTGAACTTTTAAGTGGATACTGGAATATCGAAAACAATGCTAATACAAGCAAAAGTAGTTCTGGATCAAGTTCAGCTTGTGAGGTTTCTCTGATTTTATTTAATCAGAATAATACATTCAAAATTAAAAATGGTGATACTGAAGTCAATGGGAGTTTCGAAGTGGCAGGAGAAGATACTGTAAACCTACTCCAACAATCAATTTCAGTTGGGAGTATCACTGACATAGTTATTCTCAATGAAAAAATCACTTTAAGTCTTGATCTCACTAGTGTATGCAAACAAGATGTTAAAGGAGTAAAATACTTTGCGGTAAATGACTTTATTTGGAAAAGCCTGAACGAATTATACTACTGGCAAAAAGATGTTCCTGATCTGGATGATTCTAAAAAAGATAATACTGGCGATTACGCTACCTACTTGAGGAAGAAACCAGATCCAGATGAATTTTTTCAACTCTTTAAAATTCTCAGAAGACCGATTCAGTTGGATAGATTCTGATTATGTATCACTTGCCAATCAATTAGCAGGTATTTCTGCCTCAAATGGTGTGGAGTTTATTTTAAATAGGTTTAGTGATAGCAATAATATTTTTGGCGTGGATAGTACAAACAAAAAAACGCTCATGCAAGCTTAAAAAACATAAAAAGAGGCGATATTTTTACAGGAGTGAATGGTACAGACTTAACGATTTCAAATTACAGGTCATTATTATTTGGTGATAATTCAAGCTATACACTTAACATGGCTGACTACTCAAATAGCAGTATTACACCAAATGGCGTAGACGTTACACTTACCAAAGTAGAAGACTTCCAAGACGATTCAATTCATATTAGCAAAACAATCAGCGCAGGGGGGGCTAAAATTGGTTACCTCATGTACAACGGTTTTGTGGGAAGTTTTGATCAAAATTTAAATAATGTTTTTGCAGGCTTTAAGTTAGATAACATTACTGATTTGGTTATTGACTTGAGATACAATGGCGGAGGGCTACTTTCTTCTTGCGCCTATCTTGCTGGTATGATTTCGGGACAATTTACTGGAGAAATTTTTGCTCAAAATATATACAATTCTAAATTGATGAGCTATTACCATACAAGAAACAATACTGATTGGATGAAGTATCTGTTTGTCAGCGAGATGAGTGATGGAACTGCCCTTAATTCTTTAAATTTAAATAGAGTTTACATCCTAACTTCTAAAAGAAGTGCCTCTGCAAGCGAACTTCTGATAAACGGGCTAGCGCCTCACATTCAGGTAGTGCAAATTGGAGATACTACTTATGGTAAAAATGTAGGCTCTATAACGGTTTACGATTATATAGATAACAACAGTACAAAAAATCCTGACCACACCTACGCCTTACAGCCCATTATATTTAAAGTTGCTAATAGTGCAGGTTTTTCTGACTATTCTGATGGGTTAACCCCTGATGCTGGACTTCTGCTTAAAGAAGATATTGCCAATCTGGGCGTGCTTGGTGAAGTTACAGAACCTCTTCTTGCCTTAGCCATCGGTCAAATCAACGGTACTTCTGCAAGATCAGCAATTAGAACTACTGAATTCCCAATTGATAATGCAATTGAGGATCCGAAAATGTTGAGCCGACAAAATTTAGTTAGTGAAAAGCAGTTGCCTTAATCTATTGTAAATGAAATTCCAGCAAGGACATTTCTTCCTCTTGTAGTGTATTCTGGAATAATTACATATTCCGCATCAAATAAATTTACCACACTGAAAAACAAATTTGCATTCTGGTTACCCAGTCGGTGATTTAGCTGAAGCGTAACAAGACCGTAAGCATCCAAATCGGTTACCTTATCATTCGCAATTCTTTTGCCATAATATTGTCCAATAATATTAAAGTTCGTTTTTTGAGACAATGGAAAGTCCATAAGCCCGTTAAAACTATGCTTAGAAATCATTCTTAAATCACCTGTTGTTGAATCTGTATAAAGATAATTTAACCGAATGTCCATCGTTTCTCTAACATTAACTTCATAACCCATCTCCAAGCCTTCATACACTATTTTTTTAGAAGAGTTTCCATATTTAGAAGTTGTGTTGTCAAAAATTAAAGTTGGATTTTCTGAACGATTAAAATACACCAGGGATAGAGCATTTTTTTCAGAGCGGATTTCAAAACCAAATTCAAAACTTTTGTTTTCTTCAGGTTTCAAGTCTGGATTCCCATAGACAGGGTCGAACAGTTGATAGAGACCCGGTGAGATAAAAGCTTTACTGTAACTCGTTAGGAGTTTTAATTTCCGTTTTTCATTCAGATCAATATTAAAAGAGGGGTTGATGCTGTAAATAAAATTACCACCATAGTTGTCATGATGATTATAACGCAAACCAACATTAAAATTAAATCCTGAAGGATCGAGATAAACCGTGTTGATGTATACATCTGACTGGGAAACACGAGTATCGTATGCAGCTTCCATTTCGCTGTTTTGATATTGAAGCCCCAATATGGTATAAAACTTATTATTAAAAATATATTTATTATACAAATCAACATTTAAATTATCACTTTCATAGCCATAGGTAAAAGGACTTTCGTATTCACGATCATTGTCTTGAAAACCAGCATTTAAGTTTAAACTTCCATTCTCATAGGCATAAGAGGTATTTAAAGAATAACGATTCAATGAAGTACCGTATTTATAATCTGCGTCTTTTATAGGATAACCACTGTCAAGATCAGAGCTCACCTCGTCACTGTTCCACTTTAACTGCCATTTAACAGCTTCTTTGATCTTACCTGAAAAGCCAACGTTGAGATTGGTTAAATTAAATGCATCTGGAGTCCCATCTTTCACTGCACTCAATCCATCACTATAACGTTCTGCATAGGAAGCTAGAAAACCAATTCCTGCTGCGGTTCCCGTAAGACTAATATTATGATTTCCAGCATTCACGCTATTTAATGGTTCATTTGCCGCCTGCTCCGTACCCCATGTTTTTTTAATAAAAACACTTATAGATTCAGAAGCTTTTTTAGTGGTAATATTTACAACTCCAGCTGCTGCAGAACTTCCATAAAGCGCGCTGGCAGCTCCTTTGACAACCTCTATCGACTCCATCATTTCAAGGTTGAGTGAATTGATGTCAAAGTCATTATCAATCCTTGAGGGATCTGAAACACGAACGCCATCAATAAGAATTAAAACCTGTCTGTTGCGACCACCTCTTATGGATAAAGTAGGGTTTTGTCCTGAATGTAAATTTCTTCCGAGCACATCAATTCCAAGATGAGAAGATAAAAGTGCTCCCAAACCGAGACCTGAAAATTTTTCTATTTCTTTTGATGAAATTTTGACTACCGTTTTTCCTGATTGTGATCGCTTTAAAGCAAAACGAGAATCGGAAACGACAACCTCTTCAAGGGAGACGTTTGTAGCCGTAACTGTGTCAGAATTTTCTTCATTTACTGTTGTTTTGAAAAAATACTCTTGAGAAAATGAGTTAAATGAAATAAATAAAAATAAAAAAAGAGATTTCAAATCTTTATGGATACAAATAAAATTAATGTGTGTAAAAATATAGTTTATGCCGAAATAATCTGTCTCTTTTGCATGTAGTAAAAGGAGTAAATCATCAATGCAGAAAAGAACAAGTCTCCTAAAATAGTGTTTAGAAAAAATGGAATGGCTAGGGTATAACAAGTGACTAAATCAGTAAAAGTGCTGGGGTAATAAAGAATCCAAACTCCGAAATTACTAACCAAAAAGAATATTACAGACGAAGATAAGACTACGCCAATATTGATTTTCTTAACAAAACTCCCAAAAAGAGAAATCAAAATGAAAGCTCCATAAACAAAGGGAATTGACCCATGAAGACCAAGGACCAAATCAGAAATAAACATGATAATCATCGGAATTAAAAGAGCAATCCAACGGTTGTTAAAACCCTTACTTGATAATAAAGCAATTGCAGCAACCGGAGTGAAATTTGGTGGATGCGGCAAAAATCTAGAGAGAACTGCAAAAGAGATTACAGAAATTAAAAATATATACTTATTTATCATTTAGTTTTATATGAATGTTGAATTTAAAGAATTATTATTTATTTAGTCAAATACATTTTCCTTCTAGCATATAGATCGTAAAACTCATCATCTTTTAAGCTATCAATAAACAAAATACTTTCTCCAGTACTTTTCATTTCAGGTCCAAGTTGCTTATTTACATTTGGAAATTTATCAAAAGAGAAAACCGGTTGTTTAATCGCATAACCGTCAAGTTGTGGATTAAAATCAAAGTCAGTCACCTTGTTGTGTCCTAGCATTACTTTTGTCGCATAGTTAACATAAGGTTCATTGTATGCTTTTGCAATAAAAGGCACTGTTCTTGAAGCCCTAGGATTTGCCTCAATTACATAAACTTTTTCGTCTTTAATTGCATACTGAATATTGATCAAACCAACAGTGTTTAGCGCTAATGCGATTTTGTGGGTATGGTCTTTAATTTGCTGTAAAACAAACTCTCCAATGTTAAAAACAGGAAGTGTGGCATTCGAGTCACCGGAGTGAATTCCACAGGGTTCGATATGCTCCATTATTCCAATAATATAAACATTTTCACCATCGCAGATTGCATCGGCTTCAGCTTCTATGGCGCCATCAAGGTAATGATCAAGTAAAAGCTTATTGTTTGGTATTTTTCTTAAAAGATCGACTACGTGAGTTTCTAGTTCCTCTTTATTTATGACAATTTTCATACCTTGACCTCCCAAAACATATGAAGGACGTACCAAAATCGGAAAACTCAACTCGTCTGTTAAAGCGATGGCTTGCTCCGCAGTTTCTGCAACCCCAAATTCAGGGTAGGGAATGTTATTGTTCTTCAGCAAGGTTGAGAAACTTCCTCTGTCTTCAGCAAGATCTAAAGATTTATAACTTGTTCCGATGATTTTAATGCCATAACGATCCAATTTTTCAGCTAATTTAAGAGCAGTCTGTCCTCCCAACTGAACGATTACGCCTTCGGGTTTCTCATGACGAATGATGTCATAAATATGCTCCCAAAAAACAGGTTCAAAATATAATTTATCGGCAACATCAAAATCTGTAGAAACGGTCTCTGGGTTACAATTGATCATGATGGTTTCATAATCACATTCACTTGCAGCCAAGACACCATGAACACAACAGTAGTCAAATTCGATTCCTTGACCAATTCTATTAGGGCCTGAACCCAACACGATTACTTTTTTACGATCGCTTACTTTGCTCTCATTATCACTGAAAGGTTCTCCACCTTTAAGTTGCATTTTCCCTTCGAATGTTGAGTAATAATAAGGTGTTGATGCTGAAAATTCTGCAGCACAGGTATCAACTAATTTATAAACCCTTTGAATGCCTAATTCGTCTCGCTTGTTGTAAAGTTGACTTTCAAGACATCCCAACATATGGGCAATTTGTCTGTCAGCAAATCCTTTTTGTTTAGCTTCAAGCAACAAGGGTTGGTCGATTGATTTTATATCGAATTTTGAAATTTCTTTTTCCAATTCGTGCAACTCTTCATATTGTTTAAGAAACCACATGTCAATTTTTGTGATCTCATGAATTCTACTCAATGGAATTCCCATTTGAATAGCATCATAAATCACAAAAACTCTATCCCAACTTGCGTTAGTTAACTTTTCTATGATCTGATCATAATCCTTATAACCTTTTCCATCAGCTCCAAGTCCGTTTCTTTTAATTTCCAATGACTGGGTGGCTTTGTGAAGCGCTTCTTGGAACGATCTCCCGATTCCCATAACTTCTCCAACAGATTTCATTTGGAGGCCTAATTTCCTGTCAGAACCCTCAAACTTATCAAAGTTCCAACGTGGTATTTTCACAATGACATAATCCAGTGTGGGTTCGAATAAAGCAGAAGTCGATTTTGTAATTTGGTTCTTAATTCATCGAGTGTATACCCAATGGCCAACTTGGCAGCGATCTTTGCAATGGGATATCCTGTTGCCTTTGATGCTAGAGCTGAGGATCTCGATACTCTTGGATTAATTTCAATGGCAATGATGTCTTCCTTTTCATCAGCACTTACAGCAAACTGAACGTTACAGCCTCCAGCAAAGTCACCAATACTTCTCATCATCTTGATTGCCATATCTCGCATCCTCTGAAAAGTGGGTCAGAAAGTGTCATGGCAGGAGCTACTGTGATAGAGTCTCCCGTATGAATCCCCATGGGATCCATATTTTCTATGGTACAGATAATTACTACATTATCGTTTTTATCTCTTAATAACTCAAGCTCATATTCTTTCCACCCCACCAATGCTTTGTCAATCAATACTTCGTGAATAGGAGAAGCCTCCAATCCCCTAGTTAGAAGTTCTTCGAACTCATCAGCATTGTGAACAAATTGCAGCTCCAGTTCCTCCTAGTGTGAAGGAAGGTCTAATAACCAATGGAAATCCAAATTTCTGTGCAATTTCTTTACCTCTTAAAAAAGAGTTAGCCGTTTCGGCAGGAGCAACAGGAATGTCTATTGTCTTTAAAAGCTTTTTAAATTGGTCTCTGTCTTCAGTAATATTAATCGCAGCGATGTCAACTCCGATAATTTCAACACCAAAGTCTTTCCATATGCCTTTATCATCAGCTTCAATACACAGGTTCAAAGCGGTTTGCCCTCCCATAGTGGGGAGTACTGCGTCAATTTTGTGTTTCTTAAGAATCTCGACAAGTGATTTACTTGTCAGTGGTTTGAGATATACATGATCTGCCATACAGGGTCCGTCATGATAGTCGCAGGATTCGAATTGATCAAAATTGTTTCGATTCCGTCCTCTCTAATCGAACGTAAAGCTTGCGTTCCAGCATAATCAAATTCACACGCTTGACCAATTACAATAGGTCCTGAGCCAATAATTAGTATACTTTTTATCTCAGATTGTTTAGGCATAAAGATAGTTTCTAGTATTCTTAAATATAAAAAAAAAGGTGTTATTCTATAAAGAATAACACCTGTATAAATGTAAAATTTTTATCATTTTTTGTGACGAGGCTCGGAGGAAACAGAAATCTTCTTTCTACCTTTAGCACGTCGTTTTGCAAGTACTTTCCTGCCGTTAGCTGTTGCCATGCGTTCACGGAAACCGTGTTTGTTTCTTCTTTTTCTTCTCGAGGGTTGAAAGGTTCTTTTCATTTGATGAAAACTCTGTGTTATTTATTTTTTTAAGCCGGGCAAATATACAATATCTTTTTTCTTCTACAAACGGTTTTAAAACTATTCTTGTTAACTTTGCTGCTTCAGCATTTGCGTATGTATCTGACGTACCTCAAACTTAATAATCACTGGACTAATAACTGAGCCTATAGCGGAGCTCAGTTTTACGAGAACGAAATCGGCAACGGAATATTCCTGATACTACTGTCAGGGATGTTTGTTTTGATTTATTTCAAAAACGAAATCATTTTCCTTTCCTTCCTCCGACTCAGAAAACAAGATTTCGCAGGTACTGAAAAATGGCTCAACAGAATTAAAAATCCTGAAAGTTCTTTGGTTAAAAAACAACAAGGATATTTCCATTACCTACACGGCATTAGTCAAATCACAAACTAATTTGACTGCGGCTGAGAAAAGCTTCAAAAAAGCAATTCAACTTGGTCTTTCAATGGATCATGACCTGGCAATGGCAAAAATGAGTCTTGCGGGCATACTGATGCAGAAACGAAGAAAAAGGGAAGCTACTGCGCTTTTGTCAGAAGCAAAAAAATTAGACAAACATGGCATGTTGACTTCTCAATTGAAGACAATGCAACAGCAAATGAAGAAAATTTAATAATACCCTTTTTCAGGTATAGAAATCTCGTAACGCTTTCTTGACTTGTTATTTAAGTGATTTTCTAACAACCAAGGATTATGGATTTTTAGAATTTTATAATTAATATCTATTTCCTTAGAAAATTCTGCAAGGTTATTTATCGCTGTATCAAGACCATATTTACGAACAGGAATGGCCTGGTACAAATCCTGACCCTCATAAACATATCCAAATTTGGCGGGATTTTCCATGATCAGTTTAACTGCAAGTATCCTAAAAACATACCTGCTGGTTTCGGTGCCGAGCAGTAAATCAAAATAGTTCATCTGCTTGTTGGGTGTTTAAAATCCGTTGAATTCCAGACATCCCTCGATTATAAGAAGCTGCGGCTAGCGTCCAAGAACCCAATTTACTTTTCGCTTTCTTTAGATATTTTGAAGCCACGACTGTTGACAGTTCTAGGTGGTATCGTTCGTCAACATTGGTGTTTATTTCCAACCCCATTTCTTTACCCGTATTCTTCATCAGCTGCCAAAAGCCTTTTGCTCCAGCAGGGAGATCGCACGTTTTCTAAGACCGCTTTCGATAACAGCCAAATACTTAAAATCTTCAGGGATACCTTGCGCCACTAAAATTCTTTCAATTTCAGGGAAATACTTATTGGCTCGCTTAATCATCAACAACATGTTGGACTGCCAATAGGTATTAACCAACAATTCCTTGTCAAGCCTTTCCTTTAAATCAGGAGAGGTCAGAGCAATTTTTTCACCTGCAAAAGTAAGCGAATCTGGGATTTCAAGAGCATAAACTTTTTGAGAAGGCTGGTTCGCCATACGTTTTAAAAGGCAGAAGTAATGGGGCCTAATCTCATAACAAATCCTGCTAGAAGAATAACAAAAACAGGTGCCATCCACCGTAAATACTTGTAATTATTTTGATTCATTTTTTGAAAGATTAGTTTGATCCCTCTAAATTATCTAAATCAATTATATTATTTGAAATAATTTTAGGAAGATTTTTATTTAACCACTGAGATTGGGTGAGCACTATAGAATGATTTCCTTCTATTTCAATGTAAGGCTTTTGAATGTTTTTAATCGGAAACACGCTATCCTTTAAACCATGAACATGAATCACATTCTCGTCAGCCTTGGACCTATCCCAATTAACAAGCTGGTCTATAGACCAATCTAAGTAACTGTGATCTCTTTCTGACAAATAACGCTGGTAGAGGGAGACCCTGCGGTTAAGATCCTTCCCAAAAGCAAACATGGCTAACGACTCGATATTTTCAATCCACTGGGTAGGCAAAAGCTTGTGTGCACGTTTGTCTTTTGGGCAAATTTCATATGCGCGGGAAGCTCCTGATTGCTCTTAATGCTTGAAATAATTATCACCTTCTCACATTTTAAGAACCTAGAAATCTCTTGTACTAATAAGCCTCCAAAAGGGACCCCGTATCTAAAATGGGGTTATCGTCCTAGACTCATTGCACACATTCTCTGCGCATAATCCGAAAGAGGACTCGTTTTTGTAGGGTGTCATCCATGACAAATAGTTAACCTCATAGTACTCTGAAAGCTTGAGGTACTCAAATATATTGAGGCTTTGCAGCCATTCCTGGCATTAAGTAAATCGATCTTTTTTTCATATTTATCGCCATAAACGATTGCTGTTTTTTAAAAAACCCTTAGCTTTACATTTCCCATTCTATTCTAAAAGAAAGTTTTAAATGTGTATATTAATCTCAAAATTAATAAACAAAGATGCATAAAGTCGAATTAACGAACAATGAGTTTCTAAGACAATTTGAAACTACCCTAGAGGGATCACTTGCAAGGATTGAATACGCTGAGCAAGAAAGAAAAATTTTTCTGACGAAACTTATTATCCCTGAAGAAATTGACAACATCGAATTCGAAGAAAACTTTATCAAAACAGTATTAGAATTTATTTCGGAAAAAAACCTAAGAGTGGTGCCAACCTCGCCTAAAATTGCAGGTTTTGTCAGAAGAAACAAGGCATACAAATCATTACTACCTGTTGGAATTAAGCTTTAGAACAGCTTTTAACTCTTACATACCCTTCCTCATCAATAGCGTCTAAATTGACCTTTTCAATTTTATTTGACTTGTCTGGATCCCAGGGTGCTCTGACTTTTACATAATTTTCGGTGAATCCAGTGATGTAACCTTTCTTGTTTCTCACTTTCAAACAAGACTTTTCGGGTTTTGCCTAGCTGACTTTCATAAAAAAGTCTTCTTTTCTTAACGGATAGGGCTCTTAACATTTTACTTCTTTTACTACGAACCACCTGAGGGACAACTTCCGCATAGGTTTCGGCTTCTGTGTTTGGTCGTTCAGAATAAGAAAAAACGTGCAGGTAGGCCACGTTTAGATCCGCCAAAAACTTATAGGTTTCAATAAAATCAGCATCTGTTTCGCCAGGAAAACCGACAATAACATCCACACCAACACAAGCATCTGGCATCAGATGTTTGATCCTAGATATCCTGTTGACATATAAATCACTCAAATACCGTCGCTTCATTTTCTTAAGTATTTTATCACTTCCACTTTGAAGCGGAATATGAAAGTGAGGTACAAAGCTTTTGCTTTTAGACACAAAATCTATAATATTATCGTTTAAAAGGTTGGGTTCGATTGATGAAATTCTAATCCTTTTCAATGCTTCGACTTCATCGAGGGCCGAAATGAGTTCTAAAAAAGTATGCTCATGTAGTTTGTTTCCAAATTCTCCTTTTCCATAATCTCCAATATTAACTCCAGTTAACACAATTTCCTTGATGTCTTTTGAAGTGATTTCAACAGCTTGATCAATAATATTCTCTAGAGTATCACTCCGAGATATACCCCGCGCTTGAGGAATTGTGCAATAGGTACACTTATAATCGCAACCATCCTTGTACCTTTAAAAATGCACGAGTTCTGTCTCCCAAAGAATAGGAACTCTCATAATAATTAGCACTGGAAATTTCACAGGAATGAATTGCTCCGGTAGTTTTTTTTGTTAAATCGTCTAAGTAATCAATCAATTTGAATTTTTCGGTTGCTCCCAAAACCAAATCAACTCCATCAACTGCTGCCAATTCTTCAGGCTGTAATTGAGCATAACAGCCAACGGCCGCAACAAATGCTTTTGGATTTTGCTTTAAAACTTTTGCAACAAGACCTTTGAATCTTTTGTCTGCATTTTCTGTAACCGAGCATGTGTTGATGACGTAGACCTCCGCAGGAAGATCAAAATTCACCCGTTCAAAACGATTTTCATCAAAATCGCGCGAGATGGTCGCTGTTTCAGAAAAATTCAGTTTGCACCCCAATGTATGGAATGCAACCCTTGGTTTGATTATATTTTTTGTTATTTGATCGACATTCATGATCAGTTCGTTTAACTAAAAAGCTTAATTTAGATGCAAATATACAATTTTGAAGCATGCGGAAAACCCGCCTTAGAACCCATTTAATCGGCATAACGCTCTCTATTTTCATTGTCACAAACCTTGTGTCTTGTGATCAAAATTCATTAAAAGATAAAGATCACTTGGTCTTTCGGTACAATGAATATAAAAACATTACTTCTTTAGACCCTGCATTCACTCGAATCTTGCCAAATATCTGGGCGACAAATCAAATTTTTAATGGTTTGGTTCAATTGGATGACTCATTAAACGTTAAACCTGACATCGCTAAAAGTTGGAATATTTCTGAGGAAGGTTTGGTCTATAAATTCAAACTTAGGCAGGATGTTTTTTTTCATGAATCTATCGTATTCAAAAGTAAAAAAAGAAGAAAAGTAATCGCCAGTGATTTTGTTTATAGTCTTAATCGGTTGAAGGATCCGAAAACGGCTTCACCTGGCGGATGGGTTTTGCAGAATGTAAAATCACTCGAGTCCGTCAATGACAGTTTGCTTAAATTCACACTTAAAAAACCTTTCCCTGCATTTCTAGGTTTACTTTCAATGCGTTATTGTTCTGTTATTCCGCATGAAGCCATAGAAGAATATGGTGAAGACTTTAGAAGTAACCCTGTCGGAACGGGTCCGTTTACATTTAAAAGATGGGAAGAAAACGTTAAGCTCGTTTTTAGAAAAAATCCAAACTATCACGAAACGGATATAGAAGGCAAAGCACTACCCTACCTTGAAGCCATTGCAATTAGTTTCGTTCCTGACATTCAAAGTGAGTTCATGCTTTTTATTCAAGGCAAAACTGATTTATTAAATTCGTTAGACAACTCCTATAAAGATGAGTTAGTTTCGGCCCGAAGGAGCTTGACAAAATAAATATCTCGATAAGATAAACATGCAAAAAGGACCTTATCTGAATACGGAATACTTAGGATTCTACTTAGACTCAAAATCTAAAGTGATAAAATCTCCTCTAATAAGAGAAGCCATCAACATCGGATTTGACCGTCAAAAGCTGGTTTTATATTTAAGGAATAACATTGGATTTAAAGCAAATAAAGGATTTATCCCTAAGGGACTTCCCGGACATGCCTCTAATGATTTCACAGCTTATGATTCCTCAAAAGCAGCACTTTTGGTAAAAGAGTTTAAAGAAAAAACAGGCCTTGAACCTAAAATAACATTATCCACTGATGCCAACTATGTGGATATTTGCGAGTATTTACAGCGGGAATTGCAAAAGATAGGAATTGATATTAAAATCGATGTGATGCCACCTGCAACATTAAAACAAGCCAGGTCATCGGGCAAACTTGAAATGTTTAGATCGAGCTGGATCGCTGATTACCCCGATGCTGAAAACTACCTATCGTTATTGTATTCAAAAAACTTTAGCCCAACGGGGCCGAATTACACCCATTTTTCAGACCCAGAATTTGATGTACTTTTTGAAAAGAGTTTTGAAATATCAAACCCTAGAAAAAGAGCTGAAATCTATCAAGAAATGGACAGCATTGCAATGAAAAAGCATCCCATGATCTTACTCTATTATGATCAAGTAATCCGGTTTTCCCAGAAAAACGTTGAGGGCTTAAGCATTAACCCAATAAATCTGCTCAACCTTAAAAGGGTACGGAAAAACAAGTCATAAAAAAAACCGTCAATGACGGTTTTTATATCTAATTAAGAAAGATAACAATCAAATTAATCTTCGCTTTCTTCTTTATCTTCTTTTTTAAACTTGGAGTACTTATTTTTGAACTTGTCAATTCTACCTGCAGTATCAACCAATTTAGATTTACCAGTGTAGAAAGGGTGAGAAGTTCGAGAAATCTCGAGCTTAACTAGCGGATATTCAGCACCTTCAAACTCAATAGTCTCTTTGGTGTTTACAGTTGACTTTGAAATAAAAACATCGTCATTTGACATGTCCTTAAACGCAACTAATCTATAATTCTCAGGATGTATACCAGTTCTCATAATTATCTTTTATATTGAAAAGTCTGCAAATTTAATGGTTTTTTTGAATACTTTAGCTTTTGTTCTAAGAAAAATGACGAATTACAGATAATGTAGTTCAAACTATGCCTTCCAGACTAAATCAGTAAAAACATGGAAAATCAGCAAATTACCCCTCGCAAAAACAGCATTAAACTTTGGGATAATCCTTGGAGCCTACAATATTATAGTGGGCATCATGCTTTATTTTCTAGACATGCATTATCAAAATGATCAAACGGTAGGGATAATCAATATTGTTATTACGGTAGTAATAATCATGGCGGGAATCATTCAATTTAAAAAAGCAAATGAAGGGTTTTTAAGCTTGACCGAGGCTTTAAAAATTGGCCTAATTGCAGTTATTTCTGCAGTACTCAGCATCATTTATTATTTTATTTTGACTGGAATCTTAGACCCTGAAACTTTGGACAAATCATTAGAATTTCAAAAACAAAAGATGTTATCGAGTGATCCAGAGATGTCAGTTGAAAGCGCTAATAAATTCGTCGATATGCAACGGAAATTTTCCTCTCCCTTAATAATATCCGCCTTTGCGATTGTTGGATCTTTATTTATTGGATTTGTAATTTCTCTAATTGGTGGACTGATTGTCAAAAAATCACGTCCTGAATAGGACAAATTTCTTATTTTTGTTGGTGAAATAAAACTCTTCATGGAACTTTCCATCATAATTCCGTTACTAAATGAAAGTGAATCTATTGAAGAACTTCACCAATGGATACACGCTTCACTTTCGAATCATAATTATGATTTCGAGATCATCTATGTGGATGACGGTAGTACCGACGATTCGTGGGAGGTTATCGAAAGATTAGTCCAGCAGAACAAAAACACGCAAGGAATTAGATTTCAAAAGAATTTTGGAAAATCCCAAGCACTTCACGCTGGCTTTAAGCTTGCAGCAGGAGAGGTATGTGAGTGACGATGGATGCGGATCTTCAGGACTCCCCCGAAGAAATTCACCCCATGATCACCACTTTAAAAGAAAAAAACCTAGACATCCTTTCGGGATGGAAGAAAAAAAGATATGACTCTATTTTCTTTAAAAACATACCTTCCAAATTATTCAACTGGGCGGCAAGGAGGGTCTCGGGAATTAAACTTCACGATTTTAATTGCGGAATCAAGGCCTATAAAAAAGAAGTCATTAAAACCATTGAAGTATACGGAGAAATGCACCGTTACATCCCCGTAATCGCTGCACATCAGGGTTTTGATAAAATTGAAGAACAAATCGTTCAGCATCAAGCCCGACAACATGGAAAAACTAAATTTGGAGCGGATCGGTTTGTTAAGGGCTTTTTAGATTTAATTACCCTTTGGTTTTTAAATGGTTTCGGAAAGCGACCCATGCACTTTTTTGGATTTTGGGGAACCTTAATGCTTTTTACGGGATTTTGCTTCACCATTTATCTTGGGATTGACAAACTCTATCTTCACACCCAAGCCAGATTAATTACTCAACGACCTGAGTTTTATATTGCATTAACAACCATGATTCTTGGAACTCAGCTTTTTATCGCAGGCTTTTTGGGAGAGATTTTGGTGCGATATAAAAAAGACATAAAAAGATATATCATCTCAAAAAGTATCAAAAGCAAAGCATGACAGTTAATTCAAAAATTGAAGAATGGACAAAATCCCCGTTCGACCAAGAAACACAAAATGAATTGATCGAACTCAAAAAGAATCCTAAAAAACTTGAGGATGCTTTTTACAAGAATCTTGAGTTTGGAACAGGAGGAATGCGCGGAATCATGGGGGTTGGGACCAATCGAATCAATAAATACACTTTGGGGAAAAGCACTCAAGGCTTAAGTGACTATTTAAAAAAATCTTTCCCTAATAAAAAAGAAATTAAAGTTGTTATTGCCTACGACTGTAGGATAAACAGCAAGAGTCTGTCCCGTCAAGTCGCAGAAGTTTTTTCTGCCAATGGCATCCAAGTATATCTTTTTTCAGACCTACGCCCTACTCCCGAGCTTTCCTTTGCGGTTAAACATCTTAATGCACAATGTGGTATTGTTTTAACAGCATCTCATAATCCACCGGAATACAATGGTTATAAAGTTTATTGGGAAGATGGCGGACAAATTGTCCCTCCCCATGACAATCAGATCATCAATCAAATCAACAAAACTGAATTTAGCGATATCAATTTTATCCCTAATGAGAAATTAATCACTTTAATTGATCGGGAAATCGATGAAGCATTTTTTAATGTCTCTATCGAGTTAGGGAAATTTGAAATTAAGAATCGTGAAAACTATAAAGTCGTTTTCACTTCACTACACGGAACTTCGATCACTGCTGTTCCGCAAGTTTTAGAGAAAGCCGGTTATTCACAAGTCTATCTTGTAAAAGAACAATCGAAACCTGACGGAAACTTTCCAACAGTAAAATCTCCTAATCCAGAAGAACCTGAGGCATTAAAGTTAGCGCTTCTAGAAGCTGAGAAGCAAGGGGCTGATATCGTGATTGGAACGGATCCTGACTGTGACCGATTGGGTATTGCCGTTAGAGATGAAACAGGTGAATTCTGTTTACTCAATGGAAATCAAACAATGGTTGTGATGACCTATTTCCTTTTGGAACAGTGGAAGCAGAAGGATGCTTTGAATGGAAAACAATTTATCGCAAGTACCATCGTCTCCTCACCAATGATCGCAAAAATAGCCTCAAGTTATGGCGTTGAGTATAAAGAAACATTGACTGGTTTCAAATGGATTGCTAAACTTATTGAAGATTTTCCTGAGTTGGAATTCATTGGAGGTGGTGAAGAAAGCTTTGGATATCTCGTTGGAAATAAAGTTCGAGATAAAGATGCAGTGACTGCAACCCTTCTGGCGTGTGAAGTAGGGGCTTATGCAAAAAGTATCGGGAAAAGTTTCTTTGAAATCCTTGAAGATTGCTATCGTGAATTTGGCGCCTATAAAGAAAGACTGCTCTCCTTTACTCAGAAAGGAAAAGAAGGTGCTGAGAAAATCAGCTCAATGATGAATGATTTTAGGGAAAACCCTCCCGAAACTATTGCGGGTCAATCAATTTCATACATCGAAGATTACCAAAAAGGATTTCGCATCAACCTTAAAGATCACTCAAGAGAAAAACTTGATTTTGATATTGCAAATGTCTTAATCTACCTATTTGAAGATGGGTCTAAAATAGCAATTCGTCCTAGCGGAACGGAACCCAAAATTAAATTCTACTTTAGCACCAATCAAAAAATCGAAAAACATCAGTCGTGGAAAGAAGTTGAAAAAGAGCTTGAATCTAAAATTGATGAATTAATAAAAGCCATGGGCATCTAAATGAACTATTTCGGAAAAATACTAAAGTTTGGCTTACCCTATAAAAAATTTGCATTCCTCAATGTATTCTTTAACATCCTCTATGCCTTGTTTAGTGCCCTGTCCTATGTGGCAATGATCCCGATGATGCAAATCCTCTTTGGCACAACAAAACAGACATTTGAGCCCCCTGTTTATAATGAAATAGAGGGGAGTCAAAAGTTATGTTGAAGGTTTTTTTAATTATAAGATCACGCAATACATGTCTGAAGATAGTGGCAAGGCCTTAATGTTCGTTATTGCGACAATTATAACCCTCTTTTTTCTGAAAAATATTTTCAACTACTTAGCAATGTTTTTTATCACTTTTCTCAGGAATGGTGTACTGAAGGATCTGAGAAATGCCTTGTATAAAAAAACAACTGCTTTGCCTGTTAGTTTCTTTTCAGAAAAGAAAAAAGGAGATCTGATGGCTAGAATATCATCCGATGTTTTGGAACTTCAACATTCATTTCTGTCGGTATTAGAATTAATCGTAAGAGATCCATTAACAATAATTTTTTCGCTAATTGTCATGTTTACTTTCAGCACCAAGCTGACCCTATTTGTGTTGATTTTTATTCCCATCTCTGGAGCTATAATATCACAAATCGGGAAGTCTTTAAAGAAAAAATCTGGACGGGTACAAGAAGAACAAGGTGAGTTTTTATCTATTTTAGAAGAAACGATCGGAGGTATAAAAATAATTAAAGCGTTTAATTCTGAAAATATTTTTATCAAAAAATTCTCTGACTCAACACAGCGGTTTTTCAAATACTCTAATGATCTCTTGAACCGTCAAAACATGGCTTCTCCAGTAAGTGAATTTCTTGGAATTCTGGTCATCAGTATTTTACTGTGGTATGGCGGTAAAATGGTTTTGTTAGATCAGACCCTAAACGGCGCTATTTTCCTTTCCTACATGGGACTTGCCTATAATATTTTGACTCCTGCAAAAGGCATCAGTAGGTCTTTATACAATATTAAAAAGGGAGACGCAGCTGCACAAAGAGTCCTCGAAATACTCGAAGCCAAGGATGACATGGCAGACGATCCTGATGCTGTTGTGATTGACAAACTTAAAGATAAAATCGTTTTTAAAAACATTTCTTTTTCCTATGAAAGCAAAATCATTCTTAAAGATTTTTCTTTAAACCTTAAAAAGGGTCAAACCATAGCGCTTGTAGGTGCCTCAGGAAGTGGTAAAACAACAGTTGCCAATCTGTTAAACAGGTTTTACGACATCAACAATGGTGCGTTAACCATCGATGGAATCGCTATCAATAAAATCAAAAAATCATCCCTATACGGGTTAACGGGAATGGTGACGCAAGATTCCATCCTGTTCAACGACACTGTGAAGAAACAACATCTCCCTAGGAAATCCCAAATGCCAGTGAAAAGGAAATAGAGGAAGCTGCAAAAATCGCCAATGCAGAAGAATTTATTTTAAATTTAGAAAATGGATATGAAACCGTAATTGGTGAATCTGGGAACAAATTGTCGGGAGGACAAAAACAAAGGCTCTCCATTGCACGTGCGATTTTAAAAAATCCTGATGTTTTAATATTGGACGAAGCTACTTCTGCTTTGGACACCGCTTCTGAGAAACTAGTTCAAAATGCATTAGAATATTTGATGAAAAACAGAACCTCCTTGGTCATCGCTCACCGACTTTCAACCATTCAAAAAGCTGACCTAATTGTGGTTATGAACAATGGTGAAATTGTTGAAACTGGAGATCACAAGTCCTTAATAGGAGTTGATTCTACCTATAAAAAGTTAGTGGACCTTCAAACTTTTTAAGAAGGACATTAAACTTTATTTAAAAAAATCAATCTAAAAATACAAATAAAACTTTGGAAAGCCAAAATCAATTTATAAATGCACTTAAAAATCCTGAGACACAGGCAAGTGCTTTTGCAAAATTGTTAGCGGACTACAAAGAAAGACTCTACTGGCACATAAGAAAAATTGTAATAGAACACGACGACGCTGATGATGTATTGCAAAATACTTTTGTAAAGGTTTTTCAAAATATTAATGGTTTTAAAGGAAACAGTACAATTTACACTTGGATGTATAAGATCGCAACAAATGAAGCACTCAACTTAATTAAGAAAAAATCAAAGCATTATGGGGTTTCGAATGAAGAGTGGATCGAAACAAAAGTTTCTAGACTTGAGTCAGACTCTTACTTTGACGGCGATGAACTAAGTATTAGGTTGCAAAATGCTGTAGCGAAACTGCCCGAGAAGCAACGTCTCGTTTTTAACATGAAGTATTTTGATGAAATGAAATACGACAATATATCTGAAATACTAGGCACATCAGTTGGAGGGCTTAAAGCCTCTTATCACCACGCTGTAAAAAAAATTAAAAAACAAATAAATGAGTGATTTAAAAAACATAAAATCTTTTAAAGTTCCTCACAATTATTTTAATGATTTTGACAAGAAACTTAAAGGCAAAATCGATTTAGAAAATCACAAAAGTGATTTCAAAGTCCCAGAAAATTATTTTTCAAAAGTTGAAGCGATTATTCTTTCACAAATCAATTTCAATAAAACTAAAACCGTTCCTATATTTCGCTATTTATTGGGAGCTGCGGCGGCAATAATGGCCTTTATTTTTATAACGTTCGACACTTCTGCGGAAGACAATACTGAAACGACTGTTTTAATCTTAGAGGACTACTTAATGGAAAACTCAACTTATGAAATTGCTGATCATAATGCGGATTACTTAAGTTTTGAAATGATAAATATGGATCAGTCAATTAATTATGAAGATGCTCTTGAACTTAGATTATTAAATGAAACTCCAATGAATTTAAATCTTTTTGATGATGAATAAAATTTTAATTTTAGGGTTTCATTAGCTTTAGTTCGGGCTTTGGTCAAGGAAAAACAAGTTTTGAACGAATCAAGGCTTTAAAGATGGCCTATATTGCTGAAAAAATCGACCTGCGGTTGTGCACAACTAACTTTAGCATATATAAGTAGTTCAAATTCAAAATGGGGTAGTAGCGCAAAAAAACTTAAAGAAATTAGAAAAAAATATTCAAAAAATATTGATAGCTTACCAAAGAAGAAGCAATCAATGTGCTCAAAGAAGTTTACAAAATTGAGCATTTGGCTGTGGATTTTGAGGAAGAAAGGGATAAAGCTTTACTTATAAATCTCACTCCCAAAAAAATACTTAAAATTCATCTTGCTGAATATCACTTCAACAGAGAAATGGTATACAAGAGAAAAAAACCAACAGTCCAGGAAAAAAAGGACTAAGTTTAAGCTAACTTTGGTGCATGAAATTGCACAAAAACTTAGCACTAGGTATTATTTCTGGCTTAGAAGCCATTTTAGCAGAAAATCTCAATGCAAACGACGTCGTGAGAAGGCTATTAAAAAGTAATTCCAGTTGGGGTTCGAGAGATAGAAAAACAGTTGCCAAAATTCTTTACGATATTATCCGATGGAAACGACTCTATTTAGGGATTGTAGACCTTGAGGGTAAGAATAACAACGATAGCCACTGGGGACTTATTGCCTGCTGGATGGTTTTAAACGATCACCAACTTCCAGATTGGGAAGTGTTTTCAAAATTTAAGGCTGACGGTTTTAAAGAAAAACATGATGCGCTTATTAAAATACGAAAATACAAACAGGCGATTCCAGACTGGTTAGACGAGAAGGGAGTTGAAGCTTTCGGTGAAGCTTTTTGGGAAAAAGAAATTAACACTCTAAATGAGCCTGCTAAATTAGTCGTACGTGTCAATCGATTAAAAACAACCCCAGAAAAACTAAAATATTCACTCCATGAGAAATATGGTTTTAACACCAAAGGGGTTTCTGAACTTCCAGATGCTTTAGAATTTGAATCTCACCAAAGTCTCATAAACACAGTAGAGTATAGAGAAGGGCATTTTGAAATCCAAGATGGAAATTCACAAATGATAGCACCTTGGCTTCAACCCAAAGCGGGAGAACTATATTTTGACTGTTGTGCTGGGGCCGGTGGAAAGAGTTTACACTTGGCGAACCTGACACATGACAAATCACAAATTATTGCTTTTGATATATTTTCTTCCAAACTAGTAGAGTTAAAAAGAAGAGCCGACAGAAATGGGATCAAATCCATTAAGACTTATTTTGTTAATGATGAAAATAAAATTGATAAATTCAGCGCTAAAGGTAATGGCGTTTTGATTGATGCGCCCTGCAGTGGATTGGGAGTGTTAAAAAGAAATCCTGATGCCAAATGGTTGATGAACCCCAATCGGATGAAGGAAATTCAAGTACAACAAAAACAAATTCTTCAAAACTACTCAAAATTGGTGATGCCTGGGGGCAAATTAGTCTACGCCACTTGTTCTATTTTTCCAGAAGAAAACAGAATGCAAGTCGATAATTTTTTAACTTCTGAATCTGGAAAAGATTTCACTTTGGCGTCTGATAAAACCTATTTTTCACAAGAATCGGGTTACGATGGATTTTATGCTGCGCTCATGGTCAAGAAAATGTGAATAAATTGATGAAAAGTTATCCGTATTTGAGGTCTTTAAGTTCTGTTTAACTGCTTAGAAAAAATTATTTTTACAGTTTCAAAACAATTAAACATGATTTATTTTTTCGGAGCCATTTCTTCCAAAGTCTTCGCCCTTGAAACTTCTACCAAACTTGAAAAAAGCACTACAGAGAAACTTGTGTGGCTTTTCGACCAAAGTCCATTGATAGACCAGGAAACCATAAATCAAAATTTTATTGGCCCGCGAGCAACCATGATTACTCCGTGGAGTACTAATGCCGTTGAGATCTGTCAAAACATGGGCATTCATGGGATTAAAAGAATTGAATCTTTTCAGCCTTACAATGATGCGTCAGGTTTTGACCCCATGTTAAATCAAAAATTTGAACTTTTAAATCAAATTATTTTTGAAATAAACATTAAGCCTGAACCAATACTCTCCGTTGAGGACATCAGAACTTTCAACGAAAAAGAAGGTTTGGCTTTGAATGAGGAAGAAATCATTTATTTAGATGAATTGGCAAAAAAACTTGATCGCCCACTTACTGATTCGGAGGTTTTTGGTTTTTCGCAAGTAAATTCGGAACACTGTCGACATAAAATATTTAATGGAACGTTTGTCATTGATGGCAAAGAAATGTCGCAAAGTTTATTTCAATTAATTAAAAAAACATCCAAAGAAAATCCAAATACAATTGTTTCGGCCTACAAGGACAATGTTGCTTTTATCGAAGGTCCCGAAATAGAACAGTTTGCTCCCAAAGAAGCACATGTGCCAAGTGCATATGAAAAAACTAAAGTTCAAAGTGTTATTTCCATTAAAGCAGAAACTCATAATTTTCCAACCACTGTTGAACCTTTCAATGGTGCTGCAACTGGGTCGGGTGGAGAAATCCGAGATCGTATGGCAGGTGGTCAAGGGTCATTGCCATTGGCAGGAACAGCTGTTTACATGACCCCTTATTCTAGGGTCAATGACAATCGAAAATGGGAAAATGCTTTCGAAGCTAGACCTTGGAGATATCAAACCCCTTTTGATATTTTAATCAAAGCTTCAAATGGAGCTTCAGATTTTGGGAACAAGTTTGGTCAACCACTCATCAATGGTTCTCTTTTCACTTTCGAGCATCAAGAGGGACAAATGAAATGGGGTTATGATAAGGTAATCATGTTGGCTGGTGGAATCGGATCAGGCATTCATAAGCAAGCAATAAAACAAAAACCTAAAAAAGGAGATTTAATTGTCATTTTAGGAGGAGATAATTATAGAATTGGAATGGGCGGCGCAGCAGTATCCTCTGCAAATACGGGATCATTTAACAATGCCATTGAACTAAATGCTGTTCAACGTTCAAATCCTGAAATGCAAAAGCGGGTTGCAAATACGGTCAGAGCCTTGGTTGAATCTGGAAATAATCCTATTGTTTCGATTCATGATCATGGCGCGGGAGGACATTTAAATTGTCTTTCAGAACTCGTCGAGGAAAACGGAGGAGAGATCGCAATTGATCAACTTCCAATTGGGGACCTCTACCCTATCGGCTAAAGAAATCGTTGGAAATGAGTCGCAAGAGCGAATGGGTTTAATCATTGACCCTAAAGACAGATCGCTGTTGGAATCTATTGCGAACAGAGAACGTGCTCCGATGTATGTTGTGGGAACGGTTGCTGAATGATCATCAATTTACTTTTGTTGACAACAGGAATGACACAAAACCAATTGATTTACATATTGATGCCCTGTTTGGAAGCGCTCCGAAAACCATTATGGATGACAAAACTGTTCTTTATGATTTTGACCCTATTCCATTTTCCAAAGAACAATTAACAGAAGATTTAAAATCTGTTCTCCAACTAGAAGCCGTTGGCTGTAAAGATTGGCTGACCAATAAGGTTGATCGATGTGTTACTGGTAAAGTTGCGCAGCAACAAACCATTGGGCCTTTGCAGCTCCCTTTAAGCAACTGTGGTGTTGTTGCCCTAGATTTTAAGGGCGAAAAAGGAATTGCAACTGCTATTGGCCATGCGCCCATAAGCGCAATGATCGATTCGGGGAAAGGAAGTGTAAATGCAATTGCAGAAAGTTTAACCAATTTAATCTGGGCGCCCCTTACTAATGGGCTCCAATCGGTCAGCCTTTCTGCCAATTGGATGTGGCCTTGTAACAATCCCGGAGAAGATGTTCGATTATACAAAGCAGTTGAAGCATGTGCTGATTTTGCAATCGCACTTGGAATCAATATCCCAACGGGGAAAGATTCCCTTTCAATGAAACAACAATATTCTGAGGGTCCTGTAACGGCTCCAGGGACTGTCGTGATTTCAGCTGCAGGAGAATGTTTAGATGTTAAAAAAGTAATTACTCCTGAACTTAAAAAAGATGGTGGAGACCTGTATTACATTAATCTATCTCAAGAAAACTACACTTTAGGTGGGTCTTCTTTTGGGCAAATTCATAATAAAATAGGTAAAAAAACTGCCAGTATTAAAGATGCCAACTACTTTAAAAAAGTATTTAATTCGATTCAAAATAAAATTATTTCAGGCAGTATTAGTGCAGGACATGATGTTTCTTCAGGAGGATTAATCACAACACTGCTAGAAATGTGTTTTCCACAAAACAACATAGCAATGAGGCTTGACTTGACACCTCTGGAGGAATTTGACTCAAATATTTTGCTTTTTTCAGAAAATTCAGGGATTGTGATTCAAGCTAAATCAGCATTGGATATTGAGCTTAAAAAAGAAGGAATATACTGCCTCAGAATCGGAGAAATCACAGGAAATCAATCATTATTATTAAAAAATAATTCCACAGAATTCTCTTTTAATGTTCCTTCTCTAAGGGATGTTTGGTATTCAACCTCAACGGCTTTGGACCAGCATCAAACATCAAATGGTCTTGCAAAAGTTCGATTTGAAAATTATAAAAATCAAGCGTTATCTTATAAATTTCCAACTGGATTTTTAGGAAAAACACATGCATTGGCGGGACAAAATAAAATAAAATCAGCCATCATAAGAGAGCAAGGGAGTAACTCGGAAAGAGAAATGGCTTACGCAATGCAATTGGCTGGATTTGAAGTGATTGACGTCCACATGACGGACTTAATTGAAGGTAGAGAAACGCTTGAAGACATACAATTCATCGCCGCTGTGGGTGGTTTCTCCAACTCAGATGTATTGGGTTCTGCAAAAGGTTGGGCAGGATCTTTTCCGTATAACAAAAAAGCAAAAGTATGCTTAGATAACTTTTTCAAACGCGAAGACACACTCTCGTTGGGTGTTTGCAATGGATGTCAGCTTTTTGTAGCATTGGGAATGATAACACCCGAGCATCAAGAAAAACCAAAAATGTTGCACAATGAATCAGGTAAATTTGAATGTCATTTTACAGCAGTCACAGTTCAACCCTCGAGCTCGGTTTTAATGAAAGGGCTGGAAGGAAGTACCTTGGGTATTTGGGCAGCGCATGGAGAAGGAAAATTCAATTTTCCAATGAACGAAGATCAATATCAAATCCCAGCAAAATATCATTTTGAAGAATACCCTGCCAATCCAAATGGATCTGACTTTAATGCAGCGATGTTGAGTAGTCAAGATGGCCGTCACTTGGTAATGATGCCTCACTTGGAGCGTTCAACTTTCCCATGGAATTGGGGATATTATCCTCAAGACAGAAAAGATGAAGTTTCTCCCTGGATTATTGCCTTTGAAAATGCCCATAAATGGCTTTCAAAATAAGTATCTAGTGCAACTCTAAGAAACATTTCTTATTTTGCACTTAAAACCATACTATATGCCCACCAGATTATTTGATTTCTTAAGCTATCAACTTAAGCAACGTCCCCTTGATCGCGCTTTAAACACTAAGTATAATGGAGAGTGGAAGTCTACTTCGACTGCTGAGTACGCTTCTTCCGCCGATTTGATGAGTGCCGCTTTTTTAAATTTAAAAATAAAGCCGCAAGATAAGATTGCAATGATATCCTCTAACAACAGATCCGAGTGGTGCATTGTTGATGTCGGGATCCTTCAGGCAGGTGCAGTTAATGTACCAATTTTTTCACAATTAGTCAAAATGATTATGAATATATATTAAATCATTCTGAAAGCAAATACTGTTTTGTATCAGATCAAGAGGTCTATGACAAGGTCATGGCCATTAAGAAAAACGTAAAAAACCTAATCGAAATTTATAGTTTCGACGACATCCCAGGATGTAAAAACTGGACTGAATTATTAACCTTAGGTGAAAATAATTTAAATGAAGAGTTATTAAATAAAACAAAGGATGCCGTAAAACCTGAAGCTTTAGCAACAATAATCTACACTTCGGGAACAACAGGGATACCAAAAGGAGTAATGTTGAGTCACCAAAATGTAGTCTCAAATGTGTTATCGGCATCAAAGAGACTCCCACTTGAAATCGGAAAGTCAACTGCGCTGAGTTTTCTTCCAATTTGCCATATTTTTGAAAGGGTAATTTTATACATCTATCTCTACAATGGAATTAAAGTTTATTTTGCCGAATCGATGGAAACCATTCCCGATAACTTAAGAGACGTTAAGCCTGAAGTTATGACAGCTGTGCCAAGACTTCTTGAAAAAGTATATGATAAAATTTATGCTAAAGGCGAAAATCTGACTGGTATTAAAAAGAAATTATTTTACTGGGCCGTTGAAATTGGTTTACAGTTTGAACCATATGCTCAGAACGGTTTCTGGTATGAAATTAAATTAAAAATTGCTAAAAAATTGATTCTCTCTAAATGGCAAGAAGCCTTGGGAGGTAACTTAAAATTAATTGCTTCTGGTAGTGCAGCATTGCAACCACGTTTGGCAAGAGTTTTTTCGGCTGCAGGGATGATTCTTGTTGAAGGATATGGACTTACCGAAACTTCCCCTGTCATTTCTGTAAACGACCTAAGAAAGGGAGGGTTTCGAATTGGCAGTGTTGGAAAAGTGATTGATGATGTAACCGTTAAAATCGCCGAAGACGGTGAAATTCTTTGTAAAGGACCTAATGTAATGATGGGTTATTATAAGGAAATTGAAAAAACCAAGGAGGTGATGACTGGAGACTTTTTCCATACCGGAGATATTGGAATGATTGACGATGATGGTTTCTTAAAGATTACGGATCGTAAAAAAGAAATGTTTAAGACTTCTGGTGGTAAATACATCGCGCCTCAGGTGATCGAAAATCAAATGAAACAATCTTTGTTCATCGAACAAATCATGGTGATTGGTGAAGGTCAGAAGATGCCAGCTGCTCTAATTCAACCTAACTTCGACCATATTAAGAATTGGTTTGCTCAAAATGGAATTGCTGCAGAAGATGATCTTGTTTCTATTTGTAAAAATCAAAGCTTACTTGATGAAATTCAAAAAGAAATCGATGATCACAATCAAAGGTTTGGAAAATGGGAACAAATCAAAAAATTTGAATTGACTCCTGAAATGTGGAGCGTTGAAAACGAATTCCTCACCCCTACCATGAAAGTAAAACGCAATACTCTTAAGACACATTACAAGGATTTAATCACTAAAATCTACCAATAATTTTATTTAGAATATTTATTGAAAAATATATTTAAATTTATTTGCTATGCATGCATAATATTATTTATATTTGGGAAATAAGATCACAACTTTAAATGAGAAAGGAAACGATTGATGCTGCATTACGTTCTACATGGAATTCAGTCAGCAAAATGTATAATAAAGAAGCAAACAAGTACGATTCCACAATGGCTACGGGTTTTGTACTATTAAACATAGATGCTGATGGTACAGCCTCCACCTCTCTAGGAAAAAAATTAGGGATGGAAGCTACAAGTCTTTCTAGATTACTAAATAGCATGGAGGAAAAGAATCTGATAATGCGCACTCCCAATCCTAAGGATGGAAGAAGTGTATTGATCTTCTTAACCACTTTCGGGAAATCAAAGCGGAATGATTCGAGAGAAGTCGTTCTTAAATTTAATAATGTCATAGAAAAACGTCTAACAAGTGTTCAAATAAAACATTTTTTTGAAGTTGCAAATTGCATCAAAGAAGAGAGTAAAAAGTTTGAGCATTTTTAATAATTTAAAAAATAAGGTAATGATAAAAGAAGATCAAAAGTTAGTAAATGGCGGTGAATTCATCGTTCGTGATGTTGATCCAAAGGAAGTGTTTACTCCTGAAGACTTTTCAGAGGAACAATTGATGATGAAATCGGCTGTTAAGGAGTTCGTAGATCGAGAAATATGGCCACATAAAGACCGTTTTGAAAATAAAGATTATGCTTTTACAGAAGAAGTAATGCAAATAGTTTATAGATCTTCTTTTATTGTTTCTGTTCCAGAAAATTATGGAGGAATGGGCATGGGATTCATTTCGGTAATGTTAGTTTGTGATTATATTTCAGGTGCCACAGGTTCTTTTTCAACTGCTTTTGGTGCACACACCGGAATCGGAACACTTCCGATAATTCTTTATGGAACTGAAACTCAAAAACTAGAATATGGACCAAAACTCGCTACAGGAGATTGGTTTGGATCTTATTGTTTAACTGAACCAGGGGCGGGTTCAGATGCCAATTCGGGAAAAACAAAAGCGGTGCTTTCGGAGGACGGAACTCATTATAAAATCAGTGGTCAGAAAATGTGGATTTCAAACGCAGGATTTGCAAGTGTATTTATTGTTTTTGCCCGTATTGAAGATGACAAGAACATCACTGGGTTTATTGTCCCTAATGATCCCTCAAACGGAATCACAATGGGAGATGAAGAACGTAAATTAGGTATTCATGCTTCTTCGACGCGTCAGGTATTTTTTAACGAAACTAAAGTGCCAAAATCGGCTATGCTAGGGAAAAGAGGAGAAGGCTTTAAAATCGGAATGAATGCTTTGAATGTTGGACGTATTAAACTAGGTGTAGCTTGTTTAGATGCACAACGAAGAGTCATCAGTTGCTCGGTGAAATATGCAAACGAACGCATTCAATTCAACACTCCAATTGCACAGTTCGGAGCAATTAAAGAAAAGCTGGCGCGAATGGCGACTTCATGCTTTGCTGGAGAATCAGCAACTTATCGTGCTGCCAACGATGTAGAATTAAAAATAAAATCGTTTGAGGCAGAAGGATTAAGCCATCAACAAGCAGAACTTAAGGGCGTGGAAGAGTTTGCCATCGAGTGTTCGATAATAAAAGTAGGGGCTTCTGAGGACATCCAGAGCTGTGCTGATGATGGTATTCAAATCTACGGAGGAATGGGCTTTTCTGCTGAAACACCAATTGAATCTGCTTGGAGAGATGCCCGTATAGGTCGAATCTATGAAGGAACAAACGAAATCAATCGAATGCTTTCTGTTGGAATGTTGCTTAAAAAAGCAATGAAAGGAAAAATTGATTTGATGGGTGCTGTAATGAGAGCTACAGGTGAAATAAAAAATCAACAGAGTGAAACCTCTGATACCTTTCAAGGGGACTTAAGTGCTGAAATTATTCAAGTTAAAAATCTTAAAAAAGCATTTCTAATCTTAACAGGATCTGCCTTTCAAAAATATGGTGCTGAATTAGACAAGCACCAACAGGTGTTGTTAAGCCTTGCTGATATTCTGATCGAAACTTATTTTGCTGAATCTGCACTTTTAAGAACACTTAAAAATATTGGTGAAGAGAATGATGCGGAATCTCAAAAAGCAATGACAAAACTTTATGTTTTCGATGCTACAGAAATTGTCCTAAGAAAAGGAAAGGAGATTATTGGAAACATAGCGGATGCTGAAGGAAAAAACGAAACTATTAAAAGGTGTTCACCAGTTGTGTCTTTATGAGGATTT
>CAJJCA010000014.1 GCA_905182575.1 uncultured Flavobacteriaceae bacterium | reverse complement strand
CATCAATGCATATAATGAATCGCCTAATAAATCTGATTTCTTCTTAAAAGGGTTTTATAGAATAGCTGGCACTAAGAATTTAGAATCTCAAATCAAAGCGGGAGTAAGCGAGAAAGTGATAAGAGAAAGCTGGGAAGAAGACCTTAATCACTTTAGAAGCATTCGAGAAAAATACCTGATCTATCCATAGAAAATGAAACAAGAAATTAAACCCAAATCGGATGTTTTTGGGGAGGCACTTTGGGACCACTTTAATCATCCCAAATCGAAAGAATTAATCACATGGACGATTTGACAGAAGAAGATTCTGTTCCATTAAGTTATTTTTTTAGGGGGTTTATGGAAATGCCAAAACTTGAGCAACATGCTTTAGAACTGACAAAGGGAAAAACCCTTGACATTGGATGTGGATCAGGTTGTCACAGTCTGTATCTTCAAAACGAGAAGGGAATGGAGGTTACGGGAATTGACAACTCACTTGGAGCAATAAAAACAGCCAAAAAAAGAGGGGTGAAAAATCTAATTCAATCCTCAATATTTGATTGCAAAACGGCTTCGTATGACACGCTCTTACTCCTAATGAATGGTCCGGGAATTTGCGGAACGCTTGAAAAGTTAGGAGAATTATTATTAAAACTAAAATCACTTCTCAGTGAAAACGGTCAAATTCTTCTTGATTCTTCCGACTTAATTTACCTGTTTGATGAAACTCCTGAAGGTGAAAAAATTGTTTCAGGAGAACAATATTATGGGGAATTAGATTATGGGATACGATTTGAAGGAGAAACCGAAACCTTCCCCTGGCTATATGTAGATTTTGGAAATTTAAGTCACTTTGCTAAAGAAGTTGGATTAAAGTCTGAATTAATTCTTGAAGGAGAAAACTGGGATTATCTCGCTAGACTAACTAGGGAATATTAAGATATTTGTGGGTCTGCAATGAAATTTTCCATTTGGGATATTTCATGACATAATCTACCATCAGCGGAATCATTTTGTCTCGATTACTCCACTCGGGCTGCAAGTAAAGCTTACATTCTTCCCCAACGAGTTTAGCATGTACTTCAGCAAATCTAAAATCATCTTTATTGTGAATGATTACTTTTAATTCATCTGCCCGGAGATAAGCAGCTTCAAGAGGTAGCTTATTTTTCTTGGGAGAAAGACAAAACCAATCCCAAATACCAGAAACTGGATAGGCACCTGAAGTTTCAATATGGATATTCATTGACTTCTCTTTCAAACCCGCAGTGAGCGGTTGCATATCCCACATAAGAGGTTCACCCCCTGTCACCACAACCGTATCAGAATGATCTTTAGCGTTACTAATAATTTGATCTATTGCAGTTGCAGGATGGAGTTTTGGATTCCAGCTTTCCTTTACATCACACCAATGACAACCGACATCACAACCTCCAATTCGGATGAAATATGCTGCGCCACCCTTGTGGTAACCTTCTCCCTGAAGTGTGTAAAAAGCCTCCATTAAGGGCAATTCGATTCCTTGATCAACCAAACTATCCATAGGTGTGTGTTTTTTTCATAGTCCGCCAAAGATAGGGCATCTAGAAATGAAACTCTGGTCAAAAAAAAGTATATTTGATTCATAGCTACAATAATTTTGGACTTTAAAAGTCATAATAAAATCAGAATTATAGTTTTTTTATAGTGTCCCCCTATCGTTTACCAAAGTAAGAAGGCTTTCCTTAAAAAAAATGAAAATGAAAAAATGGCAAACAATCGTTGAATCTGTATTTACAAAAGTATTCTCAGAAAAGAATCAAAAAGGGGTAGAAAAAGCAACTTTATGGTTGTCGATCATTGGATTTATTTCTCACTTATTACTTATCTATGCAAAAAAATTCGAGTTATTCACAACCCCATTTGAAGCGAGTTTACTTGATGATCCTATTTCAGCGATTTACACTCCTTTCTCAATTATATTAATTTATGAGATTTATCTCCTAGTTCTAAACCTGCCACGATCTTTCACAACATCTGTCTCCAAACAATTTGAAATTATTTCCCTGATATTAATCCGTCGAATTTTTGCTGATATTCCTAAAATTGATCTTAATGCCGATTGGCTTTCGACACCACCAAACTTACAGCTGATCTGTGATGTACTTGGAGTTTTGACCCTCTACTATTTGATTCACCTTTTCAACAATGGTCAATTAAGACTTCCTTCAAAGCCTCTAAACCCTAAACTTAAAAGTTTTGTCACTTCAAAAAAAGCGGTCAGTTTGATTTTATTGCCATTACTTATTTTTACGTCAATTTATAGTGGGGTTAATTGGGTTTACGATATGTTTTATAATCATATTGGGATTGACATAAACTCCATTTTCTATAATGAATTTTTCTCAATACTAATTCTAGCTGATGTGTTTATACTGCTACTTTCTTTTCAATATACAGAACGTTACAGCCAATTAATTAGAAATACAGGATTTGTTATTTGCACCATTTTAATTAGACTTTCTTTTGGGGTGAGTGGTCTAACCAATGTTGCCTTAATTATCTCAAGTGCTGTATTTGGATTATTGATTTTAACAATCTATAATAACTTGGAATCCCAAAAAAGAAAAAGATACAATAAAAATTTAAATCACTTAGATTTACGCTCACAAGAAATTAATGTATTTTTAAGTAACATAGCAATCGTCATAGGGCCAACTCCGCCTGGCACTGGAGTAATAAAACTAGCCTTTTCAGACACTTTTTCAAAGTCAACATCACCTTTGATCACATAGCCTTTTGGATGACTTTCGTCTACTACCCTGGTAATGCCCACATCAATAATTACAACGCCTTCTTTTACCATATCAGCTTTCAAAAAATCAGGGACTCCCAAAGCGGAAACAATGATGTCTGCCTCTAAAGTGAGTTCCGCCAAGTTCTTAGTTCTACTGTGCGTTAAAGTCACTGTGGCATCACCTGCAGCACCTTTTTGACTCATCAAGATACTCATAGGTCTTCCCACAATATGGCTTCTTCCAATAACTACTGTGTGTTTGCCTTTTGTTTCAAGCGCTTTAACATTTCAATAATGCCAAAGGGAGTTGCAGGAATAAATGATTCCATGTCTAATGCCATTCTCCCAAAATTAGTTGGATGAAAACCATCAACATCTTTATCAGGATCTACGGCAAGAAGTATTTTTTCTTCGTTGATGTGTTTCGGCAACGGCAATTGAACGATGTAACCATCCAAAGATTCGTCTTGATTGAGTTCTTTAATTTTATCTAACAAAACTTCTTCCGATATTGTATCCTCTAAACGGATCAAAGTTGACTGGAACCCAACCTGCTCACAAGAACGCACTTTGCTCCCAACATAGGTCAAACTTGCACCATCATTTCCCACTAAAACTGCAGCGAGGTGGGGAGTTTTTAGTCCCTGCTCCTTTCTCAAACTTACTGCTTCGCGTATTTCTTCTTTAATTTCACCCGAAAGTTTTTTCCCGTCTAGTATCTTCATAGCTTTCTATTGTTGTCCTTGAAACATTTGCATCATTTGTTTCCCTTTTCCACCTTGCATCATCTTCATCATTTTACTCATTTGATTGAATTGCTTAATCAACTGATTGACTTCTTCGACCTTTCGTCCTGCTCCTTTTGCAATTCGGTTCTTCCTACTGTGGTTCAATAAAGTAGGCTCTGACCTTTCTTTGGGGGTCATGGAACCGATTATGGCTTCTATATATTTAAAAGCATCATCATCTATATCAACGTTTTTCATTGCCTTCCCTACTCCCGGAATCATCCCCATCAGATCTTTCATATTACCCATTTTTTTGACCTGTTGTATCTGGGATAAAAAATCATCAAAACCAAATTGATTTTTGGCTATTTTCTTATTAATTCTTCGGGCTTGCTCTTCATCAAATTGATCCTGCGCTCTTTCAACCAAAGAAACCACATCCCCCATTCCGAGAATACGGTCTGCCATTCTTTCTGGATAAAAGACATCAAGTGCCTCCATTTTCTCACCAGTACCGATGAATTTTATTGGTTTATTTACAATTGATTTTATTGAAAGAGCTGCACCACCTCTAGTATCTCCATCTAGCTTTGTAAGTATAACACCATCAAAGCTTAAAGTGTCGTGAAAAGCCTTTGCTGTATTTACGGCGTCTTGACCAGTCATCGAATCCACTACAAAAAGAGTTTCATCAGGTTTTACTGCTTTGTGAATATCTGAAATTTCTTTCATCAACACTTCATCCAAAGCAAGCCTACCCGCGGTATCAATAATGACCACATCATGCTTGTCCCTTTTGTTTATATTAAAAGCAGCTTGTGCAATTTTTACTGCTAATAACCCCTCCAAATCACTATAAACAGGAACCCCAATTTGCTCGCCCAAAATACTCAATTGATCAATGGCCGCGGGTCGATAGACATCACAGGCCACCAATAGTGGTGATTTGCTTTTTTTCTTTTTTAGATGTAAGGCCAGTTTAATAAAGTTGTTTTACCTGAACCTTGTAATCCAGACATTAATATAACAGAGGGTGAAGAAGCAAGGCTAAGGCCTTCTGCACTTCCACCCATCAATGCTGTCAATTCATCTTTAACAATCTTAATAAGTAACTGACCAGGCTGAAGGCTGGTCAAAACTTCTTGCCCTAAGCGCTTTCTCCTTTACTCTTGTCGTGAAATCTTTTGCGATTTTAAAGTTAACATCAGCATCTAAAAGTGCCCTGCGAACTTCCTTCAAGGTTTCAGCCACATTGATTTCTGTGATCTTACCTTGGCCTTTTAATATCTTAAAAGCTTTGTCGAGTTTGTTGCTTAAACTATCAAACATATTCATCTAATTAGGATTCAACAAAGTTAGTCTTTTCAGTATTTTAAAAAAACTACAAGACCATAAGCTTTTGCTTTTAACTTTTATTTCTATTCATCATGCCGATAACGATCGTATGAGGAAAAGTAATCGCTGCAAGAAAAGAGAAAAACATTGGTAAAAAATAGTCCGCATTAAAATCAATATAATTAAAAATCAAACCTAAAAAAACCAATGATGCAATCCAGTACAATAGGGAGGCTTTTAAATATTTTTTAATAGATGCTTTTTTTAAATCTCCATAGAGATAATTTATTTGTTCCTTTAATGAGGGAATACTGTGCCAAACAACAAAGTAGAAGGCAAAGGAAAAAAGCAACGAGCCAAAGTGAAAAAGCAGTGACAGTAGCCCCAAAAGAAACAATTCCTTAATAAGGCTAACTCTTAAATAAGGAATGATCATCATGATAAATAAAAGAAGCACTCCTGTGGAGATCAAACTCCAGAGAAAAAACTCATAAGGCAATAAAACACCGCTGATTTTTTCTATTACCAATGCGACATCTTGGGATAATTGTAAAAATTAAAAAGAAAATAAAAGCGCCATAAAGCGTGAAAAACAATGAATGAGAGATTGAAAGCTTTAACCGATCTTCCCAATGTTGCTCGCCAAAATGATAGCTACTGAAGAGAATAAAAGTAAATAAGGCTATTGATGGAAGAAAGAAAAAGAACAATCCTCCTAATAAAACAACTCCAATATACATAATCAGAGATTCTATGAAGAAGTTTTTGGACTTTAAAAGTCGATTTTTTGAAATAATTTCTAAATCGTTTGCACCATGAAGTATCCCAAGGGTGATTATCAGCAAAGAACCAATTAAATCAACGTATGCTAAAGGAACAACAATAGCAAATAGGATTGAAACAAGAGTTGTTATGATGCCAATATGATAATATTTCAAGGGTTTTTTTATCAATTTATACAATTTAATGTTAAAAAACTTCAATATTTATAGTGAGTATATTTATTTTTAATTAAATTTAGTTCAACAAAAACAAATAATTAATTAATCATGGAAAAAATTTTTAGTTTAATGACAGTAGTGCCAGCAATGGCCACTGATGATTATGTAGGGTTCACATTCTTCGTGGGTTGTATGGCGATGATGGCAGCCTCTGCATTTTTCTTTCTTTCAATGAGTTCTTTTGACAGTAAATGGAGAACCTCAATCCTTGTATCAGGTTTGATTACATTTATTGCAGCAGTTCACTATTGGTACATGAGAGACTATTGGGCAACCAATGCAACTTCACCAACATTCTTTAGATATGTTGACTGGGTATTGACTGTACCATTAATGTGTGTTGAATTCTATCTTATCCTTAAAGTTGCTGGTGCAACAAAGCAATTGATGTGGAAATTAATTTTCCTTCTGTAATAATGCTTGTTACTGGTTACTTTGGAGAAGCAGTTTACACAACAGGAAATGGACCTGCAGTTTGGGGACTAGTTTCTGGACTCGCTTATTTCGCGATTGTTGCTGAACTCTGGAAAGGTGGTGCTGCAAAACTAGCAGCGTCTGCTGGTGGAGCTGTTCAAGCTGCACACACAACGCTTCTGAAATTTGTTGTTATTGGATGGGCAATTTACCCAATCGGATACATGGCAGGTACTGAAGGGTGGTATAGCGGTATCTTTGGTGGTCTTCCAATGGACGTTATTTATAACGTTGGGGATGCTATCAACAAAATTGGATTTGGTTTAGTGGTATATAATTTAGCTGTAAATTCTAAATAATTATCAATAAAATAAATTCACTATAATTATTAAAATCGCTCTTCGGAGCGATTTTTTTTTACATCCTATCAGGCATTGAGATTCCAAGAAGTGAGGAAGCCAAGGCAACGTTGTTAGCTACTGCCTTACAAAGCAGCAAGCGCAAGGACTTTAATTCTTCATTAGGTTCTCCTAGGACACTTATGTTTTGATAGAAAGAATTAAACAGACGAACCAATTCATAAAGATAATTAGCAATTAGCGCAGGACTAAACTGATCTGCAGCCTGGTTGATCACCTCAGAATAAGTCATCAAGTGTTTGAGAATCTCCTTCTCTTTTACGTCCAACTGCAAAGAAACATTAAGCTGTAGTGCTTCTGGCTGCTGTTTTCTTAGTAATGATTGAATACGTGCATGTGCATATTGAATGAAAGGACCTGTGTTTCCGTTGAAATCAACAGAAGCTTCAGGATCAAACAAAATTCTCTTTTTTGGATCTACTTTTAAAATATAATACTTTAATGCACCTAATCCGATCTTTGTGTACAATGGCCTCTCGGTCTTCTTCACTCAATCCGCCTAGTTTGCCATGCTTAGAAGCGATTTCTGCGGCTGTATTTTTCATTTGATCAACAAGATCATCTGCATCTACAACTGTTCCTTCTCTACTTTTCATTTTACCGCTTGGCAAGTCCACCATTCCATAACTGAGATGATGAAGAGAATCTGACCAACTGTATCCTAATTTTTTAAGAACTAAGAAAAGTACCTTAAAATGATAGTCTTGCTCATTCCCGACTGTATAAACCATTCCTTTAATCTCTGGATGGTCTTCAACTCTTTGCTGCGCAGTCCCGATGTCTTGGGTCATATAGACTGCTGTGCCATCTGATCGAAGTAAAAGCTTTTCATCCAAACCATCCTCAGTAAGGTCAATCCAAATGGATCCATCTTCTTTGGTGAAGAAAATTCCTTTCGAAAGTCCTTCATTGATAATTGTCTTACCTAATAAATAGGTATTACTTTCATAATAATAGGAATCAAAATCAATTCCTAGTTTTTTGTAAGTAGCATCAAAACCTTTGTATACCCAGCCATTCATTTTCTCCCATAAAGCTCTAACCTCTGGATCATTGGCCTCCCATTTCACAAGCATTTGTTGCGCTTCTAGCAGAAGGGGCGCTTGCTTTTCAGCAACAGCTTGTGCTGTTCCGTCTGAAACCATTTTGGCTATTTGTGTTCTGTATTTTGTTTCAAAAAGGACATAGTACTTACCAACCAATTGATCCCCTTTAAGATTTGAGGAATCAGGTGTCTCCCCACTACCATAATGTTGCCATGCCAACATGGACTTACAAATATGAATCCCCCGATCATTAATGATCTGAGTTTTAATTACATTATTACCATTAGCTTTTAAAATTTCAGCAACAGAATAACCCAACAAATTATTTCTAACATGCCCAAGGTGAAGGGGTTTGTTTGTATTGGGAGAAGAATACTCCACCATGAGCGTAGGAGCGTCTGAATTTGCTTTTTTATGACCGTATTCGTCTTCTGATAGCATCTGCTTTAAAAACGCTAAATAATAAGCATCAAAAATACTAAGGTTTAAAAAACCACTGACGACATTGAAATTTTCTACAACATCAGAGTGCTCAATTAAATAAGCACCTAATTTTTCGCCCAACACCTGTGGGCTTGTCCTTGTTTGTTTTAACAAAGGAAAAAGCACCAATGTAAGGTCGCCTTCAAAATCCTTGCGTGTCAATTGAAATTCGAAGTGATCTACTGATAAATCAAAATCCGATTTTAAAAAAGTTAAAATTGACTTTGAGAGTGTGTGTTCTAGCTTATCCATTTTCTTGGCGCAAATATAAATATAAAGTCGAAACTATGGGGTCATCTTCTAATGACTTATCTTTAAATAAAAAATGCTTTTAAATGTTTCTTATAACGACAACACAATAAGAGAAAAAATTGATGCTGAAGTAGGAAAGCCTTTTTCCCTCAAAGAACGCTGGTCGATGGGGGGTATCGGGTCTTCAAAACTATTTATCACTCAAACTTCTCTCAACATTCACAATCTTTTGGTTCTTGACCAAAATTTAAATACTTGTAATGTTGAATTGCGTCCTCAAGGTATCATTGTTAGGTTTAGAAGCTTACTAGAAACCTATGCATTGGTTATTCCTTTTTATAAACTAAAAATTTATAAAGGAAAGGCGGAAGAATATTCAATTTACAAGGATGAATCCCTGATAAAGATATTGGCAGACACCAAAACCATACACAAGTTTTTTAGTAAAATAAATAACCTAAAAGCAGAAAGTAGACCTCCTTCAGTAGACGAACTATAGTTCTCTAGAATTGTGGCCAGTATAAATTTGTCGAGGGCGACCGATCGGTTCTTTGTTCAAACGCATTTCTTTCCATTGTGCAATCCATCCAGGAAGTCTTCCCAATGCAAACATAACAGTAAACATTTCAGTTGGAATCCCCAAAGCCCTATAGATAATACCTGAATAAAAATCGACGTTTGGATATAATTTACGTTCAACGAAATAAGGATCTTTCAATAATTCTTCTTCTAAAGCTTTAGCGATATCCAAAATAGGATCGTTGACGCCTAATTCTTTTAAGACTTCGTCAGCAGCTACTTTAATGATTTTTGCTCTTGGATCAAAATTTTTATATACACGATGTCCAAAGCCCATCAAACGGAAAGGGTCATTTTTGTCTTTTGCTTTGGCCATGAACTTTTTTGTGATTCCACCATCCTTTTTTATTTGCTCAAGCATTTCAATTACAGCTTGGTTGGCCCCCCCATGTAATGGTCCCCAAAGAGCAGAAATTCCTGCCGAAATTGAAGCAAATAATCCAGCGTGAGAAGAACCTACAATACGAACTGTAGAAGTAGAACAATTCTGCTCGTGATCTGCATGAAGAATTAGTAACTTATTCAACGCATTGACTATCGTTGGATTAGATATATATTCCTTATTGGGTTTTTTAAACATCATTTGAGCAATGTTTTCCGTATAAGAAAGTGAATCGTCCGAATAAACAAGTGGCAAACCTTTTACCCTTCTTTGTGTCCAAGAAACCAAGACCGGTAGCTTGGCAAGAATCATAATAATTGCTTCGTGGAACTCAGCTTCAGAATTAATATCTACTGAACTAGGGTTAAAAGCAATTAATGCTGAGGTTAACGAAGATAATATTCCCATTGGATGTGCTCCTTTTGGAAAACTTTTAAGAATCGCCTTTAGGTCTTCGTCTACCAACGACTCTTCACGATATTTCATTCTCAATTTTCGAAAGTTGCTCTGGAGTTGGAAGTTCACCAAAGATTAGCAAATAAACAACTTCCAAAAAGCTAGATTTATTTGCTAAGTCTTCAATTGAATAGCCTCTGTATCGAAGTATTCCCTTTTCTCCATCCAAAAATGTTATCTCGCTCTTACAAGATCCGGAATTCTTATATCCAGGATCAAGAGTAATCAAACCTGTTTCAGCTCTTAAACTTTTAATATCAATCGCAATTTCATTCTCAGTTCCCTTAACCAAGGGGAATTCATGCGTTTTATTACCGTAAATTAATTGAACTTTATCTTCCATAATATTGAATTTTGAGAATTGCAAATTTAAAAAAATAGACGCCAAAAAACAACTGTAGCCCTATGTAATAAACGGATAAATTAAAAAAAAGTGCTTTTACTTGATTTTAAATGCATTTCCTTGGGGATAATAAGCCATGCTCTCTAATTCCTCCTCGATTCTGAGTAATTGGTTGTACTTGGCCATACGATCACTTCGAGAAGCAGATCCAGTTTTAATTTGTCCTGTATTAAGGGCAACTGCCAAGTCAGCAATAGTATTATCTTCAGTTTCTCCAGATCGGTGTGACATTACAGAGGTATAACCTGCACGGTGTGCCATTTCGACAGCCGCAATGGTTTCAGAAAGGGTTCCAATTTGATTTACTTTTATCAAAATCGAATTGGCAATACCTAAATCAATTCCTTTCCCTAAACGTTCTACATTGGTTACAAAAAGGTCATCTCCAACCAATTGAACTCTGTGTCCTGCTTTTTCAGTAAGAAGTTTCCACCCGTCCCAATCGTTTTCATCCATTCCATCTTCAATTGAAATGATCGGATATTTGGCGCTTAAATCTGCTAAATATTGTGCTTGTTCTTCAGAGGTTCTTTTTACGCCCTTATCGCCTTCAAATAGCGTATAATCGTAAACTCCATTTTCGTAAAATTCTGCAGCAGCACAATCCAGAGCGATTTTAACTTCGTCTCCAGCTTTGTATCCTGCATTATCAATTGCAATTAAAATCGTTTCTAATGCATCCTCAGTTCCATCGAGGGTTGGCGCAAAACCACCTTCATCTCCAACTGCAGTACTAAGACCTCGGTCGTGTAATACTTTTTTAAGGTGATGAAAAATCTCAGAACCCATTTGCATCGCATGTGTAAAGCTATTCAGCACCAACTGGCATAACCATAAACTCTTGAAAAGCGATGGGCGCATCGGAATGTGATCCACCGTTAATAATATTCATCATTGGAACCGGTAATGTATGCGCACTGACTCCACCAATGTATCGGTATAAAGGAAGTCCCAATTCATTTGCAGCCGCCTTTGCGATTGCAAGTGAAATCCCCAAAATAGCATTTGCCCCAAGTTTTGATTTGTTAGGTGTTCCGTCCAAATCAATCATCATTTGATCAATATTGTTTTGCTCAAATACAGATTCTCCTATTAATTTTTCGGCAAGAATTTCATTTACATTATCAACTGCCTTAAAAACAGCTTTCCCCATATAATCTTTACCACCGTCACGCAATTCAACTGCTTCGTGTTCTCCTGTTGAAGCTCCTGAGGGAACGGCTGCGCGTCCTAAAATACCATTTTCTGTAATCACATCAACTTCAACTGTTGGATTTCCTCTTGAATCAAAAATTTGGCGTGCATGTACACTGATAATTATACTCATGTTATTTAAATTAGGTTGGTGATTATTTTAGGTATTCGTATTTCTAATATTTTCAAAAAACTGATCAAACAAATACACAGTATCGTTTGGACCTGGACCCGCTTCAGGATGGTATTGCACTGAAAAACAATTTTTACTTTTCATTTTTAAGCCTGCAACGGTATTGTCATTTAGATGATAATGACTTATGATAACATCCTCGTGGGCTTCTGCAGCCTCTTTATTAACTGCGAATCCATGGTTTTGTGAGGTAATCTCTCCTTTTCCAGTCAAAACATTTAAAACTGGATGATTAATACCTCTATGACCATTAAACATTTTATAGGTAGGAATACCATTAGCAATGGCAATGATTTGATGGCCCAAGCAGATTCCAAATAGTGGCATATTGCTATTAATAATTTCACGTGCAGTTTCCTGAACATGATCTAATGGATCTGGGTCTCCAGGACCATTAGAGATAAAGAAACCATCTGGATTCCACTTTTTCATTTCTTCAAAAGAGGTGTTGTAAGGAAAAACTTTTACATAAAGCCCCCTACTTGTCATGTGGTTTAATATATTCTTTTTGATTCCCAGATCGAGTGCCGCAACTTTGTATTTAGAATCAGGGTCACCTACAAAATAGGGAGACTGTGTTGAAACCTTAGAAGCCAACTCCAAACCTTCCATTGAGGGCAATTTATTTAATTCTTTAATTAAATGTTCAATATTGTCAACTTCGGTAGTAATCACAGCATTCATTGCTCCATTGTCGCGAATGTAATTAACAAGAGCTCGTGTGTCTACATCCGAAATAGCAAAAAGACTATTCTCGCTTAGATAGTTTTCTAATGAATCATTTGCGCCAGGTCTTGAAAAATCATAACTGAAATTTTTACAAACCAAACCAGCGATCTTGATTGAATCGGATTGCGCTTCGTCTTTTTTAACACCATAATTACCAATGTGAGCATTGGTCATTACCATTAATTGTCCAAAGTAGGAAGGGTCAGTAAAAATTTCTTGATATCCTGTCATTCCAGTGTTGAAACAAATTTCTCCAAAACTGGTGCCGTCTGCACCTATCGATTTTCCGAAAAACTGTGTCCCATCGGCCAGTAATAAAAGTGCTTTTTTTCGATTTTTATAACATAACTTAATGCAAAATAATATAAAAAAAGGATAAACTAAAAAGCTTATCCTTTTTTACAAATAAACATAAAAAAAGGATAAACAGTAACTGTTTATCCTTTGAAATAATTAGTAATTATTAACACATCTACTCTTCACTTTTCTCTTCCGCTGCAGGAGCATCTGGAGTTTCAGTTACTTCGGTAGCTGCTTCTACTACAGGAGCGTCAGCGGTAGGCTTTTTAGCTCTACTTCTACGTGTTGTTTTCTTAGCTGTTTCTTCCGTGTTAGAGTATACATCGTTGAAATCTACCAATTCAATCATGGCCATGTCAGCGTTATCTCCTAAACGATTTCCCATTCTGACGACACGTGTGTATCCTCCAGGTCTGTCTCCTACTTTCTGAGCGATATCATTAAAAAGCTCTGATACTGCATACTTATCTCTAAGCGCACTAAAAGCGTTTCGTCTGTTGTGAGTTGTATCAAACAGACTTTGTAACTAAAGGCTCGATAAATTGCTTTAACGCTTTTGCCTTAGTTAATGTTGTGTTTATTCTTTTGTGTTCAATTAAAGAGCAAGCCATATTAGCCAACATCGACTTTCTATGTGCTACTTTTCTTCCTAAATGAATAACTTTTTTACCGTGTCTCATTTTATCTAAATATACTGTTTATTAGTCCTTATCTAATTTATACTTGGCCAAGTCCATACCAAAGGAAAGACCTTTAAGAACTACCAATTCTTCTAACTCTGTCAAGGATTTCTTTCCAAAGTTTCTGAATTTCATTAATCGTTTTTGTTGTAAGATACTAGGTCACCAAGGGTATCAACCTCTGCTGCTTTCAAACAGTTTAGCGCACGAACAGAAAGATCCATGTCTATTAATTTTGTTTTGAGCAATTGACGCATATGAAGTGATTCCTCATCATATGTCTCTGTTTGAGCGATTTCGTCAGCTTCTAATGTGATTCTTTCATCCGAGAATAAAAGGAAATGGTGAATCAATGTTTTAGCAGCCTCAGTTAACGCATCTTTTGGATGGATAGAGCCGTCAGTGATAATTTCAAAAACAAGTTTTTCGTAATCTGTTTTTTGTTCAACTCGATAGTTTTCGATACTGTATTTCACGTTTTTAACGGGTGTGAAAATAGAATCTATTGCGATAGCTCCGAAAGGTGCATTTGCTTTTTTATTGACTTCGGCAGGAACATATCCACGTCCTTTTTCAATGCTAATTTCCATGTTTAACTGAACTCCTTTTTCAAGGTTACAGATTACCATATCAGGATTAAGCACTTGAAATCCAGAAATGAATTTTTGTAAATCAGCTGCTTTGAGTTGATCTTGACCACCTACAGTTACAGTAACTGTTTCTTCTTCAATATCCTCTATTTGTCTCTTAAAACGAATTTGTTTTAAGTTAAGAATGATCTCGGTAACATCTTCAACAACTCCGGGAATGGTTGAAAACTCATGTTCGATACTTTCGATTTTAACAGAAGTAATTGCAAACCCTTCTAGAGAAGAAAGCAATACTCGTCTCAATGCGTTACCAACAGTCAGACCATATCCAGGCTCAAGAGGGCGAAATTCAAACTTGCCTTCGAACTCGGAAGAGTCGATCATTATAACTTTATCGGGTTTTTGGAAATTTAATATAGCCATAGTTTTACTTCCTTAATTTTAAAATTATTTTGAGTACAATTCTACAATCAATTGCTCTTTAATGTTTTCTGGAATCTGCAAACGCTGTGGAACATTTACAAAGTTTCCTTCATAAGTTTCACTGTTCCAAGTCATCCATTCATATACTGAAGAATTGGCTTCCAAAGAGGAAGTAATAGCTCCTAGAGATTTTGATTTTTCTCTAACACCAACAACATCTCCAGCTTTTAGAGAATAAGAAGGTATGTTTACAATCTTTCCATTAACAGTTATGTGACGGTGAGACACCAATTGTCTTGCACCACTTCGTGAAGGAGCAATTCCCAAACGATAGACTACATTATCTAATCTTGCTTCGCAAAGTTGAAGTAAAACTTCACCAGTAACACCTTTACTAGAACTTGCTTTCTCAAAAATATTCTTAAACTGACGTTCTAGAATACCATAAGTATATTTAGCTTTTTGCTTCTCCATTAACTGGACTGCATATTCTGATTTTTTTCCTCTTCTACGGGTATTCCCGTGTTGTCCTGGAGGGTAATTTCTCTTTTCAAAAGATTTATCAGCACCGAAAATGGCTTCGCCAAATTTTCGAGCAATCTTTGATTTTGGACCGATGTATCTTGCCATATTATTTATTTACTATTAAGCTATGAATTAAGGTCTAATTAATCCTTCGATAGCATTTATTATTATACTCTTCTTCTTTTTGGTGGGCGACAGCCATTGTGTGGTAGTGGAGTAACATCAACAATTTCTGTTACCTCAATCCCAGAATTGTGAAGCGTTCTTATCGCTGATTCACGACCATTACCTGGACCTTTTACATATACTTTTACTTTACGTAAACCTGCTTCTTGTGCAACTTTAGCACAATCTTCAGCAGCTGTTTGTGCAGCATAAGGTGTGTTTTTCTTTGAACCTCTAAAGCCCATCTTTCCTGCAGATGACCAAGAAATAACTTCTCCTTTATTGTTGGTCAAAGAAATGATGATATTGTTAAAAGAGGCGTTTATGTGAGCTTCACCGTTTGCTTCAACAATGACTTTACGCTTTTTGGTTGTAACTTTTGCCATAGCTAATTATTATTTAGTTACTTTCTTTTTATTAGCAACTGTTTTTCTTTTTCCTTTACGAGTACGAGAGTTGTTTTTGGTGCGTTGACCTCTTAAGGGTAATCCAGACCTGTGTCGGATTCCTCGGTAACAACCAATATCCATTAAACGTTTGATGTTTAATTGTAACTCCGAGCGTAATTCACCTTCAATTTTGAGGGCACCTACCACTTCACGAATTCTTCCGGTCTCATCGTCGGTCCAATCGGAAACTTTGGTGTTTTCATTTACTTTAGCTTCCGCCAAAATATTTTTTGCTCGGCTATCCCCAATACCATATATATAGGTAAGGGCGATTACACCTCTTTTTTGCTTGGGAATGTCTACTCCTGATATTCTAGCCATAATTTAACCTTGTCTTTGTTTGAATCGAGGATTCTTTTTGTTAATTACGTACAAACGTCCTTTTCGACGAACGATTTTGCACTCAGCACTTCTTTTCTTTATGGAAGCTCTTACTTTCATTGTTTTTTACTTTTAAAATCTATAAGTAATCCTTGCTTTACTCAAATCGTAAGGACTCATTTCTAATTTAACTTTATCTCCTGGTAATAATTTTATATAATGTAAACGCATCTTACCAGAAATATGCGCGGTAACTACATGACCATTTTCTAACTCCACTCTAAACATTGCGTTAGACAATGCTTCGATGATGGTACCTTCTTGTTCAATTGCTGCTTGTTTAGCCATATTCTTATGAAGTTCTTCTATTTTTACCTGTCTTGGACATCAGTCCGTCATAGTGTCTATTTAACAAATAAGAATTAACCTGCTGTATTGTATCAATTGCAACACCCACCATAATTAAGAGTGAAGTACCACCATAAAATAAAGCCCACCCCTGTTGAATTCCAAACAATTTGACTGCAAATGCAGGAAATATTGCTACACCAGCTAAAAATATAGAACCAGGTAATGTTATGTGCGACATTACATTATCCAAAAAGTCGCTTGTTTCGTTACCAGGACGTATCCCAGGAACAAATCCACCGCTTCTTTTAAGATCGTCTGACATTTTATTGGTAGGAACTGTGATTGCAGTATAAAAATAGGTGAAAATGATTATTAATAAAGCAAATAAAACATTGTACCAAAGGCCAAAGATATCTGAAAAATTAGTTTGCATCCACTGCCCTACGGTTGTTTTTCCCATTGCCCCTCCAATATAAGCTGGAGCGAACATTAATGCTTGGGCAAATATAATTGGCATTACACCAGATGCATTCAGTTTTAATGGAATGTATTGACGAGAGCCGAAAACGTTCTTCTCATTTGTACCTGCTGCAGTCCTTCTTGCATATTGAACCGGAATTTGACGAACCGCCATTACCAGAAGAATACTTAGAAGTATAATTACAACCCATATAACCAACTCGATTAAGATCATCATCAAACCTCCATTGTTTTCAGAAACACGAGAAACAAATTCCTGTGTGAATGAAAGTGGAAGGTTAGCAATGATACCCACCATGATTAAAATGGAGATACCGTTTCCAATTCCTTTGTCTGTAATCTTTTCTCCTAACCACATTGCAAATATTGTTCCTGTCACCAAAATGATAACCGACGAAATCATAAATAATGGACCACGACCAAGAATAAAAGCACTGTCTGGAACCCCTAATGCAGAGAGTCCATATAGATAAGCAGGTGCTTGAACAACACAAATTAATATTGTCAACCAACGAGTGATTTGATTTCTTTTTTTATTACCGCTTTCACCTTCTTTCTGAAGCTTCTGTAAATAAGGAACCGCAATTCCCATCAATTGAACAACAATCGATGCAGAAATGTAAGGCATAATTCCAAGTGCAAAAACAGATGCATTAGCAAAAGCACCTCCAGTGAAGGCATTTAAAATACCGAGAAGTCCACCGCCATCTGCACGACTTGAAAGTGCAGCAAGTTGAACTGAATCAATTCCGGGCAGTACAATTTGAGCACCCAAACGATAAACCAACAACAATGAGAGTGTAGTAATAATTCTCCCACGTAACTCCTGAATGTTGTAAATATTTAATATGGTCTCAATAAACTTCTTCATCAAATAAGATTATAGGGTAATAGCTTCTCCTCCAGCCGCTTCAATAGCCGCTTTTGCAGTTGCAGAAAATTTATGTGCATGAATTTTTAAGGCAGTCTCAAGCTTTCCTCTACCCAAAATTTTCAATAATTCGGTTTTACCAACCAGTCGAAGCTCAACAAAGTTTTCAAAAGAAACTTCATTTTTAACTTTTTTATCAGTAGATAATTCTTGAAGGGTGTCTAGGTTGACTCCTTTATAATCAACACGATTAATGTTTTTAAAACCGAATTTAGGGACCCGTCGCTGCAATGGCATTTGACCTCCTTCAAAACCGATTTTTCTAGAATATCCAGATCGCGACTTAGCTCCTTTGTGACCACGTGTAGCAGTACCTCCTTTTCCGGAACCTTCTCCACGTCCCACTCGCTTACCTAATTTTTGCGTCGATCCGCTTGCTGGTGTTAGATTATTCAAACTCATGTTTATGCTTCTATAGTTTTAACTAAATGTTTTACTTTATTGATCATTCCAAGAATACTTGGAGTAGTTTCATGAGTGACCTCTTTTCCGATACCCCTTAAGCCTAAAGCTTCAAGTGTTCTTTTTTGAGATTGCATTCTTTTGATACTACTTTTTACTTGTGTTACTATTATTTTGGCCATGATAAAAATGCTTATCCGTTAAATACTTTATCCAAGCTAACTCCTCTTTGCTTGGCTATGGTTTGAGGGCTTCTCAATTGTAACAAAGCGTCGAAAGTTGCTTTGACAACGTTGTGCGGGTTAGAAGAACCTTGAGATTTGGAAAGTACATTATGCACTCCTACTGCCTCAAGTACAGCTCTAACAGCTCCACCGGCAATAACTCCAGTACCTTCTGATGCTGGCTTCAAGAAAACTCTTGCTCCACCATATTTTCCTTTTTGTTCGTGAGGAATAGTTCCTCGATCCAATGGAATACGAACTAAGTTTTTCTTTGCATCTTCAACTGCCTTGGCAATCGCTTCAGAAACTTCCTTAGATTTTCCTAATCCCTGACCTACTACTCCATTTTCATCTCCTACAACGACGATCGCTGAGAATCCAAAAGCACGTCCACCTTTTGTTACTTTAGTTACACGTTGAACGCCTACCAAACGGTCTTTTAAATCAAGCCCTGCAGGTTTTACTAATTCAACGTTTTTATAATCTTGATACATAGTTATTTTTTAAAATTTTAAACCTGCTTCTCTAGCACCTTCTGCAAGGGATTTTACTCTCCCATGATACAAATAGCCTCCTCTGTCAAAACGGATGGTTGTCAAACCAAGCTTTGAGCTGAACGTTTTCCGATAAGCTTTCCAACCAACTCAGCAACTCAGACTTAGTTTTCTAGCTTAGCAACTATTCCTTATCTCGGGAAGAAGCGGCAACCATTGTTTTTCCGACTAACGTCATCAATCACTTGAGCGTATATTTCTTTGTTACTTCGTAGACAGACAAACGTGGGTTCGCTGCAGTTCCTGTAACTGTTTTTCTGATTCTTAACGAATCCGTTCTTCTTGCTGTTTTTGTTAATGCCATAGTCTGTATTTTAAGCTGATTTACCTGCTTTTCTTCTTACTTGTTCTCCTACGAATCTAACCCTTTTCCTTTGTAAGGCTCAGGTTTTCTAAACGATCTGATCTTCGCTGCGATATAACCCAAAAGTTGCTTATCATGTGAAGCCAAGTTTATAATAGGATTCTTACCTTTCTCTGAAACAGTTTCATTTTAACTTCCGGAGCAATGTCAAAAAGTATGTTGTGTGAGAAACCAAGAGCAAGGTCTAAAATTTGTCCTTGATTGCTGGCTCTATATCCAACACCTACTAATTCCAACTCTTTTGTGATATCCTTTTGATACTCCTTCGATCATATTATATACGAGTGAACGATAAAGACCATGCTTTGCTTTATGACTTTTACTTTCAGAAGGCGTGTTACGTAATAACATTGTCTTCAACAACAAAAGAAACTTCACTGTAGTCTTGAGTAATTCACCTAATTTCCCTTTTACAATAATCTTATCGCTTTGGATTCAACAGTGACATCTTCCGGGATACTTATGGGATTTTTACCTATTCTTGACATTCTAGTTAATTTTTAACTTTATTTTTTAATAAACGTAACAAAGTAATTCTCCACCAACGTTATGTTGGTTAGCCTGCTTTCCTGTCATTACTCCTTTGGAAGTAGAAACAATAGAAATTCCTAATCCGTTAAGGACACGTGGAAATTCATCGGAAGAGGAATACTTTCTCAAACCAGGCGTGCTGATTCTTTGTATTTTTTTAATAACGGGTTCCTTCGTCATCTTATTATACTTAAGGGCAATTTTGATGTTCCCTTGATGATTGGAAGTGTCTTCAAATTTATAACTCAAAACATACCCTTGATCAAATAATATTTTTGTAATCTCCTTCTTAAGGTTAGAAGCTGGTATATCGACAACCATATGACCTGCCATACTGGCGTTTCGAATTCGGGTTAAAAAATCTGCAATAGGATCTGTAAACATAATTTAACTTAATTTTTTATTACCAACTGGCTTTTGTTACACCTGGGATTAAACCTTTATTGCCATCTCACGAAAGGTTACCCTTGAGACTCCAAACTGTCGTATATACCCTTTTGGACGGCCAGTTAATTTACAACGATTGTGTAATCTAACTGGAGACGCATTTTTAGGCAACTTCTGCAATCCTTCATAATCCCCAGCTTCTTTGAGGGCTTTTCTTTTTGCAGCATATTTGGCAACGGTTTTTGCTCGTTTAACTTCGCGAGCTTTCATTGATTCTTTAGCCATATCTAATTCTTTTTAAATGGTAAACCTAGTTCTTTTAACAATGACTTTGCTTCCTTGATCTGTTTTCGCAGAGGTTACAAATGAAATGTCCATTCCTGATATTTTATTACTTTATCAATGTCAATTTCAGGAAAAATAATTTGCTCTGTAATCCCGAGGTTATAATTTCCTCTTCCGTCAAAACCTGTAGCCTTTACACCCTGAAAATCACGAACACGTGGCAAAGCAGCTGTAACTAAACGATCGAGAAACTCATACATGCGCTCCCCTCTTAGGGTAACTTTTGCACCGATGGGCATTCCTTTACGTAAGTTTAAAAGCAGCAACATCTTTTTTGACATGGTAGAAATTGCTTTTTGACCAGTAATGGTGGTTAATTCATCTACTGCATATTCGATAAGTTTCTTATCAGCAACAGCGTCACCTACTCCACGACTCAACACGATTTTCTCTAATCGAGGAACTTGCATTACATTTTTATAAGCAAACTCTTCTTTTAGTGAGGAAACGATGCGACTCGTTATATTCTTTCTTAAGTCTAGATTGATAGCTCATTATACTACTTCGTTATTTTTTTTAGCGAAACGAACCTTCTTACCATCTTCCTCAATACGGAATCCTACTCTCGTAGCATTTCCTTCTGATGAAACCAGTGAAAGGTTTAGAAACATGGATGGTCGCTTCTTTTCGATGATTCCACCTTGTGGGTTTTGGCACTGAGGCTTTTCGTGTTTTTTAATCATATTAACACCTTCAACAATGGCCCTGTTTTTTTCTCTTATAATTTTGACAACTTTGCCTTCAGAGCCTTTGTGCTCTCCAGCAATTACCAAAATATTATCATCTTTTTTTATTTTAATCTTCATTAATAAAAGTTATAGCACCTCAGGTGCTAGTGAAACAATCTTCATAAACTGCTTGTCGCGTAGTTCACGAGCAACTGGTCCGAAAACACGAGTTCCTATCATCTCACCCGTTGGATTTAACAATACACAGGCATTGTCATCAAAACGAATGTAGGATCCATCTGCGCGTCGAACTTCTTTAGTTGTGCGAACAACTACGGCAGTCTGAAACTTGACCCTTTTTTACAGTACCTGAAGGTGAAGCCTCTTTTACGGTAACTACAATTTTGTCACCAAAGACGCATAACGTCTTTTAGTTCCACCCAAAACTCTAATTGTTAGAACTTCTTTGGCGCCAGTATTATCGGCTACTTTTAATCTTGATTCTTGCTGTAACATTTCTACTTTGCTC
>CAJJCA010000013.1 GCA_905182575.1 uncultured Flavobacteriaceae bacterium | reverse complement strand
CATCTTTTATAAGTTGATTTACCCAAAGATTTGCAACTTCGATTTCTAAACTATTGTTCCCGTTTTTTACATGACCTGATATATTGAGTTTCCAAGGGGCTGTCCAAAGTCCACCAATTTTTTTACCATTTAGTTTAACGTGTGCAATAACCCCTACTTTCCCTAAGTCCAAAAAGATTTTATCACTTTTTAACTCATTTTCAAATTGAAAATTTGTAAAATAAATAATTTTTCCAGAAAAATATTTACTTGTCTCATCCTCTGATTTAGAGAGGTCTTGTAGCCGATCTAGTTCAAATTCTTCATCTATTTTCAGTTGATCATTTTTTAAACGAACGCTCCAATTATTTGAAATATCTTGAAGTAAGGTAAGCTCCTCATAATTTTTTATTCCAATGTCTTTAAGTCCTTCTCCATTTTTACTGAAAACCACAAATGCACTTTCTGCTGGTTCTAATTGCAATGGAACTTTTGTATATAACCCATCCATAATGTATTGAGGTAAATCTCTTGATGTTCCGTCTGTGGGATTCCAAAGTGAAGGGCGCTTACCTTCTACTCTAAATGAGGCGTCGAAGGAAATTTTATTATCGCTTTGGTTACTTAGAAAATAAATGTCCTTATCTCCAAGGGTTCTATGAATCCATAATAGTGGCGTATCTTTAGTATATTTTAAATCTGGAGCAATGTCCACAAGCTTTAGGGCCTTGTTTAAATCCATTAAGCGTATCACTTTACCCTTTCCAAAATCAACTATTTTTTTAGTTCCGTCATAGCTTTCGCCCCAAAGTTCTTTGGAAAGTTCAATGATGCTTCTATCGGCATTCGGATAATTATGTAAACTTGGAGATTTTTGGGGAGGGTTTCCCATGATTATGACATAGTAACAACTCTTTTATTTTTTCTAGAACTTCGGGCCGCATAGTTTTAGAATCGGGTAATACCAAAATTCTATATGATAAGCCATCGGGTAATATCATACGTCCATTGTTAGCAGTGATACGATTTCTTATAACTTCAGCATTGATAAAATCAAAGGAGTATCCAATTGGAAGTTCAGGCTCTGTGGCGCCTGTCATTTTTGGAGTATCCTCACCTATGTAATAGGCAACATCCGCTACATACTTACCCTGCTGTAAAAGGTAATTACAACGCTGGTGGTATTTCATCCATGGCGCTGCTGCTTCAAACCATGTATTCTTTCTATTGATTTCCGTACCGAACCAAGCATTCACTCCGGGAAATTTATCTTCATAGGGTTGATGGATATAAACATGATAGACCACATGGTTTATTCCTTCCGCAAAACTCCAGTCTCCACGCTTTTTCATCTTTGCAGGATATGAGGTAAAAGGGTTAACCTCGGTATCCGAAGTGAAGGATTCAGCATAAACGACATTCTTCCCATAAATATGTGCCGCAGAAGCTGCTGCCCTACACTCAACGTTTCCTAGGTCTTCTGTGGTCCAGAATTCCCCTGCTAGCAGATCAGCTTGACCCCCATACATCAAGAATTCCCCAGGAAAGCCCCAATGGCCATAATTTTCTAGCCATAATTGAAGGTCGTTCTCCTCGCACATTTCTTGTAAGCCAGCTATATATTCATGTGCCAATCCATCTGCCACAAGCCTCCTTAAATCCCATAAGAATCGGGAAGACTCCTCTACTGAATTAACCACAACACCTGCTAACACTGGCAAATATGGCTTTGAATTATAATTGTAGGTTTCAAAAAACCTATCGGCAAAATCGTCAGTCCAATTTTGAGCTCCAACCTCATAGCTATCTACAATAATATATTTGAGTGATTTTCGATCCTCTAGAGGCATTGATTTAAAGATGTCTCCTACGTAACCTTCAAAGTGGTGTCTTACAGCATCCTTATTTAATTTATCTGCCTCAAATCCCGAGGCATTTAGATCAGAGAATTCATTTTTAATTCCAGTAGATGCCATTACAAATCTCAAAACCGTCCAGTCACCTGGAGGAACATCCCAAGTCAGCGTGCCGTCGGCTGAAAGTCTTTCAGTCAAGTCGATTATTTTATCATCAGTCAAGACCAATTCTTTATCTTCCGGTTCTCGTTGATCTGGCCATGTGTATGAATCACTAGGTACATGAGGGCTTTGTTTCATCTTGGCTAATGATTTTTCAATGTGGTACTCTAAATTCACTTGTGGAGAAAAATAAATATCTGCTATGCCCTTGTCACTACCCTTTTTAGCAAGCACTGACTTAGGAAAAGTTATATTGCTCAACACCAACTTAAATTTATTAGAGATCACTTTGGGAAAAGAAACTGAAACCGGTGGATAATCATTAAAACCCAATTCATTTTTATCACGGCTACGATTAAATTTAAATGATCGTATTTTTTTCCATTTCCCAGCTACCTCACCATAAAAATCCACATCCATCACAAATCTTGTCTTGGAAGGAATGATCTGCAAATTCCGAATGGTTTCCTTGTCCTCTGATTGGAAGTTCAAAACCAATTCCTTATGGTCTGTGATATCGACTACAGTCTCAATATCATAATCTAACAAGCCCTTTAAGTTCTTTAAGTTTTTGTTGCTTCTGATTTTAAAGATTTTATTATCTAAGACTTGATCTCTCGCTGGAAAAGCCAATAGACGAACATCTTTAAGTTGGTTCTCAGGTGCATCCAATTTAATGGATACAGATTTCCCCCCTTTTAATTTTGTTTTGGTGTAGTCAAGATACTTCATTGAATTAGCAAAATCGTTCCAGGGACCCCCAGAGGAACTAAATCCAGGACAATTAAATAATCCAATGTCGATATCTAATCTTCCTCCTTCACGAATGGCGTGCCGTGTGAGTTCTTTCCACTTTTCACTTAACATGACAACTTTTCCTTGCTCATCATTACGCAGATTCATATTGGCAATAAGAGCCGTGCCTATTCCCACTTTTGCCATTGCTTCCAGATCCCTTGTAATTCCTTCTTTGGAAACGTGATTATTTATCCAATAATAATAAGTCCAAGGTCTCATGTTATCAGGAGGATTCATGAAGTTTGAATTCATTTCTTCAATTGACGTAGAATTCTTGATTTTATTATCTGATCTGTTTTCAGAACAAGAGAAGATAGGGTAAAAAAGATAAAAGAAATAATTATTAATAGCCCATAGCTACGTTTGAAAGATATTTGAAAAGTCATAATTGGTTTTTTTTTATTTATAAAAGTCATATCAACACTCTTTCTCATTCGTCAATTAATGCCGTCAAAACTGTCTAAATCTTCAAAAAACGTCAGATAATGACAATAATCTTTTTCACATAAAAAAACCCTCCGAACTACCAGAGGGATAAAATGAAAATTTTATTTTTAAACAAATTGTATGGATTTGTTATATATAATTAGCATGAATACATTGCTTTTTGATGGACATTTTATTCAAAAAAATGAATTTATCATACAAAAAAACACCCAACTAAAACTCTCAATTCAACACCCCACCCCTTCAAAATAAATCTATTTTCCTTTTGGGGATACGCTGGTGAAATGGATATATAAGCTAATCCCTCCTCAACCCCATAGGCCCAACTAAATGTTCAACTTAAGTTTACAGAAGAAAAAATCTACGCCCGTTGAGTTGCAGTTAATCTATATTTTGAAGCATTAATTTAATACTACTCAAAGAGTGCCCAGACTCTTTGACACAAAGATCTTCGTCTTTTAAATGAGAACCATCCGTTGCAGCTTCTCCATCCTGACCCAATAAATTATCTCCATTTAAATAAAATATGTTATTTATACCCAATTCCTTTAATAGTTTTCAGCATTTTTTAATGCCTTCCTACTTTTCTGATGATGTCTTTTTCTTGCTGGAAAAAATCGCGCATTTGTATAACTTCTATCCTCTACCAAAAGTATAGGAGTTGTTTTATGGGCTTCTCTTATTTTTCTGACAAGTGGAACCGTACGTTCAGAAACAGATGATTCATTCATATTTGGAAGGCAATCAATTACGTATACACAAGGATCAAGTTCTGCAAGTAAAGATCCAACTTCAATCTCCATTCGACCATTGCCAGCAAAACCGAGATTAACAGTTGGTCTTCTTAGTCTTCTACCAAGAATAGATGGAAATGCCATTCCTGGTCGAGAAGCACAAGCACTTGCCCTACTTGTTCCGTAAAAAACAATTGGTTTTGCTGGATTAGGACTTGCCTTATTAATTAGGGCATTATTATCAATTCCTATTTCTAGTTTTGTAACTCCATCATATAAGGGTAAAAATAATTTATACTCTCTAAATTCAGGAGTCATGTTTTTTATTAGTTCATATTCATTTTCACTATCTGCTGGTATGGATTTATTTTGATATGTCTTAAGTCCCACAAGAGCTCCTGCTGTAGTTACATATCTCCATTTATTGTTATACTTTGTATATAAATCTATTCCTTTAATACCAGTAGATGCCATATGAGGCATATCCAAATCATTTAAAACAGTCCATTTTAAATTCATCGATAAATCCCATAAACGATCTCTTACAAACCCCTGTGCTTTTGCGGGTAGTCTATCAAAATATTTTGTAGTATCATTCCACCCTTTTCCCTCGACACCTAATTCCTTAACATCATACCAATCTATTTCTTCCTCTGGAGTAAAAAAGTTTTGAGCTAATATATTTTGGGAAAGACCTAATGATATTCCTCCATACAATATTTGATTAAAAAATTTTCTTCTAGGGTGAATTATATTTCTCATGTTAATTAATTAATACTGATTTTTTGAGTTAATCTCAATCCAGTATCCTTGTGGATCCCTTAACCATATTTGTTTTATTCCATCTTTTCTACTCTGAACAACCCCAGCCTCTAATTTATAATTAGTAAAGACAATATTATTCTTTTTTAAATGATCAATAAATTTATCAAAATCTACTGGACTAAACGCCATATGGATTTGTTTTGGTGTTTTTTGTATTTCTTCATTCGAAAAAATAAGATGAATTTCTTTACCTTCATAGTTAGCAAGCCACCTATGAGTATATTTTGTCCCAACCAGCGTTGGAATGTCTTTAAAGTCAAGAATATCTCTGTAAAAATCTCCAGTTATTTTTAAATTATTTACAGGTAATGCTTGGTGATCAAATTTCAGATTACTTTGCGATTTTACTGAAAGTATTATTCCAAAAAGGGTGATAAATAATATTGTTATTCTTTTCATAGAATGGATTTATTTCACAATATACAAATTCTAAATTATTTGTAATTAACAGCTTAAGTTATTTTATTAGTGTATTTATATAATTATTGCACGGTCATCTTTAAAGCTCTACTGATCAACATAATAGACTCGATCTCAGGAGTGATAATGTTGTTGCAACTCTCGAAATAAAAATTTTCGAATTTTTCGGTAAAGATGCAACCACAAATTCTTTGGCTGAGTATTTAAGTTTATGTATCGGAGAAAGAACAACCTCCATACAGTCATATATTCATCCAACCACTTCTTGGCTTTACATATATTTTCATATATAATAAACAACACCATGAAAAAGATAATTCTTGTTTTACTGATAATTCCAAAGGTTGCTTTTACGGGTAAAATTAACCTCCAAAAAAAAATAAGTTTGAAAAAAGAATATTAAAATCAGATACTACTAAGTTCTTAAATGGAGAGAATCAATGGACAGAAATAAACTATTTGATTCCGAGGGGAATCCATTCTCCTTTTGGAAGCGAAAATCTTTTCTATTTCTTCTAGAGTCAATTCAGCTATAAAGTCATTTTTTTCAGTTTTAAAACCTACTTTTTCAAGTCTATCAAAAAAGTCGACACCATAGATTCTGACATGGTCATACTGTCCGAAATTCTTTGTTCTTTCTTTTGGGTCGGTAATACTAAAGTCTTCAAAAGTGTGAGCCCTGTTTTGGTCCATAGGGACTTGTAGAATAGCTTTCCCTCCTTTTTTTAAGACTCTAAAAATCTCTGACATTGCTTTGTGATCGTCAGTAATATGTTCTAAAACATGATTACATAAAATAAGATCAAAATGATTGTCCTCAAAGGGCAGGTTTGTGAGGTCTGCTTTCACATCAGCGAGGGGAGAGTGTAAATCCGTTGTGATATAATCCCAAGAAAGAATGTTTTTAAATTTCTTATAAAAAGCCTGTTCAGGAGCAACATGCAAAACTTTTATTTTGCTGTTTAATAGGTTTGTTTTTCTTTCAAAGTATAACCAAAGTAGTCGATGCCTTTCTAAAGAAAATGTCCCTGGAGATAGTGCGTTTTCCCTTAATTTATCATAACCATATGAAAGGAATTTCCTGTATCCATTTCCATCAATTGGATCAATGAAAGTAGTGCCTTTAAAATACCAATTGATAATGGGCTGAAATAAAAGACTCATGCGAATCAAAAATTCACGAGGAAAAAGAATCAGCAACCATTTCATGAAACAGATATTGAATTTGACTGAAAGGGTTTTTCTTCCTCAGTTTCAATACCCAACGCTTCATTGACATATTTGAAAGTTGAAAGCAAGTTAGGCTTGCCGTCAATTAAGGCTACATTGTGTTCAAAGTGTGCACTTGGCTTGCCGTCAGCAGTCTTGATGGTCCAGCCATCATCGAAATGCTTAATGTTTTTGGTTCCTTGGTTGATCATTGGCTCTATGGCTATGACCATTCCGTTTTGGAATTTCTTTCCGCGACCCCTTTTCCCATAGTTTGGAATTTCAGGAGACTCGTGCATTTCTTTCCCCAGTCCATGTCCCACCAATTCTCTAACGACCCCATAACCATTTGCTTCTGCGTAAGACTGAATTGCAAAACCTAAATCCCCCACACGATTATTAATTGTGAAAGCAGCTATGCCTTTATCGACATCAATTTCATAAGAACTAATAGCTTTTTTGTTTTTTTAGAAACTTCTCCTACTTGAAAGGTATAAGCGTGATCTCCATAAAAATCATTTTTTAAGGCGCCACAATCCACTGAGAGGATGTCTCCCTCTTGAAGTAAGTCATTGTTGGGAATTCCATGAACGACTTGTTCGTTGGGACTTATGCATAAAGTGTTTGGAAAATCATAAAGCCCTAGAAAACCTGGCTCAGCACCGTGGTCGCGAATGAAAGCTTCTGCTAATTTGTCAAGCTTAAGTGATGTTACTCCAGGCTTAATCTCGCCTGCCAACATCCCTAAGGTTTTGGAAACAATTAGTGCGCTTTCACGCATCAATTCAATTTCATCTAAGTTTTTAAGAACTAGCATTATTTTATAAATATGAGTGGCTGTAGGCTTAGATCTTTTAAAATTTTTTCAACATCTGACTCAAGGGTAGTTTTTGGGAATTCGACTATCCCTTTTATTTCTATATTGTTTTTATCGAAAATAAGTGTGGGAACATTAAAAATCTCCAGACCTTTTTCCCAATTTTCAGGAGTAGTCTTTTCCTCCGACATGGTGTTATCTTAATATTATTAGGATTAAAATTTAAGGCATCCAATATCTTTAAAAAGTGAGGAATCTCTCTGCCACTATCTTCACACCAGGTTCCCATAAAAATCTTGATTTCTACTTTGAAATAGATTTTGTTTTCGAGGTCCAATTAGGGTCAATAGTAATTTCATTAAACGCTTTAACAAACCAACCCGTCAAAGAGGAGCTGTCTAAATTGGCACGATTTATTTCACCCAAGAGAATCTTTTCTCCGCTTGTTGCTTCAACTTGAGTCACAGGAAGTGGCTTTTGCGGAACAGGTGACTTACAAAAAGTAAAACTTAAAAAAGTAAAAAGTATGAGGGCGTTTTTCATTTTAAAAGATTTAAACCAAAGCTTTTCCAGTCATTGCTTCGGGAATGCTTATCTGCATTAGTTTTAGTATCGTCGGTGCGACATCACCCAGCACTCCTTTGCTAATCGGAGTAGGTTCATTTTCAACTAAAATTAAAGGAACTGGGTTCGTTGTGTGCGCTGTGTTTGGACTACCGTCAGCATTCACCATGGTTTCACAATTACCATGATCGGCAATCACAATAATACTGTATTCTTGCTCTAATGCGGCAGTAATGATTTCCCCTGCACATTGGTCAACGGTTTCACAAGCTTTTATAGCGGCATTAATATCACCCGTATGTCCTACCATATCAGGGTTGGCAAAATTGAGACAGATGAAATCGGTTTTAGCTTCATTTATTTTTGGAATGATGCTGTCCCGAATATCAAATGCACTCATTTCCGGTTGAAGGTCATAAGTGGCTACTTTAGGCGAAGGGCACAAAAGTCTTTCTTCCCCCTCGAAAGGAACTTCTCGACCACCATTAAAAAAGAAAGTAACATGAGGATATTTTTCTGTTTCAGCAATTCTTATCTGAGTTTTACCCGCCTTTGAAAGCGTTTCTCCAAGGGTGTCTTGCAGGTTGTCTTTTTCAAATACTACTTTAACATTTTTAAACGTTTTATCGTAATTGGTGAGGGTTACATAATGAAGGTTTAATGGCTCCATTTGATATTCTGGAAATGATTTTTGAGAAAGTGCTTGAGTGAGTTGCCTTCCGCGATCCGTTCTGAAAATTAAAAAAGATCAATACATCATCATTAGAAATTTTAGCTAAAGGCTTACTGTTTTCATCAACTGCAACCAAAGGTTCTATAAACTCATCCGTAACTCCTGAATGATAGCTTTCCTTTATGTCTTTCTGAATGTCGTGAGATAGTTTTCCATTCCCATTGACTAAAAGGTCATAGGTTTTCTTGATTCGCTCCCACCTTTGGTCCCGGTCCATGGCGAAATAGCGCCCGATTACTGTGGCTAATTTTCCTCTATTTTCTTCTAGTTTCTTTTGATTTACCAATAAACCCTAATCCTGATTTTGGATCAACATCTCTTCCATCTGTGAACGCGTGAAGAAAAACGCCTTTGGGTTTGTATTCTGCAGCGATATCAATCAGTCCCTCCAAATGCTCAATATGAGAGTGCACTCCTCCATCAGAGAGTAGCCCTACTAAATGAACATTTTTATTGTTTTTTTCAGCATAATAAAATGCCGCAATCAAAGTCGCTTCTTTTTCGAGTGTTTTTTCCTTGACTGCCTTTGATATTTTTGCCAAATCTTGATAAACAATTCGTCCTGCACCTAAATTCATATGTCCAACTTCGCTATTGCCCATCTGTCCATTGGGAAGCCCTACATTTTCTCCGTCAGTCAGTAATTCTGTATTGTGATATTTTTCATAAAGACGGTCAATGAATGGGGTTTTAGCAAGATCTACTGCAGATACTTTTGGATCAGGGGCAAATCCCCAACCATCAAGAATCATTAAAATAACTTTTTTGGACATAAATATTTTTTAACAAAGATAACAATTCTGTAAGCCTTAATAAGTGGTGTCGCTGGAAAAAATATTTGTTGTTACTTTGCATCATATGATCAAACAAGGCGTTGTATATTGTTCAACAGGGAGTCAATACAAAGTTAAATCTGAAGAACGTTTTTATACCTGTGGCATAAAAGGTAAATTCCGGATAAAGGGCATAAAGAGCACCAACCCAGTTGCTGTTGGGGATCGCGTTAGTTTTGCACTTGAAAAAGAGGGAGAGGATATCGGGGTGATTAATGGAATAGAGCCTAGAGCCAATTACATCGTAAGAAAATCGGTTAACCTATCGAAACAAATTCATATTATTGCCTCCAATATTGATCAAGCTTTTTTGATGATTACCCTGAAAACACCACCAACGCATCCAGCATTTATAGATCGTTTTTTGGTAACAGCAAGGGCTTATCAGATTGAAGCAATTCTTGTCTTTAATAAAATTGATATTTATACTGAGGAAGAATTAAACTCGCTTCATGAGATGCGAAAGGTCTATGAAAATATAGGTTATAAATGCGTCGGGGTAGTCGCCAAAGACAAATATAGTTTAAAAGAAATACAAGGTTCAATGCAAGGTAAGGTCAGTATGTTTTCAGGGCATAGTGGGGTAGGGAAGTCCACCCTTGTTAATACCCTTTCGCCTGGCTTGTCCCTAAAAACCGCTGCGGTCTCCCTTCAGCACCAACAAGGGCAACACACGACCACCTTTGCGGAAATGTATGACATGGAAAATGATGCCAAAATCATTGACACTCCAGGAATCAAAGGTTTTGGTGTGGTGGATATGGTCCCCATCGAATTGGCAGGATACTTTCCTGAGTTTTTAGATTTAAAAGAAAAATGTAAGTTTAATAATTGTTTACATATAAATGAGCCAGATTGCGCAATCAAAGCAGCCCTTGAAACCGGAAGTATTGCCGAAAGCCGCTATAAGTCTTATTTACAATTATTAGAGGACGACACCCCTTATCGATAGCCATGCGTATTGTAATTCAAAGAGTTTTAGAAGCAGAAGTCAAAGTGAAAGGAGTGGTAAAAGGTGCTATTTCTCAAGGTTTGATGGTTTTGCTAGGGATAGAAACAGAAGACACGGATCACGATATTGATTGGCTGGTAAACAAGCTTATTAACCTCAGGATTTTTAACGATTCCAACGGAGTAATGAATCAATCTTTGTTAACCATTGAAGGAGAATTATTGGTCATCAGTCAATTTACATTGATGGCTGCTTCAAAAAAAGGAAATCGACCTTCTTACATTCGAGCGGCAAAACATGAAATTGCCATTCCTCTTTATGAAAAGTTCTTGCGTCTTTCTGAATTGAAATTAGGGAAAAAAGTTGCCTCAGGAGTATTTGGCGCTGACATGAAGTTAAGCTTGATAAATGACGGCCCAGTCACCTTGATTTTAGATTCTAAAAACCGAGAGTAGCTTTAAATAATATTTACTTCAAACTCTAAGTCAATTGAAAATTGAGTTCGTACAGCAGTTTTTATTTTTTCGGCCAAAGATTTAATTTCTCTTCCTTTTGCATTTCCATAGTTGACCAAAACCAATGCTTGATTTTGATGCACTCCCGCATCATTATTGCGGTAACCTTTATAGCCAAGCGTGTCGATCAACCATGCAGCGGGAATTTTTATCCAACCTTGTTTGTCAGGGTAATTAGGTACGTCAGGGTGTTTTAATTCAAGTTTTTTAAAATCATCAATTGGGATAATGGGGTTTTTAAAAAAACTGCCACTATTGCCAATTTGTTTTGGATTGGGTAGCTTGCTGGATCGTATTTCTATTACTGCCCTAGAGACATTCTGAATCGTTTTCTCTTTTCCTTGCAGATGTTCTTCAAGCCCTCTGTAGGAGGTGTTGACCCAATGCGGTTCTTTTTTAAGCTTAAAACTTACTGAATTGATAATGTATTTGCCCTTTAATGTTGTTTTAAAAACTGAGCTTCTGTATCCAAAATCACATGCACTTAGGTTAAAAATCTCCAGCTTTTTAGTCGCAATAGAGAGCGCTTCACAGTCGTGAAAAACATCTTTTAATTCTACTCCATATGCGCCAATGTTTTGCAATGGCGCTGCTCCTACGCTTCCAGGAATTAAGGCTAAGTTTTCAATGCCTGCTAGGTTGTGTTCTAAGCACCACAAAACAAATTCATGCCAGTTTTCCCCTGCTTGAACCTTAACAATTACTTCTTTTTTATCTTCTTTAATAATTTCAATTCCTTTGGTTTGAATGCTAATGATCAAACCCGGGTAGTCTTTGGTGAGCAATAGGTTACTTCCGCCTCCAATAACTAAAATTTCTTGATCTGAGTTTTGAGATAAAATCTCAACCAAGTCATTTGAATCTTTAACATTGATAAAACTTTTGGCTTTGGCATCAATCCCGAAGGTGTTGTATTGACGAAGCGAAATGTCATTCTGGAAATTAAGCATATTCGAAGATAGAAAACTCTTATGAGTTGGAATAGGCCTTGAGTGCTTTTTCTAAAATTTCTGCAGCGCGTAATAGCTTACTGCTTTCTAAAACAAATGCAATTCGAACTTGATTTATTCCAAGTTCAGGGGAGGAATAAAAGCCTGCTGCGGGAGCAAGCATTAAGGTTTGACCATTGTCGCTAAAGTCGGTCAATAAATATTTTGAAAAATCTTCTGCGTTTTCAACTGGAAGTTTCGCAATACAATAAAACGCTCCCATAGGATCTGATACTTCAACGCCTTCAATGTTCGATAATGCCTCAGTAATCACTTTTTTACGAACAGTGTATTCTTTCCTAACGTCCTCCAAATAGGATTGTGGTGCATCGAGTGCTGCTTCACTTGCAATAAGTGCTAGAGCAGGAGGGGAGAGCCTTAAATGTGCAAATTTCATAGCATTTGCAATAAAACCTTTATTTTTTGAAATCATGCACCCAATTCGAGCACCACATAAGCTATATCGTTTAGAAACAGAATCAATCATAACAGCGTGTTCTCTGCCCTTTTCATTTTGAAGTACAGAATAGTGAGGGGAATCATTAAAAATAAATTCACGATATACTTCATCCACAATGATAAATATATCGTGAGTTACTGCCAAGTCGATTAGCGCATTAACTTCTTCTTTCGAATACAGATAGCCTGTTGGATTACTGGGGTTGCAAATGAGTATTGCTCTGGTTTTATCACTGATTTTTTCTTCCATTTTTTTGAGTCAAGTTCCAATCAAATTTATCATCAAAAAGATGCTTACTATTAGGAACGACTACTACACTTGAAGAGGCTGCGAAGCCATTGTAATTTGCGTAAAATGGCTCAGGAATAATGATTTCGTCTCCAGCATCACAGATGACATTCAATGTAAAGGAAAGAGCTTCACTTGCACCAGTGGTTACGATGATATCGTTTGGCTCAATTGAAATGTGATTTTTTTTATAGTAATCACATAGTTTTTTTCTGTAAGAAAAGGGACCTTGAGAAGAACCATAGGGAAGCAATTCTAACTTGGCTTCACGCACTTTATCCATTGCTACTTTAGGAGATAAAACATCCGGCTGACCTATGTTGAGGTGCAATATGTCAATGCCGCGTTCTTTTGCTTTGTCAGCATGAACGACCAATTTCCGAATGGGAGATAGAGGAAGGTGAATTCCTTTCTTTGAAACCTTTGGCATGAGTGATTTTGTGTGCAAATATCTTAAAAAATCAACTCAATTGAGAGATATTCTTAAATACTTATAATTGATTATTATTCTTTGGCTAAAACAGTCCCACCAATTTTCAATGCTATGATAGGGGAAGTGGGATCGTTGGTACTAACTGTTATTGTTTTTCTAAAAACACCTAACCTGTTAGTATCATAACTTACTTGTACTTCTCCTTTTTCTCCAGGTGCAATGGGTGCTTCTGGTTTTTTTGGGATCGTACACCCACAAGAGGATTTTACATTTGTTATTACAAGTGGAGCATCTCCTTTATTTTCGAACATAAAAACACGTAAACCAGTACTTCCTTTTTCAATGGAGCCATAATCAATAGATTCTGTTTGAAACTTTATTTGAGAATTGGCTTCTTGTGCTAAAATACATGTTGGGCTTAAAGCAATAATAGCAAGTAAAATAAAATATTTCATAATCTTAAGATTATGAATTTGCACAAAAATACAACTTAAAAAATAAAACCAAAAAAGCTTTCCTTTCATAATCCCAAAAGGTATCTTACTTTTGTCTCTCAAAATTAAGACCAAAATATCAAATGGAGATCCCTTCTAAGTTTATTTCTAAAAATATTGAGGAAAAATGGTATTCCTATTGGATGGAAAATGATTTTTTCAGTTCTCAGCCTGACGAAAGAGAACCGTATACCATTGTTATACCACCGCCCAATGTCACCGGAATCCTTCACATGGGGCATATGCTCAATAATGGTCTACAAGACATTCTGATAAGACGCGCTCGAATGCGAGGTTATAATGCTTGTTGGGTTCCAGGAACGGACCACGCATCGATCGCAACTGAGGCAAAGGTTGTGGCAAAATTAAAACTTGAAGGAATTGAAAAAAATGATCTCACCCGTGAAGCCTTTTTAGGACATGCTTGGGAATGGACCCATGAATATGGTGGCGTGATTCTGGATCAATTGAAAAAATTAGGGTGCTCTTGTGATTGGGATAGAACCAAGTTTACTTTGGATCCTGACATGTCAGAATCTGTTATTCGAACTTTTGTTGATTTATTTAATAAGGGTTTAATTTATAGAGGTCATCGTATGGTTAATTGGGATCCAGAAGCCCAAACCACCCTTTCCGATGAAGAAGTTATCTATGAAGAAAAAACAGGTCAATTGTATCATATCGCATACTCCTTAGTAGATAGTGATGAAAAAGTAATCATTGCCACTACAAGACCCGAAACACTTTTGGGAGACACAGCGATCTGTATTCATCCTGAGGATGAGCGCTTTGCGCACCTAAAAGGAAAAGAGGTTGTAGTCCCTATTTCCAATCGAAAAATACCGATTATCCAAGACGAATATGTTGATATTGAGTTCGGAACAGGTTGCCTAAAAGTAACCCCAGCTCATGACATGAACGACAAAGCTTTGGGCGAAAAACACAATCTTGAAGTCATTGATATTTTTAATGCAGATGCAACTTTAAATGCAAATGGCTTGCATTATGAAGGACTAGATAGATTTGTGGTTCGGAAAAAAATAGTGGCTGAGCTTGAAGCCAACTGTTAATTTAATTAAAAAAGAAAATTATAACCATAAAGTTGGGACTTCAGAAAGAACCAAAGCCGTTATTGAACCTAGGATTTCGGATCAATGGTTTTTAAAAATGGAAAAATTATCTGAGCCTGCAATAAAAGCGGTTTTGGAAAGTGGAGAAATCGATCTGGTACCAGAAAAATTTAAAAACACTTATCGCCACTGGATGGAAAATATTCGAGATTGGAATATTTCGAGACAATTGTGGTGGGGACACCAAATTCCAGCCTATTACTATGGTACTGCAAAAAATGATTTTGTGGTTGCTGAAAGTCCAGAAGAAGCTCTTGTTTTGGCACAAACTAAATCCGGAAATTCAGATTTAAAAATTACAGATTTAAGACAAGATGAAGATGTGTTGGATACCTGGTTTTCTTCATGGTTATGGCCCATATCGGTTTTCAACGGAATAATGGAGCCTGAAAATCCTGAAATAAATTATTATTATCCAACGCAAGATTTAGTCACCGGTCCAGACATTCTGTTTTTCTGGGTGGCGCGAATGATTATTTCAGGTTATGAATTTAGAGGAGAAAAGCCATTTTCTAAGGTATACTTTACAGGATTAGTAAGAGACAAACAAGGTCGAAAAATGTCAAAGCAATTGGGGAATTCTCCCGATGCATTGGGGTTAATAGATGATTTTGGAGCCGACGCAGTTCGTGTGGGAATGATGTTAAGTTCGGCGGCTGGGAATGATTTGTTGTTTGATGAAAGTCTATGTCAACAGGGTAAGAATTTCTCAAACAAAATATGGAATGCCTATCGCTTGGTTGATGGATGGGAGGTTGATGAGTCACTTGAGATAAGTGCGCTCAACCTTTCAGCGATTGCGTGGTACAAACAATTGTTTTCAAAAACATTAGCAACGGTAGATGATCATTTCAGTAAGTATCGTGTTTCAGATGCTTTAATGTCACTTTATAAATTAATTTGGGATGATTTTTGTTCTTGGTTTTTAGAAATAATAACTGCCTAAAAACCCAAAAGAAAGAGGGTGTCAAGCTGTTAAAAGTTTATTTGAAGACAACCTGAGGGTATTACACCCCTTCATGCCTTTCATTACAGAAGAGCTCTGGCATATTATTAATAATAGATCAAAAGCGGAATCCCTTATGGTTTCTGTATGGCCAAAAACTTCAGCTGAGGATGCGAAGATTATTTCTGATTTTGAAATTACGAAACAAATTATTGTAGGTATTCGAAACTTTAGAAAAGTCAATAACTTAGGCTTCAAGGAGCAATTAACTTTAATCTCTACTTCAGAAACCGCAATCCCTTATCCTGAAGTTATTTCTAAGTTGGGACAGCTTGAGAAGATTGAAAAGCAAGATGAAATTGAGGAACAAGGAATGGCTTCGTTGCGCAAGTAAGTCAGCTTGAATTTTTCATTCCTATTGACACTGCAATAGATCCAGAGGAAGAAAGAAAAAAGCTCACCGAGGAATTAAAGTATGCAAAAGGATTCTTACAATCGGTTGAAAAGAAATTATCTAACGAACGATTTGTTTCTGGAGCTCCAGAGCAAGTAGTCGCTAGTGGTAAGGCAAATAAACGCAGACTCTTCAATTGAAAATAAATTTATTGGAAAAAAGCCTGAATCAGTTGTAGATTATATTTCTGCAATACAATCAACCCCGCCTTTGACGACTTGATTCAGCTCTAAATTGATTTTTGTTCCTATTGGAAGAAACATATCTACTCTTGAGCCAAATTTTATAAACCCGGCATCTTCTCCTTGGGTAACTTCCATTCCAGCTTCGGCATAGTTGACGATCCTTCTTGCCAACGCTCCGGCGATCTGACGGTAAAGAACTTGTCCTACGGATTTATTTTCTAGGACGATAGTAGTTCTTTCGTTTTCTTCAGAAGATTTTGGATGCCAAGCGACAAGGAATTTACCTGGGTGGTATTTGCTAAAAAGAACTTTTCCACCGATAGCATATCTTGTTACATGAACATTAATCGGGGACATGAAAATGGATATTATAAAAGGGGTATCTTTAAAGTATTCTTTTTCAAAAACTTCTTCGATGACTACGACTTTTCCATCCACAGGTGCGATAATGTGTTTGTCATTTTTCGGAGTGGCTCTTTTGGGATTTCTAAAAAACTGTAAAACCACTAGCAGTAAAACTAGCGCAAGTACCTGAATTCCTTTTTTGATATATACTAAATCAATTAAGTATTCTGCCCCTAATGACTAATAAAAATGTTGAAAACTTATTGATTATTTTAAAACCTTCTTTGTGAAACATAACAGTTAATAATTAAAAAGTAAATAAAACCAAGGAGCAGCAAAGATAACACTATCCATTCGATCATAGAATCCTCCGTGACCAGGAATCAAAGAACCGCTGTCCTTAACGTTTGCTTGGCGTTTGAATTTGGATTGGATTAGATCACCAAATGTAGAAAGAATCGAAACGATTAATGCCGAGGCAACGCAAAGTATAATTGAAAATTCCGAATTGAAATATTGAAATATGATAGAAGTGATTATTGAAAATAAGAGTCCACCGAAAAATCCTTCCCAAGTTTTTTGGGGAGAAATACTGGGGAATAATGGGGTCTTTCCAATTTTTTTCCCTACCAAATAGGCAAAAGAATTATTGTTCCAAACTAGTAAATAAAAAAGAAATACTATTGATGGATTATAAGTATTCCCTGTGTTTGCTGATGCAATAATAAAGAAACAGGAAAGACACATGTATCCGACAGAGAGTATGCTTTTAAAGAGGTAATTGAATTTTATTTTTTCTTTTTGGTATAACCACAACAATAATGGAATATGCCCAACCAAGGCAGTCACAAGAATTCCGTTCAAAAATGTTTCGTTAAGCTTTAAGGTGTATAAGTTATATACCAAAAGAACAAGCAATGCAATAGAGAGAAAACTTTTATGATTGATGAGTTTTTGAAATTCGTAAATGGCCAAGCTTGAAAACACAAAGAGCACAAGGTTAAAAGCAAGCTGATCAAAAAATAAAGAAACCAATATAAGGGCTACATACACTGACCCCGATATGCCCCTGACATAAATTTCTTTCATTAATTATGATTCTTGAAGAAGTAAATATAAGTTTTTAGCGCTACTTCCGTAGGTTAAAAAATTATTTTCATCTACAATATTCTTAACATTCAGCGTAGTTATATTGTTGGGAACTTTCGCGGAGTGTTTTTCTTTCAGTTTACTCATGCCATCGCTTACGTCCGAAGCGAATTGTTTGAGACCAGAAAACACTATGAAATAGGGGGGGAGTTGTTCTAGCTTAAAATCTTTTAATTGATGATTGCAAATAAGAATGGTTCCTTGGTCTCCTATTAGAAATTCACAATCAATTAGAAACACTGGAAAATCATTGAAGTCGAACTGGTATTTTTTGCAGTCCAGTTGAAATCGATCAGCTAAATTCTCGTCAATGCAAAGCACATCATTTATTTGCCAATTATTTTCTTTAAGAATATCATTGAAAAATTGATCGGTTGAAGAAGAATTTTCAGAATAAATAAATTTACCTCCTTTTTCGGTAAACTTTTTAGCAAAAGTAATCTCAACTGCTTCTTTTTCCTCAGGAAGAAATTTACTTTTTTCATCGGAATTATCAGTCTTAGTTTTGGCGTCTAAATAATTTATTCCAAAAGCTCACAATCTACTATTTAACAGCGACTTCAATCTCTAGGTTGTCACGCTTTTTTCAGGATTCTGATCATCATCAAAGGGTCTCTTCCCCAAGATGTTAGACAAATCGTCCTTAAATATAACTTCTTTTTCTAACAATCTTTCCGCAAGCTGGGTTAATTTACTCTTGTTCTTTTTAAGAAGATCGCATGCCCGTTTGTATTGGGTCTCAATAATATTTGAAATTTCTTCATCAATTATTTGAGCAGTTTTTTCAGAGTAGGGCTTGTTAAAACTATTTTCTGATTGACCTGTAGAGTCATAATAAGTGAGGTTACCAATGGCATCATTCAATCCATATACCGAAACTATTGACCTTGCTTGGCGGGTTACTTTTTCCAGATCACTTAAAGCACCGGTTGAAATTTGATTAAAAATTAATTTTTCAGCAGCTCTTCCACCCAATGCAGCACAAATCTCGTCTAAAATTTGTTCTGTTCTAACAATCATTCTTTCTTCAGGTAGGTACCAAGCCGCGCCCAAGGATTGTCCTCTAGGGACAATAGTTACTTTGACTAACGGAGCAGCGTGTTCTAACAACCAGCTCACTGTTGCATGCCCTGCTTCGTGATAAGCGATGGTTTTCTTTTCTCCTGGGGTGATGATTTTATGTTTCTTTTCTAGTCCTCCAACAATACGATCAACCGCATCCAAAAAGTCTTGTTTACCAACAGATTTTTTGTTTTTTCTAGCTGCGATTAATGCAGCTTCATTACAAACATTTGCGATATCAGCTCCCGAAAAACCTGGAGTTTGCTTGGCTAAGAATTCAACATCTAGTGTTTTTATTGATTTAAGAGGTTTCAGGTGAACTTTGAAAATCTCACGGCGCTCATTGAGATCCGGAAGGTCAACATAAATTTGTCGATCAAAACGACCTGCTCTCATCAATGCTTTGTCTAAGACATCGGCTCTGTTCGTCGCTGCAAGAACAATAACATTTGTATCTGTTCCAAAACCATCCATTTCGGTCAGCAATTGATTTAGTGTGTTTTCACGTTCATCATTCGAACCAGTAAAATTATTTTTACCTCGGGCTCTTCCTACTGCATCGATCTCATCAATAAAGATAATAGCAGGTGATTTTTCCTTGGCTTGTTTAAATAAGTCTCTTACTCTTGATGCACCAACTCCTACAAACATCTCAACAAAGTCAGATCCTGAAAGTGAGAAGAAAGGAACTTTTGCTTCTCCTGCGACTGCTTTGGCCAGAAGTGTTTTTCCGGTACCGGGAAGACCAACGAGCAATGCGCCTTTTGGAATTTTACCACCTAAAATTGTATATTTTGTTGGGTTTTTAAGGAAGTCTACAATTTCTTGAATTTCTTCTTTTGCCCCTTCTAAACCTGCAACATCTTTAAAAGTTGTCTTAACATCTATGTTTTTATCAAACAATTTGGCTTTCGATTTACCAATATTAAAAATTTGACTTCCAGCTCCTCCGCCTGCACCTCCAGACATTCTTCTCATAAAGAAAATCCAGATACCGATGATTATAATTATTGGCAAAAATCCAAGAATAACGTCCATCCATCGGTATTTCAACAGAAATGAAATCATTAGCTCGTATTTATCCCATTGTCCTCCGCTTGCTCTAATTTTCTTTGAAACAATTCCAAGTTACCTACTTCAAACTCATAGTGAGGACCTTGAATATTCTGTTGACCAATGAGATTTTCTTTTTTTACAACTTTGTGAATACTTTTTTCAAGGGCATTTTGAGTAAGGGTAACCCGCGCCATTTTCTGGTTGATTACAACAACTTCGGCAACATCTTCCTGATTGAGAAATCTTTCAAAATCAGAAATATTTGTTTTACTAATGCTTTGCCAGTTATTGTCGCCACCAAACATGCTCATCGCAAGTAGTACGGTGATTACGATTCCGTAAATCCAATAAGGGTTAAACTTTGGTTTATTAACTTTTTTATTTTCCATAGTGCTTAGTTGTTGGATGCAATTTGAGTTGTTTTAGCATCTCCCCAAAGCTCCTCGATATTATAATATTCTCTTATGGGTTTTTGGAAAACATGAACAACTATGTTTACATAGTCAATTAGAACCCATTCAGAATTTTCGAGACCTTCGGTGTGGAAGGGTTTCTCTCTTAATCCTTTACTTACAGTTTTTAGAACAGAACTAACAATTGCGTTTACGTGGGTATTTGAACTTCCGCTACAAACGATAAAGTAGCTACAAACTGTGTTTTCAATATCCCTCAGATCTAACAGGCTTATATCAATTCCTTTTACATCCTCTACCCCAGAAATTATTTTTGAAATGAGTTCGTCTGCATTAGACTTCTTTTTTGCCATTAAATCTTTTAATTTTACACAAATTTATTACTTTTTAAGTTCACACAGATTTAATCCATGATCAATTTCAAAATAATCAAACTTGATGCCATAGACTCTACTAATGACTGGTTAAAAGAAAAGTTTCTCCAAGGGAACTGTATAGAGGGTGATTTGGTTTGGGTTAATGACCAAACTAATGGAAGAGGACAGCGCGATAACCGATGGATATCAGCTGCCGGCAAAAATCTAACTTTTAGTTTGTTTAAGGTGTTTGGCAAGCTTTTAGTGCGAGATCAGTTCCTGATTAATTGTTCCGTAACACTTGCCATTCTTATGGCTTTGAAAGAAATTAATATTCCGGATTTAAGTTTAAAATGGCCAAACGACATTTTGTCAGGTAATAAAAAGATTGGAGGAGTTTTAATAGAGAATTTTGTCAGGGGTGACCGGTTTTCGGGAACAATCCTAGGAGTAGGGTTAAATGTGAATCAAGATAATTTTGATTTATTCCCTAAAGCAAGTTCAATTTTAATGCTTACTCAAAAAGAACACGACTTAGATAAACTTTTAAAAAGGATTTTAGAAAAGTTTAATGATTTTTTTGAACAATGTAAATCTGAAAATAAAATCGAATTAATCAATCAGTATCAAGCAAACCTTTACATGAAGGACCAATGGGTGGTTTTTGAGCATACAGATTCAAAATTTAAAGGAAAGATAAAAGGGGTTAATTCGAAAGGAAAAATTAAAATTGAAAAAGAAAATGGAACGGTTGAATACTTTTCAGGCGGTTCCTTGAAATTGCTTTATTAAGCAGGACTCCAATTGGCAGGATCTTTTTTCCACGACCTTAGCAATTCCAAATCATTTTTATCAACGTAGTTTGAAGCCACTCCAGCTTCCAATAAATGATCATAGTCACAAAGCGTATGAAGCTTCACTTCTTCAGCTGCAAAATTATCAGAAGCAACAACAAAACCATAAGTGAACAACGCCACCATCCCTTTGACTTCAGCATTTGAATTTCTTAACGCTCTAACGGCATTAAGACTGCTTTTTCCGGTTGAAATTAAATCTTCTATGACAACAACTGATTGTCCTTTTTCTAAATTTCCTTCAATTTGATTTTGTCGACCATGTGATTTCGCTTCAGGTCTGACATAAATGAAAGGAGCGTCTAAGCGTTGAGCAACCAACATTCCGATTCCGATTGCACCAGTCGCTACTCCTGCAATAACGTTTCCTTCCCCGTAGAGCGATCTTACTTGATCGGCTAATTTTTCGGCAAGAAAATTTCTTACTTCCGGAAAAGACAGTGCAATTCGGTTGTCACAATAGATAGGAGAATTCCATCCGCTTGCCCATTGAAAAGGATTTTTTGGATTCAATTTAATTGCATTAATTTGCAAAAGCAATTGGCCGTTAACTGAGCCGTTGTTTGGTCATAAATCATAAACAAATGTATAAAGTTTTTTTTAATAAAAAGTTAATTGTTTTAATCACAAAAATAAGATGATACTGACGACTCCACTCCCTTTCTTTTCTTAAAATACACAAATAAAGAATTGATAATAACTGCTTTGAAGTCTAAAAAAGTCAAGGGATTATACCTTTACCACCCGAAGGAAAAAAAGCTTTGGAAACATTTTAAAAAGCACTTTCCTGAGATAGAAGCAGCCGGTGGACTTGTTGAGCATCATGATGGAAAAATTTTATTTATCTACAGAAATGATCAGTGGGACCTCCCCAAAGGAAAGATTGAGAAAAAGGAATTGATTATCGATGGCGCCTTAAGAGAAGTGATCGAGGAAACAGGGGTAAAGGATTTGATAGTCAAAAAACCACTTCCTACTACGTTCCATTTGTTTAAGAGAAATGGTTCTTACAAGTTAAAGAAAACCTATTGGTATTTGATGACGACTTCCTTTGAGGGTAAGCTGATACCTCAAGTTGAAGAAGGAATAAATCAGGCGGTATGGAAATCTAAGGAAGCTATTCCGGAGTTAATGGAAAATGCTTATGAAAATATAAAAATACTAGTTAAAGAAATTTTATAAGCCCTTATGGATTAAATACTAACAGCGTCAGGGACAAGGAGTCTGTAGTCTCCTTTGTTTGAAATGATCTCTCTCACGATACTGCTGCTTATGTAGGAAGTGTTAGCTGAAGTCAAAAGAAAAATTGTTTCAATCCCAGAAAGCTTCCTGTTCGTATGGGCAATTGCTTTTTCAAATTCAAAATCAGCTGGATTTCGCAACCCTCTGATGATAAAATCAGCATTACACTTATTGCAAAAATCTATCGTCAATCCATCGTAGTTCCTTATAACCAGTGAATTGTGTCCTTCGAATGTCTTCCTCGATAAAATCCATTCTTGTCTTTAAAGAGAACATGTATTTTTTTTCCGAATTTGTTCCAACAGCAATAACTATTTCGTCAAACAAAGGAATACTTCTTTTGATAAGATCATAGTGACCTAGAGTGATTGGATCAAAAGAACCTGGGAAAATTGCACGTTTCATAAATACAAATTTAAACGTTTTTTTCTAAAGCGTTGTTTAGCATTGCCTCGAACAAGTGGTTAAGCCCTAGTCCTGCTGCTTCTAGTTGTTGTGGAATTATACTGGCCTCCGTTAATCCTGGGATTGTGTTGATTTCCAGAAGATGCGGTACTTCGTCAACGATAATGAATTCACTTCTGCATACACCCGATAGCTCCATTTTTAGATAAAGTCTTTTGGACATTCGAATTATTTCATCTGACCATTTTTGAGGAATCTGAGCCGGAGTGATTTCTTCCGATTTTCCTTCATACTTAGCTTCATAGTCAAAAAATTCATTATCAGTAGTTATTTCGGTTATTGGAAGAACAATTATTTCTTTCGCCCATTGAGAAAACTCCTACAGAAACTTCTCTTCCGACCAAAGCAGATTCAACAATTAATTGCCTGTCTTCTAAAAAGGCGGTGTCTAATGCATTTTCAAAATCTTCTCTACGGTTTACTTTAACAATTCCAAAACTACTGCCAGAACGATTTGGTTTTACAAAACAAGGAAATCCAACTTGCCTCTTTATTAAGTCAAGATCTATAATGTCACCTTTGTCAAATGAAACTGATTTTGCCGCTGGAATCCCCCATTTTTTTGCCACATCAAGGCAGTCTCTTTTGTTAAATGTGAGTCCTGCTGTGTAGCTGTCACAGCTGGTGTGCGGGATGTTTAATAACTCTAAAAGTGCCGCCAATTGGCCGTTTTCTCCAGGAATTCCATGAATTGCATTGAAAATTTTATCAAAAAAAATGATTTTGTTATCAATTAAAAAAGTAAAATCACCCATCGAAAGTGGATAACTGTTGTTTTGACTGTCTAAAACAATCCAGTTGTCCGAACTTATTACGATCCTATAGCAAACCCAGCTTTCATTTGAAAGGGTTTTATTGACCGTATTACCGCTATTTAGAGAAATTTCTCTTTCGGAAGAGTACCCTCCCATGGCAATCCCAACAACCTTTTTACCCATAAAAACACTTTTAAACAAAGGTATTGTATTTCAAATTAATCAAAAGCAATGCGATTCATTATCTTTGTTTCGAATTTAAAGTTATGAATTTAATTAGATTCTTTTTTAGTAAGACTTTTTTTAAACATTTGGCGCTTGCTTTTATTGTGTTTTTGATTTTCTGTTACCTCGCTTTGAGCTTTTTAAAAATCTTCACCCATCACGATAAACTTCAGGAAGTTCCAGATTTAGAAGGGGTACCTCTATTTGTTTTAATCCCTTTAATTGAAGAAGAAAATTTAAGATTTGAAATCATCGATTCTTCCAAATACACCCCAAATATGCCACCGCTTAGTGTGTTAGAGCATCATCCTAAAGCTGGAGATTTTGTCAAAAAAAATAGAAAAATTTACATCACCCTAAACCCATCTAATTATAAAAAGGTAAGCGTCCCTGACGTAGTTCAGATTACAAGAAGAAATGCAGAAACCACGCTGCAATCTGTCGGTTTTTCTATTGGAGAAATAACCTACAGAGACAATATCGGAAAAAACATGGTTTTAGAAATTAAACACAAAGGAGAAATACTAACTCCAGGAACTTTGCTTCCAAAAACAGCAAAGATTGATTTAGTATTAGGAAATGGAAAACGAAAATAAACAAGGCTCCGGTTCGGAGATGGTAGAAGATCAATTACACGAGCATCATTCATTCAAGGCTGACCCCGGGCAAGAGCCGCTTCGGGTGGATAAGTATTTAATGAATCGGATTGAAAATGCAACGCGAAATAAAATCCAACAAGCTGCTAAAACAGGTTCAATTCAAGTAGATGGAGTTCCCGTAAAGTCGAGTTATAAAATCAAGGGAGGAGATGAGGTGAAAGTGTTACTGTCTCATCCACCTCACGAAAATCTTTTAATACCCGAAGAAATGTCTTTGGACATTATATATGAAGATGAAGCCTTGATTGTGGTCAATAAGGAAGCGGGCATGGTTGTTCATCCCGGACATGGAAACTATTCAGGTACTTTGATTAATGGTCTTTTGCATCATTTTGAGACACTACCATTAAATTCTAATGATCGACCGGGCTTGGTTCACCGAATTGATAAGGATACAAGTGGTCTTTTAGTCGTTGCTAAAACAGACATAGCGATGGTGCATTTGGCAAAACAGTTTCACGACAAGGTCTCCTCCCGAAAATACCTAGCTTTGGTTTGGGGAGATGTCATAGCGGAAGAAGGAGTTGTGGAAGGACACATCGGGAGACATCCTAAAAACCGCCTTCAAATGACCGTTTTTCCAGAGGGAGAATCTGGGAAGCCTGCCATTACGCACTATTCGGTTTTAGAACGTTTTGGATATGTAACATTGATTGAATGCCGACTCGAGACGGGCCGAACCCATCAGATTCGTGTACACATGAAACATATTGGACACACACTGTTTAATGATTCGCGCTATGGGGGTGATGCTGTTTTAAAGGGTACGACTTTTACAAAATACAAGCAATTTGTTCAGAACTGCTTTACATTGATTCCGCGTCAGGCATTGCATGCAAAAACCTTAGGTTTTAACCACCCCACGACTAATGAGTGGATGGATTTTAATTCTGAAACTCCTTCGGACATTTTAAATGCACTTGAAAAGTGGCGTAATTATGCACAACATAAGAATTCTTGATATACCAATTGAATTTGGTGATTTGATAGAGTTGTTTTTTGGACTAAATCCTTATACATTTGGAAAAACGATTGCAAAATGAAAATGATAATTTCTCCTGCAAAATCCCTAAATTTTGATGCGGTTTTACCCAATTCGACAAACTCAAATCCATGCTTTATTGAAGAAGCTAAAAGAATAAATGAGCTTTTAAAAAAGAAATCTTCAGTTGAATTATCGCAATTAATGCATATTTCCGATAAGCTCGGGAATTTAAACTGGGAACGGAATCAAAATTTTAACAATCAGGAGAGTTTGAAAAACTCAAGGCCTGCAGTCTTTGCATTTAATGGAGATGTATATTCTGGATTAGATGCCTACACGCTTCCGGAGGAGAAGATCAATAAAATGCAAAACAGTCTTAGGATTCTTTCAGGTCTTTATGGAGTGCTTAAACCTTTAGATTTAATTCAACCCTACCGCCTAGAAATGGGAACTAAAATTGGAATTGAAAAAAATAAAAATCTTTATGAATTTTGGAGACAGAAAATAACCAGCTTTTTAAATTCAGAATTAGAAGAAGAAGAGCTTTTTGTCAATCTGGCAAGCACTGAATATTTTTCTGCGGTAGATCAAAAAGTTTTAAAAACCCCAATCATAGCACCTCAGTTTAAAGATTTTAAAAACGGAAAACTTAAAATAATATCTTTTTATGCCAAGAAGGCAAGGGGAATGATGGTGCGTTATTTATTGGATTCACCAAAAAATGATTACGACGCACTACTCGGGTTTGATTCTGGAGGTTATGTCTATAGTGAAGCACATACTGAATCAAAACTAGCCCCAGTTTTTATTCGATAGTCAACTTATAAAAGCGACGGGTCAATTCCCAAAACATGACTTTTAAGGTATTTGTTTAACAGTTACGCATCTAACATTTCTGATCCCAAAAGCGAATCGTCTTTTAAGAGTTCAACGATATCCAATTTTAAATAAGATTTAAGCATGGGTTTTGAAATCTCAGAAAAGCTGTAATGCCATGGTTCATAATAGAATCCACTACGTTCTTTGTCCAGAGTGTAGGGTCTGATAAATCCAAAGTTTTGGGCGTTTTTATCCATCCAAATCCTGAGTTTTTCATAAGGTCCTCCATCATGAAACTTCTCTGTAAGTAATACATCCCCTTCGGCTAAAGGATTATTATCAATCATATCGATTTCGGTCCCCCAGTGGTGTCGAGAGGTCCCCGGAATTGTTGAGTATTCAATGATTTTATTGATGATTTGCAATCCGTCGAGTCCTTCTTTTTTGAATGCATTGAATTTTCGATTCCAAATGGCTTTCTGTTTTTCATAGGACCGATAGGAGGAGACCACTTTAACTTTAATACCTGCCGCCCTTGCCGCCCTTTCCATATTTTGATAAGCCTTTTCAACCTCTGGAAGTAAACGATGATCTTTTCCCACAAGATTTGGATTTCCTTTACCGATTAATATTTCAGCAGCATACTTTTCATTGCTACAGAAGTTAAGTAAGGGCAGACTGATTAGGCTACTGATAAATTCAAAACGATTCATGAGTTGTTTTTTATGTAACGTTGATGCATTCCAATATTTTTTATGTTGAATACTTTGCCAGCAGGACGATATCCAAGGTTTAAATAGAAATTTTTGGAGTTTACCCTTGCGTTGAGCCAAATGTATTCAATTGATTTGTTTAATCGAATTTGTTGTTCAACTTTTTGAACCAGAAGCGACCCAATTCCTTTCCTTTGGAATTCATGATTAATAGCGATACCCCTGAGTTGATAGCTTTTTTTTAAGGGAAAATCACTACAATTATTGGGCAGTGCAGACAATACGCCGATGATAATGTCTTCTTTTTTTGCACAAAGATGAATGCTATCTGGGTGATCGTCATTTTCAAATCGGCAACTCTCGAGGGGTTTCCCTTTTCTGAGAATTGGATGCCTAACCTGATAGGTTGTTTGGGACGAAGACGATTGAATAATCATATGGGTCAAAATATAAAAATACTAAATTCTAATCATAGGATAGATTTTGAGTCGGTATTAATACTAAAAACTACTTTTTAATTAAAAATTAACACCAGAAGGATTTAATAAATTAATTAGCTTCTTATCTTTAACCATGAGAAAATTCATATTGCTATTGCTCCTTTTTTCAAACATGCTTTCGTGGGGACAAAATCGAATGCCTATAAAAGGGAAGTTGCTCTATCGCAATATAAATGTTGTAGCAGCCAACGTGGTGAACAACACCGCACAAATAAACACCATTACTGACGCCGATGGAGAATTTGAAATTGATGTAGCGCTAGGAGATGAGGTTCTGTTTTCTTCTGTTCAATACCTTATAAGGACTGTTGTTATCACTCCTGAAATACTTCAAAACAATAGGCTAACGGTTTCTGTGAATGAGCGAATAAACGCACTTGAAGAGGTCGTGATTACGCCTTATAACACTGAAAAGTTTCTTGATTTAAAGGAAGAAGAGTTTAAGTCTTATGATTATGATAGTTTTTGGAAATGTCTTGTTGAAAAAAGATCAATTAACCAATGGATTAAATGTGATTAATGTGGTTAAATTAATTGCAAAAATGGTAATTGGTAAAACCGAAGAGGAAAAGAACAACCTTAAGCCAAGCGAGATTTTACTTTATGTTTTTGATGACGACTTTTTCACAAGAGACCTTAAGCTAAAAGACGATCAAGTTGTCGGTTTTCTTGAGCATATAGATAAAAACTTACCTTCCCAAAAATTATTAAAAGTAGATAAGCAATTCGAGTTGATTGACTACTTGATCTCTGAGAGTCAAAGTTATAGAGCTCAATTTTAGCTATAAAAACTAGTTACCATGAGAATATTTAGAAAGCGTTTTGGCTTATTTTTTATTATTGTTTGTACTGTATTGCTTTCAGCATTTATTCCTCACAAATTTTATGTTACGACCACCTCTTTAAGGTTCGTTGAATCCAATAACAGTTTTCAAATCACCTCTCGACTTTTTATTGAGGACATTGAATCGATCTTGGTAAAAAGCAGTAATACTGAATTGAAACTAGCACCAGACAGTGACGAATCTGTTGTGGATAGTTTATTAACGAATTACTTTGAAGATAATTTAATATTTACCTCTGTTGAAAATGAATTTAAAATTAATTTTTTAGGTAAGGAGTATAAAGATGATATGATGGTTTGCTATTTGGAATTGAAATTTGACAAGCTAGATGAAAATATTAATATACAAAACACCCTACTATTTGATTTTTCTGAAGAGCAAAAAAACATCATTCATTATAGAAATGGAAATCAGCGAAAAAGTTTTTTATTTACTCACACCCAACCTCGTTTTAAAATCAAATTAAACCTTTTATAATTTTAGTACTTATTTATTCAGTTCCATTTTTTGAACTATCATGGGAAACAAGTGAAATCTAATGAACATAATTCATTCACATTTAATTTTTTTGGCGACCCTTTTTTTTACTTCTGGCTTGTCAGCACAACCCGATTCAGTAGTTGCAAAAGAAGGCGGTCACACCAATAGAAATAAGTTTAAGCAGCTCTATCAAGAGTTTTCCACTCCCAACAGTTACCGAACTGCTTCTGGTGCTCCTGGAGTAGATTACTATCAACAGCAGGTTGATTACATCATGGACATAGAGTTGGACGACAAAAATGAACGCCTTTACGGGGAAGAAAAAATCACTTACACAAACAACTCGCCCGACGCATTGTCTTATTTGTGGGTTCAGTTGGAGCAAAATATAAGAAAGAAAGATGCTATTGCCCATGAAAAAGATGGGAATGGAGCCAAACCTTTAATGATGGTTGAAGAATTTGTTTCGGATTACCTTAAAGATCCATTTGATGGCGGTTTTAATATTCAGTCCGTTAAGGATGCTAACAATCGTCCACTCAAGCACCTTATCAACGCTACGATGATGAGAATTGATTTGCCTACTCCGATAAAGAGTGGAGATCAGTATACTTTTTCTATAAAATGGTGGTACAACATTAACAATCACGTCGAAAATAGAGCACGTTCAGGATTTGAATATTTTCCCGAAGATGGAAATCGTGCCTATGTAATCGCTCAGTTTTTCCCAAGATTGGCCGTTTATAATGACGTGGAAGGATGGCAGAATTATCAATTTTGGGGCAATGGTGAATTTGCTTTAAACTTTGGGGATTATGAAGTTAATTTAACCGTTCCTGCAGATCATATTGTCGATGCAACTGGCGTATTACAAAATCCGAAAGATGTTTTATCTAAACAAGAATTAAACAGGTATAAAAAAGCTCAAAACACTTTTGATAAACCAGTCATTATTGTTAACCAGGCTGAAGCAGAAGCACGAGAAGCTGGGTTTTCTGAAAAGAAAAAAACTTGGAAGTTTATTGCTGAAAATGTTAGAGACTTTGGATTTGCAAGCTCTAGGAAGTTTATTTGGGATATGATGGCCGTAAAAGTTGGGTCACGAAAAGTGATGGCTGTTTCCCTTTATCCTAAGGAAGGGAACCCTTTGTGGGAAGAATATTCCACTGTTGCAGTAGCTCAAACCTTAAAAACGTATTCAAAGAATGACTTTCGACTACCCTTACCACAAAGCCATTTCTGTTCACGCCAAAAATCAAGGAATGGAATATCCGATGATTTGCTGGAATTACGGCAGACCAGAAAAAGATGGAACTTATTCTGATAGGGTTAAATTTGGAATGATTAGTGTCATTATCCATGAAGTGGGGCACAATTTCTTTCCAATGATTGTGAATTCTGACGAGCGTCAATGGGGCTGGATGGATGAAGGATTAGATACTTTTATGCAATACCTTACAGAGCAAGAGTTTGGAAAAAAATTTCCAAATTCAATTTTGGGCTTGGACAACTACCCTTCTCGTAGAGGGGCGCCTTCAAAAATTGTTAATTATATGGGAGGAGATCAGAGTATTTAGCTCCAATCATGTCCAACCCTGAAAATGTTTATCAATTAGGTCTCCAAATGCTTACGCCAAGCCAGCCACAGCTTTAAATATACTCAGAGAAACCGTAATGGGCAAAGAGCTTTTTGATTATGCTTTTAAAACCTATGCCCAACGTTGGATGTTTAAGCACCCTTCTCCTGAAGATTTTTTCAGAACAATGGAAGACGCTTCTGCAGTAGATTTGGATTGGTTTTGGAGAGGATGGTTCTATTCTACAGATTACGTCGATATTGGCGTACTAGTGTCAAAAAGTTTTTTATTTCAAAAGAACCAAATGCTGAAATTAAAGGAAAATTGGCCGCTTATAATATGACCTTAGATGATCTTCCCCCAGCTGTTTTTACAGTAATGGAAGACAGTGAAGATTTTAATCCTGAATATGCAGAAGGTTCTCCAATGGACCATTCTAAGGTATTGGATACTTATGTGAAAGATAATTTCACTGAAGAGCAACTTAAGGGGCTTAAGGTTCCTAAGTATTTTTATGAAATTGAATTTGAAAAGCCTGGAGGCCTCGTAATGCCCATAATTGTTGAGTATACTTTCGCCGATGGTACTTCAGAAAGAATTACATATCCTGTTCAAGTTTGGAGAAAAAATGACAAAGTGGTTCGCAAAGTTATGGCTTCAGACAAAGAAATTACTAATATTTTGGTTGATCCTGATTTAGAAACTGCAGATATTGATACTATCAAATAACAGCTGGCCCAAAAAGGAGGCTGCTAGCGATTTTGAAAATTTTATTAAAAAAACAGAAAATTAAAATCTCTTAAAAGCACGACTTATTTAAGTCGTGCTTTTAAGTTGTGTTTTTTATATCTTTGATTAAAATATAAATTAATGTTTCTTTTTATTAGCGGTGCAGAGCTCGTCTTTGTTTTTTTTATTGTTTTGCTCGTATTCGGGGCAGATAAAATCCCTTCGATTGCGAGATCACTGGCAAAAGGAGTGACTCAAGTGCGTCAAGCCACAAATGAAATAAAGTCCGAAATTCAAAAATCTGCGAATACAAAAGATTCCGTAGGTTCAATTGGAGGTGAAATTAAAGATCAGGTAGATAAGGTTAAAGAAGATTTTGACAACCTCACTGATTCAATTAAAAGAAAGCTCTAAACTTACTTTCCTGCAGATTGTTAAGCCATCTCTGAGAGGCAATAGTAATGTTTCCACACGTTGATCATTCTTAACATATTCGTTAAATTCTTTCATCGCTGGTGTGTCTATATCCTTGATTGAAGTAGTTTCCTCTAATACCTTTCCACTCCACAACACATTGTCGGCAATTAGGAGCCCTTTTGGATTTAATTTTGGAATTAAAAGGTTAAAATAATTAAGGTAGTTTGCTTTATCAGCATCTAAAAAAATTAGATCAAATATAGATTAAGCTTTGAAATCACATCCTTAGCTGCTCCTAAATGGCATTTGATTTGGTCCTTGTAATCACTTCGGTTAAAGTATTTTTTCTGAAAATCAATCAATTCTTCGTTGGTGTCAATCGTGTGGAGCAGTCCGTCTTTCCGTAATCCTTCTGCCAAGCATAGAGTCCCATAGCCAGTGAAAGTTCCTACTTCAAGAATTGTTTTGGGTTGAATTATTTTTGACAACAAACTTAAAAACCGGCCCTGTAGCGGCCCGCTAAGCATCCTCGGTTGAAGAATTTTTTGATAAGTTTCTTTTGCTAATTCTTTGAGTAAATCAGATTCATTATCGGAATGAAGCAGCGCGTAATCCAAGATTTTATTGTCTATAAAATCCATAGGTTTAAAATCTATTTATTAAGTTGCTTAATGTCCTTTGGTCTTGCATATTCAAAGCGCTCTTCGAGCTTTGGAAGCGCATAACCATCCAGTCCGTTGACAACGACTACATTGCCCTTGTCGAGTTGAACCCAGCCATCTTCACCGATCATTTCATCTCTTACATAGATATGCTCAATGGCGGCAACAATCAAAACACAACCGTTTTCTTTGATTAGATATTCGTTCAAAAAACGACATCCTAACTGTACAGGTGCTCCTTTAACAAAAGGTGCTTGCCAATCTCCTTTGTACTCGGCATTAAGATCGGTTTGGTCAAACTCAGAGATGTGTTCTTCATATTTTGCACTAGTATGATGCGCATCTTCGATATGGTCAACCTCGATGTGATTGACTGTGAAAACCCCATTTTCTTTTATGTTTTTATAAGTATCTCGAGGCACAGTGTTTGGGCGCATGGTGAAGTTGATCAAAGCAGGGTCGCTTCCTAGATGGGTGATCGAACTGAAAACTGCGAGATTTTCATAACCCGATTTTGATCGGGTTCCTATCATATTGGCCGACTTGTATCCTGTGATACTGTTCACTAAGTTTAAACGATAAATCTTGGACAATCCTTTTACGTCAGTTTGATTAAAATATTGCATAATGTATTTATAGATATAGTGTGAATCTTATTTTAAGAATGTCAAATTAAGAATTAGATTTTTTCTCAAAATACAAAACGGCAGACAAAAGGGCTATTACGATAATTACTAGACCTCCAATAAACATGAAATGATCCTTATTCTCGTTTGAGGAAAGAAAGCCGTCAGTAACCTGTATATCAATGAATCTGATGGCAATCCCCAATGGAATTAAAATGAGAATATATTTAAAACGATTGATGTTTTTTTTCACTATTTAAAATTTGTCAGTTCAATGATTATTATGATGATTTTTTTATAATCCCGAAAATGATTTTAAAAATAAAGAATTTATTGATTTTAAAGATAAAGTAATTAGTAAAAATAGTGTTTATTTCTTTTAAATGAAACTATTGTAAAAAATTTGGGTGGTAAAGCATTTCCTTATAAACAAAAACCAAACAATTAAATTAAATCATTATGAGTAAACTTAATTCCACTATTATTAAGACCAGCCGATATCTTTATTTTTATAATTTAAACTTAGAGTCAAAGTCATTGTTGCAAACTCTGTTTGAACTAATAAAATGCTATTTTGTTGAATTTGAAATAATGCAGCTAAGAAATTCATTTATAATCATTTTGGAGCCTTTAAAGTCCGTTATTTAGAATATTACGAAGGGGCTCCTTTTTTTTCTTTAAATAAATTTCTGAGGGGTTTTCTTTTAAACGACAGGCATATCCCCTTGAGTTAGTTCTGGTATTTCTAGTCTTCTTAAATAAGTCAAACTAACGTTTATAATATATTTAATAAAAACCCATTTTTAATATAGATGTTTAATAGCGTATTAAGATGCTTCAAATAGCCTTACAATATAATGTACCAAGAATGAAACAAGCTACTAAAGAAGTAAGTAAAGGATTGCCATTATTTCTTTTATTAATTTCTTTCAATAATTTAATTGGTTTAATTTCTATTTTGTTTAACTTTTTGCCTATATAGAGTATAGCTAAATAAATTTATTATTATGAAATACATTAAAAAATTGAAAATAAAATCAATAATTACTTTTTTAGCTATATTTTTATTTGCCGCTTGTGAGCCGGATGATTCTACTACTAAGGATCTGCAAGCTCAGTTAACTAAATTAGAAGCAACAATAACAACGCTTCAAGGAACAATAAACACCTTGAATTCTTCAAATTCAACGTTGTCAACAGAACTTAAGACGGCTCAAGATGCTGTTAACATTGCAACAGCCTCATTAGCAACTGCAGATACTAACTTTGGGGATCTACAAAAACAATTAGAAGCTCTTAATGATGAACTTTCCAAAGTTGATTATAGTGCAACCGTAGCGTTAGATGCAACTGGAAGTGTCGCTGATATGTCTACTGCACAAGCAAAAAAAACTATTTATGGTAAGTGGGATATTGGAGGTGCTTCTTCTTCTAAATCATCAACAAGAAATGGCTGTTCTTTTAAGTATATTGAGTTTACAGAAACCAAATACTTTATGTCAATCTTAGATGCTGAACAAGAGACAAAGACGGTGTTTGGTCCTTATGCAATGAAGGAAAATACCGAAGGGAAGGTTATTAGTGTAGATTTGATGTTTGATGCAGGTGATTCTGACATTACAATTGCAGTACTGACTAATATTGTAGTTATTAAAGATAATGATGATGAATTGTCAGCAACTTTTGACGTGGTATTAACTTTACCGGCAGCTCTAGAGTACTGTGAGGCAAGTTTGCCTGGAAGTGTAAGTTCGGTTAAAGATAAACCAGTAGAAGAGGCGAAAACAGCAACTGCAGTAAGTAATCACGCTATGGCTATTGGAGAATGGGATCTTGTTAGCTATACTGCAACCGACATGAAATTAACAATTTTTGAACAAGTCTGTATGGATGAAATTCGAACTTTAAATGATGATGGATCTTATACATTTGATGAAGTTTTAAGAGAAGGTTGTGTAGCAGCTACTTCGATAATTGTCAACATATCTAATTTTGGAACATATTCAGTAACATGGATTGGATTGAATGGACCAATTGATACCGATGTTGAAGGATGGAAATGGAAAGACAGTAAACAAAATGCTATAATTTTTGGAACTGAGGATAATATGGATTCTTTGGACTATGCTTCAAGTACTTACACAATAGACGTTTTAACCCGAGAAGAGATGAAATTAAGTAATTCTCACACAAATGAAAAAGGGGAAGCTGTTGAGGAAAAAATTTCACTTAAAAAAAGAAATTAATAAAAACCAACGTAATCATTTTATTAAAATTTAATTGTTAATTATTGATTATATTTTTTTGTTTATTAAAAAAAGAAGCTATAAACTTTGATTAAAAGAATTGATGCGTTAGAAAATAAATAATCCAAACTGACATCATTTAATTACAACGTCACTAGTTAGTTGCGGGGTTTTTTATTTTAAACCATAGGCATATCCTCTTGAGTTAGTTCTGATATTTCTAGTCCCCTTAAGTATGTTAGGTGGAGAATCATTAATTGAATAGAGTTTGGATTAATAGTCAAACTACGAAGTTAAACACGGAGAGTCCATAGCTTCAGGATTACTTTAGTAATCCAGTGTGACGAAGGTGAAAAAGTGCTTGTATGTAGAGTGAAGTGAAATATATATGGGATGATTATTTACAGCTAGAGTAGCTGATTAAGGCTAGTATAAATTATTCTTTATATTTAATATCTAAAAATGACCCAATGAAAAAAGTTTTTCTTGCCTTTTGTTTCATTCTTTCTTTATCAAATGTAAATTCTCAAGAATGGGTAATTGTTGATATTGTAAGTCAAACTTCAAAAGAGCTCGTTATAATGATTGATGTGGGAAGTGAAGAAATAGAAAGAAAAAAAATTAAAAACCCATCAATAGTAAGTCTTATAAATGAATATCAGAGTAATGGTTTTGTTCTTGAAAAAGTAACATCAGGAATAGAACTTGATATTAACGGTAGTTTTCCTTTAAATAGCAGTAATCGAGCGAATAATTTTGGCATTACAAGTATGACATTATCAAATAACAACAGGATAATGCTTTGGTTTAAAAAGGAGTAAATTTAACACTCTGAATATCCTCTTTAGTAAGTTCAGGGATTTCTAGTCCTCTTAAAATAGGTTAAACTAATGTTTATAGACGATTTAATAGCTTCTTTAATGTAAATGAGCTAGACGCTAATCAGAGGATTAAGATGCTTCAAATAGCCTTACAATATACTTTACCAAGAATGAAACAAGATACTAATGAAGTAAGAGAAGACTTGCCTTTATTTATTGATTAGATTATAACTACTTTTATATATAATAAAAAATTAACACTATGAAAAAGCTACTACTTCTTTTATTGATAGTTCCAATGATTTCTTTTGGGCAGAACAATATTAATTATCAAGCGATAGTTTCTAATTCTAGCGGTACTGTTATATCCTCTCAGTCGATTGGTGTTAAATTAAGTGTTATTTATACCAATGCTAATTCAGGTGCTGTTTATTCAGAAACGCATACAACAACAACTACCTCATCGGGTCTAATAAACATTAAGCTTGGTAACGGGGGAACTGCAAGTGGAACTTTTGCAAACATCGATTGGAGTACATCTGCGATATATTTAAAATCAGAAGTAAACATAGGGAGTGGATATGTTAATATGGGAACACAGCAAATTGAGGCTGTACCTGTTGCTCTTTATGCAAAAAATGTAAACCTTTTAGACGCTAATAACACCATTGCAATAGGTGGGGTTGTTTCTGCAACAAATTCAGTTGCTATTGGAAGGAATGCTTTAGCTGCAAACACTACAGGGGCTAGTAATACTGCTATTGGTTCAAACGCTTTATACTCAAACACTACAGGAGATAATAATATCGCTATTGGAGGTGAGGCTTTATACTCAAACACAACTGGACACGATAATACTGCTATTGGTGGTATGGCTTTAAACTCAAACACTACAGCAATACGTAATACTGCTAGTGGCTTCAAGGCTTTATTTGCCAACACTACAGGAAATTATAATACTGCTAATGGATTTCAGGGCTTTATTCTCAAACACTACAGGGGGTCTTAATACTGCTACTGGAAAAAATGCATTATTATCAAATACCACTGGGGATTCTAACTCTGCTTTTGGAGACCAAGGTTTATTTAATAACACCACAGGTTCTGGCAATGTTGCTGTTGGTGTAAATAGTTTACACTCAAACACCACAGGGGGTAATAATACTGCTATTGGTTCAAATACCTTATCCTCAAACACAACAGGGAGTAATAATACTGCTATTGGAAATGGTGCAGACGTAGCTTCAAATAACCTTACAAACGCAACTGCTATTGGATACGGTGCAATAGTTTCTAAGTAATACCATTCAGTTAGGTAATTCTAACGTTACTTTAGTTCAAACCTCAGGAACAATTTCTGCAACAGCTTTTGTTGGAGATGGCTCAGGGTTAACAGGAATTACTGGAACAAGCTATACCAATGAAATTTTAATACATCCTCACGAAGTGACTACTAACGCTTCGGTTACATATCCTCCCGGCTATATATAAATCTTATCCCTTTTCCTGAGGGAACAGGTACAACACAGGGCGGAGTTTTGATTCCTTTGATGATGCCCTCAAATTGGAATAAAGGAAATGTTTCAATAACTTTTTATTGGAGCTGTTCTGCAGCAGATGGAGACATCTATTTTAAAACAGGAGCAAGAAAGTATGGTACAGGGGATCTAAACATAACATATCCTGTAGCTGGATTTGACCTAACTCCTTCTGCGGCTTGGACTTTATATAAACATACTTTTACTCAAACAGTTGGAGATTATAACAGTAATTCATCAGACGATAACTTATTAATTATAAACTTCTCTCGTTATGGGTATCAACCTTCTACTTATGGAGATACTAATACTGGGAATATGTATATACACGGAATTAAAATAGGCTATTCAACAAATTAGGAATATGGATTAGTTTTTTTAACCCTTATGCTTTTATATCTCACTATTTTAGCTTTACCAGATTTTGATTAGTGTTTTTTTAGGACAACCAACTGCAACGTTATCTGTAATAATTATGGGATTAATAACCCTAGGATTATTTTATTACGGTTCTAAAAAAGGAACCTTATAAACTACAATTATCTTCACTAAATTCTAAGGTCACTAATTAACTTTAGTGGCGTTTTCTTTTAAACCACAGGCATATCATCTTGAGTAAGTTCTGGGATTTCTAATCCTCTTAAATAAGTCATTAGAATTAACACTTCAAAATATTATTAATTGAGGTATGAATTGAGTAAGAAGTAATATATTTGAATGCATAAAAAGGATTATATCGATAAAAACACAAATTTAAAAGTAATAATGGCTTTAAATCATATGGGTGTTTAGCTCAGTTGGTTTAGAGCGCTACCTTGACAGGGTAGAGGTCATGGGTTCGAATCCCTTAACACCCACAAAAGCCTCCTAATGGAGGCTTTGTTTTATAGAGTATTTGTGCTGTTATTCTTTAAATGAAAACAGCTTATCTAAAGCTTTTAGAAGTCAGTTAGGACCTAACCGATCACTTTAGCAAGTACAAAACCGATTTAATACCTGATTTAATTATTAATGCTTTTCCAGAAAAGAACCACGAGAAATTTTTTTCCCAAGAATCAGGTATGAAATTATTGTTTTCATCTAATATTCCGCCAGAGCGAGTTGAGTAACTAGCGTACCAGTATACTCCTCCAAATAAAACCGCTAGAAAAATTAATACTACTAGTGCATCTCCCATTTTACATATATTTAATTAATGTATAAGTAAAAATAATTTTTTTTAACATATAATCATATAGTTTTTTCAAAAACTTTTATTAATGAATTAAATAACCTTTTTTTTGGGTAAATCTTATTTTCGTCCATAACCCTCTAAATTTAAAGTTTGTGTTAAATGATTTTATGACCTATTTTTAGGTTTTATAAACTAGAATATGAATCATAAAATATCAAGTCTTTTCGAGTATACAGCAAAATACGAAAATAGCATTTCCAATCCTGAGGCTTTTTGGGGAGAAATTGCTGAAGATTTTCGTTGGAGAAAACCATGGAGCAAAGTATTAGATTGGAATTTTGAAGAACCTAAAATGGAGTGGTTCAAAGATTCGAAATTAAACTTAACAGAAAATATTTTTGAGAGACTACTCCCAACGCATGCTGATAAAACAGCCATATTGTGGGAGCCAAACGACCCGAATTCTGATTCTGTGAGTCTTACTTATGCTGAGCTTTTTGAAGCTACTTGTAAGTTTGCGAATGCGATGCGTGCAAATGGTGTACGAAAAGGAGATCGTGTAATTATTTACATGCCGATGGTTCCTGAAGCCGCTATTGCCATGTTGGCCTGTGCCAGAATCGGAGCAGTACATTCTGTAGTTTTTGCTGGATTTTCATCTTCGGCATTGGCAGACAGAATCAATGATTGTCAAGCGAAAATGGTGCTTACTTCTGATGGGAAATTTCCGAGGGAGTAAACAGATTCCTGTGAAGGCAGTTGTTGACGAGGCTTTGGAAAAAACAACGACCATTGAAAAAGTTATCGTTCTTAAGAGAACGGGGGAGTCTGTTGATATGAAAACAGGGCGAGACATCTGGTGGAGTGATTCAATTGCTGGACAGTCTTCTGATAATGAGGCTGAAGAAATGGATGCCGAAGACATGTTGTTTATTCTTTACACCTCTGGTTCAACCGGACAGCCCAAAGGCGTTGTTCATTCAATTGCAGGTTATATGGTTTATACTTATTATTCTTTTATAAATGTTTTTCAGCATGAAGAATCAGATGTTTATTGGTGTACAGCCGATGTTGGTTGGATTACTGGACATTCTTATATTGTTTACGGACCACTTTTGGCTGGTGCAACTACTTTAATGTTTGAAGGCGTTCCTACCTACCCTAATCCTGGACGTTTTTGGGAGATTATTGATAAATATAAAGTCAATCAATTTTATACCGCACCTACTGCCATTCGCGCCCTTCAAGTCTTCGGTCTTGAGCCAATAGAAAAATACAATTTAGATTCACTTAAGGTAATTGGTTCAGTAGGGGAGCCGATAAATGAGGAAGCTTGGCACTGGTATCACGAAAATATTGGAAAAGGAAGATGTCCATTAGTAGATACGTGGTGGCAAACCGAAACGGGTGGAATAATGATCTCACCACTGGCAGGAATTACTCCAAATAAACCGGCGCACGCCTCATTACCTTTACCTGGAGTTCAGCCAGTAATTGTCGATGCTGAAGGAAATGAGCTTTTAGGGAACAATGTGGAAGGAAATCTGTGTATAAGATTCCCATGGCCTTCAATAATAAGAACAACCTATGGGGACCACAACCGTTGTAAAGAGACCTATTTTTCTACATATAAAGGAATGTATTTTACTGGTGATGGTGTAAAACGAGATCATGATGGTTATTTAAGAATATTAGGTAGAGTTGATGATGTGATCAATGTTTCTGGTCATAGAATGGGTACTGCAGAAGTGGAAAATGCGATAAATGAACACCCCGAAGTTGTCGAGTCCGCAGTAGTAGGATTTCCCCATCCGATAAAAGGGCAAGGAATTTACGCTTATGCAATTTGCAATTCTTCGACAAAATCTAATGCTGAGATGGAAAGTGAAATTAAAGCCATGGTGAGAAAGATAATCGGTCCTATTGCAAAACCCGAACAATACAATTTTTCTCCTGGTCTTCCCAAAACAAGATCTGGAAAAATAATGCGTCGTATTTTAAGAAAAGTAGCAAGTAAAGATGTATCAAGTTTAGGCGATACTTCTACGTTATTAAATCCTGAGATTGTTCAAGAGATTATTAAAGGTGCTGGATTAGAATAAGTTTTACAGCAACTCAAGTAACTTCTCCAAAGCCATTCCTCTTGAACCTTTGAGAAGGATGTTTTTGTTTTTTAAAGATTTCTTTTTAATTTGATGTAAAAAAGTTGTTTTTTTAAACTTCTGTATTCTTGAGTCACTGCTTGAAGTCTTAAAAAAGGCTTCCCCGACAATTAGAATTTCCTCCAAATTTGTCTCCTCTAAAAGCATTACTGTTTTTTGATGTTCCTCATCGGTGTAGGCTCCAAGTTCAAACATATCGCCTAGGATGACAACGCCACTCTTATTTTTGTTTAAAGCGAAAGCTTTTATAGATACTTCCATGCTTGTGGGATTTGCATTGTAGGCGTCTAATGTGATTCTATTTGTCCCTTGAGTAATAGTTTCCGAACGATTATTAGATGGTGAATAGACGTAGATTCCAAGATTTATACTTTCGTTAGAAACTTTAAAATACTTTCCAATGGCAATTGCCGCTCCGATATTAGTGAAATTATAAAAGCCATTTAGGTTAGTATGTAATTATTTCACCTTGAAATTTTATTTTTAATGGATTCCCACTTTTTGTTAAATATTCAATCACACAAGTTGCATTCAGATCTTCTCCAAAAGAATAGTATTTACTTTTTGTTTTCCATTCCTTTTGAATGGGATCATCCTCATTTATAAAGAGCGCTCCTTCTTTGTTAACGAGGTGTTCAAAGAGCTCTGTTTTAGCTTTTACAACTCCTTCTAAGCTTCCAAAACCTTCTAGGTGTGCTTTCCCAAAATTAGTAATTAGACCATAATCGGGCAAAGCGATTTCACAAAGCTCCTTTATTTCTCCTCCATGATTTGCTCCCATTTCAACAATCCCAATTTCGGTGTTTGCATTAAAGCTTAATAGGGTTAAGGGAACCCCTATGTGATTGTTTAAGTTTCCAACAGTAGCTTGGGTTTTGTATTTTTGACTTAGAATACTTTTCAGAATTTCCTTGGTGGTGGTTTTACCGTTACTTCCAGTAAGTGCAATGATTTTTGCTTTTAGGGATTTCCTGTGAAATCTAGATAATTCTTGGAGTGTTTTTAAGGTGTCTTCCACACAAATCATTTGGTTATTTTCCCTTGCAATAACTGGATCATCAACCAGAGCAAAAATTGCTCCTTTTTGAATGGCTTCTTTTGCAAATAAATTTCCATCGAAGTTTTCGCCTTTTAGGGCGACAAACAAACAATTGTCTTTTATCTTACGAGTGTCAGTTACAACTCCCGAAGAGGCTAGAAAGTATTTATGAATTTCATGTAGCATCATATCAAAAAAAAAGGCATCTCAGAGGATGCCTTTATGAACGATTATTACTTGGCCCGCTTGTGTCTTGCGGTCTTCTTTATATTGCTTTTTTGCCCTAAACGAGACATTGCGCATCTGAATCCTATATAATCAGTTGCGATGTATTGTGGCAAATATCTTCTTTGTGCAGGGTCTAACCAGTAAGCTCTGTCTTTCCAAGAGCCTCCCCTTATAAACTCTTACTTCGTCTGTTATTAGTGAAGTTCTGTTTGTAGACTTGTCAATTCTTCTGATGATATTTCCCTCTTCATCCAACTCTACTTTTGGATGGTTAGGGGCGTTGTACATCACAGTGCTCTCTGGACGTTTGTTTGGGTTGTTTTCGTCATCACCTCCAGCAGATGCAAAAAGTCTTGTTGATTCAACATCACCATCACGAATATTTCTGTTGTCACTCTCTGTGAAATTTTGTCTCAAGAAAGTTTCTTCTTCATCAATTGGAATTTGAGCGAGTTGACCCGGAAGACGTTTTAACATTATTTTTCCATTTGGAAGTGTATCGTACACCAATTCGTCTGGAGAAACGATTACAGCTTTTCCGTCTTCTCCAATTGCGCTTTTTGAATAAATATTACCTCTATAGTAGTTAAAGTCATTTGCTTCATCATCGATTATTGGACGGTAAACATCAGCAACCCATTCTGCAACGTTTCCTGCCATGTCATAAACTCCAAAATCATTGATATTAGTTTTAACTTGAACGGTTATATCTCCACCGTCATCAGACCATCCTGCGATTCCGCCGTAATCTCCTTTTCCGAATTTGAAATTTGCTAATTGATCTCCTTCACTTCTTTTATCACTTGATCTTGTGTATTCTCCCGACCAAGGATATTTCTTTTTACCTCGATAAGTATTGTATTCTCTTTCTCCTACCAAGGGCCAATGCTGCATATTCCCATTCTGTTTCTGTTGGAAGTCTATAAGAAGGTAATAAAACTCCTTTGTCAACTCCTGCATATACATTAACAGTAGCAGTATCTTTTTTTACGGTTCCTCTTTTGCCCATTAGGCTATCAGAAGCCATCAATCCACCATAGGCGGTTTCGGGACGTTTTAAATAAGCGTCTGTGCTGAAGGTGCTATTCGCGTTAACGACACCACCCTGAGATTCTCCGTATCTAATATTTTTTTGAACAAAAGATTCGCGTTCTAAAATAAATTCATTTACACGATTTGTTCTCCACTCTGCAAATTGAACTGCTTGAAGCCAATTAACCCCAACCACAGGGTATTCAGCATAGGCAGGATGCCGCAAGTAATTTGTGTTAATATATCTGTATTTCCTAAGCTTTTTCTCCAAACTAAAGTGTCTGGAAGAGCTCCGTTATAAATATCTGCATATAACGAGGCTCATTAAGAGGGAATACTGTTTCTAACCAATCCAAATATTCCATGTACATAAGGTTAGTAACCTCAGTTTGGTCAATGTAGAAAGACATGACATGTTGCTTGTGAAGGAGAGTTATTCCAATCATGCATAACATCATCTTGGACTTGTCCTTTTGTAAAAGTACTACCTTCTATAAAAACCAATCCTGGTCCAGTTTCTTGGTTTTCAAAATCTAAGTTGTATTGGAATCCTCCGTCTTTAGAATTGATTCCCCAGCCTGTTCCGCGAGATTGATTATTACTTTTCCCACAGCTTACGAAAAACGCAACGAGAGATAGAAATACAAAGCTCTTAAATAAAAATTTGATTCTCATATAGTTACTGTAATATATGTATTATATGATTGCAAGATACTAATAATAGCTGTTTTATGCATTAAAATATTATTCAAAATGTTACAATCTTATAATTCATAACGTATTAAGTTTTCTAATATTATATTTTGGCAAATTAAATGCTGGATAATATTTCTAAAAGATTTTCATTATCAGGAATTGATATTCCAACTAACTGAAAATAATATTAACATTAAATTTAAAGACTTTAGCAATAAGTATCTCTTTTTTTCGTTTTAGACTCACCTAAACATCTATTCATAAATGAAACTCAGGAAAACATTTTGTTTAGTTTTCACAATTGCCACCTTTTGTTCATTAGTTGGAATTGCACAAGATCGAGTGATCACTACCGGTGTGCCATTTTTATTAATTACACCCAGATGCTAGAGCAGCTGGAATGGGAGAACAAGGAGTTGCAACTTCAGCGGATGCCTACTCCCAACAATGGAACCCAGCAAAGTATGTTTTTGCTGAATCTCCAAAAGGGTTTAGTTTGAGTTATACTCCCTATTTTCTATAACGTTGTAGTTATTTTTTTAGGAAGTTTAATCTTTTCTTCCCAAATTAACGAGAGAAGCTCTTGGGCGGGGAGTATTAAGTATTTTAGCTTAGGGGATATTCAATTTAATGAAAGTGTAGGAGGAACAATAGTTGATCAAGGCGCTGAGCGGCCAAATGAAATTTCAATCGACCTTTCTTACGCATTAAAATTAAGTGATAGATTTGCGATGTCAGTTGCCGGGAGGTATATTCGTTCTGATTTGAAAATATCGACAGATGTGGATGCAAGCTCTTCTAATAGTTTGGGGGTTGATATCGCTGGATTTTATAAGGGTAATAATTTTGATTTATTTAATAATAAAGCTTTTTTGAGAGCCGGATTTAACATATCTAATATTGGTCCTAAATTAAAATATGATGAAGGAGGACAAGAAGACTATATCCCTACAAATCTTAGGTTTGGAACGGGTTTGAATTTTATTTTTGATGATTCCAACGCGTTAGGAATCAACTTGGAATTCGCTAAATTATTGGTCCCATCTCCTGTTGCAACTTATGACGATAACAATGTTTTTATTGGATACAGACAGCCAGACACTACTTTCTTAGATGCGATATTCAAGTCATTTAACGATGCTCCCGGAGGATTCACTGAAGAGGTAGAAGAATTTACTTGGGCGCTAGGGTTGGAATATTTACTAGGGGACAATTTCGCTGTAAGGACTGGCTATTTTAATGAAAGCGAGGAAAAAGGTTCAAGACGCTATCTTACTTTCGGATCTGGATTTACATTAAACAACATTACTATTGATATTTCATATCTTTCTTCTCTTTCTAAGGTTAGAAACCCATTAGAAAATACACTTAGGTTCTCCCTGACCTTCAATTTAAATTCCTCAGTACCCTTAGATTGACGATAGTCAGAGTGGTCAAATTCAGGGCACTTATTAAAGATTTTTTTTATTTAATAAATATATTTTCTCCCTACCCTAGAATTCTTTAATTTTACAGAATAATTTAATTTTATTATCTCAACTCGTTTAATGAAACAAATTACAAAAGAAACTTACCTTAATTGGTATGAAAACATGACGTTCTGGCGCAAATTTGAAGATAAACTAGCTGCAGTTTATATTCAGCAGAAGGTAAGAGGTTTTTTACACTTATATAATGGTCAAGAAGCTGTATTGGCAGGTTCTCTTCACGCAATGGAAATTGGTAAAGACCGAATGATAACCGCCTACAGGAATCACGTTCAACCCATTGGAATGGGTGTAGATCCAAAACGAATAATGGCTGAATTATTTGGTAAGGCAACTGGAACTTCCCAAGGATTGGGTGGTTCGATGCACATTTTCTCTAAGGAACACAAATTTCATGGAGGTCACGGTATTGTTGGAGGTCAAATACCTTTAGGCGCTGGAATGGCCTATGGAGATAAATATTTTAATCGCGACAATGTCACCCTATGTTTTATGGGAGATGGAGCAGTTAGACAAGGGTCACTTCACGAAACATTAAACTTGGCGACACTTTGGAAACTTCCTGTTGTTTTTGTTGTTGAAAACAATGGCTATGCCATGGGAACTTCTGTAGCAAGAACAGCAAGTCATAAGTTTTCTGGAAATTGGGATTGGGTTATGAAATGCCCTGTGGACCGGTAGATGGAATGGACCCAGTGGCTGTTGCTAAGGCGATGAACAAAGCCATTAAATTTGCAAGAGAAGGCAACGGTCCAACTTTTTTAGAAATGAAAACGTATCGTTTTAGAGGACATTCCATGTCGGATGCACAAAAATACAGAACCAAAGATGAGGTTCTTGAGTATAAAAAGATTGATCCTATTTCTCAGGTAAAGGAAATCATTCTCAAAAACAAATATGCTACCCAAGATCAGCTCGATGAAGTTGATGCTAAGGTCAAAGAAGGTGTTCTTGAGTGTGTTAAGTTTGCAGAGGAATCTCCTTACCCAGAAAAGTCTCTTATGTATGACGCAGTATATGAACAAGAGGATTATCCTTTTATTAAGCATAAAATAAAATAGAATGGCTGAATTAATAAATATGCCTAGGTTAAGTGACACAATGGAAGAAGGCACTGTCGCTAAATGGTATAAAAAAGTAGGTGACTCAGTAATTGAAGGCGATATTTTAGCTGAAATTGAGACTGATAAGGCCACCATGGAATTCGAATCTTTTCAAGAAGGCGAATTACTATATATCGGAATTCAAGAAGGAGGAACTGCTCCTGTAGATTCACTCTTAGCCATTATAGGTGAAAAATGGAGAAGATATTTCTGGAATGATTGCAGGTACTGAGAGTCCTGCCGATGAAAAAGAAGTTAAAACCGAAGCAGTTGTTGAGGAAACTACCGCTGTCGCAATGCCCTCAGGAGTTGAGGTCATTACTATGCCACGATTGAGTGACACCATGGAAGAAGGAACCGTTGCGAAGTGGAATATTAAAGTAGGCGATACTGTTGCAGAAGGCGATATTTTAGCTGAAATTGAAACCGACAAAGCAACAATGGAATTTGAGTCTTTTTATACAGGCACACTTTTGCACATTGGTCTAGAGGAAGGACAGTCTGCACCTGTCGATGCAATATTGGCTGTTATTGGAGATAAAGATTACCGAGGCCGTGAAAGCCGCATTGCGCCACTCTCAAGCGGATGTTAAACCAGAAGCAATCAAAGAAACAGCTCCTGTTGTTTCAACACCCGAAGCTGTTGCAGTTCCAAAACCAGCTCCTGTAGCTCAAGCACCTAAAGTAAATTCAAATGCCAGAAGAGTATTTATTTCTCCACTAGCTAAAAAATTAGCAGAAGAAAAAGTAATTAACTTGAATAATGTTGCCGGATCAGGCGAAGGAGGAAGAATTATTAAGCGAGATATTGAAAATTTCAATGCCTGCTGCTGCTAATGGTGCTTCAGTACAATCATTTGTTCCTGCTGGGGTAGAAGGAGTTACGGAAATCGCGAACAGTTCCATCAGAAAAGTAATTGCCAAAAGACTTTCCGCTTCTAAGTTTTCAGCACCTCATTATTATTTAGGTGTTGAGTTTGACATGGACAATGCTATGGCTTTTAGAGCACAATACAATACCATTCCAGAGACTAAAATCTCTTTTAATGACATCATAGTAAAAGCCGTAGCGCTGGCATTAAAACAACATCCGCAAGTAAATTCTCAATGGTTTGATGATAAAATCATTCAAAACCACCACGTTCATGTTGGAGTGGCAGTTGCAGTTGAAGACGGATTGATTGTTCCTGTTCTAAAGTTCACAGATGAAATGGATTTAAGACAAATTGGTGCAACCGTTAAAGATTTTGCAGGCAGAGCAAGAGCGAAAAAATTAACTCCTACTGAAATAGAAGGAAGCACATTTACTATTTCTAATTTAGGAATGTTTGGTATTCAAGAATTCACTTCGATTATCAATCAACCTAATTCAGCAATTTTATCTGTAGGCGCAATAGTCAACAAACCTGTCGTTAAAGAAGGGCAAATTGTGGTGGGTAACACTATGAAATTGACCCTAACTTGCGATCACAGAACTGTTGATGGTGCAACTGGATCTTTATTTTTACAAACATTAAAATCGTATATCGAAAATCCGATTACACTTTTGGTTTCCTAAAAAGAAAAACGTTCTTTAAATCGAAAACTATAAAATGATTGACTTATGCAGACGATAGTTGTTTCTGGAGCCAGTAAGGGAATTGGATTGCAAGTTTGCCTAAAAGCTGCAGCTGAGGGACATCAGATCATTGCACTATCGAGAAATATCAAGCCGCTTTCTAATATTGAAAACATTCACCCTTTCGCTGTAGACCTTTTAAATCAAAAAGAAATAGATGGTTTTGCTGAATCAGTTAAAAGTGAGTTTGGGAATATAGATATATTAATTAATAATGCTGGAAGTTTAATAAATAAGTCTTTTGCCGAAACTACTGATGAAGAGTTTGAGTCAGTTTATAGAGTGAATGTGTTCTCAGTAGCATCGCTCACACGAAATCTCTTGCCGATTATAAACCCCAAGGGTCATGTTGTCAATATAAGCAGCATGGGCGGCATACAGGGCAGTTCGAAATTCCCCGGATTATCAGCTTACAGCAGTAGTAAAGGTGCACTAATCACCTTGACCGAAATGCTAGCGGAGGAGTACGCTAAAACAGGTCCTTCATTCAATGCATTGGCATTGGGTGCCGTTCAAACTGAAATGTTGGCAGAGGCCTTTCCAGGTTACGAAGCTCCTTTAACTGCTGAGCAAATGGGAACTTATATCCTAGACTTTGCGTCAAATGGGAATCAATTTTATAACGGAAAAGTTCTTCCTGTTTCTTCAAGTACGCCCTAATCTTTATGGAGGCTCAAATAACCGCTTTACAAGACTACCTCCCAAAAGAAGCACATCTTTTAATTTCTGAATACTTATCGCGCTGGAAAGTGAACGTTATTGTCTCTCGAAAACGTGTTACCAAACATGGAGATTACAGGATGTTATCCCATGACGTACATCAAATTACCATTAACGAAACAACCAATGTTTTTCGATTTCTAATCACCCTCGTACATGAGATTTCACACTTGGTCGCTTTTAAGACTTATGGAAATAGAATCAAACCGCATGGTAAGCACTGGAAATTGTGTTATCGTGAAATGATGTTACCTTTTTTAAATGACTCAGTTTTCCCTTCACCTTTATTAGAGACGCTTGCGCTTCATTTTAAAAATCCAAAGGCAAGCACTGATTCCGATTTTAAATTAGTTGTTGAATTAAATAAATTTGATCCCGAGACAGAGGACACTTATATTTTCGAGTTGAAAGAAGGCTCAGTGTTTAAGATTCACAACGATAGGAAATTTGTTACTTGGTTCTAAAAGAGTGAAAAAATATGAGTGTAAAGAAATTTCTACTGGAAGGTTGTATTTGTTTAGTCCTCATGCAAAAGTAATGCTGCTAAGTTAATTTTAACTCTAAGGATTAAGCGTTATCTCTGAGGTATACCTCTCGAACTTTCTTAAATAAATTAGAAGAATAAATAAAGACTTTAAAGGCTTCATTTTCGGTTTTAAAAACTTCTTTATTATTTCCTTCCCATTCTTTTTTTCCATTTTGCAAGAAAATAATTTTCTCTCCAATCTCCATTACAGAGTTCATGTCATGAGTGTTTACAATAGTAGTGATTTGAAATTCTTGGGTAATCTCTTGAATCAAATTGTCAATAATCGTTGAGGTTTTGGGATCTAACCCAGAGTTAGGTTCATCACAAAATAAGTATTTTGGATTCATGACAATGGCCCTTGCAATGGCAACTCTTTTTTGCATACCTCCAGATATTTCAGACGGTAATTTTTTATTTGCATTGATCAAATTCACCCGTTTGATAACCTCATTGGAACGCGATTGCATTTCCTCAAAACTGTTTTTAGTAAGCATTCGCATTGGAAACATAATGTTTTCCTCAACGGTCATCGAGTCAAACAAAGCACTTCCTTGAAAAACCATGCCCATTTCTTGTCTTAAAATACTTCTTTCTTTATTGCTAATGTTTTGAATCGATTGATTTCCAAAATAAATATTTCCTTTATCAATATTGAATAAACCAAGTATACTCTTGAGTAGAACTGTCTTTCCTCCACTTTGACCAATAATTAAATTGGTTTTTCCTTTTTCGAAAGTTGTGGAGATATCGTTTAAAACGTTTACTCCATCGAAAGATTTGTATAGGTTTTCAACGACAATCATTAGGTGAGTAAAAGTTGAGTTGTTAAATAATTTGCGATGATGATCAGTACGCTCGTCCAAACAAAAGACGTTGTACTTGCTTTTCCAACTTCCAATGCTCCACCTTTAAGGAAATAGCCGTGATAGGAAGGAACAGTTGCCAAAATGAAGGAAAATATTATTGTTTTTAAAAAAGCATAGCCAATATGGAACGGAATGAAATCTAGCTGAATGCCTTGAATGAAGTCTGCGCTGTTACAAAATCCACCATATATCGATGCGAAGTAGCCTCCAATTATACCCAAAAACATGGAGACAACTATTACGAATGGGTAAAAAAACATGGCAATCAACTTTGGGAAAATCAAATAATTATAGGTATTTATCCCCATCACTTTTAAAGCTTCAATTTGTTCTGTAACCCTCATTGTCCCTAGGCTTGAAGTAATAAATGATCCAACTTTTCCAGCCATAATAATGGAAATGAAAGTAGGGGCGAACTCAAGAATAACAGACTGTCGAGTCGCAAAACCAATTAAATATTGTGGTAAAAAAGGATTGGTCAAGTTTAATGCCGTTTGAATCGCAACAACTCCTCCTACAAAAAAAGAAATGAAAGCGACAATACCAATAGAACCGATGATTAAGGCATCAATGTCTTTAATTATCAACTCTTTTAATACGCTCCATTTTACGAATCTCCTAAAGACTTTTTGGAGCATTAAAAAATAAGCGCCTATGTGATGAATGATAATCATGCAGTAAATTTAAACATTTAACCTTTAAGAGTAGTTCGTTTAATTTGTTAAGTAATTGTAAAATTAAATTTGGTAGGTAATAGCATTGATATTCATTCCTGAACCTACACTGGCAAAAAGGATAATGTCTCCCTTGTTAAGTCGATGTCCCTTATAGTTTTGCTTGAGTACCAAATTAAATAAGGTAGGAACCGTTGCAACGGAGCTGTTTCCAAATTCTTCAATATTCATAGGAAGGATATCCCCAGGCATTGGAACCTTATAAAGTCTATAAAACCTTTTTGCAATGGCTTCATCCATTTTTTTATTCGCCTGATGAATAAATATTTTTTTTAGTTGGTCGATCTCAATATTTGCATCATCAAGACATTTTTTCATTGCAGCGGGAACATGACTAAGTGCAAATTCATACACTTTCCTTCCTTGCATTTTGATGTACTTTTCACTTTGATCCGCTTTGGTATTATAGGAGTTACCGTAATAAATGAATTCAGCTTCATTTTCAGAAGTGTAAGTAGCTGAAGTGTGGGATAAAACACCACCATCCTCATCAGTTGCCTCAAGAATGGTTGCGCCAGCGCCATCCGCAAATATCATGGAATCTCTGTCGTATTTATCGATCACTCTCGATAGCGCATCTGCTCCTACAACCAAGCACTTTGTAGCCATTCCGGCCTTGATAAATGCTTTCGCCTGAATCATTCCCTCGACCCATCCAGGACAGCCGAATAGGATGTCATAGGCAACACAGCTAGGGTTCTTTATTTTTAATTTTGACTTTACCCTTGCAGCTAGGTTGGGTAAGGTATCGATTTGTTTGCTTCCGTAAGGAATGTCTCCAAAATTATGGGCTACAATGATATAATCCAATGTTTCAGGATCAATTTGCGCATCTTCAATTGCATCTTGTGCAGCTACAGCAGCAATGTCCGAGGTTTTTAACTCTTTATTGATGTATTTGCGTTGCTCTATCCCAGTAATAGAATTGAATTTATCAATGATGATTTGATTGTCTAATTCAAGTTCCACACCATTGTCATCATAAAATGATTGTGACAAAAAAGCACCGTTATCTTGATTATTTGTTGGAATACAACTGCCGCTACCTGTAATTTTGTAATTCATATATTTAGATTACAATAGTAGCGTTTAATAAGAGATTATATGTCGAAAATTTAAAAAACGGTATGAAATTCAGTAATTGAATTTACTGAGTTAAAGATTGTTTTTAAATATTTAAACAAATGTTAATCAAGCATTTATGTAGTTCTCCACGGGCTCGCAACTACAGATCAAATTACGATCGCCAAACGTTTCGTCCACTCTTCTTACACTTGGCCAAAATTTATTCTCCTTTACAAATTCGAGTGGGAAAGCAGCCTTTTGTCTGGAGTAGGGGTGATTCCAATGATCACAAGTAATCATTTGTAATGTATGTGGCGCATTTTTAAGCATTGCCAGGTCAGCATCGTCATTTGATCCGATCTCCATTCTGATTGAAATCATGGCATCACAAAAACGATCTATTTCACTCAGATTTTCACTCTCTGTGGGCTCAATCATCATCGTTCCTGCTACTGGAAAAGACACCGTTGGAGCGTGGAAGCCATAATCGATAAGGCGCTTAGCAATATCCACAACTTCAATATTTTGTTTTTTGAAGGGCCGGCAGTCAATGATTAGTTCGTGCGCTGTTCGACCATTTTCACCAGAAAACAGAATTTCATAGGCACCCTCAAGCCTTTTTTTAATATAATTTGAGTTTAAAATTGCTATTTCGGTAGCTCTTTTTAAGCCACTGGCCCCGAGCATTTTTATGTAACCATAAGAAATAAGGCACACGAGTGCCGATCCCCAAGGCGCACCTGAGATTGACGAAATAGCGTTTTCTCCCCCTGTTTTTATTAAAGGATTATTAGGTAAAAAAGCTTCAAGATGTTTCGCAACACATATAGGCCCTACGCCTGGTCCACCACCTCCATGTGGTATGGCAAATGTTTTATGTAGATTTAAGTGACAAACATCTGCTCCAATCATGGCTGGACTGGTGAGACCAACTTGTGCGTTCATGTTGGCGCCATCCATGTAAACTTGACCTCCAAAATCATGTATTTTTTTGGTGATCTGTCTAATGTTTGATTCAAAAACTCCATGAGTAGAAGGGTAAGTTATCATTAATGCAGCCAGATTGTCTTTGTGCTCTTCTGCCTTTTGAGCAATGTCCAGCCAGTCGATATTTCCCATTTCATCTGTTTTAATAACCACGACTTTCATTCCTGCCATAACGGCTGAGGCGGGATTTGTTCCGTGGGCAGAGGAAGGGATGAGACAGATGTTTCGGTTTTGTTCCCCTCTTGAATGGTGATAGGCACTTATGACCATTAATCCAGAATATTCTCCCTGAGCTCCAGAATTGGGTTGCAACGATGTGGCTGCAAATCCAGTGATTTCATTTAACTGAGCTTCCAAGCTTTTCAACATGAATTGATAACCAGCTGCTTGTTCGATGGGCACAAAGGGGTGGATGTTAGACCATTTTGCCCAACTCAAAGGAAGCATTTCTGCGGCTGCATTGAGTTTCATCGTACAAGATCCTAGAGAGATCATCGAGTGGTTTAGCGCCAAATCTTTTCTTTCTAATGATTTGATGTATCGCATCAATGCTGTTTCGGAATGATAAGTATTGAATGTTTTGTGTGTTAAAAAAGAGCTTTTTCTTGATTGTTTAACTGGGATCCGAAACGAATCCACTTCTATTTTTTCTGAGCTGCTTTTTTGTTTGACGGCCTGTTCGAATATGTTTAGAATTTTCAACAATGAAGAATCATCTGTGGTTTCATTGATTGAAATTCCAATTGTGTGTTTATCAAAATAGAGGAAGTTGACGTTATCTTTTTCGGCAATGGACTTAATGATTTTTGCATCGGCTTGAACGCAAAGGGTGTCAAAATAATATCTGTTTAGTTGTTTTAAACCCAGATCCTCTAATTTTTTCTCGAGTTTTACTGCATTCAGGTGAATATTCTTAGCAATTACTTTTAACCCCTTAGGACCATGATAAACTGCATACATTCCTGCCATTACTGCGAGTAGCACTTGCGCGGTACAAATGTTTGAAGTGGCTCGATCTCTTTTGATGTGTTGCTCTCTGGTTTGTAATGCCATTCTTAAGGCAATGGAATATCGTCCATATCCTTGGTTTGACCAATAATACGACCAGGTATGTTTCTTTTATACTCTGATTTGGTTGCAAAATAAGCCGCATGCGGCCCTCCATAACCCAAAGGTATTCCAAAGCGCTGAGTGGTTCCAATTACTGCGTCAACACCATATTTGCCAGGAGCTTCAAGAATCGTCAGGCTGAGAAGATCAGCAGCTACGATTGTCTTTACATCAAACTCTTTAGCTTTTGAAATTGCAGCTGGAAGGTCAATTATATTTCCTGATTTTCCAGGATATTGAAAGATCGCCCCAAAGAATTCCCCATTAAAATAAAATTCCTCTATATCGTCTACGATCAATTCGATTCCTAAAGGTTCTGATCGTGTTCTTAAAACAGAGAGTGTTTGGGGTAATATTTGATCCGAAACAAAAAACTGATTGGTATTTCTTTTTTTCTGATCTGAACTTCTAAGCGCAAATGTCATCGCCATGGCCTCTGCTGCTGCAGTGCTTTCATCAAGCAGTGAGGCATTAGAAAGTGGCATTCCCGTGAGGTCACAGACGAGGGTCTGATAATTAAACAAAGCTTCCAATCTTCCTTGAGCTATTTCGGCCTGATAGGGAGTGTATGCGGTATACCACCCTGGGTTTTCCAGAATATTTCGTTGAATAACAGCAGGAGTAATTGTGGGGTGGTAACCAAGTCCAATGTAAGTGTCAAAAAGTTGATTTTTTTCAGAAAGCTCGCGTAATTCGTTTAAGAATTTAAACTCGCTTATGCCTTCTGGTAAGTCTAGCGAATTTGGTAATCGTATTTCCTCAGGAATCGTCTGTTGAAGTAGTTCCGCTATAGAATCCACTTCTAGGGTTGCAAGAATTTGTCGGATTTCACTCTTGTTGGGTCCGATGTGTCGCGACACAAATTCATCCTTCTTCATACCAATTGTTGTTTCGTCAAAATTACGAGATTGGGTTTTAATTTTTAAGTTCAGTAAGGATCAATAATTATTTATTTTTGAACAAAATCGCGACTTATTAACAGTTTCGAATACTTTTGTCTGGTGAATTCAATAATACGCTTGTTCGACTGTTACGTGCGGTTCAATTTTCATGTGGGATTGGCAGTGGTTGCATTAACCCGAGTTACAGCATTTAACTTTAATATTTCACTATCCTTACTGTTTTACGCTACTGTTTTTTGCATTGCATTCTTGGGCTATAATTTCATAAAGTTTTTTTCTCTTTATTTAGAAAACAGATTCAATAAATCAAAATTCTTTCCGCTTTTTTTCCCTCCAATAATCATTACATTAATAGTTGTTTTAATTGGACTTTCAAGTTTTACTTATGCTGCATTAGGTTTGGTTTTTCTAGCGGGAATTTTAGTGCTTTTGTACAGTATTCCTTTGTCAAAAAAAAGAAAAAACTTCCGTGCTTTAAGAGGTTTAAAGATTCATTTAGTAGCACTTGCATGGCTAATCATTACTTTTTATTTACCACTTGTTTTTTTTGAGACAGTTGACCTTGATAATTCAATTTTTCTTACAGTTCAGCGGTATGTTTTCGTTTTGGTGGCGACTTTGCCTTTCGAAATAAGAGATTTAAATTCTGATGACTTTCAGTTGAGCACTTTACCCCAAAAATTTGGAGTTAGAAACACAAAGCTATTGGGTGTCATTTTGATTATTTTTCACTTGTCAATTTCATTTTTTATCATCAAAACCCCCTTAGACTTTTTTATAATTGAATCTTTTGTTTTGTTGGTATTAATGGTTTTAATATTAAAAAGTAACGAAGATCAATCAGAATATTACAGTAGCTTTTGGATAGAGGGCATTCCTGTTTTGTGGTGTTCGCTTTATATTTTATTAAGATAATTATTATCTTGTTCCTTAAAATCAAATAAGATGTTTATAAGAATTATTATGCTCTGGATGTTCGTTCAGTTACCATCTGTTAATGTTGTCGAAAAGCCTGTTTATGAAGTTCTTTTAAAAGAAGGACATCAATTAATTGATGTTAGAACTCCAGTTGAATTTATGGAGGGACATATTGATGGTGCTAAGAATATTAATGTCAAATCAATTGAGTTTTTAGATCAAATAAACTTCCGTTTCGAAAGAGGATACGTTGTTGATCTATTGCCGATCGGGACGAAGAAGCGCTAAGGCTTCACAAATCATGGATTCCTTAGGTTTTAAAAAAATATACGACCTAAGAGGCGGCTATTTAAATTGGACAGGCATTTATAATTAATTCACCAAACCTGCTCTTCTGAGCAAGGCATTAGGGTCAGGCTCTTTTCCTCTAAATCTTTTGTAAAGTTTCATTGGGTGTTCGGTGCCACCTTTTGAGAGAATGTTTTCCAGAAAAGACTGAGAGGTTTCTTTGTCAAAAACTCCTTTTTCTTGGAACAACTCAAAAGCATCTGCATCCAGAACTTCAGCCCATTTATAACTGTAATAACCTGCGGAATATCCTCCCTGAAAAATATGAGAAAAAGCAGTGCTAGATGCGTTTTCAGGAGTGTCCGAAGTAAATTGAATTCTTTTTAATATTTTAGTTTCATGTTCCTTGATGTCCTTGATTTCAAGGGCATGTTTCCCGTGATAAGACAGGTCTAAAAAGCTAAAACCTAATTGTCTAAGTGTTTGAAGTCCTTGCTGAAAATGAGCTGCTTTTTTTATTTTTTGAATCAAATGCATTGGGATCACTTCTTCCGTTTGATAGTGCTTGGCAAATAAAGCTAAGGCTTCGGGTTCGTAGCACCAGTTTTCCATAATTTGACTAGGTAATTCAACAAAATCCCAATAAACGCTTGTCCCACTCAAACCACTATAAGCTGTGTCGGCAAGTATCCCGTGTAGTGCATGTCCAAATTCATGAAACAAGGTAGTTACCTCCTGAAAAGTTAATAGGGAAGGTAGTGTTGCGGTGGGCTTAGAAAAGTTACATACAATTGAAATGTGAGGACGTTGATTTTTACTTTGCGAACGGTATGATGTCATCCATGCGCCATTTCGTTTTCCAGGTCTTGGGAAAAAGTCTGTGTATAATATGGCGCGGAATTCACCTTCTTTATTATACACTTCATAAACATCAACTTCCTTGTGATAGCCCTCAAGCTTGTTGTTTTTCTTAAAGCTTAATCCATACAATCTAGCTACAATTTCAAAAAGCCCCGACTGTACTTTTTCCAAAGAAAAATAAGGTTTGAGTTCTTGCTCGTCGAGCTTTAACTGCGTTTGTTTTAACTTTTCAGAAATATAAGCAGTATCCCATTTTTCAATAGTATCAATTTGAAGATGGCTTTTTGCAAATTGTTTCATCTCTTCCCATTCTGAGGTTGCGATGGGCAGTGCTTTTTCGTAAAGATCCTCTAGGAAATCAGTTACTTTCTCTTCAGATTGTGCCATTCGTTCCTCTAGAACAAAAGCTGCATGGGATTCATAACCCAAAAGTTTTGCCCGTTCATTTCTCAGTCTGACAAGTTTTAGGATGATTTCGGTATTGTTATGGTCGTTTTCTTGAAAACCTCTTTTTCCAAAGGCAATACTCATGTCTTTTCTAAGCTCGCGATTTTCAATGTAGGTCATAAAAGGAATGTAACTTGGATAGTCCAAAGTGAAAATCCATCCTTGTTTGTTTTTGGAATTGGCCATTTCAGCGGCCATCTCTTTTGCAGATTCAGGCAAACCCTTCAATTGACTTTCGTCTGATATGTGTAGTTCAAAAGCCTGACTGTCTGCCAGAACATTTTCTCCGAAAGTGAGTCCTAACTTTGCTTTTTCGGAATCTATTTCACGTAATTTTTCTTTTTCCGATTTTGATAATAAAGCTCCGTTTCGAACAAATCCCTTGTATTCTTTTTCTAAAAGAGTTAATTTTTCTGTATTGAGTTTCTGGCGGTCTTCGTTTTCGAAGATGTACTTAATCCTATTGAAAAGTGCGTTGTTAAGTCGAATGTCATTTTGAAACTCCGTAATTAGTTGGGAGGCATCTTGTGTGACAGCCTGAAGTTCATCAGATGTTTCAGCACTATTGAGATTAAACATCAAAGCACTATTTCTCTCGAGAAGATCGCTGCAATTTTCCATTGCTTCAAGAGTGTTCTCAAAAGTTGCTATTGAACTTTGATTAGTGATCTCATCAATTTCAATCAGGGCATCTTTGATGTTTTCAGTTAAGGCAGGGAGAAAATGTTCCGAAGAAAATTTACTAAAAGGAGCAGCTTGAAAAGGGGTTTCAAACGAACTTAAAAGGGGGTTTTTCAATATTATTTTTTTAATTTTTTTTGAACTTTGAATTACTTTTTGTTCTAAGGATTTTTTATAAAGAACAACTTTGTCAAGGACACAACTGTCAGCACATCCGATGATTTGAGCGGCAAGAATACCAGCGTTTTTTGCGCCGTTTAGTGCTACTGTAGCAACGGGAACACCACCTGGCATTTGTAGTATGGATAGAACAGAATCCCATCCGTCAATAGAATTCGATGACTTGACAGGTACGCCTATAACTGGAAGTGGTGTCAATGAGGCGATCATTCCTGGAAGGTGAGCAGCGCCACCAGCGCCGGCAATAATTACTTTGAGCCCTCTTTTGTGTGCTTCTTCACCATAAGCCATCATCTTTTGTGGAGTCCGGTGCGCCGAAACAATGTCTACTTCAATTTCGATGTCAAATCCTCTGAAGAATGTCAATGGCCTCTTGCATGATTGGCAGATCCGATTGACTTCCCATTATTATTCCTACTTGTGCCATATTATTTTGAGATTACTGATAAGGTTTGTTTTACTTGTTCCGCTATTTTTCGAGCAGTTTCTATTTCTGAGTGAATGACCGTTACATGCCCCATTTTCCTGTAGGGACGGGTTTCTTTTTTACCGTAAATATGAGGAATTACCCCATCAATTGCTAAGATTTGGTCAATGTTTTTGTAATGAACAGCTCCGGTATGTCCCTCGCTACCAACAAGGTTAACCATCACACCAGCAGTTTTACTGTCTGTTTTGCCCAAGGGCAAATTGAGTATGGCCCTGAGGTGCTGCTCAAATTGACAGGTATAGGAAGCTTCAATGCTAAAGTGTCCACTATTGTGGGGTCGTGGAGCAACTTCATTGATCAACATTTCTCCTTTCGTTGTGAGGAAGAGTTCAACCGCCAACAGTCCAATATGATCATAAGCTTCAGAAACTTTTGTTGCAATTTCTATGGCCTTTTCAGCATGTTTTTTATCAATTCTAGCCGGGCACAAAACATATTCCACTTGATTTGAGGTGGGGTGAAATTCTGATTCGACCACAGGGTAATTGACCCTTTCCCCTTGAGCTCTTCGACAAATAATTACGGCGAGTTCGTGGGTAAAACTGACCATTTCTTCGATCAAGCAAGCGCCTTCAAGTAGCGTTTCTAATTCTTTATTAGTTTGAACAATCTTTACGCCATAACCATCATATCCCATCGAAGCAGATTTCCATACAAATGGAAATGAGAGCTTCCCTTTTGCAATAGCATCTTTCACTTCATCGATCCGATTAAATTCTTCAAAGGGTGCAGTGGGAGCTTGTTTTTATTATAAAACTTTTTTTGCAAACATTTGTTTTGTATGTTTTTCAAGACATGAGGCTGTGGATAGACTTTGACTCCCTCTTTTTCGAGTTGCTCTAAGGCTTGGACGTTTACGTTTTCTATTTCTATGGTAATTAGATCTAAATTTTTACCAAAATCATATACAGTTTGGAAGTCCATCAAATCTCCTTTTATAAATTTATTGCAAGCTATTCTCGCAGGAGCATCATCACTTGGGTCTAATACATGAGTATTTATATCCCATTTACGGGTTGAATAGAGCAACATTTTACCCAGTTGTCCCCCGCCTAATATGCCAATTGTTTTTGAAGTTGAAAAAAAATCCATTAAATAGTTTTAAGCAAAAATAAGCATATCTTTTGTGGAAAGGAAGAAAGCATTACAATTTGGATATCTTTACGTAAAATATTTTTAAATGATTAATCTAGTACTTTTTGGAAAACCCGGGGCGGGAAAGGGAACGCAAGCGGAATTTTTGAAATCAAAATACGAACTATTTCATATTTCAACAGGAGATTTATTTAGACACCACATAACCAATGCAACTGATTTAGGAAAATTAGCTAAATCTTATATGGATCAAGGAGATTTGGTCCCAGACCAAGTCACCATAGATATGTTAAAAGATTCGGTCGAATCCAATCCAGAGGCTAAGGGTTTTATTTTTGATGGCTTCCCAAGAACCACGAAACAGGCGATTGCCTTAGATGAATTTCTTACAGAAAAATCAATGTCAATTACTGCTACTGTTGCCCTCGAAGCAGCCGATGATGTTTTAATTGGACGCTTATTAAATCGAGGAATAACCAGCGGCAGAGTGGACGATCAAGATGAGGTTAAAATTAGGAATCGTTTCGACGAATATAACAGTAAAACTGTGCCACTTCGTGATTTTTATCAAGATCAAAAAAAGTTTCACAGCGTTAATGGTATTGGTAGTATAGACGAAATTACAGGAAGATTAACGTTACTAATAGATAGTTTTTTATAAAAACAGATGACAGAAGGGAATTTTGTAGACTATGTTAAGTTAAAAGTTAAATCTGGAAACGGAGGCAAAGGCTCTGTCCATTTGCACCGTGAAAAATTCATCACCAAAGGAGGACCCGACGGAGGAGATGGAGGTAGAGGCGGCCATGTGATCGTAAAAGCGGATCCCAATTTATGGACACTCTATTCCTTTAAGTTTTCAAGACACTTTACAGCGGGACATGGAGGACATGGAAGTAAAAGCCGAAGCAGTGGCGCCCAGGGGATTGATGCTTACATCAATGTTCCATTAGGCACCATTGTTCGAGACACAAAAACAAACGAAATACTTTTTGAAATCGTTGAAGCGGATCAAGAAGTCATACTTTTAGAAGGTGGTTTGGGTGGTTTAGGGAACTGGAATTTTAGATCTCCAACCAATCAAACGCCGAGATATGCTCAGCCCGGCAGACCGGCAAAAGAGCTTGATGTAACCTTTGAACTTAAAGTATTAGCAGATGTTGGTTTGGTTGGTTTTCCGAATGCAGGAAAATCTACCCTATTGGCTTCCGTTAGTGGCGCAAAGCCAAAGATTGCAGATTATGAGTTCACCACTTTAAAGCCGAACTTAGGAATTGTCCCTTACAGAGATTTTCAGTCTTTTGTGATGGCGGACATACCAGGGATTATCGAAGGTGCTGCTGATGGGAAGGGACTTGGACACTATTTTTTGCGTCACATTGAGCGAAACTCGGTTTTGCTATTTCTTATTCCTGCAGACTCATTAGATGTTAAAAAAACCTTTAATATTCTAATGAATGAGCTTAAAATTTTTAATCCAGAACTGGTAGATAAAGACTATATCGTTGCACTTTCTAAATGTGATTTACTTGATGAAGAGCTTAAAAGTGAGTATGCTAAAGAAATGGCAGAAAATTTTAAAGGCATTCCTCATTGTATGATTTCAGGGGTAGCGCAAACTGGATTGGAGCAATTGAAAGATCTAATTTGGAAAATATTGAATACGCCTAATGCTTAGTTTTAAATCATTTTTCCTGACTTTTTTTTTAAGCTTTCTTTTTTCTTTCTCACAAGAATCAAGGTCTTTTGTTAAATATGATTTTAAAAATGACAAAGTTTATAATCTCAAATTAAAGGAATTAAAAGACAGTTTAAATAAAAACTCAACCAGCAAATTAGAAAGAAAAATTGCAGATTTAGCCTTCTATTATAAAGATTGGGATACGGCCATTGATTTTTATGAAAAAATAGTCTTAAATGCTCCAAAAGGAGACAGCTACTTTAGACTTTCTGTGGCTGCAGGAAGAAAATCGCTCGAGGTTTCTAGGTTGTATTCTATTAGTTATTTGGGTAAAACAAGAAGTGCTTTATTGAAAGCATTAGAGCTTCAGCCAAACAACCCCTTGTTTTTGAGAACCGCTATTGAGATTTTTTATGAAATCCCCTATTTTTTGGGAGGAGACAAGGAGTTTGCCAAGGAAAAAGCAGCACTTCTTTATGAGCTTGATCCTGTTGAGGGTTTAATGGCAAAGGGTTATTTAAATGAAAAGGAGGAGGACCTTGTGTTGGCAAAATTAAACTATTCCAAAGCCATAAAATTAATTTTGAAAGAGGAGCTGGAATTTGTTTTAAACCGAGAAAGAAGAGATTTGGCTTACGAGTTAGGGAGAGTGACCGCTGATTTTGAAATTAACGATGAATTGGGAATTACTTCACTTCAGTTTTATTTAAAAAACTATAATTTTATTGACAATATTGCCTTGGAATGGGTCTATTTTAATTTGGCTAAAATCTCAATCAAGCAGAAAGCCATGCAAAAAAGTAAGATTTATTTGGAAAAGGCTTTGGAAATTAAACCTGATTTTAAACAGGCATTACTTCTTAAAAAAGAAATAAAATAAAAATGAAAAAACTTCATTTTATAGCAATAGGAGGCAGTGCCATGCACAGCTTGGCAATTGCATTAAAAAACAATGGAGACGAAATCACGGGGAGCGACGATGCTATTTTCGACCCCTCCAAATCCAATTTAGAAGCAGCTGGAATTTGCCCTAAAGAATTGGGCTGGTTTCCTGAAAAAATAACTCCGGACCTAGCAGCTGTTATTTTGGGGATGCATGCAAAAGCAGACAATCCAGAGCTGATTAAAGCCAAAGAAATGGGGGTTTTGATTTATTCTTATCCCGAATTTATTTATGCGTTTTCTAAGGAAAAAACACGGGTAGTAATTGCAGGGAGTCACGGAAAAACGACCATTACCGCAATGATTCTTCATGTTTTAAATTATCAAGATATCGCAGTCGATTATATGATAGGCGCTAGCTTATCAGGATTTGAAAACTCGGTTTACTTGAGTGAAACGAATGATTTTATTTTACTTGAAGGTGATGAATATTTATCTTCTCCCATCGACCTAAGACCAAAATTTCATCTTTATAAGCCACAAATTGCATTGATTAGTGGCATTGCCTGGGACCATGTCAATGTTTTTCCAACGCAAGAAGATTATAACAAGCAATTTGAGATTTTTATTGATTCGATTACTCCAGGAGGTGTTTTGGTTTATAATGATGAAGATGCAACGCTTGCGAGCCTTTCGACAGCTTCTCCAAATACCATAAGAAAAGAAGCCTATCAGACTCCAGATTTTGTTATTGAAAAAGGCACCACCTATTTGGAAACGGATGAGGGCCCACTTCCACTAGAGATTTTTGGAAACCACAACTTGTCCAATTTGGCTGGTGCCAAATGGATTTGTCAGTTGATGGGCGTTGATGAGGACGATTTTTATCAGGCCATTACTTCGTTTATGGGTGCGTCCAAACGTCTTGAGAAAATGGTTTCTGGAAAAACCAGTCACCTGTATAAAGATTTTGCCCATGCACCAAGCAAGGTAAGTGCAACCACCAACGCGGTTAAAAATCAATTTTCTGAATTTAAACTTATTGCTTGTTTCGAATTACACACCTTTAGTAGTTTAGATAAAACGTTTATAAATAAATATCAAGGCAGTCTTAGTGCCTCAGATCAAGCGATTGTTTTTTATGATCCAGCAGCCTTGAAAATAAAAAATCGCCCTGAAATAAGTGAACAACAAATCAAGCTTGCTTTTGATGATGAGCAGCTATTGGTTTTTACAGACCCGCAGGAATTAGAGCAACAGCTTCATGGATTAGAATACAACAAAAGCGTCTTATTGATGATGAGTTCGGGTAATTATGGAGGAATTGATTGGGAAAAACTTAAAAATGCCCTTTCGAATTATTAGAAATACATCTTAAAAAATCCCTATATTTATTATGTACATCAATAAATATGGCGAAATATACCCCTAATTTTACCATCAAACAATGGGAAGCTGCTGATCGACCTAGAGAGAAAGTTAATTCAAAAAGGTTCAGATTATCTATCTAATGCAGAGCTACTTGCAATTTTAATTGGAAGTGGTAATCGAGGAGAAAGTGCTGTCCGATTGATGCAGCGCATGATGTCCCAATACGGGAACAGTCTTTCAGAACTTCAAAAGTCACCCATAAATAAAATCATGTATAACAAAGGGATAGGACAAGCAAAGGCCGTGAAAATAAAAGCAGCCTTAGAGCTTTCTAAAAGAATTATTGAAGATTATCACAAAGGAAAAATAATTGTAAAAAAGTGTTCAATATAATGTTTCCGATTTTAGCCCGTTTGCCCCATGAAGAATTTTGGATTTTATACTTAAATCGTTCCAATGGATTGGTCGATAAAAGCTGCCTTAGTAAAGGCGGAATATCTCAGACGGTTGTCGATGTTTGACTGGTAATGAAAAAAGCACTTGAACTTGGAGCTACTGGAATGATTTTGGTTCACAACCATCCTTCGGGAAATTTACAGCCCAGTAAACAAGACAAGAATATCACTAGAAAATTAATCAACGCTGCAGCAACCTTTGACATTCTCGTTTTAGATCATCTGATTATTTCTGAAAAAGGCTATTATAGTTTTAAAGATGAAAGTATTATTTAAAAATTGAAATTGTTTTTAAAAAAAATCATCATTTATGAATATTTCATTTGATTAGTATAGGGCTTATCAAGTGAGATAAAATTATTAATTACTTTTGTTTTAATTATGAATAATGAAATAATTACGGACCTTTTTTTTGATTTAGATCACACTTTATGGGATTTTGAAAAAAACTCAGCACTTACTTTTGAAAAAATATTTAATGAGTTGAAAATCGAAATTCCACTTTCTGTTTTTCTTGAAAAATACAACCCCATCAACCAAGCTTATTGGAAGCTATATCGTGAAGATAAAATCACTCAGATTGAATTAAGGTTTAAGCGGTTAGAAAAAACTTTTGAAGCGATTGAATATGAGATAGCAGGGGGTAGCATAAATCAAATTTCTGATAAATACATCGAATACCTACCTACCTTTCCCCATCTTTTTCCCGAAACCATTATTGTTTTGAACGGTTTGCAAAAGAAATACAACATGCACATAATCACTAACGGATTTGAAGAGGTTCAACACCCGAAGATTGAACGATCCGGTTAATGACTGTGAGTCAGAATATATCATTACTGCTGATGAAGTTGGAGTAAAAAAACCCAATCCCATTATTTTCGAGCACGCTTTAAAAAAAACAAACACCCTGCCACAAAATACTTTAATGATTGGAGATAGTCTTGAAGCTGACATCTTAGGTGCAATCCATTTAGGAATGCAAGCCATCCACTTTAATTCTCATCATGAACCCTTTCATGAACACTGTCTTATTATAAATAAACTTGAAGAACTTAAAACATTGTTGTAGGAATTGCGCTCAATAATTTAATTGAATTAATTTTTAACCCAAGTTTGAAAGTTTTAAATTTGCACATTATGGAATTGCAAAAGGCCCAAAAAATAGTAGACGACTGGATCAAAGAGCACGGAGTCAGGTATTTTGATGAATTGACCAACATGGCGCAACTCACTGAAGAGGTCGGAGAAGTCGCTCGAATTATTGCCAGACGCTATGGCGAACAAAGCGAAAAAGAAAGTGACCGATCCAAAGACTTAGGAGAGGAACTCGCCGATGTTATCTTTGTAGTGTTGTGTTTGGCAAATCAAACTGGAGTGGATTTGCAAAAAGCATTTGACAAAAAAATGATTATTAAGTCAGAACGCGATCATGACAGGCATCAAAATAATCCTAAATTAAAATAAACTTTTATTCTAAAATGAACCTTAAACTCGATCATAAATCTAAGAACTGTTTTGGGTCAATAACGGTAACTGGTTCGAAAAGTGAATCCAATAGGCTTTTGATCTTAAAGGCACTGTATCCGGATTTAGAAATAAGTAATTTGTCGAATTCTGATGATACTCAGGTGACACAGAAGGCATTGAAGAATAACGAATCTATTGTGGACATTCATCATGCTGGAACTGCAATGCGTTTTTTAACAGCCTTTTTTTCAGTTAAGCCTAATTCTAAAGTTGTTTTGACAGGCTCTTCGAGAATGCAAGACCGTCCCGTTGAATTATTAGTGGAGGCCTTGCGGTCTCTGGGAGCAGAAATTGAATACGTTAATAAAAAGGGATTCCCTCCTTTAAAAATCACTGGCAAAAAAATAGACGTCAGCCAAGTATCTTTGCCAGCAAACATCAGTAGTCAATACATCTCGGCCTTGATGTTAATTGCTCCCTCCTTAAAAAATGGTCTTGAAATTGATTTGATAGGGGAAACCACTTCCATCCCCTATATTAAAATGACTCAAACTCTTTTAGATAATTTGGGTTTTAAAACCTTTTTTAATAATAATAAAATAAAGATTAGTCCTGAGGACAAAATTACATTAAATCAATGGACTGTTGAGTCAGATTGGAGTTCTGCTTCTTATTTCTATTCAGTAGTTGCGATTGCAAATAAAAGTGAAATTACTTTAGAAAGCTACTATTCTGAGAGCTTACAAGGAGATTCGGATTTGGTTCAGATTTATAAAAAAATAGGCGTAACGACTGTTTTTAACAATGGTTCGATAACCCTTTCTAAAACTCCAGTTTTGCACTTCCCGAAGTGCTAGATTTAGATCTTAGAAATACTCCTGACCTCGCGCAAACAATTGCGGTGAGTTGTTTTGGACTTGGCGTTGATTGTAATTTGACAGGACTTCATACTCTAAAAATAAAAGAGACAGACCGTCTTAGAAGCCCTTAAGATTGAACTTGAAAAATTGGGAGCTATAATTTCAATAACAAATGACAGTCTTGAATTGAGATTTTCTGGTGTAATCAATCAAAATATTTCTATTGATACCTATAACGACCACCGAATGGCAATGGCTTTTGCTCCATTGGGCATAAAAGTTCCAATCGTGATTAACAATTCTGAGGTTGTTTCAAAATCTTATCCAGGATTTTGGGAGGACTTTAAAAGCATTGATTTTCAGTATGATATGAATTAGTTTCATATTAAAGCACGATTTACTTGACAAGCCCCCCTTCGGAGAAGTATATTTGCAACGCAAAAAAAATTACATGAAACTATCTGACTTTAATTTCGAATTACCCAATATTTTACTTGCTCAACGACCTTCGCCCGGAAGAGATGAATCCAGGTTGATGGTTTTGAACAGAGCTGAGAAAACAATAAAACACCAAACGTTTAAGGATGTCATTGATTATTTTGATGAAGGAGATTTGATGGTTTTAAACAACACAAAAGTTTTTCCTGCACGTTTGTTTGGTAACAAAGAAAAAACAGGAGCAAGAATAGAGGTTTTTTTGTTGAGAGAATTAAACGAAGAACAAAGGCTATGGGATGTTCTTGTTGATCCGGCCAGAAAAATAAGAATTGGAAATAAACTTTATTTTGGAGAAGACGACAGTTTAGTGGCTGAAGTCATAGACAATACTACATCACGTGGAAGAACCTTAAGGTTTCTATATGACGGATCTTACAGTGAGTTTAGATCAAAACTTAAACAACTTGGACAAACACCCTTGCGAGAATATTGTTTCTAGACCTATTGAGTCTGAAGATGAAGAACGATATCAAACGATTTACGCAAAAAATGAAGGAGCTGTTGCAGCACCTACAGCAGGTCTTCATTTCTCAAAACATTTGATTAAAAAACTTCAAATTAAAGGTGTTGATTTGGCAGAAATTACTTTACATGTTGGACTTGGAACCTTCAGTCCTGTTGAGGTTGAGGATCTTTCAAAGCATAAGATGGATTCTGAGGAATTGATTATTAAACAAGATTCTGCTGATATGGTAAACAGCGCTCTTAAGAATAAAAAAAGAATTTGTGCAGTTGGAACTACTGTTATGAGAGGATTAGAGTCATCTGTTTCCTCTATGGGTACACTTAACCCTTATGAAGGCTGGACCCATAGATTTATTTTTCCACCGCATGATTTTTCAATTGCAAATTGTATGATTTCTAATTTTCACACGCCAAAATCTACTTTATTGATGATGGTTTCTGCATTTGCTGATGTTGATTTTATAAAAGAAGCTTACACCGAAGCCATTAAGAAAAAATATAACTTTTACTCATACGGCGATGCCATGCTAATTATATAGCATTTCATTCCTTGACAGTTTTCAATTTTGAGTTGTTCGGGAATTAAGTACAACCAATGGAAACAGTTAGGAAAAAAGATATTCGCGCCCTATCACTAGAGGATCTGAGAGATTTTTTTGTCAACAATAATGACAAGGCTTTCAGAGGCAATCAGTTATACCAATGGTTGTGGCAAAAAGGTATTCACAACTTTGAGGGAATGACAAACCTTTCCATCGAAACCAGATCTCTTTTAGAGGAGCATTTTGTTATTAACAACATTGCGATAGATCGCCAACAAAAAAGTAAAGATGGGACCCTCAAAAATGCTGTAAAGCTTTTTGATAATCTAATTGTTGAGTCTGTTTTAATTCCTACTGCAACTCGAACTACAGCTTGTGTTTCTTCTCAAGTAGGATGTAGTTTAGACTGTAAGTTTTGTGCCACCGCAAGTATCAAAAGGATGCGAAACCTCAATGTTGATGAAATCTATGACCAGGTCGTTGCGATGGATCGGTATGGCCGATACTATTTTGATCGCCACCTAAGCAATATTGTTTTTATGGGGATGGGCGAGCCCTTAATGAATTACAAACACTTAATGGGTTCGATTGCTAAAATCACCCAACCTGATGGGTTGGGGATGTCTCCCAGTCGGATCACGATCTCAACTTCAGGAATTCCTAAAATGATAATGAAGCTGGCTGATGAGAATGTTAAGTTTGGATTAGCAGTTTCACTTCATAGTGCCCGTCAAGAGGTACGAGAGCAATTGATGCCTTTTGCTGAAAAATTTCCCCTGACTGATTTAGTCGATTCTCTAAAATATTGGTTTGATGCCACCTCTAGTTTGGTGACTTATGAATATGTGGTGTGGAAGGACATCAATGACAAGCAGGAGGATATTGATGCTTTGGTTAAATTCTGTATGCACGTCCCTTGCAAGGTGAATCTTATTGAATACAATCCCATTGGGGATGACACTTTTAAACAGGCGGATATTTCTCAGGTTGAGAAATATCAGAAAGCACTAGAACGGGTTAGGATTACTGCAACGATTAGACGTTCGCGAGGGAAAGACATCGATGCAGCCTGTGGTCAACTTGCCAACAAAACAGAAGGACTTAGTTCTTAGAAAATTCATTTAAAATGGTATATTTATTTCCCTATGAAAGTTGTTGAGAAAATTAAAGGACCAATCTATGAGGAAATGGAGCTTTTTGAAAAAAAGTTTTCTAATTCGATGTCCTCAAAAGTTGCACTATTAAATAGAATCACCCATTTTATTGTAAATAGAAAAGGAAAACAAATGCGTCCTATGTTTGTCTTTTTGGTTGCAAAAATGCTTGGGAAGGGTAAAATCACCGAGCGTTCTTATCGTGGGGCTTCTATCATAGAACTTATTCATACAGCTACTTTGGTTCATGATGATGTGGTAGATGATAGCAATCAGCGGCGCGGATTTTTTTCCATAAATGCGTTGTGGAAAAATAAAATTGCTGTTTTGGTTGGAGATTTTTTATTGTCTAAAGGCTTGCTTTTGTCGATTGAAAACGAAGATTTTGATTTACTTAAAATCATTTCTATAGCCGTTAGGGAAATGAGTCAGGGAGAGTTATTGCAGATAGAAAAAGCAAGAAAACTAGACATTACGGAAGAGGTTTATTATGAAATAATTAGACAGAAGACCGCTACTCTTCTCGCAGCATGTTGTGCTATGGGGGCTAAATCTGTAGATGCAGAGGAAGACTTTGTTTCCAAAATGCATGACTTTGGAGAACTGCTGGGAATGGCTTTCCAGATTAAGGATGACTTGTTTGACTATGGAGATCAAAAAATCGGAAAACCCACAGGAATTGACATCAAAGAACAGAAAATGACCCTTCCGATGATTCATGCGCTTAACGTTCTTAAAGGTTCAGATAAAAAATGGCTTATTAAAACAGTCAAGAATCACAACAAAGATAAAGTTCGCGTTAAAAAAGCCATAAAAATGGTGAAAGAAGCCGGAGGCCTTGATTTTGCAATTCAAAAGATGGAAAACTACCGTTCGGAAGCGATAAAAATATTAAAGACTTTCCCAAGTAATATTTATAGGGATTCCCTTGAGTTAATGGTCGATTATGTAATTGAACGTAAAATTTAAAAACACTTCTTTTTATAATTTATTTTCTAGGTTTTTTGCTCTCTATTTTTATAATCCTATTTTTATCTTTTTAAACTTTAAACTTTGATTTCAAAAAGCACCATTGACCAAGTATACGAAACTGCTCGATTAGAGGAGGTTATTGGTGAATTTGTAACACTTAAAAAGTCTGGTGCAAATTTTAAAGGATTAAGTCCTTTTTCTCAAGAAAGAACACCAAGTTTTATGGTCTCTCCTGTAAAGCAAATTTGGAAAGACTTCAGTAGTGGTAAAGGGGGAAATGTTGTTGCTTTCCTTATGGAGCACGAGCACTTTACTTACCCTGAAGCCATTCGCTTTTTAGCAAAAAAATACAATATTGAGATTGAAGAAACTGTTCAGACGGAAGAAGCCAAGTTGATTCAAGATGCGAAAGAGAGTTTGTTTTTGGTTGCTCAATATGCGGGATCATTTTTCGAGAAAAATTTATGGGAAACCGAATTGGGTAAATCTATTGCATTAGGAATGGTGAAACCAGATAGGATTTACCGAGGAAACCATAAAAAAATTCGCTTTAGGATATTCACCTGATGAATATAGTGCCCTTGCCAAAGAAGCACAAAAAGAGGGTTATAAATTAGAGTTTTTAGAAAAAACAGGATTGGTAATTGTCAATGAAAATCGACAAATGATTTTTTTCGCGGAAGAATAATTTTTCCGATTCGCAGTATGTCTGGACGAATTCAAGGTTTTGGAGGAAGAATACTGACCACGAATGCCAAAACAGCCAAATACCTCAATTCACCGGAAAGTGAGATTTATTATAAAAGCAAGGTGCTTTATGGAATCTATGAATCTAAACAAGCAATTGCAAAACAAGATGTTTGTTATCTTGTAGAGGGGTATACTGATGTTATTTCTTTACATCAATCTGGAGTTTTAAATGTTGTTTCTTCCTCCGGAACTGCTTTGACCACCGATCAAATCAGGATGATAAGTAGGCTCACGTCCAATATTGTTGTTCTTTTTGACGGTGATGCAGCAGGACTTCGTGCCTCACTGAGAGGAATTGATCTTATTCTTGAACAGGGAATGAACGTTAAGGTTTGCGCTTTTCCTGAAGGTGAAGATCCTGATAGTTTTGCAAAGTCACATACTTCAGAAGAAATCACTTCCTTCCTTGAGGAAGAATCTAAAGACTTTATTCAATTTAAAGCTTCTTTATTGCAAGGCGAAGCAAAATCTGATCCTATACGTAAGGCAGAGACGGTAAGGGAAATCATCGAAAGTATCTCTAAAATCCCTGACATGATTAAGCAGGAGATTTACATACAGAGCTGCTCTGAGATCATGGAGGTTTCTGAAGATACTCTTTTTGGTGCATTGGCTCAATTAAAACAAAAGAATAATCAGAAGGGGGCAACACGTTTGGTGCCTAATGAAAACGTATCGTTGGTCAAGAAAACAGCTGATGCTTCTTTAAAAGTGGATCATTCTTATGAGTTGGAAAAACAAATCATATCTATTTTGTTGCACTATGGAGGCCATGAAGCAGAATTCAACGAAACCATTATAAGATCTGATGAAAGTGGTGAGTTGATTGAAGACACTAGAACCATTTCTGCAAAGGTTTATGAAAAAGTTTTTTTAGATCTTCAGCAAGATGAAATCGAATTAATCCAATACTACATTTAAAAACTTATTTTATAAATTAATAGAGTCTTATCAGTTGGAAGAAGGGCAACTCAATCTTGAAAAAATAATGCAAACTGATGATATGATTCTCAATGAAATGGTTGCTGATTTGGTGATGAAAGGCGAGCAATATTATCTTCATGATTGGGAGAAGAAAAATATCTTCGTAAAAAAGCTATACCCAAGTTGGTCAATTGGTCAATGAAACTATTTTATCATTAAGAAGGTATTTAGTCGATCAAAAAATAAAAGAATTGATAGACCTACCAAGTTAAATGCACTCAATAAAGAAGTTTTAGAGGATCTTCATCAAGTTTTTTCAGAACTAAGAAATGACGTAACGAAAAAATTAAACCGAGTTCTTTAGACGATGTTCATGTTTTTAGTTTGCAAATATAAATCAAAAATATTATTCACCTGAAGCTTTCTATCATCCTATTTTTTATAGGTATTTACTGTCTTTTGATTGATTTTGAGCTGTTGCGCTATTTCGATGTTTCTTTTTCCGTCGGTTAAATATTTGAGTACTTCAATTTCCCTTGTAGATAACTTTCCGAAACTATTTCTAGGTCTTTCTAAATCAATTTCTAAGTTTAATTGATTGTTAAAGTTGTTGGTTATGTAGAGTTTGTGGTTGTGAATTTTAGAGAGTGCTTCAGCCAAAACACAAGCTTCTATATTTTTAGATAAGAACCCAATAGTGCCTGCCTTTAATTGAGGAATGCTGTAAATATTTTTATCATGTGAAGTATAAATAACAATTTCAATTTCTGGACAACTTTTTTTGGCTTGAGCGATTAAGTTGATTGGACTTTCATCATTTAATAACATTTCAGTAATTAAGATGTCAATGTAATGATTGTTGACTGTTTCGATAGCCTGCTCAATGTTTTCTATGCATTTAACAAAATTTACAAAATTACAACCGTTCAAAAAGAATTTGATACAGAGTTTTTAAAAATAGATTTAAACCCAATATTAATAATTGGGCTACTATCAATAATTAAGATTTTTAATTTTTTCAATTATCTAATATAATCTTTTGGAATTTTACAAATAGGAATTGGGAGCATTTTGTGCCTATTAGATGAGTTTAACGATTTGTATATCTTCAAAACTTCCTGTTCTCTATTTGATAAATCATAATCTAAATTATGGGCAATCTGCATTGCTTTTTCAAGCTCTTCATATGATGCTCCAATTTGATCCTCATCATTTCTGTTATCATCCCAAAGCCCATCTGTTGGTGTTGCTTCTATAATTTCATTGATAATATTATAAATTTTAAAAACGTGTGATTTTAAAAGGTCAGCAATGGGGCTTAAGTCGACACCTCCATCTCCATATTTAGTATAAAATCCAACGCCAAAGTCTTCTATTTTATTTCCAGTTCCAGCAACAAGATAGCGATTAAGGGCAGCAAAATAATACAATGTTGACATTCGCATTCGCGCGCGCGTGTTGGCCAGGCTCAACAATTGCTCTTCTTTAAGGTCTGTTGGGGGCAATCCATTGACAAAACTGTCGAAAACACCGCTAAGTGATAAGTTGTGGTGGGAAACATTATTAAATTTATTTTCAAGCCATTTAATGTGCTCATTTGCTCTGGAGACCTGATTGTCTTCTTGGTGTATTTCCATCTCTAAGCAGATCACTGGAGCACCTGTTAGGGCACACAGTGTTGAGGTTACGGCAGAATCAACTCCTCCGGACACCCCGACGACAAAACCATTCATGTTTGATCTGGTTCGGTATTCATTTAACCAACTTACAATGTGTTCAATTACTTTTTCGGGTGTTTTCATTTTTTTTCGATTAGACCGCTTAAATTTGTAAAAAACTAAGATACGCTCTGGCGAAAAATAATCCAATAATATGAGGCTGATTGTTATAAGAATTAAGAATATTTCCCTTTTGGGTTTTCAATTGTGTTTTTAAATGTGTGTGGAGCAGAAAATTCATTAGAATCTCAAATCCTTTCAATTCCAATGACAATTAACATTGATCGATTTGACCTTAAGTTTCATCGGGCTTCTTCGGATGCAATTCCTGCCCTAAAACAGGCTTACCCTTATTTATTTCCTAAAGTATTTGCGGACAGTGTCTGGGTAAATCGTCAAAAAGACACCTTGCAGCTGATGCTCGTGGATACTGTTGACGAGGTTTTTCCTTCTATGGTTCCTTTGGAAGAAGAGTTGGAGTATTTATTTAAACACATAAAACATTATTTTCCCAAAACCAAAATTCCTAAAGTGATTGGATTGGTTAACAATGTCGATTATCAAAGCAAAACAATTTATACCGATTCGTTGCTTTTAATTTCCTTAGACACCTATTTTGGTGCTGATCACTACCTTTATCAAGGGATTTCAAACTATGTAAAGCAGGAAATGGATGCACAATACTTGACTGCTCATGTGATAGATAAGTTTTCTGATTATAAAGTCAATCCTCCCGAAGATCGCACGCTCTTGTCTCAGATGATCTTTTATGGTAAAAAATTGTATTTAAAAGATTTACTTATTCCCAATAAAACGAATGCCATCAAGATTGGATACACCATTGATCAAGAGGAATGGGTTAGAAGCAATGAGTTATACATGTGGCAATTTTTTATTGAAAAACAATTGATATATAGTTCAGATCCAGCGCTGATTCAACGTTTTATTGATCCTGCTCCATTTTCAAAGTTTTATTTGGAGATAGACAACGAATCTCCGGGAGGAATAGGAAAATGGCTGGGCTGGCAAATCGTAAAGTCCTACATAGAAAACAACCCTAAAGTCGAAATCAATAAACTACTCTCTCTACCTGCACAAACTATTTTTAATAAATCCAATTATAAACCACGAAGATAATGTCTAAGAAAGTAAGTCCAATATCCATTGAAATCACTTTAGATGAAAATAAAATTCCAGAAAAAATAAAATGGTCTGCACCCGATGGCGGTGTCAATAATGAAAATGCTCAAGCTATGCTTTTGTCAATTTGGGACGGGGAGAAGCAAGAAACCTTAAGAATGGATTTGTGGATTAAAGAGACGACTGTAGATCAAATGAAAATGTTTTTTCATCAAAGTTTAGTTACCATGAGTGAAACATATCTTAGAGCAACTCAGGATGAAAAAATGGCCGCTACGATGAAAGATTTTAGTGAGTATTTTGCAGAAAAGCTTGAAATTAAAAAAGGAAATTAATTTTCCTTAATAGAATCATTTATTTCTTGGATGTAACCAAGTAATTCCTCTTTTCCATTGCCTTTTGATGCGGAGGTGACAAAGTGGGGAGGTAGCTCTTCCCAATCTTTTTTTAGTTCATCAAAGTAATTGTTAATGTTTTCAAAATAGGTGCCAGGTTTGATTTTATCCGCTTTGGTGAAAACAATTGAAAAGGGGATTTGGTGTTCTCCCAGCCATTTGAAAAAATCGAGATCAACGGGTTGAGGTTCGTGTCTTATGTCAATCAATAAAAAAGCAGAAATTAATTCAGTTCTTTTTAAGAAATAATCCGTCACAAACTTCTGAAAAACTTTTTTTTGTGTTTTAGAGACCCTCGCGTAACCGTATCCAGGCAAATCGACTAAATGCCATTTTTTGTTTATTAGAAAATGATTGATTAGCTGGGTTTTACCAGGTCTTGAAGAAGTTTTGGCCAAACCTTTACGGTTACACAGCATGTTAATTAAAGACGACTTACCCACGTTAGACCTGCCAATAAAGGCGTATTCGGGCAAATGACTTTTTGGACATTTTGCAACTTCGGCATTGCTCATCACAAATTCAGCGTGGGCAACGTTCATGCGAGTAGTTTAAAGATTGTTTTCAATCATCCAAGCATGGAGAACTTCATTGAATTTATCAGGATGTTCCATCATAGGAGCATGACCACATTTATCAATCCAAAACAGGCTTGAGTTTGGGAGTAAGGTATTGAACTCTTCTGCGACATTGGGCGGTGTAACGCTGTCTTGAGCGCCCCAGATTATTGCAGTTTTTGTTGTCATTTTAGGCAGATCCTCCGCCATATTGTGACGTATCGCACTTTTAGCTATTGCTAAGGTTTTGATTAACTTTCGCCTGTCGTTTACGGTTTCAAAGATCTCGTCTACAATCTTTTTCGTGGCTATTTTAGGATCGTAAAAAACCTCTTCACTTTTCGTTTTAATGTATTGATAATCCCCTCTTTTAGGATAGCCGTCTCCCATGGAGTTTTCATAAAGACCAGAGCTGCCAGTGATGACAAGTCCTTTTACGTAACCAGGATGATATTTTGTATAAAGAAGACCGATATGTCCACCGAGGGAATTGCCCAATAAAATTACACTGTCTAACTCCTTGAATTTTAAAAAATCATGTAGAAACTCAGAGAGGGATTTTACAGTTGTTTTAATCAACGGAAGGTCGTACACCGGTAGCTCTGGAATAATTATTTTATACCCTTTTTTTGGGAAAAAATCAAAAACACCTGTAAAGTTGCTTAACCCCCCCATCAGTCCATGAAGAACAATAATAGGGGTGCCTACTCCCTTTTCAGAATATCTAAAATCACCATCGATAATTACTCGCATTTCACTCATTGAGAACTTAATTATAGTTCACAAATATATGCATTTCGATTTTATCTATTGGATTTAATTTCAGTCTGTAATTCTGAGTGTGAAATGAGCAGTGGTAAAACTTATCAACAATGTGGTATTAAGTGGTAAAATGTGGTAACTTTCATATATTTGATTGTAATATCAAGTAAAATTAATGCAACATTTTATAGGGACATACGAATGTAAAGGCTGACGTTAAAGGTCGGATAATGCTCCCTGCTGCGTTAAAAAAACAACTATCTGCGAGTCTACAGAAAAGCTTTGTTCTCAAGCGGGCAGTATTTAACAATTGTCTTGAATTCTATCCGTTGGATCAATGGGAGAGCTTGATGGAGAAGGTAAATAGTTTAAATAGATTCAACAAAAAAAACAATGACTTTATCAGGCGATTTACAGCTGGTGTAAAGCTGGTTGAAGTCGATGCAACTGGTCGGTTGTTGATTCCTAAGGATTTAATAAAACATGCCAATATATCAAAACAAGTAGTCGTTTCCTCTGCTGTTAATATCCTTGAAATATGGGGTAAAGACCAATATGAAAAAGCAATAGATGAAGCCACTATGGATTTCGCTGCATTAGCAGAGGAAGTTATGGGAGATCAAAATGAAGACAATTTATCATAAGCCAGTAATGCTTGAAGAAGCGACTCAGGGATTAAACATTGATCCTGATGGGGTTTATGTCGACGTAACTTTCGGAGGGGGAGGTCACTCAAGAGCGATTCTCGATCAACTTTCCGAATCGGGAACGTTATTTGCTTTTGATCAGGATGCAGAGGCGATTAAAAATAATATTGTTGACGAACGATTTAAATTAATCAAAGGCAACTTTTCACATCTAAAACAGCATTTGAAATTTTACGGGATCTTATCTGTTTCTGGAATATTGGCAGATTTTGGAGTTTCCTCACATCAGTTCGATACCGGCGAAAGAGGTTTTTCTACTCGTTTTGAAGGACCGTTGGACATGCGAATGAACACAGAAGGAACAATCGATGCCGCACATGTCGTGAATCATTACAGTGAAGAACAGTTGATCAGGATTTTAAGTGATTATGGAGAGTTAAGAAATGCTGCTAAGCTTGCTGACCAAATCATCGAAGCGCGCAATTTGAAAAAATTCAGTAAGACCCAACAATTGGTCGATTTGTTTGCGCCTGCACTTCCTAAGCATGTCATCCATAAAGTAATGGCTCAGGTTTTTCAGGCCATTAGAATTGAGGTCAATGGAGAACTCGACGTGATCAAAGCATTCTTGCTTCAAACGGCTGAAATATTATCAGTTGAAGGAAGATTGGTTTGTATTTCCTATCATTCTCTTGAGGACAGATTGGTAAAACGATTCATTAGGGAAGGTAAGTTTGAAGGTACGGCAGCGGTTGATTTTTATGGAAATAGAACGCTTCCGTTGAAAAAAGTCGGGAAATTAAAAGATATTACTAAAGAAGAAATAAAAGAGAATAATAGGGCCAGAAGTGGGAAGCTCAGAATAGCAGAGAAAACATGAAGAAGATCTTGTCAATTCTAAATATTGAATTCTTGATTAATGATAACTCATTTAAAAACTGGCGTATCATTCTTTATTTATCATCACTTGCCTTGATTATGATTGCAAGTGGACATGGGGCAGATCGGAAGATTTTTCAGATTGCAAAACTGAATGAAGATATAAAAATGTTAAAGAGTGAGTTTATAGAGCAACGCACGAATTTGATGAATCTCAAAATGGAGACGAAAATTATTAGTGAATTAAGGCCTTTGGGAATTGCACCAGCAAAAACACCTCCAATTAAAATAATTATTTCAAAAGATTAATTCAATGGAAAATCGGAAGAAAAAAATAATGAATAGAACCTACTTGGTGGGGCTTTCGTTAATTTTATTTTCGTTTCTCCTTGTGGGTAAGTTGATTCACTTACAGTTTTTTCAAGGTGAAAAATACCGAGAATTAGCATCCAGTCGCACCGTAAAGAATGTCGAGTTACAGCCCAGTAGAGGTAATATTTATGCAGACGATGGAAGCATACTTGCCACCTCAGTGGCGCGTTACGAAATCCGATGGGATGCGGCGGTTCCATCAAAGACTGCTTTCAATGCGAATAAAGTAGCGCTTTCAAAAGGACTCGCAACAGTTTTAGATTTGACACAAGAACAGTTTTTATTAAGACTTGAAAGGGCTAAGAGAAATAAAAATAGATATTTACTTATTGGAAAAGGATTGACTTATTCCAAACTTCAAAAACTTAAATCATTACCTCTATTCAATTTACCATCCTATAAAGGAGGGTTGATTGTTGAGCAGCAAATCATCAGAGAGCATCCATTGGGCAGAGTCGCTGAACGCACAATAGGTTACGAAATAAGAGATACAGATGGTCGTTTTCTTCGTGTTGGTTTAGAGGGTGCTTTCGGTCAGTATTTAAAAGGAGAAGGAGGGAGGCGGTTAAAACAAAAAATTGCAGGCGGACAGTGGAAGCCTATTAATGATAACAATGAGAAAGAGCCTACTGAGGGTTTTGACATTCACACCACCATTAATGTAAATATTCAAGACATTGCCCATACAGCACTTTTAGAGCAGTTAGAAAAGTTTAAAGCCTGATCATGGTTGTGTTGTAGTTATGGAAACCAAAACTGGAAAGGTGAAGGCGATTGCCAACCTTGGCAGAACCTCCAAAGGAACCTATTATGAGAAGTTAAATTATGCGATTGGGGAGGCTCATGAGCCTGGTTCTACTTTTAAACTAATGGCAATGATTGCTGCACTAGAAGACAAGGTTGTTGATGTAAATACACCTATTTCAACTGGAAATGGAATACTCACATTTTTTGGTAAATATAAAGTGCGAGATTCTAAAAAAGGAGGTTATGGAACTCCCAGTTTCCAAAGCTTTTGAAGTTTCCTCAAATACTGGTTTGGTAAAGATTATTTATGACAACTATAAGAAAAACCCTCAGAAATTTGTAGATCGACTCTACAATATGGGTTTACATAAGCCACTTAGGACTTTCAATACGCGGAGAAGCAATGCCTAAGATTCCCTATCCTACTGACGCTGGCTGGGAGTGGATTGGATTTGCCTTGGATGGCCTACGGATACGGGGTAGCGATAACTCCGCTTCAGACTTTAACTTTTTACAATGCAGTTGCCAATAATGGCGTGATGTTAAAGCCAAGATTTATCGATAAGATCAGTACCATTGGAAATGCACCCCAACAAATTTTTGGAAAAGAAATTTTAAATCCTTCGATATGCTCCCAGTCTACAGTTGATCAGGTTCAGAAAATGATGTTCAATGTGGTTGATAAAAAATGGGGGACAGCGCATGCAATCAAGGATAAGACGTTTTTACTATGGCTGGAAAAACCGGAACCTGTCAAGTCGATTACACTAAAGAAGAGACGCAGTATGTTTCCAGTTTTGTAGGGTATTTTCCAGCAGAAGCGCCCAAGTATTCCTGTATTGTTGTCATTCATAGGCCTGACAAGAGCTTAGGCTACTATGGTTCTACAGTCGCTGCCCCAGTGTTTAAGAAAATCGCAAAAAAGATTTATACCGCTACACCAATAACCACAGAGCTTAATTTCAACCAGATTAATGCTTTGGAATCCAAAATAGCTTCAGTTGAATTAACACATAATCAGATTCCTAATTTGAAAGGTTTAACTGTTCGGGAGGCACTTTTTATACTTGAAAGTATGGGGCTTGAAGTTCAAATTAAAGGTTCAGGTAAAGTCAAAAAACAATCTTTAAATGCGGGGACAAGGGTTAAGGAAAATCAAAAAATAACAATAGAGTTATCGTGAAACAGCTAAAAGAAATATTGTATAAAGTTGCTATTGAGGCGATATTAGGCACTACCGAAGGCCTTGTCTCTGAGATCGCATTTGATTCAAGAAAAGTTGTTGAGGACGCTCTTTTTGTTGCAATTAGTGGAACTCAAATTGACGGTCATCAATTTATTGACAAAGCTATTGGGCTTGGTGCGAAATACATCATTTGTGAAAGATTGCCAGAAAAGATCCAACAGGAAGTTGTTTACATTCATGTAAAAGACACAAAAGAAGCCTTAGGGTTGATTGCTGCCAATTTTTATGACAATCCTTCCGAAGAATTAAACCTTATTGGGATTACAGGAACTAACGGTAAAACAACTGTAGCCACTTTACTTTATGAGCTTTTTGAATCTGAAAATCAACCTTCCGGATTAATTTCAACCGGGTTGTAAATAAAATATGGTAAAGAAAATGTAACAGCGACTTTTTTCAGTACAAACGCTATCACCATAAACAAGTGTTTGAGTGAAATGGTAAAACTGGGAGTAAAGAATTGTTTTATGGAGGTTTCTTCTCATGGTATTGATCAAAAACGAATTAGTGGACTCGAGTTTAAGGGAGCAATTTTCACAAACCTTACCCACGATCATTTGGATTACCATGACACTTTTAAAAACTATCGTGATACTAAAAAAATATTGTTTGATCAGCTTCCAAAATCAGCTTTCGCCTTGGTCAACATAGATGATAAAAATGGGAGTGTGATGCTTCAAAACTGTAAAGCAAAGAAATATGCTTACGCGTTACATCAGAATGCGGACTTCAAAGCACAAGTCTTGGAAAGCCAGTTTACGGGAATGCTTTTAAAAATTAATCAAAGTGAAGTTTGGACCCAGTTATTGGGGGAGTTTAATGCATATAATCTATTGGCCGTTTTTGCAACTGCAAAATTGCTCGAACTGGAAGAACTTTCCACCTTGAGGGGGATCAGTGTTTTGGAAAAGCGTACCCGGAAGATTTCAAACGTATCAAGCGCCAAATCAGGTAATGGTCATTGTCGATTATGCCCATACTCCAGATGCTCTGGAAAACGTTTTAGTGACCATAAACAAAATTAGAACTCGAAATGAAAACCTTTATACCGTTGTCGGTTGTGGAGGGAATCGAGATCAGGACAAGCGCCCTAAGATGGGGGCAACTGCTGCAAGGTTAAGTTCAAAAGTGATCTTTACATCAGACAACCCTAGGGATGAAAATCCTGAAGAAATCATTGAGCAGATAGAAGCCGGCGTGGATCCAGTGGATTATAAAAAAACCATGAGTATTACGCAAAGAAAAGAAGCGATTAAAGTGGCTTGCCAGCTCTCAACACCTGGTGATATAATTCTTATTGCAGGAAAGGGGCACGAGAATTATCAGGAAATAAAAGGTGATCGATTGCCTTTTGATGATTATGAAGTAGCAAAAGAAATGTTTTCAAAAATATTGTAAGATATGTTGTATTATTTATTTGAATTTATCGAAAAACAATTTCAATTCCCAGGGGCTTCGCTGTTTCAGTTCTTGTCGTTTAGAGCTTCCATTGCAATCATACTATCATTGGTTTTCACCTTAATTTATGGAAAAAAAATAATCAATTATTTAAGGAGGAAACAAATAGGGGAGACCATCAGAGATCTCGGTTTAGAAGGTCAAGCTGAAAAATCGGGCACTCCAACGATGGGGGGAATTATCATCATTTTGGGAACACTCATTCCGGTGCTTCTTCTTGCTCGTTTAGACAACATTTACATTCAGTTGTTAATTGTAACAACAATCACAATGGGTTCAATAGGCTTGATTGATGATTATATAAAAATATTCAAAAAAGACAAAGAAGGATTAAAAGGTAAATTTAAAGTAATTGGACAATTAATGCTCGGCGTTTTTGTGGGGTCAGTACTGTATTTTCATCCAGCGGTTACCGTTAAACAAGAAATAGTAGGATTTGAAATTACTGCAACAACAGCCATTCAGGAAGTGTTTTCGGCTGAGAAAAAATCCACACTAACCACAATCCCAATGCTTAAGGGCAATGAATTTGACTATGCAGATTTGCTTACTTGGATTTCTCCAAAACTTTCGACTTATGCATGGATAATCTTTATTCCAATAGTAGTTTTCATCGTTATTGCGGTTTCGAATGGAGCAAATCTCACCGATGGGATTGACGGACTTGCGGCAGGGTCTTCCGCCATCATGGTAATTGCCTTGGGGGTTTTCGCATGGGTATCAGGAAATCTTATTTTTTCAAAATACCTTAATATTATGTACATCCCAAATGTTGGAGAAGTTGTTGTTTTTATTGCTGCCTTCATGGGTTCTTTGATAGGCTTCTTGTGGTACAATACTTATCCAGCTTCTGTTTTTATGGGAGATACGGGGAGTTTAACCATTGGCGCCATCATCGCCGTAATCGCAATAATTGTTAGAAAAGAATTATTGATTCCACTTCTTTGTGGAATCTTTCTTATTGAAAATGTATCGGTGATAATGCAAGTGGGTTATTTTAAATATACCAAGAAAAAAACAGGCATAGGAAAACGAATTTTCAAGATGTCTCCTTTGCATCACCATTATCAAAAGTTAGGATACCATGAAAGTAAAATCGTTGCACGGTTTTGGATCATAGGAATTCTTCTTGCAGTGCTATCAATCGTAACACTTAAGATTAGATAATGAAAGAAAAAATAGTCATTTTGGGTGCTGGAGAAAGCGGACTCGGAACAGCAATACTTGCCAAAAAGCAAGGGTTTGATGTTTTTGTTTCTGACCAAGGTGCTATTAACGCAACTGCCAAAAAGACTTTTGACGAATTAGACGTGGTTTGGGAAGAAGGAATGCATAGTTTTTCGAAAATGTCAGATGCTAATTGGATTATGAAAAGTCCCGGAATTCCGTCAAATGCTTTAATTGTAAGTCAATTAAAATTAATTAAAATTCCAGTAGTCTCTGAAATAGAGTTTGCGGCAAGATACACCTCAGCTACATTAATTGGCATTACGGGCAGCAACGGTAAAACCACCACATCGCTTCTCACATACCATATTTTGATTGAGGCAGGTTTTGATGTTGGTTTGGCAGGGAATATTGGCAAAAGCTTTGCCAGGGAAGTCGCTGAAAATGACCATGAATATTACGTTTTGGAGATCAGCAGTTTTCAATTAGATGATATCCATGAATTCACCCCTCACATTGGAGTAATAACCAACGTCACTCCTGATCATCTTGATCGATATAACTACGACATTAATAATTATTTAAAATCAAAATTAAAGATTACAAAAAATCAAAAACAGCGTGATTTTTTAATATTCAATTCTGATGACCCCATATTGAAACCAGTGGTTAAAGAATCACCTACAGAGGCAAAACTTCATGGTTTTGGTTTTGAGGCTTCGGGTTTAAATAAAACACATTACACAAGTGATCAAATCACTATAGAAACAGAAAAAGAGAAAACTATGATCAATACAATAGAATTTCCACTTAGCGGAAGACATAACTTGTTGAACGCGATGGCTGCAAGCACAATAGCAAGCCTACTTCAGATTAGTAAAGCGACCATTCGAGAGAGTTTGCTAAACTTTAAAGGAGCGCCGCATCGTTTAGAGCCCGTGCTTAAAATTCAAAACATCAGTTATATTAATGACTCGAAGGCGACCAATATAAATTCCGTATTCTATGCGCTCGAAAGTATGAAATCGTCAACGGTTTGGATTGTTGGAGGAGTTGATAAAGGAAACGATTATGAAGCTTTGTTGCCCTTGGTTAGGGAGAAGGTGAAAGGAATTATTTGCTTGGGTATAGACAATCACAAGTTGCTTGAGGTTTTTGGACCAGTGATAGACATTATTGTGGAAACACAATCGATGAGTGAGGCCGTTAAAATCGCTCATAAAATTGCACAAAAAGACGATCAAGTATTGTTGTCACCGGCTTGTGCGAGTTTTGATTTATTTAAAAATTATAAAGACAAAAGAGATCAGTTTAAAGAAGCTGTTCGTAACCTTTAATTAAAAATAAAATGAGTAATAAAGGCAATATCATTTTAGGAGACAAAGTACTTTGGGGTGCCTTGGCATTGCTTTCTATATTCTCATTTCTCCCAGTATTCAGTGCGAGCTCAAACCTGGCATATGTTGTCGGGCAAGGAACGCCTTGGGGCTATTTATTTAAACACTTTATCGTCATGATGTTTGGTTTTGGGCTGATGTTTGCGATACATAAAATTCCTTATCAATATTTTAAAGGGATTTCAATATTGGCGATGCCTTTAATCGTTTTGCTACTTATCTACACAGCCTCTCAGGGCAATATGATTGGAGGTGCAAACGCAAATCGGTGGATAAAAATTCCAATAGTGGGTTTAAGTTTTCAAACCTCAAGTTTAGCAGCATTGGTATTGCTGAGTTATGTTGCGCATTATCTTTCAAAGATCGATATTGATCTGAAAAACTTTAAAAGCGCAATACTTCCATTATGGGTTCCCATATTCGTTGTTGTTTTTTTGATTTTACCTTCAAACCTTTCAACAGCTGTGCTGATTTTCTTCACCGCTATAATACTTGTGTTTCTTGGTGGATATCCATTAAAATATATGCTCATAATGTTTAGCGCTGGACTTTTCTTTGGTTTAGTTTTTATTCTTTTCGCAAAAGCATTTCCCGATATGGTTCCCAACAGAGTTGACACTTGGGTCAATCGAATCGAGAATTTTAGTGCCTCAGATTCTAATCAAGGAAACTATCAAATTGAACGTGCCAAAATTGCAATTGCCACAGGAGGGGTCGTTGGATTAGGTGCTGGTAAGAGTGTAATGAAAAATTTCTTACCACAAAGTTCTTCGGATTTTATTTATGCAATTATAGTTGAGGAATTTGGTTTGATAGGAGGTATAGGGCTTATTGTGCTGTACTTAATACTACTTTTTAGAATTATAGTGATTGCACATAAATCCCAAACCGTATTTGGTAAACTACTCGTTTTGGGGTTGGGACTTCCCGTCATCATTCAAGCCTTTGCCAACATGGGAGTTGCGCTTCAAGTTTTTCCGGTCACAGGACAAACTTTGCCACTAATAAGTAGCGGAGGAACTGCTGCTTGGATGACTTGTATTGCCTTTGGAATAATTTTAAGTGTCAGTTCGGAGCAGGAGATTGAAGAAAACAAGGAAGAAAGTCAAGAATTTAATGATAACCCTTTAGCTGTATTAAGTGAAACCTTATAAAATAATCATATCAGGAGGTGGGACCGGAGGACATTTGTTTCCTGCCATAGCAATTGCTGAAGAAATTAAGCTTCGCTATCCTACTGCTGAAATATTATTTGTCGGCGCATTGGGTCGTATTGAGATGACCAAAGTACCTGCTGCTGGATTCAAGATAATTGGACTATGGATCGATGGATTTCAGCGTTCTCTTTCAATTAAAAACTTACTCTTTCCAATTAAGCTACTCTTTAGTCTGGCTGAATCTTTATTTATAACGCTAGTTTTTCGTCCCAATGTAGTTGTCGGAACTGGAGGTTATGCAAGTGGACCTTTACTTTTTATTGCTAATGCGTTAAAATATCCGACTTTAATTCAAGAGCAGAATTCTTACCCGGGAATAACCAATAGATTGCTTGCGAGTAGGGTAAAAAAAATTGCCGTAGCCTATGCTAATTTGGAACATTTTTTCCCAAAGAGTAAATTGGTGTTAACAGGTAACCCAATTCGTAAAAAAATTCAACAAGAACTTCCTGAGTCTGGAAAGGCAAAAGCGCATTTCAATTTAGATACGAACAGGAAAACCTTAGTGGTTTTAGGCGGTAGTCTTGGAGCGCGAAGAATCAATCAACTGATTGCTTCAAAACTAGATTTTTTTAAAGCTAAAAAGATACAAGTGGTTTGGCAGTGTGGAGCACTCTACTATGAAGAATATAAAGTTCTCGAAACAGCAAATGTTTTGGTTAAAGCATTTGTAACGGACATGGAGCAGCTTTATTCGGCAAGTGATTTTGTTATTTCTCGATCAGGCGCTGCAACGCTCTCTGAGCTCTGTTGTGTTATGAAACCAGCATTGTTAATTCCGTCGCCGAATGTGGCTGAAAATCATCAAATGCACAATGCAATGGCACTGGCTAATCAAAATGCTGCGCTCGTGGTTGCAGAAAATAAATTAGATGAAGAATTTGAGACTGTTTTCCAATCGCTTTTGGAAACTTCTGTTCAAGAGTCTTTGTCTGTTAACATTAGTAAACTAGCAAAACCAGAGGCAACAAAATACATCGTAGACCTAATTGAAGAAATTATATAAATGGCTGAAAAAGGGCTGACATATTATTTTATTGGAATCGGAGGGATTGGGATGTCTGCTTTGGCAAAATTACTTTTTGATCAAGGGAATGCCGTAATGGGTTATGACAAAACCAAAAGTCAAATTACCGAAATGTTGGTTTCCGAGGGAATTGAGGTGGTCTACGAAGATTCAATCGAAGTAATGCCACAAGGTTTTCTTAAAAAATCTACTCAGGTGATTTATACCCCTGCAATTTCGAAAAGCCATTTGCAATATAATTATTTTTTAAAGCAAGGAAACTCAATCAAAAAGCGTTCAGTTTTATTGGGCGAATTAACAAAAGATTCAATTGTTTTTGCAGTAGCAGGAACACATGGTAAAACGACTACTTGTGCACTTCTGATCCATCTATTTGATTACGCTCAACTAGAGTTTACAGCTTTTTTGGGTGGAGTTATGAATAAATACGAAGGAAATTTGATCCATAAAGGAAGTGACTATTCGATCGTAGAAGCAGATGAATATGACAAGTCGTTCTTGCAACTAGATCCCTCTTTTGCTTGTATTACGACAATGGATGCAGACCACCTTGACATCTATGGAACCAAGGAAAATCTAGAAGAAACTTTTGTTGCTTTTTCTAAAAAAGTTAAAAAACAATTGGTTGTTGCAAAAGGAATACCGCTAGATGGGATCACTTATGCCGTTGACAGCCCTGCGGATTATTATGCTAAAAATATAAAGACGAAAGATTTGGGTTATACTTTTGATTTGGTTACTCCAAATGGTATTTTTGAAAAAAGTGTATTTAAACTTAATTGGAATTCATAATCTATCTAACGCAGTTGCAGCAGCAGCAATGGCAGACCTTGGTGGATTACCACTAAAATCGACACTAAAAGCGTTTTCTAGTTTCCCGGGAATCAATCGACGCATGAATGTGTTTAATTCTGCAGGTAAAACAATAATAGATGATTACGCGCATCATCCAACCGAGATTAAGATGGTTGTTGACACCTTGAAAGAACGATATTCTGAATCTAAAAGGCTGTCATTTTCCAACCCCATTTATTTTCAAGAACTCAAGACTTCATGGTGGACTTCGCTACAATACTTTCTGAATTTGATGAGGTTTTGCTTATGGATATTTATCCTGCAAGAGAATTGCCAATAAATGGAATCACCTCAGAGGTGCTTTTGGAAAAAATAAGTTGTCAAAATAAAAGAAAAATATTAAAAAATGAATTGGTTGAATGGGTTGATAAAATTGAAGCCAATGTAATTGCCGTTTTAGGTGCTGGAGATATTGGTAACGAGGTAAAAAAAATAAAAAAATTAGCTCAAGAAGCAGCTTAAAAACTATATATTTTTTGGTTTAATTTTTCTTTTGGTGGTCTGCCTTTCTGGATTTGCTCATCTTAAAAATAAAGATCGTGAAGTCACAGAATTCGAGATAAGCTTTGAGTTTAATTCCTCGCATTTCCTCAATGATTCCATCGTTAATAAATTGTTAATACAAAACACACAATCACTTCCGTGGAAAAGCTTAGATAGTTTAGATTTGAATATGCTTGAATCCTTAATAGAAAAGAACCCTTTCATACAAAATGCCGAAATATTTAATTATCCTCAAGGCATTGTGGGAGTGAGAATTCAAGAGCGAAAACCAGTCTTAAGGATTTTGGGAGATGCCAATTATTATATTGATCAATTCGCTAACAAAGTGCCACTTTCAAAAAGATATTCACCAAACGTCCCTGTTTTTATGGGAACGTTGAATGAAGCGCATAAAAAAGAAGTTTTGTCTATACTTAAAGTAATCAAGCAAGATTCTTTCCTTGAGACAGAATTGGCTGCAATTTTTATTAAAAACAACTCTTATTACTTAGAATTGAGATCATTCGATTTTGAAATAGAAATAGGAAGGTTGAATGATTTCTCTGCCAAGCTAAATAAGCTAAAAATCTTTTGTGCTTATCAACAAAACAATGAAAGTGAAAAACAATACAAACACATCAGTTTAAAATTTAAAAATCAAATAGTCGGATCATAAATTGTCATTATGAATAAATCAAATATTTCTGTCGGATTAGATATCGGAACCACTAAAATTGTCGCCATGGTGGGAAAGAAAAACGAATTTAACAAAGTTGAAATTTTGGGTATTGGAAAATCCAAAAGTCTTGGCGTTCATCGCGGAGTCGTCAACAATATTACACAAACAATTCAATCCATTCAACAAGCGATTGATGAAGCTAAAACAATTTCGGGAGAGGAGATCGATGAAGTTGTTGTTGGGATTGCGGGACAACACATTCGCAGCCTGCAACACAGTGATTACATCACGCGATCAAACCCCGAAGACGTTATCGGGCAAGAAGATGTAGAACTCTTGATCCATGGCCATAAGTTGGTTATGCTTCCGGGTGAAGAAATCATACATGTACTTCCACAAGAGTTTAAAGTTGATGGTCAGGCTGAAATTAAAGAACCCATCGGAATGTATGGGGGTCGTCTAGAGGCTAATTTCCACGTGGTTGTGGGTCAAGTTTCATCAATAAAAAACATAGGGAGATGCATTAAGAGTGCGGGCTTGTCCATGGGTAATATTACCCTCGAACCATTAGCCTCTTCCGAAGCAGTTTTGAGCCAAGAGGAAAAAGAAGCTGGAGTTGCTTTGATAGATATCGGAGGTGGGTACCACTGACATTGCCATTTTTCAAGATGGAATCATTCGACACACTGCCGTAATTCCGTTTGGCGGAAATGTGATCACGGAGGATATAAAAGAAGGTTGTTCAATTATCGAAAAGCAAGCCGAACTGTTAAAAGTGAAATTTGGATCTGCTTGGCCTGGAGAAAATAGAGATTCTGAAATTGTTTCTATTCCAGGTCTAAGAGGAAGAGATCCTAAAGAAATTTCTTTAAAAACGCTTTCAAAAATAATCAATGCTCGTGTTGTTGAAATTATTGAGCAGGTTTATTTAGAGATTAAGAATTATGGTCACGATGAACAAAAAAAGAAATTAATTGGTGGAGTCGTTCTTACTGGGGGGGGGAGTCAATTGAAGCACCTTAAACAGTTGGTAGAGTATATCACAGGGATGGACACTCGCATCGGCTATCCCAGTGAGCATTTGGCTGGCGATACGGAAAGTTCTGAAACGAGTCCAATGTATGCTACTGCAGTAGGATTGCTGATGAACGCTTTGGAGCACAATAAGGCAGAGGTTCGCGAGGAACCTCCATCGGTTGAAAATGAAGTTGAAAGCCTTAAGACAGAAGGTCTTAAGCTTAAGGAAAACACCGTTTCTTCCAGTCGATCAACCATATTAGAACGCTGGGTGGAAAAGTTTAAAATATTTTTAGATAACGCATAAATAGATACAGTCTGATGGAGTCTGATGTAACCAACAATTTAAGTTTCGATTTACCAAAAAACAAAAGTAATGTCATCAAGGTTATTGGTGTAGGCGGAGGAGGAAGTAACGCAATCAACCACATGTTCCAGCAAGGAATCAAGGGAGTTGATTTTGTTGTTTGTAATACTGATTCACAAGCGCTTAATGAAAGTCCTGTTCCGATTAAAATTCAGTTGGGGGCTTCCCTGACAGAAGGATTGGGAGCGGGTGCTAATCCCGAAGTGGGTGCGCTTGCAGCTCAAGAGAGCTTTCAAGAGCTAAGCAGCCTTTTAAATACTCAAACCAAAATGGTTTTTATCACCGCAGGATTAGGTGGAGGAACAGGTACTGGGGCAGCGCCTATCATTGCCCAATTGGCGAAGGAGATGGACATACTCACGGTTGGCATTGTTACGATGCCCTTCCATTTTGAAGGTAAGTTGAGAATTGAACAAGCCGAAAAAGGTCTTGAAAATATTAAAAAATCTGTTGATTCTTTAATTGTGATTAATAACAATAAGCTCCGCGAAGTTTATGGGAATTTAGGTTTTAAAGCTGGTTTTTCTAAAGCCGATGAAGTTTTGGCAACAGCGGCTAGAGGAATTGCAGAAGTAATCACCCACCATTACCATCAAAACATTGACCTCAAAGATGCAAGAACTGTGTTGAGTAGTAGCGGAACTGCCATAATGGGATCTGGATCTGCAACGGGGGTCAACCGAGCACAAGATGCAATCACCAATGCATTGGACTCTCCTTTGCTAAATGATAATAAAATTTCTGGATGTAAAAATGTATTGCTTTCAATTGTTTCTGGTAAAGAAGAAATCACCATTGATGAAATAGGAGAAATCAATGATTATATTCAGTCAGAAGCAGGGAATAATGCCAACATCATCATGGGAGTAGGGGACGATCAGAAATTAGGAAGCTCTATTGCCGTAACGATTATTGCCACTGGATTTGGTAGCGAGCAACAGCACCAGATTGTAAATACAGAAGCGAAGAAAATCATCCATACGCTCGAAGAAGATCAGTCGATTGAGCAGCATTTGATGGGAGAGGAGTCGCAAATTGACAATCTAATCTTTGAACCGGATGTCGATAAAGATTATAATTTTGATCCAGCACTAGTTGCGGTTAGTACAATTCCCATGTCTGAGTCCGCTGTAAGTGAAGAAATAACATTAATTAAAAATGTTGATTCGGCCGAGTCAGTTGATGTTAATTTTACACCTATAAACAATGAAATTGAGGCTTCTCTTTTCGAGTTTGAATTGGGGAATATTCCTAAAATCACAACAGATGAATTAGAATCCTCAACTGACGATAAGGTCGAAGAGCCAATAGTAAGTCTCCCAGAATTTTCGCCTGTAATTGAGAAAGTGCCTGAGGAGATGCTAAATCAAGAGGTTATAATAACAACCGAAGCGATTCGTAATTTAGATGTCATCTATGAATTAATAAATCCAGTTCCAGTTCAGACGCCTGTTCAAGAAGTATTCGAAGAGAAAGCCGCTGCCCTTTGAAGAAGACTTCATCATCAATGATTTAAGTCAAGAGACTAATGATTTAGAGGTTTTAGGGATGGAGCAAGTAGAAGCGCAAGAAGAAAATCAATTCACTTTTGATTTTAATCATCCCCTAGCCGCTAAACAAAACTCTATTTCCGAAGAAAATGTTTTACACGAATTAGACAATGAGCAGGACGTTGTAAAAGTTGAGGAAGAGATCTCCGAAATAGATGATTTTAAATTTGAAGTTGTCGAGCCTCCAAAGTCATCTGAACCTGTCGTCGAAAAACCGGTTGCCGAAAGTTCTCCTTTTGATCAAAGTATCAGCCAGACAGTAGCACTCGAAAATGAAAAAAGAAAGGAGCATTTAAAGAAGTTTAATCATGCTTTCAAACACAGCATGAGCAAGGTAGAAGAGTTTGAGAAGCAACCTGCTTACAAGCGTGTGGGTATTGATTTAGAGGACACTTCAACTGATGAGGCTGCTTCCTCACGAATGAGCCTTGACAAAGACAGCAATGATGAAAATCAATTGCGTTCCAATAATTCATTTTTACATGATAATGTAGATTAATATATTTATTTTTTATGTCCTTATTAAACAACCTTACAGAAGAATTAAAAACCGCAATGAGAGCCAAAGATGTCTTAAAATTAGAGGCGCTTCGTGCAATTAAATCAGCAATATTATTAGCGCAAACCTCCTCAGGAGCAGGCGCTGACTTGTCGGAAGATGAGGAAATAAAACTTTCTTCAAAAACTGGTTAAACAAAGAAAAGACAGCGCTACGATTTTTAAAGAACAAAATCGTGAAGATTTGGCAGCTCCCGAAGAAGCACAAGCGGCGGTTATCGCCCAGTTTTTGCCTGAACAAATGTCAGAGGCTGAGGTTGAAAAAGTAATTGAAGGAATCATTGTTACATCAGGCGCTGATGGAATGAAGGACATGGGCAAAGTAATGGGCATGGCTTCAAAGCAATTGGCTGGTAAGGCTGATGGAAAAACAATTTCTAATATTGTCAAGGCAAAACTGATCGCCTAAAATTACCTTCCATTTCGTTTTCTTTAGATCAATTTAATTTCTAATTTGCATATTATTAATGGCTCAGTAGTTCAACTGGATAGAATATCAGATTTCGGCTCTGACGGTTGGAGGTTCGAGTCCTCTCTGGGTCACTATAGGAGAATCATAGAGAGGAGCGAAAATTAGAAGCCTTCACAGCAATGTGAGGTTTTTTTTTGCACTAAAATTACAGTTCTAATGTACTCAAAAATTCTTCAACTATCAGTTTTTATAATGCAACATCATTTAATCAAAACATTGGGAATTGGGATGCCTCAAAAGTGACTGATATCTAGTTTATGTTTAATCAGGTAACTTCTTTGAATCAAGATATAGGTTTTTGGAATACTGCAAAAGTTACTGCTATGAGGTTTATGTTTTATGAGGCAACTACATTTAATCAGGATTTATCAAATTGGTGTGTTCAAACTCATTTTGATGCTGAACCGGATGGTTTTAAATCAGATGGCAATAATGTTTGGGCAAATGATGTGGCAAAACAGCCTGTCTGGTATGGTGCTTCTTGTCCTTAATACAAGCACATCATCTTTAGTAAGTTCTGGTATTTCTAGTCCTCTTAAATAAGTCAAACTAACATTTATAGAAGAGTTAATACTCGCATTAGAGTAAATGAGCTAGACTTTAATCAGAGGATTAAGTTGTTCAAATAGCCTTGCAATTCACTTTACCAAGATTACAAGCTATGGTAATTAAAGATGAGGTTATAGGATTTACCTTTGTTCATTGAATAAGTTCTTCATATTATTCTTTAAACCCCATAATTAATTTTAAGGTTTTTTATATTTGCTTTAAATCATATAAAATGGGATTTTTTAAAAATATATTTGGAGATAAAACATCAAAAGAAGTTGAAGAAACTTATTTAAGCTGGACACCTTTAATTTCCATAGAGGAAATAAACAATATTAAAGAGATTTCCAAAATTCAGTCTATATTAATTTTTAAACACTCTACACGTTGTGGAATTAGTAGAATGGTTATGAAACAGTTTGAATCTCTTTTTAATGAAGAAAACAAACACTTAAAAGTCTATTATTTAGATTTATTAAACTTTAGAGAAGTTTCATCTAAACTATCGGAGGTTTTTCAAGTGATACATCAATCTCCTCAATTATTAGTTGTAAAAAACGGAATTTCTGTCTATAATGAGTCTCATTATGAGATTACTAAAGTAAACTTGTCAAAATATATTTAGTTGTAAATTAATTTGCAAATCTATTTTTCTTTAAACACAGGCATATCCTCTTAAGTAAGTTCTTCTATTTCTAGTCCTCTTAAATAAGTCAGGTGGAGAATTATCACTCGTAAAGAAAGCAGTGTAATATATCTTAGATGATTATTTGATGGTAGAGTGAGTGCTCTAGGCTAGTTTAAATTGTTTTAACTATATACTACATCTAATCCTACTGAATCAAGATAAAACAGGTCAATAAATCAATTTAAAATGAATTTAGTACTAAAAGTTTCCTTTGATAATTTTGCTGCCTAGAAAGATGAATTTGATAATCATACTCAGCGAGGGGCTGTTTGTGATGAGTCAAAAACAACTGTTGGAAAAGTTGACGACAAAAACTGTATTGTAATGTTGTATGATGTAGATATGCCCGGTATGCAAGAATTAATGAGTTCTGAATATCTTATGGAATTAACCAAGAAAATGAATATTATTAATAATGAGATGAATTCATTTGAACCCCTTCAACAATAATTAGCTGTTAAATCCAATAGTATTTTCTGGGATTAAACCTCTTCAATTGCATAGGCTCAATGAGTTGTGGTTCTTCATAAAGTTTATATATTAGTGTAATGGAATGGTACATAAAAAACCGTTGGTGGATATGGGGAGTAACAGGAGTTTATCTCGCCTACAGGATTTATCTTTTCATTAAATTATTAATATAAAAATGAATTTATAATGAATCAAATAAAACTTTTATTTTTATTTGCTTTTATTTTAATTACAACCGTTAACGGACAGCAATTCGACTTAAATAATATAAAAATTGATGATGTTAAAAACATTCTTGGGAACGTATTTGGAAAAGACGAGAAGAAGAAGACTAATTGGTCTGGAATTGTTGGCGACCCTAATTTTAATATTGCTGACAGAATAGCAATAAATGAAGTAATTGATGCATATGGAATATACTGGGATACAAATAATTTGGATGGCTATTTGTCACTTTTTACTGATGATGCCATAGGTGTGAGTTATAATTCAAATGGTGAAAAGCTTACATATCCAATTAAAGATGAAATCCAGACAGTCAATAACAATGAGAGGATGGATTATTTCTTAGAGAATAAAATGCAAAGAAGGCATATGATGTCAAATACTTTATTCATTGAATTAACCGAAAATTATGCTCATTTGAAAAAGTATATGACTCTTTTAACAACAAATGATAACTTAAGAACAGAAATAGTAAGTCCTGTTTTTTATGATTACAAGTTTAAAAAGATTGAAGGCATCTGGAAAATCAACTACAGAGAATTTAATTTAGATAGTCCTCTTGACTTTTCAATTAAACTTTAAAAACTGATATTAATAAATTCAATTGATAATGTTTAGACTACTCCGTTTTGCTATTAAAAACTATCAATATGCTGTGATGGGCTACTCGTTATTCAAAGCTGCAAAGAGTAAGTATAATAAGAAAAAAAATGCTGAATGAAAAAGCTACTTCTTGTTTTTCTGTTTTTTCCAATGATTTCTTTTGGGCAGGAGATAACAGTGGTCAGGGTGATTGATGGAGATACATTTGTCATAGAAGGTGGAGAACGAGTCAGAATGATTGGCATTAATGCACCTGAATTAAAAGACATATATGGAGTTGAGTCAAAAAATCATCTTAAAACTCTTATTGAAAGCAAATATGTAAATCTAATTAAGGGAGATGTTACTGCTAATAAAGACTACTTTAAAAGGCTTTTAAGGTATGTGTATCTTGATTCAACTGATATAAACTTAAAGATGATAGAAGATGGTTTTGCATCAGCGTATTTGAAATATCCTTTTTCTAAATCAAAGCAATACAAAACAATATTTAACTATATAAAAAATAATTAATCCTTTGGCGAAGCAAAAAGCTTTGAATCAATTTTTCATTTTTAGTAAATAGTAATCAGGTTTTTTTATCTTTAAACTAGATGATTAAAATCTTCAAAAGCATAACGATTTACTCTTTAAGCATTCTATATGTTGTTGTAGGAGTAAAACATTTCACACATTTAGATTTTTTTCTAGTAATAGTACCCCCTAATCTTCCTTATCCTGAGCTATTGGTTTATGTTTCAGGTTTTTTTGAAATTCTATTTGGAGTTTTGCTAATTCCAAAAAAGACCCGTAAATATGCCTGCACTGGGCTTGATACTTTTACTTATTGCTGTATTTCCTGCAAATATTCACCTATTTAATTCTGAAATAGCTCAAAATAGTTATGGGATAAGTCGCCATTTTGCATTAATTAGGTTACCATTTCAAATACCTTTAATTGTAATCGCATACTGGCACTCCAGAGAAAATAATTCAAAGAAATTTGATTTAATTTCCATTATTCTTTTTATTCCTACTATAATTTATTTTTTGACTTTATAGGCTAACTAAAAAGCTGTCTTTATACTTGACTAATTCCTTTAATCCCATAAGCTTCGAAAAGTCCAGGTATTTCTAATCCTCTTAAATAAGTCAGTTGGAGAATCTTCACTCGTAAAGAATCCAGTGTAATATATCTTAGATGATTATTTACAGGGAGAGTGAGTGCTTTAGGCTAGTTTAAATTGTTTTAACTATATTTAAACATCTAATAACCAACACTATGAAAAAGCTACTAGTGAAGTAGGTGAAGACTTGCCACTGTTTCTTGATTAGATTATAACTACTTTTGCATATAATAAAAAAAAATAATATCAAAAACCACATCTTATTATGCTTAATAAGAGTTTGACTTTAATGCTGATACTCCCTTTGTTTTTATTTTCTCAAACCAAAAAAAATAATGGTTTTCAAAGCGTTACTCCAGCAAAACTACTTGAAAGAGGAGACTTCGGATGATGGTTTTAAAGGAATCTCTTTAGGCATTCTATTTCAGGGACAATCTAAATATCCTAACCCATATTATGGTCCTAAAGTTGATGGATTATTTAATGATGGCGCTTATCATTTTACAATTGATTTTTATTATAAAAAATTCATTGTGGGTTTCCAATTATCAGATGAATTCCTGTATTTAGAAAAGTTTGATAATAATGGAGCTGTTTGGAAGCCTAGGGGGTTTAATGGAAGTTATTCCTCTCTAACAAGATCTTATTGGCTCACCCTGGGATATAACATTATAAGCAACCTAAATGTAAAGTTAGGAGTGGGCTTTAGAAGCGGACCAAAAGAATCACTTACAAACAAAAACTTTACAGTATCTCAACTTGCTGAAGGCTATGACTTTTCAGATCCTTTGAATGTTATAAATACTTTAAAGCAATTAGATGAGTTTAGTGAGATAGATTATTCACTATCGATTACCTACCCTATCAAAGTATATGGCAAATTTGGTCTTGTCCCTGAACTTGGATACACAATTAAACACGCAGGAGTGTTAACAGGAATTAGCATTATTTACCAATGATTGGAATCAATAGATTGTTAGCCCTTTTTGTATTGTTGTTATTCAATGGTTGTTTTAATCATGATCCAATAGAAGATAATGTAGCATCGTCAATTTATTTTGACAACAATACCTGTAAATGTCCTACTGCAACAGTAGGAGATACAGAAGTGATTAATGGAGTAACCTATACGGTAGTGGATAATACATCAATAAAAACTCAAGTTGCAGCAGCTAATTATAATTTGTGTACAACATTCGTTACAGATATGAGCGAGTTGTTTAAAGACAACACCTCATTTAACTCTGATATAAGTTTTTGGGATACTGCAGCATGTAACTAGATATGCGTCATTGGATGTTTCATAAAGTCTTCTGGAGTAACCATATTCAATGGAGACATAGGAACTTGGGATACTGCAGCAGTAACTGATATGGAGGCAATATGTTTAATAATGTGCCACAGCATTCAATCAAGACATAGGGACTTGGAATACTGCAGCAGTGACTAATATGAACGGTATGTTTAGTGGTGCAACAGCATTCAATCAAAATATAGGAACTTGGAATACTGCAGCAGTTACTAATATGATGACTATGTTTGCTAGTGCAACAGCATTCAATCAAAGATATAGGCTCTTGGAATACTGCAGCAGTGACTAATATGGATGGCTATGTTTGATCAGTGCAACAGCATTTAATCAAGATATAGGATCTTGGAATACTACAGCAGTAACAGACATGTATTGGATGTTTTATAAAGCTTCAGCATTCAATCAAGACATAGGAAATTGGGATACTGCTGCAGTAACTAATATGAGCAATATGTTTTATAATGTTTCAATATTCAATCAAGACATAGGGAATTGGGATACCTCAAAAGTGACTAATATGAATTTTATGTTTAGTGGTGCAACAGCATTTAATCAAGATATAGGAAACTGGAATACTGCAGCAGTGACTGATATGGAGGCTATGTTTGCTAGTGCAACTATATTCAATCAAGACATAGGGAATTGGGATACCTCAAAAGTGACTAATATGGAGCGAAATGTTCAATGGTGCAACTAGCATTCAATCAAGATATAGGAAACTGGAATACTGCAGCAGTGACTAATATGAGGGTATGTTTAATAGTGCAACTTCTTTCAATCAAAACCTAACAGGTTGGTGTGTCACAAATATTACAACTGAACCAACTGCTTTTGCACCAGGTTCATCCTTAATAAACGTTAACAGACCGGTGTGGGGGACTTGTCCTTAATACAGGCATCATCTTGAGTGAGTTTAGGTATTTCTAGTCCTCTTAAATATGTCAGGTGGAGAATCATTAAGTGAAGAGAGTTTGGATTAATAGTCAAACTACGAAGTTAAACAGGGAGAGTGGCTGATAAGTCTAGTTTTAATTATTTTCTATATTTCAGAATCAAATTTCATTGATAATTCCTTCTTTTCTATCTCTCTTTTAGATAGTAAATTATATCCATCCATTATTTTTTCTGATGGTAATTTAAGCTAGGAGTAGACTTTTTTTAGAATATTCTCCAATTTAACTGAAGTAGAATCATCCTTAATTTTTAAAGTCTCAAGTTCAACTTTTAATTTTTCAGGAGTAAGAACTTTGTCATTAGTTTTATAAGAATGGATAATATCTTCTAGTTCAGTTTTAACAGAATCAATTTTTTGATTTTTAGACTTATATTCTTTATCTCCTGACTTAACTTTTTTATTAGTAAAATCCCAGTGCTTATTATTAATTTTTAGACTACAGAAAACTTTTGTTCTCTTACTATCATTATGGTAAATAAAAAAAGGTGAGACATATTCATCAGAGCTTTTCTTTTTTAAGAATTTACAAATTACTTAATTAATAAATAAAACACCCTTCCTCCTATTATTTTAATATGTCACTAGGAAAGTATTCGCTCGAAGAGAAAGCAGTGTAAAATATCTTAGATGATTATTTGAGGGTAGAGTGGCTGTATAAAGCTAGTTTAAAATATTCTAGTTCTTATATTAACTCCAAGCATCAATAATAGACTTGTTTAGCCTTTCCTTGTCGAATTTAATATACCCCTGAGATATTCATTCGTCCCAGCGAAAATAATTACCACAATTTAATATTTATTAATCCAAAAAATGCTGCCAATTGCGAAAGTAAAGGCAGCTATTTTTGTGTTGTCAAAATTCTTTTGGATAATGGTTTAAAAAAACATCTTTAAACCTTAATGGTCAATTAATAAAATGTTATTGCATTTCCAGATTTCCCTGCTCGTCCTGTTCTTCCAATTCTGTGGATATAACTTTCTCTTGAAGAAGGAATTTCATAATTGATCACGTGAGTAACGTTGTCAATGTCAATTCCTCTTGAAGCAACATCAGTAGCGACCAAGACTTTGATGGCTCCTGATTTAAACTTTCTAACTGCTTTGCTTCGATACATTTGAGTTTTATCTCCATGTATTTCGTCAATTCTAACACCGTATTGCTTAAGTCTCATAAAAAGCTTAGACACCTGACGCTTCGTTTCCAAAAAGATAAGCACCTTTTCAAATTCTTCTTTTTCTAGGAGGTCAGCCAAAATATCAAATTTATCATCGTCTCCTCTGGTTTTTATTATCTCCTGGTAGATGTTGTCCGTATTGGCTTCACCTGAAGATACACTAACTTTCTGATAATCATCAATGATGCTGTCAATGATATTTTGCTGTTTTGAGTTTTCAGTTGCAGAAAAAAGAATCGTTTGATCTCTTTTATGCATCTGGTCAATAACCTTGGTTACGTCTTGCAAGAATCCCATGTCGAGCATGGTATCAAACTCATCGAGAACGATTTTGGAAAAGTCAAATAACTTAAGCGCTCTTCTGTCAATCAAATCATTGATCCTCCCTGGAGTTCCAATAACTACATCATTAGGTCTTCTTAGTTTATCAAGGTCTTTTCTGACACTTGTCCCTCCGATGAAAACACTAGAAAATACTTTAAGTCCCTTGGTTAAGCTTTTCAGTTCTTGTTCTACTTGTTCTGCCAATTCTCTTGTTGGAACAAGAATAATGGTTTTCGCACTTTTCTTTTCAGAAAGAATTTTATTTAAAATTGGAATAAGAAAAGCACCTGTTTTTCCTGTTCCAGTATTCGCAATTCCCATGACACTTAGACCGTCCATTATTATTTCAAAAGTCTTGTCTTGTATCTCAGTGGAATTTATATAGCCTTTTCGTTCAATTCTTGATTGAAGTTCCGGGTGGATTTCTATTTCGGAAAAGCTTCTTGTAACGACCTCTGCCTTATCTTCATTGACCCTAATTGATGTATTGACTAAAGTACTTGGATCGAGTCTCGTCTTCTTAAATCTACCGCCTCTTCCTCTTGAATTTCCTCCGCCACCACTTCTGCCTCCAGATCTAAAACTTCCACCGCCACTTCTGTTGGGTCTTGATCGATTTCCGCCTCTGTCAGCCCTTGAGTTTCCGTAGCTCCTTGAGGGTCTTGAGTCCCCTACGCTACGCTCAGATGTATTGTCACCGCCATATCTTTCGTTTCTAGAATCCCCATAGCTTCTGCTTGATCTTTGGTCTCCAATATTTCCTGAATCGCCTCCACTTCTTGAGCCTCCGTAGCTACTGTCGAACCCAGAACCTCTTCTGGATCTTTCGTTTCTAGAACCCTCATAGCTTCTGCTTGTTCTTGAGTCTCCACTATTTCTTGAATCGCCTCCGCTTCTTGAGCTTCCATAGCTTCTATCAGATCCAGAACCTCCTCCGGATCTTTCGTTTCTAGAACCCTCATAGCTTCTGCTTGATCTTGAGGACAATCTGCGGCCGGTGGGCCTCGACCTTCGGGCGCCTACGTAGCTTCTGTCGGATCCAGAACCTCCTCCGGATCTTTCGTTTCTAGAACCTTCATAGCTTCTGCTTGATCTTTGGTCTCCAATATTTCCTGAATCGCCTCCGCTTCTTGAGCTTCCATAGCTTCTATCAGGTCTTGAGTCACCTCCAGATCTTTCGTTTCTTGTAGCTCCATAGTTTGGTCTCGAATTTCTTGCATTTCTTGATCCTCCATAGCTTCTATCAGATCTCGAGTCACCTCCTGATCTTTCATTTCTGGGATCACCATAATTTGGTCTTGAATCTCCTCCGCTTCTTTCGTTTCTTGATCCCTCTGAACTTCTGTCAGATCTAAATCCTCTACTCCCTCTGTTGGAGCTTGAGGATTGACTGTCGTTAGAAGAATTCGATTTGTTTTTATTAAACCCTCCGAATTTACTTTTGCCAGCGGGCTTTCCTTTACTTTTGTTTGATGAACTAAATTTGCCTTTTCCTTCGGATCTAGAATTACTGTTACTCTCTTTCATTGTTTTTTATTTTAATAATCTAATTTCCCGTTTAGGAATGATTTGTTAAAACGGCATTATAAGAAAATGTTAAATTGGCCTTGGTTGACCCAAATACGGAAAGATGATTTTTTCTGAAAACAAATTTAGTACCCATGTCAATTTCTACGGACGCGCAAAGGTACTGTTTTTATAATCTAATAACAGAGCATTTCCCTATAGATTTTAATCCATCATTTTCAATCCTAATTATCTGTAGCCTATTGGTTTAAGTAAAATGATTTGTTGTGTCTTGAGAGCTTACTTATTAAGTCAAATCGCATAATTAATATGAGATGTTTTATTCATGCTTAAGTTTGTAAAACCGCATTGAATTTCGGTCTATTTTTAGATTTAAAATTAAATTTCCGATAGGGTCAGATTTTAAATTGAATTGCTCCGAAACCTTTAATTCTGATGCTTTTTTAAGTTTTTCTAAATTTATATTTTTTGAATTTTCAGGACTTCCAATTGACATCCAACTTTGATAGGTATTGTTGTTTGACTTGTCCATCTTGATGACCTCAACATGATAGTTGGCGTTTGGCATAAGCCCTTTTAAGGTGATGTCGATAAGATCAAAGCCATTCATTTTTTCACCGTCTGCTTCTTCAAAATTATAGGCGATGAAGGCAATTTCCTCGGATTCAGATTTTGTTGCGAGTACACCAAATCGGTTTTCTTTTATTTTTTTAATGACTTTAACCCGTTTTGATTTAAGTTTAGCTAGCATTTCAAACCCAGTTTGAATTGGTTTTGGAGTGTTTCCTGCAGTCAATAATTCCCTTTTTCCTACAAAGAATTCGTCTTCATCCGCTTCCCAACTAAATCCCCAATAGAGTAACATTGAAATAGGAAAGTTGTAGTTGTCTTCAATTTGAAATAGCGCGTTCACCAACTTAACCAAGAATAGGGGGGAAGTAATCGAGTTTCTGTATGCCAAATCTGGGTAGTCTGCCGCTGTTCTATAATAGTTAGAGGAAAGTCCCCATTCGTTGATGTGAAATTCAGTCTTTTTTAAAGAAGGAAAGTCCTTTACTAGTCTTTGTAACCATAAAACAGAGAGCACAAATCGTTGAACTTGCGGTTGAATGTGAGGCTCCTGATTCAGCCATTTACCCGAAAGACCATAGATGTGATAGGATATGAAATCAATCCGAGTTCCTTTTTCTCCAGTCACATAATTGGTTCCATTGGTAACATGATTTAAAAAAAGTCTTAAAAAGTATTCGTGATAACAGGCAGGCCCATCAACTTTTAATTTTGGATCAAAATATGTAACGGCAGCCACAAACTCATCATACATCTTGTAAAACACTTCCAATTGGTCTTTGGGCCAGCCATCTGGCTCGTTCCATACTTCAAAGTACCAAGTCCGAACTTCTTCAGCTCCAAAAACATCAATTAAGTTCTGGGTGGTTGCTTTCATTAGATCTGACCATTTTTTCCAGTCTTTTGGTCCCGTATTGACCATGGTCATTCCTTCGTCATTCCCTGAGTTTTCTTTTGATTTTTTTAGAATAAGCTCATCCGGTAGATAATCATATTCAACAATGGGTTTAATCCCATTCTCAACATAGGACTTAAACACACGATTTAGATTAGAGAAGTCATAAACAGGATTTCCATTTTGGTCTTCACTATAGAGTTTGTGCCCGCGAATTACGCCATGTTTTAAATCTTGATTGAAAGTATGATGTGATCTCAGGTATTTGTGAGAATTTGTCTTTTTCATTCTGTTTAAAAGAAATTGACCAGAAGGTTTAAGCGCATGATGAAAAAGATGATCAGATCCTGCTGCTTTCCAGAATTCAGTGTTTTTACCCACAACAGTATTGGTTTCAATGGTAAAACTATTTTGCTGGGCATGGACTCTGATAGATTGAAATACTATTATCAGAAAAAGCAAGAAGTAGGATTGTTTTCTATCCGTCATTATTTGATTTTTTTATAAAAGACTATAAGTTTTCTGAGATAGATGCTACAACTTTTTCCGCTAGTTTTTGGCTTCCGTGTAAACTAAAGTGAACGTTGTTGGGTCGTTGTAATTTTTCCATTATGGGAAGTACATAATTGTATAAATCATTTACTTGAATATTGTTTTTTGCCATTATTTTTAAGGCGACCTCATTGTATATCTTTGACATTCCAGGTTTTCGCAATGGCTTTCTGACAGTATCAGGATATGGTGTGGTGGTAGCAAAGATCAGTTTGGCTTCTGTTTTCTTTAGTTTTTTCACAATAAACTTCAGGTTTTTACCATACTGTTTTGGGCTGGCCTGATGTGGGTCTTCCTGGGAGTTACTGTTTTTTTTAGTGATCCAATCAATGTGTTTTATGTCGTGAAGACCAAAATTAAAATGAATAACATCCCATTCAATGTCAGCAATCCAGTCGGCAATCCCCAAAACACCATTGGTGGTTCCTTGACAGTTATACATATCACCATTTGGTTTCATAGGCCTTAAAACCTCAGCTTTCCCGAAAAAGTAATCTTTAACAAATGGATAATATCCCATTGATATAGAATCCCCGATTAGTAAGACTTTAGGAAGTTTTCTGAATAAAGCACTTCCAGGATTAAAAGGAGTTAAAACTGTAGCTGCTCCTAGGGAGGTGGTTTTTATAAATTGTCTTCTATTTTGCATTCCAAACTTTCAATTAAAAATTAGTCAAATTTATCAGTCTTTTAAATATTTTAGAAGCTTTTTAACATAAATGGTTTAAATGTTTAATAAAAAACACAAGTAATATCAATCAATTAATTGCTGAAGAAGATTTTTAACCTCCGATGGATTTTTTATAAAATATTTAGCAGCAGTTTGTTTTTTACCCACTTTAATTGTCGAAGCGTTCGGGGGGAGATCATTAAACATATATTCGTCGGTCACATCATCTCCAATGCATAGAATAAAATCGAACTCTTTGTCACTGATGATTTCAGAAACTGCTGTCCCTTTACTAAATCTGCTGCTGGCAATTTCAATGGCTTTGTCTCCATCCAACAAGTGTAATTCGTCAGTAATCAAACTATTCAAAACTGTTTTAAGCTCAACCACTCTTTCATTTGCCAATTCAGGATCTGTTTTTCGATAGTGCCAAACCAAGCTGTTTTGCTTTATCTCAATGAAAGTTCCAGGTGTTCTGTCGGTAAAAGTTTCTAGAAGAGGGATTAAGTTGTCCATCCAGTTTTTCTGCGGAATGCCTTTTTCACTCCACTCCTGGTTTTTATATTTAATGAAATAACCATGCTCTGCCACTAGAGTTAATGGAAAATAATTAAACCATTTACTTAAAAACAGTTGGTCTCTTCCACTAACAATTGCAACATCAGTGTTTGGAGCTTCGCAGAGCGATTGAATTAAATTTAAGAGATTTTCATCTGGAACTGCCAGCTGGGGGTTGTCATTAAATTCAACCAAGGTGCCGTCAAAATCGAGTAAAATCAATTTTTTCTTTGCTGTATTGAAATTTTTGGTCAATTGACTTATAACTGCTTCATCAACTCTCTTGACTAAAACTTCTTCTTCTGTCTGCGTTTTGGACACTAAAGCCTTCATAAACTCATTGGCCCAGTGTGAAACGGTATAACGACTCAGCCTTTTTTGCATGCTAGCGTTTCGCTTTTTTTGCTCTTCAACAGGCATTTTGATGGCTTTAAGAATCGCATCTGCCATTAAATTCATGTCAAAAGGATTGACGAGTACGGACTCATACAATTCTTTAGAAGCACCTGCCATTTCACTTAATATCAAAACACCATCTCCATTAACACGGGTGGCAATGAATTCTTTGGCCACTAAGTTCATTCCGTCTCTAACTGGAGTTATCATTGCAATGTCGGCGTTCATATATAAGTCAATAAGATCGTTAAAGTCCATTGCTCTGTAATAATACCAAATTGGAGTCCAGTTTACCGTTGCGAACTTCCCGTTAATTCTTCCCACGATTTCATCGGTTTCCTTTTTCAAGAGTTTGTAATCAGAAACGTCGGATCTAGAAGGAACGGTGAGCATTACGAGTCTCACCTTTTCGAGGTATTCTGGATATTTAGTTAAAAAAAGCTCATAAGCCTTAATTCGATTAATTACTCCTTTGGTATAGTCAAGGCGATCAATAGATAAAATTAGCTTGCTTTGATCTGCGCCTTTTTTATGTAATTCAAGTTGTTGTTTTAATTTGGATTGTTCGGCTGATTTTAGCGCCAGATGAGCTTTTGCTGCATTTTCGAATTTATTGTAATCAATTCCCATCGGGAATGTGTTGACAACCACTTCGCGAGTGCCTAGGTTTACTTTATTGAAGCTCACCTCTTTTCTTAGGATTCGTTTAACTGAGCTTAAGAAGTGTCTTTGATAATCATAAGTATGAAATCCAATAAGATCTGCACCTAGCATTCCTTCAAGTAATGGCTCGCGCCATGGGAATATTCTAAAAATCTCAAAAGATGGAAAAGGGATGTGTAGGAAAAATCCAACTGTTACATCTGGACTTTTGTCTTTGATCATTTTAGGACACAATAAAAGATGGTAGTCATGAATCCAGACCGTATCACCTTTTTCAATATTTTGTAAAACGCTGTCGGCAAACTTTCTATTAACGTCAACATAGGAGTTCCAATGTTGCTCTTTGAAGTCAGAAAACTCGATAAAATAATGAAAAAGAGGCCAGAGACATTTATTTGATAAACCATAATAAAAATCTTCAATTTCTTCTCCATTTAACGATACTGGAAAATATCTTTCCTTTTTTAACGACTCTTTCAAGGGAACCCATGAATTTTTGTCAACTTCATCACTATTGATGCCTGGCCACCCCACCCACAGGGCATCTTTCCCTTTGTGAACAGAATTCATACCTGTAGCTAAACCGCCACTTGTAGGGGTAAATTCGAAAGAATTTTCTACTTTCGTTATCTGAATAGGGAGCCTATTTGAAACTATTATATTTTTAGCCATATGAATCTTTTTACAAACTTAAATCTCCACAATTTATGGAATTAAAACATGTCCTTGAGCAGTCAGGTAATCTCAATTATGGAATTATAGGAAATTGCAAGTCCTCTGCCTTAATTTATGAAGATTCCTCAATAGATTGGTGTTGTTTGCCACAATTTGATTCTCCATCGGTTTTCGGGAAAATTTTAGATAAAAATATTGGTGGTTCTTTTAAGATTGAATGCGATCCATCCTATGTGATAAAGCAAGAGTATATTGAAAAAACTTGCATTCTTATTACGCGTTTCAAAAATTCGGACAGTGAGTTTGAGGTGGTTGATTTTATGCCAAGGTATCAAAAAGACAATGGGATTCACTATGCCCCACCAGAAATTGTCAGAGTTTTAAGATATCGCCCAAATCATTCCCAAATTTAAGGCTATTTATGACCCAAAATTGGAATATTCAATGGGTACAACAAATACCTATGTAAAAAATGATTTTGTAGTAAGTGTTGTTAATGACAGTAAGTACGACACATTGTATTTATATACTGATTTAGATAAAGAAAAAGTGGTGGCCGGTTCTGAAATCATTCTAACAAAAGATCATTTTATTACAATTTCCTACAACGAAAAGATCACAGCACCAAAAATTGAAAATATTTTATTTGAATTTGAAAGGACAAAAGTTTACTGGCTAAATTGGTGTTTTAAAACGCCTTCTTTCAAACATTATAATGAGCAAATATTAAGAAGCGCAATGACTTTAAAATTACTTTCTTTTGAAAAAACAGGAGCCATTCTCGCTGCAGCTACCACATCTCTTCCTGAAACAATAGGAGAGGAGAGAAACTGGGATTATAGGTTTTGTTGGATTAGAGACGCATCGATGGTTATCAAAGTGATTACCAAACTAGGGCACGATAAGATTGTTAAGAATTTCATTAAATATATCGTAGATCTAATTCCGGATAAAGATGAAAAGCTTCAAATCATGTACGGGATAAGTGGTGAGAAAATGTTAACGGAAAAGACTCTAGAACATCTGGCTGGTTATGAAGGTTCAAAACCAGTGAGAATCGGAAACGCTGCTTTTACTCAAAAACAGAATGATATTTACGGAATTCTGATGGATACAATCCATGCTGAGATTGAAAAGTATACTCATGAGGATGAAAAGCATGAAGAGCTTTGGTCTATCGTTAAGTCCATTGTTTGGGTTGTAAATAAGAATTGGAAGTTCGCTGACAAAGGGATATGGGAATTTAGGCATGAAGATCAACATTTTACTTTTTCCAAATTATTATGTTGGGTAGCTGTTGATCGAGCAATTAAGATTTCAGAATTAATTCAAGGAGGGAAGTCTGCTGCCAAATGGACGCTTCTTAGGGCATTGGGAATAAAGATATCATGGATAATGCTTGGAATGAAAAGAAACAAGCTTTTACTCAATCTTATGGTTCTGAACACATGGATGCTTCAGTGCTTTTAATGGAACAGTATGGATTTATTGACGCCAAAGACCCAAAGTATATAAAGACAGTAAATGCGATTGAGAAAGAACTTTCTCATGAAGGGTTGTTGTTTAGGTATAAGAATAATGACGATTTTGGAACTCCAAGTTCTTCATTTACAGTTTGCACCTTTTGGTTTATCAATAGTTTATATAAAATAGGAGAAGAGGAAAAATCTAAAGAATTATTTGATAAGTTATTTGCGGATGGAAGCACTTGGGTCTTTTTAGTGAAGACATTGACTTTAAAACTAAAAGACTTTTAGGTAATTTTCCACAAGCTTATTCTCATTTGGCATTGATTGATGCCGCATTGAATTTCAATGAAAAGTAGTGAAATTAGGATCGAATTTGAACTAATTTTCGATAATTTTAAAGAATAAAATATTTGCAATTCTTTTAGATTAACTAAATATTTTTAATAATTATAATAATTCTTTATTAAATAACAGATATGGAGTTAGTTTTGAAAGATCAATTGAAATTAAGAATATGGAGTGTGAAAGTGAGAATGGTTTTCCAGATTCAGATGAGGACGGACTTATCGATAGTGAAGATAATTGTCCAAATGGAAAAGGCGCAATAGACAATGATGGATCTCCTTGGTCTGATAGTGATGGTATTACTGACAATGAAGATAAGTGTCCTGAAGAACTTAGTACTATAGAGAACAGTGGTTGTCCATTTTTGACTGAATAGGTTATGAGTACAATAAATACCTTGAGTTTGGAAATCTATTTTGTCTCATATAGTTATAATACAAAAGAAAAATTGAATTATCAATACTTAATGTAAATCACGAAAATATTAAAGGAAAACTACTAAGGCAAAGTTTTCATTAAGGTGCACACATCAAGCTAAGGAGGTTCTGAGTACAATTAAAGACTATCGGAAAACCGTGCCGCTGCTGTCGAGAATTATTTGATTGAAAAGAGTGTTGATCAAAATCGACTTGAGTCTATAGGTTATGGGGAGACCAAGCCAGTTTGTGAAAATGATATCCTTTCTGGTCGAGCTAAGAACAGGAGGGATGTATTTAAGTCTATTAACTAATTTGAAATAAAAAAGGGGGCTTAAAGCCCCCTTTTTTATTATGCAATTTTAAAAAATTGTTTAAGTTATTTTTTTAATTCTGCAATGTTTTCAACAGGATTCGCTGCGGAAAACACATAACTACCAGCAACCAAAACGTCGGCTCCTGCTTCTATTAATTGAGATGCGTTTTTATCAGTAACACCACCATCTATTTCAATCAATGTTCCTGTTCCTTTCTTAAGGATAATCGCCTTTAATTCTCTAACTTTTTCATAAGTACTCTCAATAAATGATTGTCCACCGAAACCGGGATTTACGCTCATTAAACAAACGACATCTATCTCTTTGATGATGGGTTCTAAAAGTGATACTGGAGTATGTGGATTCAATGCAACCCCAGCTTTCATTCCTTTTGCTTTTATGGCTTGAAGATTTCTGTGAAGATGCTCACATGCTTCATAATGAACAGTTAGTACTCACTGCCTAATTCCGAAAAAGTATCAATATATCGGTCTGGATCGACAATCATTAAATGAACATCTAAAGGTTTTGTTGCGTGTTTTGCAATCGCCTTAAGGACAGGCATTCCAAAAGAAATGTTGGGTACGAAAACCCCATCCATAATATCAATGTGAAACCAGTCTGCTCGACTGGAATTTACCATTTTACAATCTCTTTCAAGATTTCCGAAATCTGCGGCCAATAGTGAAGGTGCAATTAATGTAGCCATATTAAATCTAGTTTAAAAAAAAAAGCAACCACATGGGTTGCTTTTAAATTATTAACCCAAATAAGTTTTTAAAATTTTACTTCTCGAGGTATGTTTTAATCTTCGAATTGCTTTTTCTTTAATTTGGCGAACTCTTTCGCGAGTTAGATCAAAAGTTTCTCCGATCTCTTCCAAAGTCATCGCATGTTGATTTCCTAATCCGAAATATAGACGAACGACATCTGCTTCTCTTGGAGTAAGAGTTTCTAATGCTCTTTCAATTTCTGTCCTTAACGATTCATGTAAAAGCGATTTGTCTGGATTTGGAGACTCTCCGCTATTGAGTACGTCATAAAGATTTGAATCTTCTCCTTCTACTAATGGCGCATCCATAGATACGTGTCTTCCAGAGTTTTTCAATGATTCTTTGACATCGTTGATTGTCATGTCTAATTCTTTCGCAATTTCTTCTGCGGAAGGAGCTCTTTCATGAGCTTGTTCTAGAAAAGCATAAGTTTTATTAATCTTGTTAATAGAGCCAATCTTATTCAAAGGCAAACGAACAATTCTTGATTGCTCTGCTAATGCTTGAAGAATTGATTGACGAATCCACCATACAGCATAGGAGATAAATTTAAAACCACGTGTTTCATCAAAACGTTGTGCTGCTTTTATTAAGCCTAAATTTCCTTCATTAATTAAAGTCAGGAAGGGTCAACCCTTGGTTTTGATATTGTTTTGCAACCGATACAACGAAACGTAAATTGGCTTTGGTTAGCTTTTCCAAAGCAACCTGATCCCCTGCCTTGATTCGCTGTGCCAATTCAACTTCTTCTTCCGCTGTAATCAAATCTACCTTTCCAATTTCTTGAAGATATTTATCGAGGGAAGCAGTTTCTCTATTGGTTACCTGCTTGGTAATTTTTAATTGTCTCATTTTGTGGGTTTTTGACTCTTTAACTCTTATACGTTATAAAAGAAAAAATGTTTCATATATATGAAACATTTTTTCTTTTATAACGTATAAGACTTGCGCTCTGGCCTTGGTAATAAAGCTTTTTTAGAAACTTTCTCTTTACGAGTTCTAGAGTCTATTCCAAAATACTTTACATCAAATACATCGCCCATGTTGACCACATCAGAGACATTCTCAGTACGTTCCCATGCCAATTCACTTACGTGAAGTAACACCTCGTTTCCTGGTGCATCCAAATATTCAACAACCGCACCAAAATCTAGCATCTTGATTACTTTAACTCGGTAGCTTTCGCCTACTTTTGGTTTGAACAAAATTGAATCAATTTTTGCGATTACAGCATCGATACCTTCTTGATCGGTTCCTAAGGATTTCAACAATACCTTCTTCAGTGACCGGATCTTCATTAATTACAATGGTAGTTCCTGTTGTTTTTTGAAGTTCTTGAATCACTTTTCCACCAGGTCCAATAAGTGCTCCGATAAATTCATTTGGAATCACTCTTGTTACCATTTTTGGAGAGTGTGGTTTCACATCTTCAGCTGGTACAGCAATTGTCTCTGTTAATTTATCAAGAATATGTAAGCGTCCTGCTCGTGCTTGTTTCAATGCATTTACAAGAATTTCATATGGTAATCCTTTGATTTTAATATCCATTTGACACGCTGTAATACCTTCAGACGTACCCGTTACTTTAAAATCCATATCTCCTAAGTGATCTTCATCTCCTAAAATATCAGATAATACAGCATAACGGTCGCCATCAGAAATTAATCCCATTGCAATTCCAGATACGGGTCTTTTAATTTGAACTCCTGCATCCATCAAGGCCATTGTACCCGCACAAACAGTTGCCATTGAAGACGATCCATTTGATTCTAATACTTCAGAAACAACACGAACGGTATAAGGACAATCCGCTGGAATCATTCCTTTTAAGCCTCTTTGTGCTAAGTTTCCATGTCCTACTTCACGACGCGAAGTTCCTCTTAAAGGTCTTGCTTCACCTGTACATATGGAGGGAAGTTATAGTGTAAGTAAAAATTTTCTTCACCTTCATAAGAAGGCATGTCTATTTTATTTGAATCTCTTGAAGTTCCAAGTGTTACTGTTGCTAAGGCTTGCGTTTCTCCACGAGTAAAGATTGAAGATCCGTGTGTTGATGGTAAGTAATCTATTTCACACCAAATTGGTCTAATTTCGTCAGTCTTACGACCATCCAAACGAACGCCTTCACTTAAGGTTAATTCGCGAACGGCTTCTTTTTCGGCTTTACTGAAGTATCCGCTCACCAAGTGACCAAATTCCTCATTTTCTTCTTCGGTAAAAGACGATTTCACCTCTTCTTTTACATCAGCAAATGCGGCACTACGTTCTGCTTTTGAAGTTCCTTTTTTAGCAATGGCATAACATTTGTCATACGCCATATCATGAACACGCTTTTCTAAGTCTTCATTGACTTCAGCAGTATCATATTCACGAACTTCTTTTTTTCCAAATGCTTCAGCAAGTGGTTTACTTAGCAGCACATTGAACTTTAATAGCTTCGTGAGCAAACTTAATAGCGTCTGCCATATCTTCTTCAGAAACTTCGTCCATTTCACCTTCTACCATCATCACAGAATCTGCAGAAGCTCCGATCATCATTTCGAGATCAGAATCTGCTAATTGTGCACGGCTAGGGTTAATGACGAATTCACCATTAACTCGAGCAACACGTGCTTCAGAAATTGGGCATTCGAAAGGGAAATCACTTAATTGAATGGCTGCGGATGCGGCTAAACCTGCAAGTGCATCTGGCATCACATCTTCGTCATGAGACATCAACTGAATCATAACTTGAGTTTCTGCGTGATAATCTTTAGGAAATAATGGACGTAAGACACGATCCACTAAACGCATTGTTAAAACTTCACCGTCACTTGGGCGTGCTTCTCTTTTGAAGAATCCACCTGGATAGCGACCTGCTGCCGCAAATTTCTCGCGGTAATCTACGGTTAAAGGTAGAAAGTTTACATCCGATTGTTTGTAGTTTGAAACCACAGTACATAACAACATGGCTTTCCCCATTTGTACGACTACGGATCCATGGGCTTGCTTTGCGAGCTTACCCGTCTCGATGGAGATTTCTCTACCATCACCAAGGTCAATGACCTCTTTAAATACTTTTGGTATCATTTTTCATTTTTAGGTTGATAATAACGTTTGTTGTGTGCTGTTAGGCAACCAATGAAAAACTAAGGTTCAGTAGTAAGAAATGCTTTTAAGAATAAGTAACTTAAAATTATTTTCTAATGCCAAGTTCTTTGATGATAGCTCTGTATCTTTCGATATCTTTCGCTTTCAAATAATCCAAAAGGTGTCTTCGCTTTCCTACTAGTTTTACTAGAGAGCGCTCCGTGTTATAATCCTTTCGGTTGTTTTTAAGATGACCTGACAAGTGGTTAATCCTATGAGAAAACAATGCGATTTGTCCTTCAGGAGTACCGGTGTCTTTTTCAGATTTTCCGTGTTTTTTGAAAATCGTTTCTTTTACTTCTTTGTTTAAATACATGCCAATATTATTTTTAAATGATTTTTATGTATGCAATTTTGCGGTGCAAATATAATGTTAATTAGATGATATACAATCTTTGTAACGAATTAATCCTAAGGGGTTGATTTAAGATCAGATCGAGATAGTGATTGATTTTATTTTTTAATTGTTTTCTGTGACAAATAAAATCAAGAAAACCTTTTTCTAGTAAAAACTCACTCCTTTGAAATCCTTTTGGCAATTCCTTACCCGTTGTATCTTTTACAACCCTTGGACCAGCAAAAGCAACCAATGCGTTAGGTTCAGCAATGTTTATGTCACCCAGCATGGCAAAAGAGGCGGTTGTTCCTCCTGTGGTTGGATCTGTACACAAGGAGACATAAGGGATTTTAGCTTCAGACAATTCTGCTAATTTTGCAGAGGTTTTCGCCAACTGCATTAATGAATTAGCAGCCTCCATCATTCTTGCTCCTCCCGACTTTGAAATGATAATCAACGGAATCTTGTTTTCTATAGCATGAGTTGCAGCACGTGCAATTTTCTCACCTACAACAGACCCCATTGATCCGCCAATAAAAGTGAAATCCATAGCGGCTATTACGATGTCTTTTCCTTTAGATTTTCCAACAGCAGTTCTGATCGCATCATTTAATCCAGTCTTCTTGTGTGCATCTTTAAGACGGTCGATATATTTCTTAGAATCCTTAAATTTTAAAAAATCTTTTGAACGAAGTTTTTCATCCAATTCTACGAATTCATTGTCATCGAAAAGTATTTCAAAGTACTCTTTACTCCCTATGTGAACGTGGTAATCATCCTCGGGCGAGACGTAGGCATTATTTGCCAACTCGTGTGTTTCAACAATCTTACCGGTGGGAGTTTTATACCAAAGACCTTTGGGAGTATCTTTTTTCTCTTCCGTTGTGGTTTGAATTCCTTTTTCACTTCTTTTAAACCAACTCATAGACTAAAACTTTAAATTCAAAGATATTAAAATGAATTAACTCAAGGGTGTTGACATTGTTCAAATCTTCAAAAGCCTTTTTTAATCTGTTTTTAAAAGTCACTTCTCCTGAACGCAACCACTTTCTTGGATCATAGTATTTTTTATTTGGAACATCAGCACCATCAGGATTTCCGATTTGTGTTTTCAAATAATCAATATTATCAACCATATAATCACGAATTCCTTCAGTGTATGCGTATTGAAGATCGGTATCGATATTCATCTTAATAACGCCATAACCAATAGATTCTCTGATTTCCTCATGTGTAGAACCTGATCCACCGTGAAAAACGAAATCTACAGGTTTTTTGTACATTGAATTTTTTAGAAATAAATTCCTGAGAATTTTTCAAGATTTTCGGGGTCAATTTTACATTACCTGGTTTGTATACTCCATGTACATTTCCAAATGCAGCAGCAACTGTAAATTGTGGACTTACCTTACTTAGTTCTTCATAAGCATAGGCAACTTCATCAGGTTGCGTATATAATTTAGAGACATCAATATCACTATTGTCTACTCCATCTTCTTCTCCTCCAGTAACACCGAGTTCAATTTCTAGGGTCATTCCCATTTTGGACATACGCTCCAAATAGGTTTTACAAATTTCTATATTTTCTTCTAATGGCTCTTCAGAAAGATCAATCATGTGAGAGCTAAAAAGAGATTTACCTGTTTCCTTGTAAAAAATTTCTCCAGCATCCAAGAGACCGTCAATCCAAGGTAAAAGTTTCTTAGCACAGTGATCTGTGTGAAGAATTACTTTAGCTCCGTAGTGTTTTGCAAGTTCATGAACGTGTTTTGCTCCAGCGACTGCTCCAGCAATTGCAGCTTGTTCATTTTCATTTGAAAGTCCTTTTCCAGCGTTGAATTGCGCCCCTCCGTTAGAAAACTGTATTATAACAGGGCTGTTTAGCTCTGCTGCGGTTTCTAAAACAGCGTTTATAGAATTACTACCAATAACATTTACTGCAGGTAGTGCAAAAGCTTTTTCCTTTGCTAATTTAAATAGTTCTTGTACTTCTGTTCCTGTTAGTACACCAGATTGGAATTTCAAATTCATTTTTTCTTTAGATTTAATCCCACAAAAGTATCAAACTTTTTGATTTTAAAATGGATAATTTATACCGATATTGAAAACAGCACTTTTAATTGAATAATCTCCTCCCCATCTGAGGGATTTTGACAGTGCGGGATTGTGCGTTTTAAAGCCTGTGTCAAGCCGAAAGACAAAAAAGTTAAAGTCATAACGAAGTCCAAATCCAGTTCCTACAGCAATTTCATTTAAATCTTTTAGTCCATCAAACCTGAACGCAGGATCATCGACATCATCTAGAACATTCCAGATGTTACCAGCGTCAATAAACAAGGCTCCTTTTATTTTTCTTACAATGGGGAATCTATATTCTAAGTTGAAGGAGAGTTTAAAATTTGCTTCATTAAATTCGTTTAAGTTGTTGCTGCTTCCTGGTCCTAATCGATAAGCCCTCCAAGCCCTATTGTCATTTGACCCTCCCGAAAAGTAAGAGCGCGAAAAAGGAATACTCTGCGCATTACCAAACGGGATTGCGATTCCTCCAAATGCTCTAAAAGCAAGTACGCTGTTTACTGAGGTTTGCCAGTGTTTTATAAAATTTAATTCAGTTTTTATGTGTTGTGAGGGAGCCACGCCGTCAATTTCATATTGACCCAATTCGTTTTTGTCTGCACCACTGAATTTTAATACTTGATTGAGAAGACTTCCTACCATGCTAAGTTTTCCTTGTAATTGAAAAAAAGATTCATCCAGAATACTCTCCTGACTGTTGTAATTAATTCCGAGTGAAGACCCAATAATTAGGTTGTTGGCTGTCAGACGATTCTGTCTTTCTCTTATTCGGTTGACATCCTGGTATTGCAAATCCTCTGGGGTCAATGCAGTCTTATCGCTTAAAACTTCATCAATAAAAGTAGTTGCTCCCTCCGGTATTTTTAGATTTAAATCAGTATTAACATTACTGGAATTATTGTTGTATTGTCCAGCAATACTGTTCAGTTTGTCAAAAGAATTTCGATAGACATTAAAATAATTACTCGTGTTTTGATTATTAATAAACTCAAGATCAATTATTTTGAAACTTACTTTTGCCATTTTGTTGGGCGCCCATTTCACCTGATAACTACTCCCAAAATATTGTTTGTCCAAACCGATGTTTTGTTGAAGCGAAGCCCCTAGAGTGATATCAGTCGTTGGATTCATCCTTTTAGGGATGATATTTTCTAAGTTGATTGGAAATAAAATCCTAGGAATTCTGAGCTTGATGTCAGCTCCAAGCTCATAAAGGTTAAATAGTTCACTACTAATGGAAGCAATATCACTTGAGGAGCCAAGGGTATTTTTAGCACTTATTTCTAGGGTCTCCGCTCCTCTAAAAATATTTCGAATGGCAAATGAGGTTCCAAGTGAAATTCCAAAATCTTGTATATTAGAATGAGAAAGATCCAAATCAAAACCCATAGAAAATCTTTTCTTTGGGTTAAGGTAGATGTTGGCTAGCAAGTCCGAGGAATCATGTTTTAAGGGAGAATAACTGATACTCGGATATTTGAAGTTTCTCAAATTAGAGATGTAACGGTAGGTGAGTGATCTTTCCAAGTCACTGTAGGGACTGCCTTTTTTTATGAATATAACTTCAGTTAAGGCCTTAGGTCTGTATTTTAATTTGCCTTTAAAAAAAATAGTATAATCTTCATAATCAAGACTGTCAGTGTAGGAGGAAAGTTGACCCAATTCTCCTGAGCTATTCACATAAAGATTGATTTTTTTTATTTTATGGATCAAGTAGGGAACTGATCTTAGGGTATCATTTTCTCTTTTTTGAAGATTGGCGATCTCGACAATTACTGGAATTTTTGAATCAAACCCTGTACTGTCAATAGCAGCAGTAAACTTGAGACTGTTCTGTTGAAAATTATAAACTCCATTGTTTCTAAAATAATTAATCAATCGAGATCTCTCGGCCTCAAATCGATCAATCTCAAAAGGATCACCAGAGTTAATGATCTGATTTTTAGACGCATTTTGGTAAAGAGAATCCAGCGAAGGGGATGCGATATTTCTTGAAATACTGTCAATTGTATATTGTTTGTCAGTCTTAATGTGATATTCAACAGTTACTTTTTGTTTAGGAAGTATTGTTTTTTTTACTAAAACTTATGAAAATAACCCTTGTTTTTAAAGGGTATGTGAAACGTTTAGTGTTTTTAGTTCAGTTCCAAAAGAACTGGTGTTTCCCCAGAATTTTCAACCAATTGTTAAATTCACCTTTATACCGTTTAAGCTCCTTTACTTGTTTTGCAGACAATAATTTTTCCAAACGATATTTCCGCTTTGGTTTTTTGAGTAACCAAGTGTCAAAAACCGAATCAGGGTAGGGGTTGGCTAGGTCATACAGGTGAAGCTTTAAAGGAATCCCAAATACTTTACTGTTGGGTTGATCAACCAATAATAAGTTGAGGGGATCTTTTTTTAATAGCTGTTCATTTTTAATGACAACATTACGATCTAGTAAGTACTGGTCTCCAATAATATCTTGAGTGCTCCGACAACCAATAATTGTCAGGCAGAAACAAAACAGAATGATTAACTTTGGTGGAGAATATTTCAAGTTAGAAAGATTAAAACTCAAAAGTACATCATTTGAATGTTAAGCAAAAATGAACTAAAACAAATCCGCCAATTGGCGAGCAAAAAGTATCGTTCAAAAACTGGACTTTTTGTTGCAGAAGGTATTAAAGTGGTTCGCGAATTTTGTGATTCAGGATGGAAGCCTCAAGCGGTATATAGCTTAAATGACTTAGACTTTGTTTCCTACACAAAGGTTGATCAAGCTTCGTTAGATAAAATCACACATTTTTCAACGGCAAGTTCTGTATTGGCTATTTTTAAATTACCAGAACAAAAAGAACATTCCTCTGATGAATTTTCTGTTGCGTTAGATTCTATTTCCGACCCAGGGAATTTGGGAACTATCATTCGTCTGTGTGACTGGTTTGGCATTAAAAACATCATCTGTAGTCATGACACCGTAGATTGTTTTAATCCAAAGGTAGTACAGTCAACCATGGGTTCAATTGCTAGAGTAAAATGTTACTATTGTGATTTAGAAACGTTTTTGAAGAACCATACTGCCCCTGTCTATGGAGCGTGTTTGAAAGGAACCTCATATTACACTCAAAATTTTGATGCCAAAGGGGTGCTTGTGATGGGTAGCGAATCACATGGGATCAGTCCTAAAATTGAAAAATTATTAAATGAAAAAATCACCATTCCACCAACTTCAGATGGGTCTCATGCGGAAAGTTTGAATGTAGCGATGGCAACCGCCATTATTCTTGGTGAAATTTATCGTCCTTAAATTAAAAATTACTTTTATTCAAATGTTAGGTTGACAATAAAGCCTCTACTTAACATTTTGCTGATTTTCCCAGTCCAAGGACTGTTACCGTTTGAAGGGTTGTCAGGAATCAGTTCGTTTTGCATTGAAAAAACACCACGAATTGAAGGAGAAAACTTGAAGTAAAGCAAATAAAAGTCAAAGCCAAAGCCCAATTCATAATTATAACTCTGTTTGACTGTTCTAAAAACCTGATTAAAGTTGTCATCAACGTTCTTGTTATTGCTGGCTAAATTAAAATCAGTTGATACTCCAACGGTTATGAATGGCCTGAAATTATTGATCCTAGCTAGCGTTTATTTTTAAGATTAAAGGCAGGTGAATGTAGGTGGATTCCACTTCTCTTTTGCGATCAGACTCTTTTTTGAAGGCCGCAAACTCTGGATAGAGTAAATTTCGTTTTGAGTAGAATAATCCGGGTTCAAATCTTAAATTAAAAAAATTATTAATTCTAAGATCTCCCACCAAGCCAACGTTAAAACCCGTTGAAGAAGTCACCTCAATGTCTGGATGTTTTTCCGTGTAATAGTTGTCCTTATAGGTGAATTTGAAATCATAGGAGTTAAAACCTACATAGTAACCATAATGGATTGGCTTTTGATCGAAATTAGGTAAGTTGGTAACCCTTTCTCTAATGGTAGGGATGCAACTTACTTGTGCAATGATAATCAGGAAAGCAAATAAAACAATCTTAAAGGGGCTAATTTGGTTTTTTTGCACAGTAAATTGAAGCAACCCCTAAGGTTTGTGGGAAATCCTTCACTTCTATAAACCCATTTTTTAGTAAAATATTGTTGAAGACCTTGCCAAAAGGAAAAGCTGCCGCAGAATCTGATAAATATCGGTAGGCTGCTTTGTCTTTTGAAAAAAGTGATCCTAAGATTGGCAGAACCTTTTGGGTATAGAATCCATAAAACTGCTTCATTGGAAAGTTTGTGGGCACAGCAGTTTCTAGGATCACTAAATTTCCTCCGGGTTGTAAAACCCGATTGATTTCTTGAAGTCCTTTGTCAAGATTCTCAAAGTTTCTTACACCAAGGGGCAACCGTAACGGCATCAAAATAAGCATCGTTGTAATCCAATTTTTCACTGTCTCCAATCACCATTTTTATGACCTTGTCCATCCCTTTGGAAGTGACTTTTTGCTTTCCAATTTCAAGCATCCCAGGAGAAATATCCAATCCAACGATTTCTTCCGCATTGGTTTTAGTCAATTCAATCGCCAGATCTGCAGTACCTGTGGCGTTATATCAAGTAATCTTTTTTGGGTTTTTCAGGAATTAAATAAGAAACAACATTTTTGCGCCAACGAACATCAATTCCTCCAGAAATGACTCGGTTAAGCAAGTCGTAGTCTTTGGAAATACCGTCAAACATTTGACGGACTTGTTTTTTTTTATTTTCCTTTTGGTTTTTATAGGGAACTACTTGTTTTTTCATGTGCTGCAAAGATAAAATAAAAGTATTGGTTCTCTATTTATCAGATTTAAAAATAGAAGCTAATAGGAATTTGTATATTTACGCCAAGTTTCCGAACTTAAATTATGAAAATAATCATCGCAGGAGCCGGAGAAGTAGGGTTTCATTTGGCAAAACTACTTTCCTTCGAATCTCAGGACATTACCTTGATCGATACCGATCGCGAAAGACTAAACTATGCCGAGGGGCACTTGGATATCAAAACCATTAGAGGAAATGCAAGTTCCTTGTCTCTAATAAGGGAATCCAATGCTGGCCAATCCGACCTTTTTATTGCTGTAACCGCTCACGAATCAATCAACCTGATGGTTTGTGCTATGGCAAAGCAGTTGGGATGCAAGCGTACGATTGCAAGAATATCAAGTATTGAATTTATAAATTCCGCCGATGACATTAGTTTTCAGGAAAATCGGAGTAGATGAATTAATTTCTCCTGAAGAACTTGCGGCAGTCGAAATTCAACAGCTTTTAGATCAATCTGCTTTTAGTAACAGTTATGAATTCGAAAAAGGAGCCCTCACAATGATAGGAACAAAACTCGGTGACGAGGTTCCCTTTGTTGGAAAATCAGTCAAGGAAGCAGCAACAATATTTCCGAATGTTCATTTTATGCCCATAGCGATTCAGCGAAAGGGAACTCAATACACCATGATTCCCCGAGGGGACACTGTTTTTGAAGCAGGGGACACGGTTTTCTTTATTACTTTGAAAGCTGGGGTAGATGAAATTCAAAAACTATCCGGGAAAAGTAATGAACCGATCAAAAACGTAATGATCTTAGGGGGTAGTAAAATCGGGATCAATACGGCACGCGATCTATGCGAAAAAAAGTTTAATGTCATACTGCTCGAACAGAATAAACTAAAAGCCCTTGAGATTTCAGAAATTCTTCCTGATATCATGGTGATTCATGGGGATGGTAGAAGCTCAGAACTTCTTGAAGAGGAAGCCATAGAATCAATGGATGCTTTTATTTCGGTTACTGAAAATTCAGAAACCAACATTATGTCTTGTCTCATGGCGAGTTCAAAAGGTGTCAAGAAGACAATCGCTTTGGTTGAGAATATGGATTATTTTCATTTATCACATGCCATTGGTATAGACACCTTAATCAATAAAAAACTTCTAACTGCAAATACAATTTTCCGTTACATAAGAAGGGGAGATGTGGTTGACATGACCACTCTCAATAACCTGAATGCAGAAATTTTAGAATTTATTGTTAAACCAACTTCTAAAGTAGCCAACTACAGAATCAAGGATCTTGATTTTCCAAGAACAGCAACTATTGGGGGAATTATAAAAGAAGGGGAGGGAGTCATTGCCCTTGGGGATTATCAGATTAAGGCAGGCGACCGAGTTGTTGTTTGCTGTTTGCCACGAGCAATAAAGCGAATTGAAAGCTTGTTTTTATAAATAGGAAATGTCCAAATTAAATTATAAAATAATCATTCATATTATAGGGGTTTTATTACTCTTCAATGGTGGATTAATGCTTTTGGCATCCTTGGTGAGTCTTTTAATGAAAGACGGGGTGACTTTCGAAATCACACTTTCTTCTTTTCTGGTAATGATTTTGGGAGGCGGAATGATGTTGCCTTCACGACATCATAAGAAACACATTCAAAAGAGAGAAGGGTACCTCATTGTAACGTTGGGATGGATTTTTGTTAGTTTCACTGGAATGATCCCTTTTTTACTTACCGGAGCTATTCCTTTGCTTCCAGATGCTTTTTTTGAATCCGTATCAGGTTACACTGCGACAGGATCTTCAATACTTACAGATATTGAATCTTTACCATATGGAATTCTTTTTTGGAGAAGTATGACACATTGGATTGGAGGCATGGGGATTATCGTTTTAGCTATAGCGGTACTTCCCTTATTAGGAATTGGAGGTATGCAATTATTTTCTGCTGAAGTTTCCGGTCCAAATGGAGATAAAATACATCCTAGAATTGCAGAAACTGCTAAAAGACTCTGGCTTATTTATATTATATATACTATTGCAGAGACTTTTTTTTTATATATAGCGGGAATGTCTTTTTTTGATTCTCTTAATCATGCGATGAGTACCATGGCGTCTGGAGGGTTTTCCACAAAAAATGACAGTCTTGCTCATTGGAATCATTTGCCATGGATTCAATACATCGTTATCATTTTTATGTTTTTGGCTGGAACAAATTTCATTCTGAGCTACTTTTTTTTTAAAGGAAACTTAAAACGATTATTTAAAGATGAAGAATTCATTCTTTATTTAAAATTAATTTTAATATTAACTGTAATTGTTTCTATAACAATAATTACTGGAGTTGATCTTAAAAACAATTCTTTTGATCATCCTCAGGTTTGGGGTAAGATGGAAAGTTCTATTAGACATGCTGCATTTCAAGTAATTGCAATTATTACTACTACTGGATTCGTCACTTCTGACTTCACTGTTTGGTCACCTTTTCTTAAAGTCCTTTTTTTCGGTTTAATGTTTATAGGTGGTTCTGCTGGAAGTACTTCAGGTGGTGTAAAAATCGTAAGACATCTCATTATGATTAAAAGTGGTCTTTTGGAATTTAAAAAAGCACTTCATCCTAATGCGATTATTCAAACTCGTTATATAGGAAAAGTTGTTAATCAAGAAATTATAGGAAATATCCTAGGTTTTTTTATTATATATATGATATTATTTATAATTGGATGCTTAGTTTTTGGATTTCTAGGATTAGACTTTGAATCGGCAATTGGAGTAGCAGCGTCTTCTCTTGGTAATGTTGGCCCTGCTTTGGGAGATTTTGGCCCTTCAAGTAATTTTAATGAGCTACCAGTTTTTGGAAAATTTTGGTCCTCATTTTTGATGCTACTCGGTCGCTTAGAGCTATTTACGGTACTGATTTTGTTAACTCCATTTTTCTGGAGTAAAAACTAATAGTTATATTTTCCTCCCCATCTGGATTTAAGAAATTTTCTTAACTGACCTTCTTTTGTGTTTTCACCCGGTTCATAAAACTTTTGACCTTCAAGGTCCTCGGGTAAAAACTCCATTTCTGCAAAACTCTTTAAATGATCATGAGCATATTGGTATTCTTCTCCATATCCTAGTTCCTTCATCAATTTTGTAGGAGCGTTTCGAATTGGCAAGGGCACGCTGAGGTCACCAGTTTCTTCCACTTTTTGTTGTGCGTTATTGATTGCCATATAAGCAGCGTTACTTTTTTCAGAACAGGCCAAATAGATGGCGCATTGACTTAGCGGAATCCTTGCTTCCGGAAATCCAAGTACATTGACTGTCTGAAAGGTGTTGTTTGCCAGTACCAGAGCAGTAGGGTTTGCATTGCCAATATCTTCAGAAGCGAGAATTAACATTCTTCGTGCTATGAACTTAATTTCTTCTCCTCCCGCAATCATTCTTGCCAGCCAATAGACAGCTCCATTGGGATCACTCCCTCGAATGGACTTTATAAATGCAGAAATTATATCGTAATGCAGATCACCATTTTTATCAAACATTGCGATGTTTGTTTGAACTTTCTCAAGCACAACATTGTTGTCGATTTCTTATGGGCTCTGGTATGCTGTTTGCAATCAGTTCTAATGCCGAAAGCAGCTTTCTTGCATCACCACCAGAGATTTTCAGTAAAGCCTCATCTTCCAATATTTCAATTTTCTTTTGAGACAATGTATTTCTTTTTTTAATGCTTTTTCAATTACTCCTTTTGAGTGATTGTCAGAATTATAGGGTGTATACCTGGCATCTTGACAACAAAGCATTAATAACTTCAAAGCTTGGATTTTCTGTTGTTGCTCCAATTAATGTAACACTTCCTTTTTCGACGGCTCCCAAAAGAGAATCTTGTTGAGATTTACTGAATCGATGTATTTCATCAATAAACAAAATCGGGTTTTTTTGGTAAAAAGTCCACCACCATGTTCTGCTTTTTGAAGGATTTCACGAATTTCTTTAACGCCAGAGTTAATGGCGGATAATTGGTAGAAGGGTCTTTCCTTTTGCGTGGCGAGTAATCTTGCCAAAGTGGTTTTTCCAGTTCCTGGGGGTCCCCATAAAATCATCGAAGGTAAATTCCCGCTTTTAAGAATGGTGGTCAAAGTCCCTGAGGGTCCAACTAAATGCTCTTGCCCGACGTATTCGTCGAGGCTTTTTGGACGCATTCTTTCGGCAAGGGGAGTGTTCATCGAAACTTATTTGCTGTTGTGATGTCTTTGTCTTTGAATTTCATAAAGTACTACACCGCAAGCAACGCTTACATTCAAAGAACCAATGTTTTCATTCATTGGTAGTATTACTTTTTCATTTGATAACTTTACTAGACTTGGATGTATGCCTCGCTCTTCGGATCCCATAATTAGTGCAACACTACTATCAAAATTATTCTCAAAAAGGGTTTGATCTGTTTTTTCAGTTACTGCAACAATTTTTATTTCAGCTGCCTGAAGCATATAAATTGCATCTTTTAGGTGATTTACTTTAACCAATGGGACTGAGAATATTCCTCCTGCCGAGGCTTTCACAGTGTTTGCGTTAATGGGAGCAGAGCCGGTTTGAGGAAGCACAACACCAGTTACACCCGTCGCAGAGGCTGTTCTCAGAATGGCGCCTAGATTACGAGTATCGGTGATGCCGTCTAAGAGAAGATAAGTCGATTTTTGATTAATATTTTTTTCAATTAAATCTTCTAGAGATTGGAATTGAATGGGAGCAATTCGAGCCACAGCCCCTTGATGATTTTCATGTGAAAACCTCTCTAGTCTTTCAATTGGGACATAACTATGCGAAATACCATTTTCGTGAATTTTCTGTTCAAGACTTTTAAAAAGAGGTCCCTGTTGTCCTTTTAAAAGCCAAATTTTATCAAGAGGTTGCTCCTGAACGATTGCTTCTAAGATTGCGCGTATTCCATATATTTCTTGACCTTCTTTCATAGGGTGCAATTTAGAAATAACGGATTATATATTTACACTTATTCCGGTTTTTCTAATTAATGATAAATAAAAAAACTCGTCTCGAGGACGGGTTTTTTTAAACAAGTCTTTAAAACTATCGATCAGCATTCACAGAGGCGATCGTTGGCATCAATTTCAGATTGTGGAACTTTTAAAAAGAATTTCTTATCATCAGGCAATAAATTCCCTGGAGATTTGACTCTATGGTTTCCAGTTCTTGTGATCCCTTTTCTCAATCTTTTTGCATCAAACCATTCTACACCAATTTCACCATAGAGCTCTTTTCTTCTTTCAACCAAAATCTCATCGATCAATGCCGTTCCACTGTTACCAGAAGCGACAGCTTTGGGGTCACGGTTTTTTTGGAGCGAAAACAACAGTGTTGCAGCCTCGTTATCGTTTTCTTGACGTGCTTTTGCCTCAGCTTCAATGAGTAACATTTCGGGAGATCTCATTAGTGGAATATCTGGATCAAAAGTGAGTTTAAATTTGCTAGATGCTCTTGCTTTGTAAGAGCCACTATTGTCTCCCAATCCGAATAAATCGAAAAAGGTATTTCTCACATCGGTATCCGAAAATCTATTGACAAAATCTTCATTCCAAAAAGCCTCTCCATATCCGATTTTATTTGAGTTGTCCGAGAACGAGTGAGGAGCCGTATTGATCGTAATTGTTTGATCGACTGTTTGAGGTATTCCCCAGATCCATTCTCCATCCTCGATATTGTTAAATCCATTGCTGTAATTGGAAGCATTTAAAGAATAACCAATTCTGGCTTTACTAGCAGCTATTTCCGCTGCGCTCCAATTGCCCATAACTTGGTTGACTCTCGCAAGAATTCCATAGGTAACATTTTTATTAACATATGATTTGTCCAATCTTGAGTCAGCTCCCTTTTCAACTGCATCATTTAAGTCAGACAATATTAAAGTATACATTTCTGTTAGAGTTGACATCGCCTTGCCTTCCAGCGCTGGTGAAGTATAGATTGGAGGGGCTGGGAGCGAAGCATCGTAGCTGTAGGTGTGTTGAAACTCCATGGCCAATTGGAAGTAATAAAAGGCTCTTAAAGTTAGTGCTTGTGACAAGGTCTCGTCCTTATCTGTTTCCGAAAGATCTTCACTATCATTGATTCCCTTGATTAAAATATTTAATTCATTAATCAGAGTATATGGAAATGCCCAATTAAAAACAGTTCTTTTGTCCGTTGGGTCTCTATTGTCATTGTTGTAGTCAAAACGATACCATTGTACGCCAAGGACAAGATCATTTCCTTTGACTGTTCTTGCGAAATAAAGAGAAGGCAATCCACCAGTATCGAGTCTGTCAAGATTTAGTTCGAGGCGAGAAGCTCTTAAAATCCCAGAGATGAATGAGTTTACGCCATCTCTTGATGTAAAGATAACAGAGGAGCTAACTGAAGAAGTTGGCTTTGGTTCGTTTAGATAATCTTTATCACAACTAACGATAAGTGATGACAATGTAGATTAAAATAATTATTTTTTTCATTTTATATTTCTTTTAAAATTGAACATTTACTCCCAACGAAAAGGTTTTCAACTGATAGGATCTATTGTTAGTCGCTCCTGATAAATCTTGTTCAGGGTCAATTCCTTTATGTGTTTGATAAGTAAAAATATTATCACCTTGCAGGTACAATCTAAACCGGCTTACGTTTAATCTTTCTGTAAAACTTTCCTTAAAAGAGTATCCAATGCTAAGTGCCTTTAGACGGATATAATCGTTCTTGAATAGAAATCGCGAGGAGGTTGCACCAAAGTAATTTTGTGAATTTAACAAAAGTGGAACATCAGTAACATCTCCAGGCTTTGTCCATCGGTTCGCGATATCAGCATGGCGCTGGCCAGTTATATCCGTAGTGTTCATTAAGCGCTCATAAGAATGGTCATAAACATAGGACCCAAAGCTAAAGTTAAATAATGCATTAAGGTCAAAGTTTTTATAAGTAACGCTTGTGTTAAATCCACCTATAATATCTGGTAGGGAAGAGGCTCCAACATAATATCTATCTGCTTCACTGTATACTTTAGTCATTGTTCTTTCACCCGTTGGCTCACCATTGGTGTCTAAGATATCTTTGTACCACATCAGGTAGCCGTCGTTGGGATCAACTCCAGCAGATTCTCTGATGTAAAACTCATAGAGTGATCTTCCGACTTCCCATTTTTTGTTGTCATTTGATAAACTCCTTTTGCGATAGTTTGGAGATTTCATTATTGTCTAATGAGAAGTTTAATCCCAGATTTAAAGTTAAAATCTTCTTTATCAATGATTGTTGATCTTAACGAAAATTCAACACCATAATTCCTTAAAGATCCGACGTTTGTTTTTATAAAATCGTTGCCCGTAGAAATCGCCAAGGGTTTGTCATAAATTAAATCAATTGACTCCTTGTTATAAATTTCCACAGAACCGTCGAGCAGTCCATCAAAAATTCTAAATTCAACACCATAATTAAGCATGGCGGTTTTTTCCCAAGTGAGTATGGGGTCAACTGGACTTGAAGATAAAACACCGGGATTCTCTCCTTGAGAAAATCCTGTTTCGAAAAGTTGTAGGTAGGGAAAGTATCCGATCCCTCGATTGTTTCCAAGTTCCCCATAAGAGGCTTTTATTTTTAAATAATTTATAAAATCAATATCCTTGATAAAAGACTCTTCGGAAGCGATCCATGATCCTCCGATAGAATAAAAGTTACCCCATCTGGACTCTTCAGAAAAGCGTGTGCTTCCATCTCTTCTTGCCGAGGCTTCTAGGTAGTATTTTTTATCGTAGTTATAGCTAATTCTTGAGATTAAACTTATTAATCTTTCTTCTGTATTTGAGCCTGAAACACCTTCTGGTCTTGTGCTTCCATTTAATACGTTTACATTAGTAAGAAAGCCGATACCACTTGCGCCTAATTCATCAATTTGATATCTTAAAGTCTCGAAGATAACATCGGCGTTGAGGCTGTTTAAACCAAAATAAGTTTTATAATTTAAGGACTGGGTTAAATTGAGCGTGGTATCAAAGTCACGGTTTTGGGTAACTCTTCCATCAACATTTGCTGCAATTCCAAAGTTGTTGTCTGAATAAGAGAAATTATCGTAGGAAGATCGCTCGTAAAATACATCTGATCTAAATTTTAAATGCTCAAAAATATTAACATTAAAATACCCATTCATCGTCGTACTGGTCCGATTGGTGATGAATTTATAATTATCAATTGCTCCTACAGCATTTTCGTTAGCGCCATTGCTTCTGGAGCCATTGACGAGCTGAGTTAGATTATTACCATAGTCAAATATTCTTTCTCCAGCCGAATTTAGGATAAGCCCTCCATTTCCATCTCTTTGGTAAAGCGGATAGAAATTGGGAACACTATACAGCCATTGTATGGCCCCTTGAAGACCATCTCCGGATTGAGAAGGGGCATTTAGTTTCGAGGTGGTATAAGAAACGTTTAAACCTGCTTTGATAAAATCATTTACTTCGGTATCGATTTTTAGTCGGGTGGCGATTCTCTCAAAGAAAGTTGTTTTAACCTGCCCCTCTTCTTTAAGATAATTAGAACCAAAATAGAAAGAGGTTTTTTCACCCCCTCCGTTTATGGAAACACCATGCTCTTTTCTTGTTACATTTTCTGAAAAAACAGCCTTCTTCCAATCCGTATCCCACATTGGACTGACCAATAACTCTCCAGAAGTATTCACAGGCTGTGAAAGACCATAAGGGTTGTATTTTAGTTCAGAAATAAGATTCATAGAAGCTTTAGATCCCGCTGCGCTTGGAGTTAATCCATTCACATATTGTTCACTATTTCGGGAGGATTCCCATGCGTATTTGGTAAAGTCATCTACATTTATAAGATCATGTAAAGCAGAAGCATTGTTCGACACGCCATAGTTAGAGCTTATGGTCAATTGGGTTTTACTTCTTTTAGTTCCAGATTTAGTGGTTATGATTATTACCCCATTGGCACCTCTTGATCCATACAAAGAAGTGGAAGAAGCATCTTTTAAAACGGAGATTGATTCAACTTGTTCTTGGGCGATATTATTAAGGTTTCCGTTAAAAGGTGCTCCGTCAACTATAATAAGAGGAGAAGAGTCGGCGTTGATAGAACCTATCCCTCTAATTCTTATGATAGGGTTGGTTCCAGGAACTCCTCCCGAAGTGATAATATTAACCCCAGGGATACTTCCTTGAAGTGCTTGGGTGATGGTTGTTGCTTGTTGCGCTTGAATTGTAGCGTCAGAAATCACTGCGATAGATCCAACAATCGATTCTTTAGATTGTACCCCATAAGCAACTACAACAACCTCATCGAGTTCGTTCGAAGGGTTAAGAGAGACGTTTAGAAGATCGCCATCAATGTCTTTTATGATTTGAGAAGAATATCCAACAAAACTGTATTCTAAAGCGGCTTCTTCTCCAATTAATGACAAAGTTTCCATCGAAATCTGAAGAAACACCGTTTGTTGTCCCTAGCTCAATAACAGTTGCTCCGGGAAGTGGAACTCCAGTTTCATCTGTGATGATCCCTGTTATTGTTTTTTGAGCCCATAACAGTTGCATACTAAGCATTGCTATTAAAGACAGATTGAATATTGTTTTCATATTTACAGTAATTAATACACTTCAAAATTATGTAAAAAATAAGGAGTGGGAGTTTTTTGACAACTTGTTTTTTTAAAAGTATAGTACAGACAGACTAACATGGAGTACTTCCAGAACCTACAAACTCTATTATAAATAAATTCACCAACAAACATAAGCTTTAATGAGAGTAGCTGGATAGATCCTAGCCATATAAATAACTATTTATTATTTTGATTCCAACACAATTTATTTTGTTTAAAATTAACTAAAAGTTAAGCATGCAAATAATATCAATGCTCATCTTTTGACCTACAGGATTATTGTTATTGAATAAAAAAGTAGTTGAAATACCATGCTATTTTATAAAATTAGGGTTGCTTTTATTTTTAAATTTAAAACAAAAAAAAATCACCGATAGGTGATTTTTTTTGTTAAAATAACATCATTTATCCCAAAAAACTTTTGTTTTCTGTAAATCACCCCCAATAGCTGAGGAGGCTGAATTATAATTTTTTGAATTTTGAGTTGCCTCACTTACAGGGTATGTTAATCTTCTTGGCACCTGCTTAAAGTCTCCCTCACCTAACTTAGACGGCACAAGAGGAGCGCCTCCATATCGTCTAAATGCAGTCCAACCTTCGAAACCTCTATTGAACATTGAAACCCAAAGTTGTCTTCCTATTTTTTCATCATCTGAACCAGTTGCAGTAGTATAAGCAACTTTGGGCTTAGCTATGTAAGTGTTGGCTTGAGTTGCTGCTAAGCCCATATCTTCAAAACTTGCCTTAATTCCATTTGAATAATGTGTGGCAGCTGTTCCGCCCACATTCCAGCCCCTTGCGGCAGCGTCAGCGAGATAAAAACAAATTTCAGTATAGTCTATTAATACTCCTCTATATGTTGGATCAAAATATATTGTTCCAAGTTTTGAATGAGTTGACCATCCACTTTTTTGACCTATAACCCCTCCAACATACTTGTTATCCATCTTACTTTTAGGGTCAAAAAATACATCTTGTCTGGGATCTTCGTGATCAGTTGAAGTTAACAGATCAACAATTGTTTTTCCTACTACATAATCATTTCTTCCAGATTCTACCAATTCTGGCCATGATGGATGTGTATTAGGTTTAGATCCCTGATAGGCCATTGTTATGTTATCAGCTACGCTTGATAAAGATTTACTAAAAGCAGCTTCTACTTCACTTTTATATTTATCTCCAGGAACTCTTACACCTAATTTGACAATTAATGAATTTGCAAACTTACTCCAAGAAGCTCTGTTTCCATTACCAATTAGATCAGCACCTATAAATCCGAATCCGTCACTTCCAGCAAGTACTGCACTAGCGGAAACAGCTCGTTTAACTAAGTCATCATAAATAGTCGCAGCGTCATCATATTTTGGAGCTATAGATTGATTTTCTCCAACAATATTTAATGCTTCAGAATAAGGTATGTCTCCAAAGTTATCAACTAAATACTGCCAAGCATAGATTGAAAGTACTTCAGCCTGAGCCGCTTTAAAGGGGTCACCGGTCACTTTAGACTTAGCGTCTGCAAGGTCATACAATACATTCATGTAAATAGTTGAAAATATAGCAGATGAAATACCTCTGTTTACAATGTCGTATTGCGATTCATCAGTATAAGTTGTTTGTTGAGCATATTGAGCTAACAACATAAAGGGCGCATCTCTGTAGTCTATATCATTAACTTCATCCATCAGATTTTTTAAAGAAGATGTGAAAAGAGATTCAGCGCTAACATCAGCAGGATTATTTGGATCCTTATTAAGACTTTCATAGTCAGCATCTGGAGAACATCCTAATACAACCAGAGTAGTTAGTAAATAAATTAAATTATATTTTTTCATTTTTAAAAAAATTAAATGATTAAAGATTAAAATTGAAGATTGAGACTTACACCTATTTCTTTGATACTGGGATATGCTCCTGATTGATTTCCCTGAACATTTCCTGCAGAAATACCTGCTTCTGGATCAGAATAAGGAACATTACTACTGATTATCCAAAGATTTCTTCCTACAATGGATATGCTTGCTGATTCAAACGGAGTACTATTAATTAAATTGTCATTTAACTTATACCCCAATTTAATTTCACGCAATTTAACGAATGAAGCATCATATACAAATGCAGCTTCAGGCATGTAAACATAGCCTTCAACCGTTAAATATGAGTTTGCCTCCCCATATACATTATTTACCGATCCATCTTCATTAACTCCGGGCATATTTACTCCACCACCATCTGCAACGGCTTCTCTTATTAGATTCCCTTTATCATTTAATCTTGCAGATTCTTTTAAGATTCCCGTCAATGAAGCATATCTCTGATCAAGTGAGAAAACATCTCCTCCTTTTTGTATATCAATTAAAAAACTTAAATTAATGTCTTTGTAATTAAACGAATTCTTGATACCACCTGTCCAATCAGGAATTATGGATCCAAGGACCTCTGTGTTTGATGTTGTTCTTTGGTAAGCTCCGTTGCTTCTTTTTAGTTTTTGTCCATTTTCATGATATATAAAATTTCTACCTCTAAGGATTCCATACTCTTCTCCTTTTTTTGCACCAAGGGATACTCCTCCTTGGAAACTTCCTAAAGCTAAATATTCTATATCAGTTCCATTACTATCTTGACCCAGGTCTGTAACCTTTGAAGTGTAAGTGGACCAGTTTGCAGTGATGTCCCAATTAAAATCAGCTGATCTATATGGATTTAAATTCAAAACCATCTCAAAACCTTTGTTTTCAATTGCCCCTGCATTAACAAATAGAGCTGAACCACCCGTAGCCTTTGATACTTCTAAGGGGGTGATTAGATCTTCAGTAGTTCTATTATAATAAGAGAAATCTAAACCAACACGTCTATTAAACAAGTCTAATTCTAAGCCTATTTCCGTTTCTTTTGTTGATTCAGCTTTTAAATTTGGATTATTAAAAGTTGATGGATTTGTAGCTAGAGGTTGACCTCCAAAACCAGCAACTAAGTTATATGAAGAAAAAACATTATATGGACTAGTGTCAGCTCCAACTTCCGCATAATTTGCTCTAACTTTCGCAAAATCGATGTTACTGTTGTCAATCAAATTTGAAATGATTGCGCTACCTGAGATAGATGAATAGTTAAACCTATTATTATTAATTGGTAATGACGATGATCTATCAGACCTGAAAGTAGTTTCTATATAATATGTTTCATCAAATCCAGCACTAACTCGTGCAAAAACTCCATCAACTTTTTTAGTTGCATCATAATTTGAAACATCTCCTGATGTTATTGGTCCTGATGAATTATTTAATGCAAACAAACCAGGGATATTTAAACCTCCGTTAGTTTGAGCTGTCATATAGTCCCATTGATTAACTCTAAGGTTCCCTCCAATATTTGCATCTATATTTATTTTATCAGTAATACTTTTAGTATATGATACTATTAAATCAAAGTTTCTTTCAGAAACAGTCCTGTGGCTTGCATAGTATTCTGCAGGATCGACAGCACCAACATCTATTCTTTCTTCTTTAGTAAAATCAAATTGATCAAATCCAAGACGACCTAACACCTTCAAATCGTCATTTATTTTGTAATCTAAAGTCACATTTCCAAAATATCTATTTCTAGTATCTGAGTTAGCCATTTTATCTCTCATCCAATATGGATTATTGAAATAATGGTTTTTTGTATTTGGATCTGTGCCAGACGTATCCATACCAAACATATTCCACGAATAGTTCTTTCCTGTTTGCTCATACACATATTTTTCCATTTCTAAATCCACAGTCGTTCCGTACCATTGTCTAAAACCTTGGTTTACGTTTCGGCCATCGTATCCTGTACCATATCTACCTACAGCATCTGTCTTCGTGTAAGTTATATTTGCAGATGTAGTGAAGTTGTCACTTAGTTTTCTAGATCCAGAGAAAGTAATAGCATTTCTATCAATAGATGAATTAGGTAAAATACCCGAAATATTTGTATTGGAGTAATTTAATCTAAAACTACCATTTTCATCAGCATTTTCAATTGACACAGAATTAGTGGCTATTACTTGAGTGTTAAAAAAACTTAAAGGTGCACCTGCTGGTTCGCCAGGATTATCTGGAGACAATTTACCATAAAGTGCAGTTAACTCAGGAATCATATTATATGACTTATAAACCATTTTACCATTTAGTTTGGGTCCAAATGAAGCATCATCAGTTGTGTTTACAGCACTACTTCCATTCCATTTAGACAACCAGTAACCGTCACCTCCATCAGTTTGACCTCCGTAACCTTGACCATATTCATACTGATATTCTGGATATGTACTTTTATCAACTGATCCAAAAAGTATTTGAGAATTAATTGTTACGCCAAGTCCAGATTTCTTACTTCCTTTTTTTGTTGTAATTAATATAACACCATTCGCAGCTCTTGATCCATAAAGTGCTGTTGCTGCAGCACCCTTAAGAACGGAAACTGATGCAACATCCTCAGGATTTATATCCATTGCGGCATTTCCATAATCGAACCCACCTCCACCAGACTTCATGTCACCTGTATTTGGAGTAGAGTTACTAATTGGTGTTCCGTCGATCACAAAAAGCGCTTGATTCGAACCTGTAAGTGAAGAGTATCCACGTACAATAACATTAGCTGAACCTCCCATAGTATTATATGATTGAATGTCAAGACCAGCAATTTCACCACTCAAAGATTCTATTGGATTTAATGCTTTCACGTCTTGGAAGTCTTCCCCACTAAGCTCTTGAACGGCATAACCAAGTGATTTTTTATCTCTAGTTATACCAAGAGAAGTAACCACAACTTCGTCAAGCTTATTGTTACTAACAAGCAAGATGTTATAAGAATTTTCTTCACCAATCTGAATTGTTTGATCTGTATAACCTACATAGCTGATGGTTATAGTTTCTCCTACTGAGGATTCAATACTGAAATTTCCGTCAAAATCTGAAGACACTCCATTTGACGTTTTTAGATTGACAACTGTTGCTCCTGGAAGAGGAGCTCCACTTTCATCAGTAATTACTCCAGTTACTGTTTTTAATTGTGCGATCATTACCTGAGAAAACAGTAATCCAAATACACACAATAATTTTATTTTATACATATTAATTAAGGGTTAAGTTAAACGTTAATTTTTAGTTAAATAAAAGTTAACAAAACTATAAATTCAATTTTATATTATTATTTCATAAAGCAAATTTTTTAAATTATTATTAATAATATCACGTTTTAATTAAGAATAATATAAAAAAAATAGGATTAATCTTAATATTTTACATTTATGTTAATATTAAAATTTCAACAAGACATTTATTTGCCAATATTTTGTTAAAAAATATTCAAATCCTATTCTGCTTTACTGCAGAAACATTATCGACTAGCAATGATTATAATTTTAAAAAAAAAGGTTTAGAATATTTTAGCGGTTAACTGTTTTTATATTATTGGGAAATAATGCACAAATTTTTTAGTTTTTTTTTTTTGAATAATTATTTATCTATTTTTTTTTTTTTTGCGTTCAATAGTTCAAAAGAAACACGATAAACCTCCAAAAAAGAATGTAAAATGAATTCTGATCGCTTAGACATCCCTCATATGTATTTTTTGATATTTTATATTTAATCAAATAATAAGGTCGGATCTTATTAAAATTATTAGCGCCTGAAGGACAAGAAATAAAGATTAAAGCCTCTAAACGGAGTTAGACATTATAAACTTAAGTGGAGATTTAATAACGGCAACCAAGGCACGCCGTATTAGCTAAAAGTAGGTAGAAATAATAGTAGTATACCAAACATAGATTATGGGGAAAGACCATGCCGTGCATGCCGTCAGCATAACCCGAAAGATTGAATCAATCAAGAGACTCTGAGACGCGGGTTTACCCCTGCCCACTGGTTTTAACCCCCAAATAAAAGTAGGTAATTAGAACCCAGCTATCCCTAGTAAAATAGGTGGTTTAGAGCTATATGACTGATAGAATCCTTAGAGTGTGGTTTTGCTTAAATTAGATGATCTGCCTGGATATTAAAACTTAAACTTCAAAAAGATTTCTGATCCGTTTGTGGTGATTGCCGCAGATCCACTGGGCGTTCCAAAGTCATAGGCATAAGCTGCTGTGAGTCCAAACTTGGTTTTCACAATCAGAAGTACATTAGCATAACCTGTGCTCTTATACCCGCCTCCAATTTCTATGGTATCTTTAAAATCAAAAGTTCCTCCCATATGGGTTTGATTCTCTCCATCTGGGATAAGCTTGGTGCTGATAAATGGTTTCATTTTTGATCCAAACACTCCTGTATTGATCGACGTTCCTGCCAGTAAGTAAGTCACCGGCTTTTCTGATCCTATAAAAGTATCCTCATCCACAAACTTCGCCGGGTTAAGAACATTTGGGATTGAGGCCGATAAATAAAACTTTGGCCTATGCGGTTGATTGAGGAATTGGATTATATACACATTTCACCAGCACATCCCCAAAAGTAAAATAGATTTGTTTTGAAGGGGTTGGGGTATTGAATTGAGAGTTTTACGTTGGATTTTTTGGGTTTTTATCTGACCCATCATTATTATTAAATTTAGGATCAATTAATTCAATCTCGGGTATCTCTTTATTTTGTATCTCATTATTTGTAAGTCCTGCATACAAGAAAAAAAGAGTGTTAAAATGAAAAAAATTAATAAAATATGATTTGATTTTTTCATTTAAATTAATTGAAAATTTAACCAAATATATCAATATTTAAAAGTCCGTTTAAGAAATATTATGTAATATATCTTAGAAGATTATTTACAAAGAGAGTAGCTGATAAGGCTAGTTTAAATTATTCCCTATATTTAAACATTTAATAACCAACACTATGAAAAAGCTGATTCTTCTTTTATTGATAGTTCCAATGATTTCTTTTGGACAATTTATTTAAACAAAAAATGAAAAATAATTTTTTAAAGATTTAGTATTTATTTTTCTTTTTTTAGCTTGTGAAACCACTAGTATTTTTGACACTAAAGTGGTGAATAAAGCCATCGAAAATGGAGATCTAGCTCATGAAAGCTTTAAAAGAAGCTTAGACTTTACCCGCGCATGGCTTAGGAAAACCGATTCTCAGACTGGATTGATCCCTTCGAACCTTATTAATTCAAAAATAGACTTATGGGACCCTGCTAATGCTGCAGCAGACAACTATCCTTTTATGGTTTTAACTGCCTATCTTTTGAATCAGAAGCTTTTTGATGGACCTTTATTAGATATTCTTCATCAGGAAAAAAAACTAACTTCAAGACTGAATGTTCTTCCTGATGTTTACTCTTTTTCCAAATTAACATGAACATTACCAGAGCGAATCTTTTCAGCGACTTTCTGAGCTCTCTCTTGGCTGCCAGAAACATAACCTGATAATCCATACTCAGTATCGTTAGCTATAGAAATTGCTTCATCTTCATCTTTATATGGAAGAATTGAAATCACAGGGCCAAAAATCTCTTCACGAGAGGAAATCAACGGGGAGATGTTACAAACTTTATCCCGGGTATATTGGATGACTGGAGAAGAAAAATATTTGAATTGGGCAATTAAAATTGCTGACAAGTATCTTATTGATATGGATTTGTCACAAATTGATTACCTCAAGCTCAGAGATCATGGATGTGAGATTATAGGGGGGCTGAGTGAAATTTATTTAACTCTACATTATATTTCTCACCCTAAAAAGTTAAACTATCAAACATCTCTTTACAGGTTTTTGGACCGAATATTAGCTTATGGACGAAATCCTGACGGTCTTTTTTATAATGCAGTTAATCTCAAAACAGGTCAGCTCATTGATTCTAGAATATCGGATACATGGGGTTATATTCTCAATGCCTATTATACGGTATGGATTGTAGATCAAAAAGATGAATATAAAAAGGCTGTGTCAAAACCTTTTAAAGCTCTTGACTTTAAGTACAGAAATTATAATTGGGAACCAAAAGCTAAACTCAATTTATTGGGAAGTCATGACGGCTATGCTGATAGCATTGAAAGTGGTATAAACTTATTCAATCGGTTAAATAATTCATACTTACAAAGTTGGATTGACAGTGAAATTAACGTTATGTTTGGTATGCAAAAACCTGACGGAATTATTGAGGGATGGCATGGTGATGGTAATTTTGCTCGAACTGCTTTAATGTACGGACTATGGAAAACTCAAGGCGCACGATTATCACCATGGAGAGAGAACTTGTACTTGGGAGCCGAACCTAATGGTGATGAGATTTATTTTGTACTCAAAACTAAAGAGGCATGGGAGGGAAAATTGATATTTGATCAAATGAGACACAAAACTATTTTGAATTTACCTGTAGATTACCCAAGAATAAATCAATTTCCAGAATGGTTTACATTAGACGAGAATTTAAAATATAGAATTATATCCTCTGATAAAAATCTTTCGGGAATTTATAGTGGTGATAAAATTAAATCCACTCTTGAATGAAAAATTAAATAATCACTCAAAATTATTAACTAGCAATGCATATTTAGGTACAGGAACTGATGATTTAGTTAGTTGAGCAGACTATCAATTGATTTTAGCACCAAACTTGGAGAACAGCAGATGGAATGGTGGAAGACTAACGGTGGGTTTTTTTATTCTTAATTTGTTTAAATATAGGTAATAATATATAATTGCTTTCAGCCGTTATAGATTTGAGGTGATTTAAAGTCTTTTTTTGTTTTGTTTCCGACAAAAATATAATTTTGAAAAAGATGATAATCCTGAACTTAAGTATAATCATGTTATTGATGAGAATACAAACTCTCATGAAATAAAAATTCACTCGAATAAAAGAGTTGCATCAATAAAAATGTCTTCAGAGGAATATAAATCATATGTGAAAAATGAAGAATTTAGAGGATCAAGTGGGGAAAAATTGTATGATCTACTTAAAGATGTCTACAAAAAATTTAAGGATGATTATGATTTTGTAATTCTCGTATTGAATGAAATAGAGCCTCCAGCGGGACAGCCTTGGGGAGTAAATATGTTGATAAAAAACGAAACCAACGGAATAGGAAAAAACATATATGATAATAGTTCGAAATATGGGTCACAAGGAAAGCTAAAGAGTATTATTCAAATGTATCACTTCGAAGGCATAACTAGGGGTCCAATGTTACATGAAATGATGCACAATTGGGCCAATAATGCGATTCCAACTACAATGGGCGGTCACTGGGGCTTTACTCAGGGGGGAGTACTAAAGGACAATTGGGCGGGTTTGACCAAAGTACATTAAGAGATCATGGAGGCTCTAATTCAATATACAGTAGAAGCATTTGGTGCATTTGCAAACGGTGGAAATAGTGTGCCATTTAATGAGTTTGAACTTTATTTAATGGGAATGATTCCCCTCAGTTCAGTTAATACCTTTGACTTATTTAAGAATATTACATCTTGGGAACCATCGGAAACAAAATTAACATTTAATTCAGCGTTAAAAACTTCATATACACAGTCTTCTATTGAATCCACGCTAGGAAAGAGAATTCCATCACATCTAGATTCTCAAAAAGATTTTAGAGCTCTTGTCCTAGCAATAACACCTTCTGATCTTTCCGATGAAGAATGGACGATTTTAGACAATGCAGCTATAGATTATGGTAAAATTGGATCTAACGAAAATAATTTATATAATTTTTGGGAAGCACAAATGGAAAAGGGACGATAACTATTGGTGATTTTTAGTAAAAAAAGCTTTGAATCAATACACTTTACCAAGAATGAAGCAAGCTTCTAGTGAAGTAGGTGAAGACTTGCCACTGTTTCTTGATTAGATTTTAATAAAATAAAATTTACAAATAATATCAAAAACCCATCTTATTATGTTTAATAAGAGTTTGGTTTTAATACTTATCATTCCCTTGGTTTTTATTTTCTCAAACCAAAAAAAAATGGTTTTCAAACTGTTGCAGATGCAGCAAAACTACTTGAAAGAGGAGATTCGGATGATGGTTTTAAAGGAATCTCTTTAGGCATTCTATTTCAGGGACAATCTATCGAGGTGTGACAAAAGGTCTGATCGAACTATCAATATTTTCTTTCACCATCAACGAAGTGGCATCGATTTATCCATAACTTTATGGCATGGAAAAACTAAAAGAATTTTGGGAAAAAAATAGTTATGGAAGATTATAGTTTAAATGAATTGCTAATTGGTCTTTATTTAACTCTAGGGTTTTATGCTATAGCAAGGACAAATTATTTCATTAGTAAAAGAAATAAAAATTGGGGTACATTGATTCATTGCGCTTTTACACTTTATTAATCTTGTTATTTACTTCTATATTTTATCTAACTTAATTAAATGAATAAAGTTCTTAGACAATTTTAAAAAGAATGTAGCTGATATACCTAAAAAGCAGAACAAGCTAGCAAGGATAACTTTATTGCGCTGTGATACAGTTGTAATCTCAGGTGCTGATCAAATAACTTCAAGAATTATGGGGTTCTTCGGATATATTTCATGGTTCTAAGTTGTTATGGCAATGGCTTCAACAAAGTGGGGCATAAACTTGTTTCCATTGGAGCTAAAATATTAAAATAATATGGTGCTGAAATACCTACTAGCACAAATATGCAGTTTTACCTCTATCGAATCGTTGCAGTCTTAGTTAGCTAATCTTAACTGATTTAATATGGTTTCGGAAAAAAAATACAGGTCATACAGCGACAAACCAAAAAAAATATTTCCATAATAAATACAATACCTACGACAGTAAGAAGTAACTAGTAACACGGAGTGAGCAAATAGAATCGAGAGGAATCTTCAGATGGTAATTTAACTCTTCTTTGGTGGAGTCTGTTTTACTCTAACAAAATCTTCATTTTTTTTCGCTACCTTATAAATAATTAAAAATGAATAAGTTATGTGAACTTGTAATTTAAAATCTTGTCAAGATGCTAATTATTAAAATTTTATTTGTTGTCTTTACCGTTCTTCTGGTTGTGTTTATTTTTAAAGCAAACCAATAAAAGGGTATCAGGTGGGAGAAATATCAGAGATGAGACCAACTGCAGATTTGTCTTTGTTTAGCTCCATCTTGAATGCTCAAGGTGTCTAATGATTTCATTCTAATAAAACCATTCGTGGATGGTAAACAAGATACTTAATGGCTATTAGACTATCACTTTTACTTGTTCGAATACAAAAGCTTAATATTGGAGTACATTGATTCAATTTAGCAGTCAGTCAGAAAACTTTGGAATTAATTCAAGATTACAATGGAGATTTATTGGTTTATCAAATTTGTTTTTAGTGTATAATATAATTATTTATTAGAGGATATACTTATTCCCAGATAACAAAGTTTAAACCTGAAACTTGTTCACTGGTTTTAAAATTTAATCTTAAATAATTGATTATTGATTATTTTTTGTAATTCAAAATATTTGGTTATATCAAAATTATAGTTCTGAAAATTAGGCGAGCCTCTTAGCATAAGTTGTTTTTCTTCTTCTTGATCCGCTAATCTTAATGTGGTAGTTTCTTTATAATCAAGGGGCTCTGCCTCAGAAATCATTCTTGATCTTTCAGCAATTAATCCACCAAGACCAATTTTCTTGGTCTTTACTACAGATTCTATAGTAGACAATACCTTGTATTCAAATTGTTGAGAACTTTGTATTTCTTTCAACCTGGAGATGAAATATTTAAGAAACTCATTGGAGTGTTCTAATTAGAGATGAGAAATAAATCAATTATTAAAAACCCACTCTAACTATTCTTTCTATTTGGATTCTATTTATCAGGTCAGGAAGAAAAAGTTACTATAAGTGGCTATATAGTAAATTCAAGAAACAATGAAACAATGATAAGTGTAATATTTTCACTGAACTTGAATTTGGAATTACAACTTCTGTTTTACTCTATAAAGTTTTTTAAACATTTCAACTTCATCACCTAAAGATAAATACAAAGTGTCTAACGATTTCATTTTAAAGTTATTTTTAAATTCATCGATTCTTAACGATAATTAACTGTCATTTTTTTGCTCAAATACAACATTAAGAGAGGCTTCAGGTTGACCGTTCTTTGTAACCTTCATTTCATTATCATTAAATTCACAACACCTTTGAAAAGCATCTTCCGTTGTGCACCATTTGTTTGACTTGAGGTAATCAATAGTATAGCTCTCCTTCTTTGCCTTTGAATTACAATTAGTAAAGACCAGGAGAATGATATATGTATAAATTTAGTTTTTTCATAAGACTAAAATAGTAATTTATTTCTTTTTCTCAAAAGAATTTGTAGTATGTCAAGTCCTGGTAAGGTTCTACGCGTTGCATACAAATTGAGTAAAAAACAAATAGAATTTAGAAATCTTCATATTACCAAAGTACCAAATTACTTTTAAAAACTATGCAACATAACAAATACATTTACACGTCTATCATATAACTAATCTTCCTAATCCAGCTTTAGAGAGCTTATTTTAGCTGTAATGGAAACAAGTTTATGTCACACTTTGTTGAAGTAATTTCTGAACTTAAAATAAAGGGCTATAAGGCATAAAAATGTTCCTGCTGGCATCAATAAAAGCCCAACTAACAGTGCGATAAATTTACCTTTGCTAGCTTGTTCTACTTTTGCAGGAATATCAGCTAAATTCTTTTTAAAATCTTCGAAGAACTTTTTCATTTATTTAAAAATTAGACTATCCGGATGCCCTCCTTAAATCGAGGATTTTCACTTTCTTTTTAATTGATCAAGTATTTCTCCAGATTTATTCTTCCACTCTATCCAGCCAATTGATGACCTAGCTTGGACTGATGAAGCGGCAATACTTAGCGAGCTAAAAATGTGGACTATGATATTTTATTTAAAAGCTAGTGGAGGTTTTTTCTTTTCTAATATTTTTATCTTCAATTCCATCTAGCATTAGATTTGTAAAATAAGGTCCTTTTTCAGTCATTGTAATGAACATAAAATGATCGAATTCACCATATTCATTACCTCTTAATTTACTCCCACCTCCCATTGTTGCTAAAACAAAATAATCGTTTTTATTTCTTTCATATAATTTATAATTATGATGGTGACCAGTGAATACACTGTGTTTTGTTTCTTTAAGAAGATTTTCAATTTTTAACCAATCTAAAATATTAGTTATTGCAATAATGGTGTTTGTGCATGAATATCATTGTCCAATCAACATTTGCATTTTTTTTAAGAATTTTTTTTACAAATTTAACTTGATCCTCTCCTAAGTCAGGATTTTTTGTAGCTGTATGGCCATATTCTGAATTCAAGCAAATAAATAATACATTTTTATATAAAAAATGATAGTAGTCCGTACCGAATCTTTTAAACCACTCATTTCCCATTACTTCATTAGTGTAGTCGTGGTTTCCAGCAACATAAAAAAACGGCATTTCAAGTTTTTTTATAAACGAATTAAATTCTTGCCATTCAGCCTCAATCGTTTCAAGATCTTCAGTATAACCATTAATTAAATCTCCTACACTAACAACGAAAGCTGGCTGTATTAGATTAATTTTTTCTATTCCTTTTTGCCAAACCCCTTTTCGTTCACCTCCAGTTCTATCGGCAACAACTACAAAATTAAATTTGTTTTTATGATCATTTGCCCTTTCATAAGTCCATGGCTTATTTTCAGAATTTATTTTTTGTAATTGTAATTTATTTTGAGCATTTACTTTTATAAGAAAAAGAATAAAAAATAAATTTGAATATTTTTTTTCATATTTAAAATTACAAAAATTAATCGACACAAATTTAGAAACATGTTGTCTTACCAGCCCCATTAGGGCCAAGCAAACCAATAACTTCTCCTGTATTAACTTCAATAGAGACATTAGAAACAATTTTTTTCGAATCATAGGATTTCGAAATTTTTTTTATACTTAATCTATTCATTTTTTGTTGGTTCGAGTGTCATTTTAACTCTTGATTTGCCCTTATTGTCCCCAGCAATAATATTCTCACTATCACAAGTGTTTACTTTTACAGTTGACGGTCAAAATCATCGTGTTTTAATGGATGATAATTATCTTATTGAAACTGTTTTTATGAAAATTGACGGTGCTTTTGTTCTTTCTCGTGGGGGTTATTATGTCAAAACTGCCAATGGTATAGATATTACATTCGAATTTAATTCAAACTATGCTCTTGACAGTTTAACTTCATTTCGTTATTCATTAAATAAGACATGGAAAAATATATCCCAATCATCTCAAGTACTTGAAGGAAAATGGTTAATGGCTGGACGCGTTAAGGCTGAAGGTGAACAAAGGCGAAATCTTACAGACTCAAGAAAAACATTAAAGTTTTTGTTGGATGGTTATTTTCAATGGACCGCCTTCGATATTGAGTCAATGCGATTTATTGGATCGGGTGGAGGAACCTATTCTGCGCAAAATAGAGAATACATTGAAACTCTCGATTATTTCTCTCGGGATAACACAAAAGTTGGCAAGATGTTGCCCTTTGATTTTTTACAAAAAGACGACGATTGGTATCACAAAGGGTTAAATAGTAAAGGCAAGCTGATGCATGAGATTTGGCGCAGAAGGATATAAAGCATGATGTGATATTTGAACAATTAAAAGCAAAGCGAAAAAATTTCATAACCAGTACTTAGATAATAAATTTCAGTAATAAATAGAAAATTGAAGGACAAAGAAGGCAGCCAAGTCCAGTGTAGAAAGTTGCTGTCAATGCCCCATAGGGAACCAATTTAACATCTGTAGCAGCAAGCCCAGCAACGACACCGCTGGTAGTGCCTATAAGCCCTCCGAAAACTACTGCTGAGTGGGGGTTGTCCAATTTAATTAACTTGGCTATTAGCGGGGTGAGAATAGTAGTTAGAATAGTTTTTACTACTCCAGTCGCTACACTTATGGCGATCACGTTAGAGCTTACACCTAAAGCAGAACCTGTGATGGGACCAACAATATATGTGCAAGCACCTGCCCCAATTGTAGTCAGACTTTCAGCGTCAGAATATCCCATATTTAATGCTATGATAACTCCCTACAATAAATGATATTGTAACACCTACAAATAAGGATATTACACCTGCTAAGCCTGCTTGTCTAATCTTATTGAGATCAGCACCCATTGCAGTTGCGACAACAGAAAAGTCTCTAAACATAGAACCTCCTAAAATAGCTAACCCAGAAAATAGTGGTATATCGGCTAATCCTTTTTTTTCTCCAAAAAAAGCTAAGCCTAAACCAAATAAGATAGCAATGGCAACATCTGGGATTCGGTTATTTGTAATTTTCTTTGAGAAAAGCTTAGCAAACAGCATTATACCTCCCACCAATAAGAAAGCAAAGATTAATCCGTTTTTATCAATAATCTGATTAGTTATCTCCATCCTGGTTTTTTTCCGAATGATTCCCAATTTTTGAAATTACCGGAACTAAAAGTAGCCCTGCGACTGTAGCGCAAAGTCCGGCAAGTAAAGCTAAAGCACCCCCTGTCATGGCTGCTTTAACATTTAATGAAGCCGCCATAGCCACGATAATGGGAATATACATTGCACTCCAAAACCAAATTCCACTATCAGATTCTTCACCCCACCAGCCTTTTTTTCTTAGATATAGACTAGATGTCATCAATAAAAACATTGCAAAACCAACCCCACCCACATCACTATTTATGTTTAAAAGCTGTCCTAAAAAACGACCTGTCAGTTTACCTATTAAAAAGCAAGCTGACAATAGAGCCACACCATATATTTTCATTTGTCTTTTTTTAACTATTAAATAATGTAACCAACTCTTTTTTGGTCACCTTTCCCATAACGTTTCTGGGGAGTTGTTCTAACTCTATATATTTCCTGGGAGTTTTGTATCCAGGTAGCTTTGCTTTTAGCCAGGTTTTTAATGCATTCAGCTCAATAGATTTATTGGACTAGAACAATACCAGCAGCAATAATTTCTCCCCACTCTAAGTCAGGAATACCAACCACAGCACAGTCTTTTATTTGTAGGATGTGAACGAAGAACTTCTTCAATTTCCAGAGCAGAAATTTTGTATCCACCAGATTTTATGATATCGACAGAATTGCGCCCAAAATCTTATAAGCCCCTTCTTGATAAACTGCAATATCTCCCGATCTGAACCAACCATCTTCGGTAAAGCTATTTGCAGTTTCTTGGGGTTTATTCCAATATTCTTTAAAAACGTTTTCACCTTTTATATGAATTTCACCTTGAGTCCCTTGATTAACAATTTGATTGTTTTCATCAGCCAAACGAATTGAAACTCCAGGTAAAGGTTGGCCTATATAACCTGGTTTGCGCTTTCCTCTGATAAGGATTACTGATTGCCATTCCCATTTCTGTCATTCCATAACGCTCTAAAAGAGTATGGCTACTTATTTTTTTCCATTCCTCTAACACGCTTACAGGAAGTGCTGCAGATCCTGAAACCATCAATCTAAAGGCTTTTAGATTTTCTGAAATTATTTTCTGTTCAATTTGATCAATTTCTTTCCAATAGGAGATGAGTTTAAAGTAAATTGTGGGTACAGCCATAAAAAGATTGACCTGCTGTTTAGCAAATACTTCAAATACTTTTTTCGCATCGAAACGAACTAAAAATTCACAGCATGCACCGTTCCATAGGGCACAACTCATAATATTTATTATTCCGTGAACATGATGCATAGGGAGTACATTTAGAATGTGATCCTTACTTGACCATTCCCAAGCCTGACTCAAAGCAATAATTTGAGCTTCTATATTTGAATGTGTTGTAACTACTCCTTTAGGCGAGCCCGTAGTACCACTAGTAAAAAGGATAAGCGCATCCCTCTC
>CAJJCA010000012.1 GCA_905182575.1 uncultured Flavobacteriaceae bacterium | reverse complement strand
TAATGATTTTGTTTTATCTTCTCAAGATATTCAAGATACCGTGGGGTCTCATCAAAATAGTTCTTCACTACTTCCTCTAAGGCATTTGTGGTTTTTCCCATTGCAGAAACGACAATCAAGGTTTCTGAAAAGCCTGTGTGTTTTAAAACACTTAAAATATTAATTACTCCAGCAGCATCTTTTACAGAAGCGCCACCAAATTTGAATACTCTCATTTATTTTCTAATATATAGTTCTTAATGCTTGATCGATCCATCTGGACAATATTCCAATCTGACAATACTTTTGCGCCGCTTTTCTCATAAAACTGAATTGCAGTGGTATTCCAGTCGAGCACAACCCACTCAACCCGATCGACCCCAAGGGAATCAGCATGAGAAAGAAAAGCTTTATAAAGCTTTGTGCCAATTCCTTTTCCTTTCATTTTTTCAGTCACAACAAGATCTTCCAGATGCAGTGTAGCTCCTTTCCAAGTAGAATATCGCGGATAAAAAAGTGCGATTGCGATGATTTTTCTTTTGAAAACTGCCACAAAACAGCTGAACAAAGGATTTGCGCACCAAACCCATCCTCTTCAATGTTTTTTTTATCTAAAATAAGTGCGTCTGGTTCTTGTTCAAAAGTTGCCAACTCTTGAATTAACGCTAAAATTCCCTCAGCATCAGCCTTTACTGCTTTTCTGATTTCTACGTCCATAATAAATAGATTGCAAATGTAATTATCGTAAAAAGGTAATTTCCATTTTGTTATATTTTATCACATTTTCATACTTTAATGTAAAAAACATAAAAAGTCTTATGGTTTTAGGACAACCAGCCAATGACTTTTTCAAAAAACAGTTTTGGCTGCTCGGCATGAAGCCAATGCCCTGCATCAGGAATTCCAATAATTTCAGATTGGGGAAAATGTTCCAAAATCAGTTCTCCATCGATTGCTTCTTTTACATAATTAGAATTTTCTCCAATTATGAATAAAGTCGGTTTAGAATAATTAGCTTCAGAATCGAGGGCAGCTCCCAATTGTTCTCCACAATTTTTTAAAACGGCTACATTCATCCTAAATCCTAATTTATCGGGAGTAATCCAATATAAATTTTTCAATAGAAATTGTCGCGTAGTCTGTCATCAGAAATATATTTTTTTAATTGGATATCTGCTGTATTTCTTGTTTTAACAATATCAAAATCGATACTGCTCAAACCCTCTAAAATTGATTGGTGGTGGGGCTTATAGTATTTAGGAGCAATATCTGCTACGATTAGTTTTGAAACGAATTCTGGGTAAAGTGCTGCAAAAAGCATGGCCGTTTTTCCACCCATAGAATGCCCCAACAAAATCACTGATTTCAAATTATGATGATGGACATAATTGTACAAATCCTTCACAAGTTCTCCATAAGAGAACTGATCGCTCCAAAAGCTTCTGCCATGATTTCTATGGTCAATCAAGTGCACTCTAAAGCCTTTTGCCACAAAGTTTTGCGCTTGTCTTTTCCAATTGTCGCTCATCCCCAAAAACCCGTGTAAAATAAGTAATTCTTTTCCTGAGTCTCCTATGATATTTGAGTGTAAAAGACTCATTTAACTAGTTTCTGCAGGTACATCGGGATGACATTTTCAAAGCCCAAGTATAAGGATTCACTCACCAAAGCGTGCCCAATGGAAACTTCTAACAGTTGGGGAATATTTCTTGAGAAAAAAGCTATGTTTTCTAGACTTAAGTCATGCCCCGCGTTGATTCCTATGCCCAAATCATTTGCGCAAATAGCAGCGCTCAAATAGGGAGCAATCGCATGGTCTGCGTTTTTAAGATAGTGTTCTGCAAAAAACTCTGTATAAAGCTCTATCCGATCGGCTCCTGTTTTTTCAGCTCCTTTTACCATCTCCTCAACAGGATCAACGAAAATTGAGGTTCTTATGTCCAAACTTTTAAATTCTTGAATTACTTCACTTAAAAAGTCTTTATGTTTTACCGTATCCCAACCCGCGTTTGAGGTGATCGCATCCTCTCCATCTGGAACTAATGTAACCTGAGTAGGTCTAATTTGCTTGACAAGTTCAATGAATTTTGGATTTGGGTTTCCTTCAATATTAAATTCTGTATGAACAACTTCAGGCAGTGCTTTTGCATCTGCATAGCGAATATGGCGCTCGTCTGGTCTTGGATGAATCGTGATTCCTTGTGCTCCATATGCTTGAAGATCCGCCGCAACTTTAAGTAAATTAGGGACATTGCCTCCTCTTGAATTCCTAAGAGTTGCAATTTTATTAATATTTACGCTTAATTTGGTCATTACTTTTACAATAAGGTGTAAAATTACAAACTTATGATGGCTTGATCTAAATTTTAATTATCAAAAGGTCTTCCAGATAAAGTTTTGTAATTTTACATCGAAATAACAGACCAATGAATATTGCAATCTATTGTGCTTTTGACACCCCCGCTACCATAGAGTATGCTAAAGCGACCATTGCATATCTTGAAAAAGAGGGACACCCGCTCAGCTTGGATAAAAGATTAATCAACCATCTTACGGAAAAACCAAAAACATACGATGTCTTTAATCCTGAAGGAACCATCGATTCAAGAATCGACTTTTTGTTTTCTATCGGAGGGGACGGCACCTTGCTTCGCTCCATTACTTTTGTAAAAGACAGTCAAATTCCTATTTTAGGAATCAACACGGGTCGTTTAGGTTTTCTGACCAGTCTTCAGAAGGAAGTCTTTGAATGAAGGACTTAATAAATTTTTTCAAAAAAAATACAAATTGGTTCAACGGTCTTTGTTGTCCCTCCAACTTTCTTCTTCGGTAGATTCGATTCAAGAGTTTCCCTATGCCCTCAATGAAGTAACTATCAACCGAAAGAATACCACTTCAATGTTAAACATTGAGACTCAAATTGATGAAGAATACCTAACAAGCTACTGGGCTGACGGACTAATTATTGCTACGCCAACTGGATCTACTGGTTACTCTCTAAGCAGTGGCGGACCAATCCTAGCTCCCGAAACCAAAGCCTTTGTACTGAATCCCATCGCCCCGCATAACATCAACGTAAGACCTCTGATTGTTCCACAAGAAGCCGTTATTAAACTAAAAGTTGATGGCAGGGGAAGTGACCATTTACTGTCTTTGGATTCTCGGATTGTTACGGTCAATAATGGAACTACCATCGAAAGCTGAAAAAGGCTCCTTTTTCAATATTTACTGTCGAGCTTGACGGAGATAATTATTTCAAAACCTTAAGAGACAAACTATTTTGGGGTTATGACACCCGAAATAGGCAATAAATCTTCCTTTTATTAGTTTAAGTAAGAACACCAAGAACCCTAAAAAAACAAAGGCTCAATGGGCTTTTACTATAGAACTTAATGAAAAGATTAATTCTTTTTCTTATCGCTATTAACCTCCAGTTGAATTCCTATTCTCAGTTTCACGAATTGGGTGCATTCATTGGTGGTGCTAATTATATTGGTGATGTAGGTGCTAGTTATTATGTTTACCCAGAGAATGTTGCCCTTGGATTGATTTACAAGTGGAACATGACGACGCGCTATTCATTAAGGGCAAGTGCCCTATTTACTAAAATAAAAAAGAGTGATTACAATCCTGCTGATACGAACCGTTTCAAACGAAAATATCGATTTAACAATCCCATTCAAGAACTTTCGGTAGGAATTGAAATCAATTTTGTTGATTTTAATTTACACGGGAGCGATAGGGAATTTGCACACTATCTCTATTTAGGAGTAAGTTATTTTCAACACGACCTGTTTTATCACGACCTTGTTACCCTTGAGCCAGTAAAATATGACACCGCGAGGAATTTTGCCCTTCCAATTATCGTTGGGGTGAAGACCAATCTAAATGCAAAAACAGTGGTCGGACTGGAAATTGGAGCAAGAGCTACATTTACGGACAATATTGATGGAAGTAACCCTGTTGGTCCCTTCAAAAACTCAACCGCGCTAAAGTTTGGAAATTTAAACAATAATGACTGGTATGTTTTCACAGGTTTAACAATTTCATTTACCTTTGGTGAACTGCCGTGTTATTGTAAAGAATAATAATGAGGGAATTCAAAAATGAAATACCGCAACACCTAGCCATCATTATGGATGGAAACGGTCGTTGGGCAAAAAATAAAGGTGAAAATCGCCTCTTTGGTCACACAAAGGGTGTTAAAGCTGTTCAAGAAGTTGTTGAAGAGTGCGCTGTACTTAAAATCAAACACCTAACACTTTATGCTTTTTCAACTGAAAACTGGAAACGTCCCGAAGAAGAAATTGGGGTTCTGATGAAGTTGTTACTCAGTTCCCTAAAAAGCGAATTTGAAAAACTATTAAAAAACAGAATAAAGCTAAACGTCATTGGTAATACGGATCAACTTCCTTTGTCAGTTCAAAAAGAACTGGATTATGTTATCAAACAAACTGAAAACAACTCAGAAATGACATTGACTTTGGCACTTAGTTATGGTGGCCGAGAGGAAATCGAGCGAGCAATTAAACAACTGGCCGTCAAGGTTAAAAATAATATAATTTCTCCCGAAAAAATTGACCAATCCATTATAAATGAGCATCTTTATACCCGCGATTTACCAGATGTAGATTTACTGATTAGAACCAGTGGCGAAAAAAGAATTAGTAATTTTCTATTATGGCAAATAGCATACGCCGAATTGTATTTTTCAAAAGTACTTTGGCCTGATTTTAGAAAAAAACATTTACACAAAGCAATAATAAATTACCAAAAACGAGAGCGTAGATTTGGAAAAACAAGTGAGCAACTTCTTCAATAGGTCTCTCATCCGAGTAGATTTATTTCTAATTTTCATATTGTCTTTGAACTTTTCATTAATTCAAGCACAAGATCTTAGTGGATTTGTAAAGGGCAAAACCTATATCATTGACACCATCACCGTTAAAGGATTAAAAACCTTTAGCAACCAAACGGTTGTTTCCTATAGTGGACTCAGAAAGGGACAAAAAGTAAGCATTCCTGGGGATGAGATCAGTGCAGTGATCAGTAAACTTTGGGGGCTCCAATTGTTTAGCGACATTAATTTTTACATTACCAAAGTAGATGGCGATGGCGTTAGTTTGGAAATTGAAATCGATGAACTCCCTACTTTAACCGATGTGAAAATAAACGGAATAAAAAAGGGGAAAATCGAAACCATTATTGATGAAACTGAATTGACCAAAGGAAAAAAACTATCTGAAAGTTTTTTGACCAATACCCGAAACTACATTATTAATAAATATAAAAAAGAAGGTTTTTTAAATACAAAGGTTGCTTTAAATATCATCCCCGACACTACTGAAAAGAATGGTAGAAAAATGGTGGTAAATGTAGACCGTGGAAAACGCATAAAGATTAAAGAGATCAATTTTAATGGGAATGAGGTTTTTAGTAATAAAAAACTTAAAAGCAAGCTTAAAAAAACCAAATCAAAATTTCTACTTCGTTTTTGGAAGAAATCAAAATATATTGAGGAAGAGTTCTTGGGCGACAAAGACAACCTAATGGATTTCTTCAAAGAAAAAGGATATAGAGATGCACGTATTATTAAAGACACTCTGATTTTAAATGAAGATAACACCCTGAGCATCAATTTTGATATTGACGAGGGGAATCGTTATTATTTTGGTGATATTTCTTTCTTAGGAAATACGGTTTACAACAACTATCAATTGTCCCAAGTTCTGGGAATTGCAAAAGGAGAACCTTACGATGGTGTTTTACTCAAAAAACGTATTGCAGACGAAAAGCCAGATGCAAACGATCTGACAAACCTATACCAAAATAATGGTTATTTATTTTCAAATATTAATGCAAATGGCGATAAGTGCTGAAAATGACACCATTAACTTTGAGATTCGCGTAACAGAAGGAAAGCTAGCCTATTTTGATCATATCACGGTAGTTGGAAACACCAAAACCAATGATCATGTTATTTATAGAGAATTAAGAACCAAGCCAGGGGAACTATACAGTAAAGATCAAGTGGTAAGAACGGTTCGAGAGATTGGTCAACTTGGCTTTTTTGATGCTGAAGCCATCAATCCTGATTTTAAGAACGTTAATCCTAGACGCAGGAACTGTTGATATAGAATATGGTTTGACAGAGTCCGGTGCAAGTCAAATTGAACTTCAAGGAGGTTATGGTGGTGGTGGTTTCATTGGGAACTTTGGGGCTTTCGTTTAACAACTTCTCGATGAAAAATATTTTTGATTTGGATTCTTACAAGCCCCTTCCCATGGGAGATGGTCAGAGTTTAAGTCTACGACTTCAAGCAAGTCAATTTTATAGAACTTACAGCTTTAGCTTTGCCGAACCTTGGTTGGGCGGTCGACAACCTGTTCAGTTCTCTACTTCTTTGTCGCATACGGTTCAATATCGTTATGATTACTTTACGGGTAGGGCTGACAAGAGTCAATCTTTTCAAATTAGCGGAATTACTTTAGGACTCGCCAGAAGGCTAAAAGTTCCCGATGATTACTTTACCTTATCACAGTCTATCGGTTATCAATACTACAACTTAAACAATTATTTTACAGGGCTGTTTACCTTTGGAAATGGTGTCGCAAACAATCTTTCCTATACCATCGCTTTGTCCAGAGACAATACCTACACCAATCCTGTTTTTCCAATGGGAGGATCAAGCTTTAGTATTAGTGGGAAATTCACACTCCCTTATTCACTAATAAATGGTGTTGATTTTGCCGATCTTAAAAATCAGAGAGCATTTCAAAATGTTAATGGAGGAGATGTCGCAAAAATAGATCAAGAAAGATTCAAATGGTTAGAATATTATAAAGTCAAATTTACTGGAACTTGGTACACACAGAATTATTGATAAATTGGTTTTAAAAACTCAAACCGACTTTGGATTTATAGGAGCTTACAATTTGGACAGAGGAAATATTCCATTTGAAAGATTTTATTTAGGAGGAGATGGAATGCAGAATTATTCATTAGACGGTCGCGAAACGATAGCGCTTAGAGGATACAAGAATCAGTCTTTATCGAGTCAAAACGGTTCCTTAATTTACAACAAGTTTTCGATAGAGTTGAGATACCCAATAACACTTAAGCCAAGTGCCTCTATTTACGCTTTATCTTTCGTAGAGTCGGGTAATGGTTATGACACTTTTAAATCGTTTAATCCTTTTAATTCAAAGCGATCTGCCGGAATGGGCGTAAGAATTTTCATGCCTGCATTTGGATTGTTAGGAATCGATTTCGGTTATGGATTTGACAATCCAGCCTTTGGATCAAATACTTCTAATGGATGGGAAACCCATTTTATTATTGGACAACAATTTTAAAAATTAATCTTAGCGCCTCGTTTCTAAAATAATTTAAGTTTATTTTCGTTCTCAAATCACCCACGAATAAAGAATTATCCTTATGAAAAAATTTCTCATCAAATCCAGAATTTAGTTTGTATCTCTCACAACCTATGCGCAACGAGGAGTTCGTATTGGTTACATAGACATGAATGTGATTCTCGGAAAAAACAAAGAGTTTAAGACTGCGAATCTGCTCCTTGAAGAAAAAATTGGACTTTGGAAAAAAGAAATAGAATTAAAAAAGATAGAGCTCCAACAAATGCAAGATCAGTTTGCTGTTGAAAAAATTCTATTAACTCCTGAATTGATCTCAGATCGGGAATTAGAAATTAAAGATTTTGCAGGGGATGTTATATTTCTTCAAGAAAAACGTTTTGGCCCAAATGGAGACATGATGATTCAAAAAAACAAACTGCTTAAACCCATACAAGATCAAGTACTTAGCATTGTTCAAGACATTGCTAAGGAACGTAAATATGATTTTATTTTTGATCGATCTTCCGATATAATTATGTTATATTCGGCAAAAAATTACGATATTAGCAACTTAGTTCTGAGAAGGATTCAATTACAGGAAAGAATTAAAAGCAGAAAAGAAAAAGTCGAATCTGCAAAAAAAATAACTAACTGAATATAAATTATAATTAAAGCGCTGATAATGAAAAAATTAACACTGATTTTCGCAGCTTTAACTTTAATGGTTGCTCCAATAACTGTTGCAAATGCACAAGCAAAAGTTGCCCACATTGAGTTTCAAAAACTAATTAGTGAAATGCCAGAAGTTGTTTCTGCGCAGAAAGTTGGCGATTGGGCACCTTATACCAGCGAAATGGAAAACACTTACAAAGAATTCCAAACTAAAGCGCAAACTTATGCTGCTGATGCTGCCAATCAGACTGAAATTACAAATCAAGCACGTCAGAAGGAATTGGAAACAATGCAACAAAACATCCAACAATATCAGCAAACTGTTTCTCAGGAATTACAAAAAAAATCAGTTGAAATGATGCGTCCTTTAATTGATAAGGCTAAAGCATCTATCGATAAAATATCTGCTGAACTAGGATTTGAATTTGTTTTGGATTCAAGTACTGGTGGTAGTGTTTTGACTGCAAAAGGAAAAGACTTAATGGCTGAAGTGAAAAAAGACTTAGGTTTTTAATCACTCTCCAACTCTCATTGAAAACTTCCATTTTTCAATGGGAGTTTTTTTTTGGATTTAATCTTCCTTAAACCAAGAAGAATAGGTAATATAATTGGCTGAAATCCTTTCAATTTCTCCCTTTTGTAATTCGGGATCGACGTCTTTTATCTTCTTTGCGGGAACGCCTGCATAAACAGTTCCAGGGGGAACAATCGTGTTTTGTGGCAAAACACTTCCAGCAGCAATGATACTATTCGATCCGATGACACAATCATCCATAATGATACTTCCCATACCAATCAATACTTGATCTTCTATGGTACAGCCATGCACAATGGCATTATGACCTATCGAAACATCATTACCAATCTTAGTGGCAGAGCGCTCGAAGGTTCCATGAATGACAGCCCCATCTTGAATGTTAACTCGATCTCCCACGTGAATGGAATTGACATCCCCTCTTACCACGGCCTGAAACCAAACGGAACATTGGGTGCCCATAATCACGTCACCTATTAAAGTAGCATTTTCAGCAATGAAACAATCATCACCATATTTTGGAGTAAACCCCCGAACTGATTTTATCAACATAGATCCTATATTTTTTGTCTAAATTATAAAATTGAATTTTAAGATAAAAAGGGAGTCAAATATCCTGTGCTCTTTCACTACATTTGTACAAAATAACGAGATGGAAAAGTATACGATAGTTGGAGATTGTAAAAAAGGGGCTGCAATAGCAAGGTTTAAAATAACACCCGAAAGCGATGTGTTGATTTCAAAGACTTTTAGCAATATTGATCAAGCCGCAGATGCACCTTTGGTACAACAATTATTCTATTTACCGTTTGTTAAAAAAGTCGGCATAGAAAACAATACAATCATTATTGAACGTTTCAGTATCTTGGAATGGGAAGAGGTCATTGTAGAAGTTGCAACTCAAATCGAAGATTATTTAAATGGTGGCGGTGCAATTTTAAACACCAAAGAAGTTACAAAAAAAGTACCTATTACGGTCTATGCAGAAAGTACTCCCAACCCCTCAGCAATGAAGTTTGTGGTAAATAAAAAGTTGACAGAAGAAACAATTTCTTTTGAAAACGTAGATGCTGCTATCGATGCGGGGGTGATTACCGAGCTTTTTAATTTCCCTTATGTAAAGGAAGTTTTCTTAGATGAGAATTACATCTCTATAGGAAAACACGACACTACCGAGTGGGAGGACATCGTAAACGAAATCAGAGGGTTTTTAAAAACATATCTTGAAGAAGAAAAACCTGTTTTAGGGCTAAAATATACCAGCCCCGAAATGAATGAAAAAACAGATTCTACCGAAAACTTATCTGACATTGAGAAAGAAATCGTTTCTATTTTAGAGGAATATGTAAAACCCGCAGTTGCATCGGATGGAGGAAACATTATTTTTGATTCTTATGAAAAGGAAGATAAAATGGTAAAGGTTGTTCTTCAAGGTGCTTGTAGTGGTTGTCCCTCCTCTACTTTCACCCTTAAAAATGGAATTGAAAACATCTTAAAAGACATGCTTCCCGGCAAAGTAGAATTGGTGGAAGCTGTGAATGGATAAACTTATTTTTTCTTTTTAGGCGGAGGAGTGTAGAATTCCTTGAGGTAAAAAGGTTCAAAATAAGCTAGATCTTCAAAAGCACTTTCTTTAAATGCTTTTTCAGCCAAAGGAATCATTCCGCTTGCTGAAGGATGCTGAATTTCATCAACATATTTAATGTGTTCTCCTGTTATTGTGGATTTGCATTTTTCTGCGCCTGACCCAAAGAAAACCCATGTTTTGTCTTTAGGGAAGTCCATAAAAGTGTCTTCAGTTATGATATCGGCTGAAGTTTCCCTTATAATTTCTTTTTTATTATTTAAAACCAAACTGTAAACCTCCATTCTTCTGGCGTCAAACATTGGAAACAATATTTCGTTGGAAAGCGGTTGGTAATTTTCGGTAATAACTTGAAGAGAATTAACTCCTAGCAGGGGAAGGTCTAGAGCAAAACAGATTCCTTTTGCAGCGGCTACTCCGATTCTAAGTCCTGTGTAAGAACCCGGCCCTTTACTTACAGCAACAGCGTCTAAATCAGATAAGTTCAAGTTCGCTTTTTCGAAGACTTGTTGAATAAACCCATGCAATTGTTCGCTATGGCTGTATTCCATAGAAAATTTTTCAACCAAAGCAATTTGTTTGCCATTCCTACTTAAAGCGACCGAACAATTTTTAGTAGCCGTCTCAATATGTAATATTGTATTCACAAGGCAAAAATAAATAAACGGAGACTTTGAAGCTCCCTTTTTTTCAATTAAGAATAGAAATATTAAACCGTAATCGGTATGCCAAAATAAAATTCCAAAACCTTAAGCTTAAAAATGTAGTCAAACTTAGCGCGAACCAAATCTGAAGTGGCATTGTTATAGCGCTCGGTGATCTGATTAAAGTCATAGGAATTCATCACCCCTGCATCAAAACGATTGATGGCATCTTGATACGTTCTTTCTCTTGCCAAAACAGTTTTCTTTGCGGCTTCGTAAAACTTATAAGCACCCAAGGCACTATTGTAGGCTTGATTTATAGCGCTTTCTAAATTTAACTTTTCCTGTTCAAATTGATTCTCCGAACGCAACAAGTTTACTCTAGAACGTTTTACGTTATTCCGAATTGAATTTCCATTAAAAATCGGGATACTTAATCTCACCCCAAAGTTATGTCCCTCATTGTTGTCCAATTGTTTTTGAAAAGACAATGGGCCAATAACCTTGTTTTGCTCAACACTTCTTAACACTTGATCTCCAGAACCCGAAACAAACCCTATGGGGACGTCCCTAAACGTCCCGTCGCCCGCTAGTCTATCAGTATATGAAACCCTAGAGTTATAACCGTAATATGCCGTTAAACTGGGTTGTAAGTTTCCTTTCGCCAACGAAATGTCTTTTTTAGCAATTTCAATATTTGTTAAATAAAGCTGTATGTCATTTCTAAAGGTCAATGCCTTTTCAAAAATTTCCTTCGGGGTTTGTAGCAATATATCAGAAATTGGGACGTCAAGGTCTTCAACTACAATGTCAAAATTTTCATAGTCGGTAATTAATAATATTTGTGCAAGATTAATTTTAGTCAATCTCAAATTATTTTTCGCCTGAACCAATGATTGTTCCTGTGTTGCCAATGTGGCTTCGATTTCTAAAATATCGGATTTAACCTTAACACCCGCTTCAATCAACTCTTTGGTCCGCCTTGCATCTTGTGTAGTGATTTTAAACTGTGATTCCTGAACTGTTAAAATCTCCTTGTTAAACATCACTTGTAAAAACGCATTTGCGACCAATAGTTTTACATCATCGACCATATCATCCAATTGGTATTGATTGGCCAAAATAGAAAGATTCGCACGATGCAATTGATTAATGTTTTTTAACCCATTGTAGAGCGTCAAATTCACATTTGCGCCCAAAGAAGTGTATTGGGTTGTGGTGTTTTCAAGTAAACCAGTCGTAATGTTTTGATTCAATCCCACATTCCATGAGTGCGAAGTTTGGGCATTTAATGTTGGGAGAAAGCTTCCCTTGGCGTCTAGCTTACTAAGCTCGGCTTCTAGAATCCCTAGCTGTGTTTGTTTGAGAGAAATATTTTTCTCCAAAGCCATTTCGACACACTCTTGAAGGGATAATACTGTCTTTTGAGCATTTACTATTCCAGCAAAAAGGAGTAGAGGATAAAAAGAAAATATATTTAAAATTTTTCATGCTTGAATCTATTTATCAGAGTCTTCCTCTCCTATTTTTTTAGGTTCTGTCTTATTCCAGACCTTTACTTTGTCTTCCATTTTTAATCCTGAAAGAATTTCAACATTGATGCCGTCAGAAATTCCTATTTTAATATCCTTTCGTTCAAATTCTTGGTCTGTTTTCATAATCTCAACATAAGGTTTGTTGCTGTCACGATCAAATTGAAGTAAAGATTCGGAAATGGTCATGACACTGTCTTTCTTCTCCAAAACAATCGATGCATTGGCGCTATAACCTGCTCTTATAAATACTGAGTCATCCAGATAAACATCTCCTTCAATCTTAAACTGAACCGTTCCTTCTTCCTCGTTACCTTTAGGGGCAATAAACTTTAATTTGGCATCAAACTCTTTGTCCTGAACAGCTCCCAAAGTTATTTTTAATTGCATTTCTATTGACCAATTCTCCCACCTCGGCCTCATCTACTTTTCCTTCGAAAATCATTTTTTTAAGATCTGCAATCGTTGCGATAGTTGTTCCAGGCATTGAAGGTATTGCTTTCAATTACCTGATCTCCTTCTTTAATTGGAATTTCAAGAACTGTCCCAGCAACAGTAGAACGAATATTTGTATTTGCAGTGCTAGAACCTCCTGCAGATCCTAATTTTATAATTTGCAAATCAGACTGAGCATTATTGACATTTTGTTGTGCCTGACTGTATCGCAATTCAGCATTTTCAAAATCTTGTTTAGAAATAATTTGCTTGTCAAATAAGCTTTTATTTCGGTTGTAATCAACCTTGGCATTTTTCATCTCAATGATCTGATTGGCCAGTCGCCCTTTTGCACTGTTGAGTGCTTGTTCGTTTGGGACAACTTTTACCTTAGCCAGCAAATCTCCGTTAGTAACAAGGTCTCCCTCTTCGACAAAAAGTCGCTCTATAATTCCTGAAATTTGAGGTTTGATCTCCACTTCGTCCTCCGGAATAACTTTTCCTGTTACAACTGTCTTTTTCTCTATGGACAATAATTTGGGTGAGATCGTTTCATACTCAATCAACCCCTTACTATTCGTCTTTATGAAATAAAGTGTAGCAAAGATGGCTCCGAAAATGACTAAAGCAATTCCGATGTATTTGACAATTTTCATATTAATTTATTTTAATTTAATTATTCTTCTCTTAATGCGTCAATGGGTTTAATACTCACAGCGCGTTGTGCTGGAATTAATCCAATTAGTGTTCCTAATGTTACCATAATTAATAATGCACCAAGCACCAAGGGTATGGGGACTGTAGGGTTTGTGTAGGGGAAATCTGTCTTATCTATTGTTAAAAGGTTGATGGCCGCAAGCAGGAAAGACCCTAAAATAATCCCAAAAATACCTGCGATTGTTGTTAGAAAAACTGACTCCAATACGATTTGCATCCTCACTTCGCCTGGGGTTGCACCGAGGGCCCTTCTAACACCCAGTTCTTTGGTTCGCTCATTAACCGAAATCATCAGAATATTTCCAATTCCAATTACACCTGCAAAAATGGTCGCCAACCCAACCACTAAGGACAGGAAAGTCATTCCTTTTGCAAAACCCATGATTTTGGTAAAAACCTCTCCAATGTTAAAGGCTCCAAAAGCCCTTTCATCTTCCGGTGAAACACGATGAATACGTTTTAATGTTTGCTTAACCTTTTTTTCTACTGCCACCGCATCGGCATAATCATAGGCGGCGATTGTGAACCAATCTACGTCATCTCCCGTATTGTATAGCTTTCTGTAGGTCTCAAATGGAATGAAAATATCCCCATCAGTTTCAAAACCACCTCCTTGAATAAATTTATGAACCCCTATAACCTTAAAATAAACATCATCAATCCTGACGTATTGACCCACAGGATCTTCGTCGGGCTCAAATAGTTCTAACTGAGTACGCTCGCCAATTACACAAACTTTACGTTCATATTTTATGTCTTCATCATTAATAAACCTGCCGTTGTCGTATATTTTTTTTGTTGCAATTTTAGTATACACAGGGAAATCACCATAAATGTTATAGGGTTTCGATTTGTTTTTTCTAACCACTTGGGCGGGAATACTTCCAAAAACTCCTTTTGCATTTCGAGGCGCTATAAATTGAATTTCTGGGATTTGTTGTTTTAAGGTTGTCGCGTTTTGAATCTTAAGTTGAGGAGACCTCCCGACTTTAAATCCCGAATAAGGAATACTCGTTCTTGCAGCCCAAATAAACATCGAGTTCATAGCAATATTTTCAAATTGTCTTTCAAAGCCATTGTCTAAACCTTTTGCCGATCCTGAGAGCGATATATAAATGAAAATACCCCACAAAACACCAATCACTGTGATGATCGTCCGAGTTTTATTCTTGGCAATAGATCCAAAAATCTCTTGCCAAGTATCCCAATCAAAAATTATTTTTAAACTATTCATCTCTTAGGGCTACTATGGGTTTAATACTGGCAGCTCTTTTTGCAGGAATATAACCCGCAATGGCGCCAAAAAGAATCAATAAAAAAGTTGAAAAAACTGCTGTACTTGATTCTATATATGGGTTTAAAATAAAAAAATCTTTCAGTTCTTCTCCGATGCTTTTGAGTAATACAATTCCACCGATCATCCCAACAAAACCTGAGATCGTTGTGATGAAAATAGATTCATGTAAAATCATATTAATCACACTTTTTGGAGTTGCGCCTAAGGCTTTTCTGATCCCGAGTTCCTTGGTTCTTTCTTTTACTACAAAAACCATAATATTTGAAATGCCAATAATTCCTGCAATCAAAGTTCCAATCCCGACAAAGGCGACTATCAATTGTAAAACTCCTGCAAACTGTTGATTTTTTTTCAACTGATCCGCAACATTTCTAATATAGATTCCATTTTCGTCTGTTGGATCAATAGACTTTTTATTCTTCATGAAAAGTCTTAACTGTTTTTCAAAAGCTAGGGCACCAGCATGACCTATTTCTGGTCGAAAACTTACAATAATCTGGCTAACCTTATCATTGTTTTTTTCCAAAACTTGTCTTGTGGTATAGGGCATATAAATCAAACGCTCTTCCCTATCGCCGCCTTCATCCTGAAAAACGCCTACAACCTTAAATGCACTTGACCCCAATTCAACATATTTACCAATTGGATCTTCGTCTTTAAACAGGTCTTTAGCTATCATTCTTCCAATAACTATATTTTTTGTAGCATCCTTGACATCTGCTTTATTGATGTAGCGTCCTTTCATCATGATTGTTTTTTCAACAATTTGATGGGAAGGACCCACTGCTCTGGTGCTATAATTATCTGATTTATTTTTATATCGAGCCCTCGCACCTCTCGTAATCCTTGGAGTAATTGATTCCAAATAGAAAGCAAAGTTTTGCCCTATATCAGTCAGGTCGCTATTTTCAAATTCAATCCTTCTGTCTGCTTTAAAGCCTTTGTAGGGTTTTGATGTTTTACCTCCAGAGAGCCAAAGTGTATTGGTTGCATCATCAAGAAAAAATTTACCAAATGAATTTTTTAAACCATTGCCAAAGCCAAAAAGTACAATGAAGATGAAAATCCCCAATGCAACCGTAAAACCAGAAAGAAAAGTTCTTAGCCTATTTTTCTTTATGGTCTCAAATATTTCTTGCCAACGGTCTCTGCTAAACATATTAAGAAATTAACACTTGTTTTACTTTTTTATCTTCTAGGATCACCCCATCTTTTAATGTAACAATACGCTTACACATGTTGGCAATATCAATCTCATGAGTAACCACCAAAATGGTTTTTCCCTCATTATTAATTTGCTGAATTAATCCCATAACTTCATTTGAAGTAACCGAGTCTAAAGCACCAGTAGGTTCATCAGCTAACAAAACTTTTGGTTGGGATGCCAATGCTCTTGCAATCGCTACCCGTTGTTTTTGTCCTCCAGAAAGTTCGCTTGGTAAATGGGACGACCAATTTCCAAGGCCAACTTTTTCTAAATAATCTAATGCAGTCTTTTGTCTTGATTTTCGATTTAATCCCTGATAATAGAGTGGTAAAGCAACGTTTTCCAAAGCACTTTTATAATTTATCAAATTGAAAGACTGAAAGACAAACCCTAAAAACTTATTGCGGTATTTTGCTGCAAGTGTTTCATCTAAATTTTCAATTAATACGTCATCGAGTTTGTAGACTCCCTCATCAGCAACATCTAACATTCCTAAAATATTAAGCAACGTAGATTTACCCGACCCCGAAGAACCCATTATCGCCACCAGTTCTCCTTCTGCAATCTCAATGTTGATTCCCTTCAGCACTTGAAGTGAGGAATTTCCCATTTTATACGATTTGTAAAGATTTTTGATTTCTATCATCAAAGATTTATTTGGGTTAAATTTAAAATTAAGAGCCTGACAGTAGATTTTTTCATTTGTGAAGAAGCTTATTAATAGACTAAAACAAACTGCATTAGTTTAATTTAAATTTGAATTATTACCACAAAAAATTTTCAAATATATAAAAAAGGTATTGTGCAATACATAGTACTATTTGTTTTAAAACCTTACTATAACTGATCGATAAAAACGTCTACTTTCTAACCATTTTGAATATCTGATACCCTACAAATCCAACGAGTAAGTAAGGAATCGCCATCAAATAAATAATTCCACTATTGATTCCTTTGGCCGTTTCTTGCCCGGCTTCAGATTCTAATACTGCTCTGCACATTGAACACTGCGCCTGAGCCTCTATCATAAATGTCAAACTAAAAAAAACTAAAAAAATAATTTTACGCATATTTTTAATAATAGGGGGAAATCATAACATATACAACAACACCTGTGACAGCGATGTATAACCAAATAGGAAAAGTGATCCTTGCTATTTTTTTATGATCTTCAAAGTTTTTAGAAATTGCACGAACATAGGTCACTAAAACCATAGGGATAATACCTATGGACAAAAGAATGTGAGTTATCAGAATGAAATAGTAAACATACTTAATTGAACCTGTTCCGCCATAAGAAGTGCTGTCAGAGGTCATGTGATAAGCGACATACATAAGCAGGAAAGCAAGAGATAAACCAATCGCTGTTTTCATTAGACCTTCGTGCAGTTTTATTTTTTTATTTTTAATCGCAATCAATGCTAAAACAAGTATAATCGCTGTAATACCGTTAATTGAAGCGTAGATTGGAGGTAAAAAAGATAGTTGTGCTACGTTGGGAATTTTGACAGTAAACAATAAGGCAACTACAACTGGAATCAAAACAGAAACTACCATAATCAACTTCTTATATTTTATGGGATTTGGGCTTCCTTGGTTCCTTTTCATAGTCATTCTTATTATTCTTTTAAAAGTAAAGCAATATCTTCAATCAGCAAATCAACGTCCTGAATTTCTTCCCCTTCCTTATCCAAACCTGAATAATAGACAATAGGGTTGTCAAATCGATCAACTCTTGATCTAATATAGCCGTTTTTGTCAATTAACGCAAAATATCCTTGGTGTTCAAAACCACCAGCAACGGCAGGATTTATAACCTGCAAAAATACTAAACCCTTTGTTCGCAAGTTCATATACTTTTATAATATCACTTGTAAGAAAATGCCAATTTTGAGACTTTACATTATAAGATTCTGCATATTTTTTTAATACATAAGGAGTATCGTTTGCCGGATCAATGGTGAATGAGGCGATTCCAAAATCTTGTCGGTCTCCGAAACGATCGTCTATAATTTTCATATTCTTATTCATAATCGGACATATGGAAGGGCATTTTGTGAAGAAAAATTCTGCCAAATGAACTTTTCCCTTAAAATCTTCATTCCCTATAAAAAGACTATCCTGATTAAGCATGAAAAATTCGGGAACTTTTTTTGCTTCACCGTTAAGTTTAATATAAGCCAAAGGTTTGGCCGGCGCTGAACGATTGTCTTCTACTTGAGTTTGGTTGGCAATACGGTTAATGATTTTTGGAACAAATAGAAATCCAAAAACTACAATAACAATGATTAAACCAAGAGAGGAATATTTATTCATATTATTCTGGAAGTTTCTGGTTTATTGTATTTTTTCCATGCCCTCCTGTACTCGGCTAATATAACCTTGACATCATCAATCATCTTATTGTTAATCTCAGCGACAGATTGTGAATTAAAACCATACAACATGCCTTGATCTTCATCATCGTCTCGACCTCTCAAGTTCTATCTTTATCAATTATAAAAACATATGGTGAAGCCATAACCAGCAGATAATTCAAGTGGAGCTTTTAAGCTTTTAAATAAAGATTCAATTTGTTCGGAGGTGCCAAAAACAAATTTCCACTTAACAAGATCGGTTCCAGCTCCTTCGCGAAGTTCTTTTTTTAATTCAACGACCTTGTCTTGTTCACCATTTTGGAGGATCATTACAAACTGAAAGTCTTCAAACTGATAAAATCTTTTGTATATTTTTTGGTTAAGGTTGAGTGCATCTCCTCGTTTTACGGAAATTTCACTGCCCCAAAAACCCAATACAGAAATTTTTTTTTAAAATTAATTACTTCACCCGAAAGTGACCTCCATTCATCAATTTCACTCACCTCCTCTGTAAGAACAGGAAGTAAAGCAAAATTATTCTTCCCAGATGCAAAGAACAAATAGATTACAATAGGGAAAACAAAAAGGATAACTAAAACAAAGTATTTTTTAAAAGCATTGCTCATAACAAAATTATTTGTTTTTTAGGGCATCAATGGGTTTTGACTTTAAAAGTTCCAGCTCACAAAACCATTGAACATTACGTCGAAAATATAGTCTGCTTCAACCAAAAGAATAAATGACAGGTAGGGAATTAAGATGACTAAGGGAAGCACAATCGATCCTTTTAATCCACCTTTTTCATCTCTAATGTGCATAAAATCCCAAGCGATATAATAGGCTTTCACGATGGTCAAAATAAGGAATATCCAGTTTAATATCTTAATATTTAAAAAAGAAGTCATTAGAGCTGCAGGTTTCACTATTCCTAAAACAACCTCAACAGTTGTAACTATAGAAAGAAAAATAAGTACCCCCCAAATCTTTTGTTGATTGGATTTAAATTTAAGTAATCCTCTAAAAATCGCTAAGTTGTGTGTGTCGTGAGCCATTGAATATTTATTTTTTAAACGAGATAGAAAAATGTAAAAACGAAGACCCATACCAAGTCAACAAAGTGCCAATAAAGACCAACTTTTTCAACCATTTCATAATGTCCTCTGCGTTCGTAAGTACCTACAATTACATTGAAAAAAATGATGATATTGATGATTACACCAGATAAAACGTGAAATCCGTGAAATCCTGTAATAAAGAAGAAAAAGTCTGCAAACAATCGATTTCCATATTCGTTATGTACCAAGTTTGCCCCTTCTACCACCGCAACAGCAGCATCGATTTGATCTAAAGAGTCGTCCCTAGATAGGATCACCTTATGGCCAGTTACGTCAACTTTTTCACTTTTAATTACTAAATTATTGTTCGCTTCAAACCCTTTCACAACTTCTTGGATTGAAAAAGATGGAGGACTTGAACCAGCATCATACCAAATTCCGTTGCTTGCTTGATGAACATCTCTTTCAGAAGGCACTTCAACTGCAAAATCTGCAATTGCTATTCTTTTTCCAGTACTGGCGTCAACAAATTGAAGAATCTGCCCCCCTTTTGTTTCCAGAGCTCCGTATTCTCCTTTGATAAAGTTTTTCCATTCCCAGGCTTGAGATCCAACAAAAATTGCACCTCCAATGATGGTAAGCAACATATAAAAAGTAACTTTTGCTTTTTGCATGTGGTGACCTGCGTCAACTGCCAATACCATTGTTACTGATGAAAATATTAATACAAAAGTCATCAAGGCAACATAATACATCGGGGCGTCTACACCGTGTAAGAAAGGGAAGTGAGTAAATACTTCATCCGCAATGGGCCAAGAATCCATGTTCTTAAATCTTGAAAAACCATAGGAAACCAGAAAGCCAGAAAACGTAAGCGCATCCGAGACGATGAAAAACCACATCATGAGTTTTCCATAGCTTGATTTGAGAGGTCTTTCCCCTCCGCCCCAAACGTTTGTTTCTTCTGTGTTTTCCGCTGCTGTTAAATCCATAAACTGTAAGTCAAATTAGTTTGGTGCAAATTTATATATTTTACCTATAAAGAAGAACAAATAGGTACAAATAAATCCATAAAATATCAAGAAAATGCCAAAATAAATATGCCAATTCAAAACCTAAAGTGTTTGTTCCTTGATACTGGTTGCGCGAAAGTTGAAAATAGACATACGTTAAGACAATAAGTCCCGCAAAAAGGTGGGCCAAATGCAACAGGATTAAAACATACAAGAAAGAGGTGGTAATCGAACTTTCGGCACCTGTAAAATAATACCCTTGACTGATGATGTCTCCAAATCCCTTAAATTGAAAATAAACAAATAACAAAGCAGTTAGGTAGGTTATAATCACAAAAAGCTTCGTTTGCTTTATGTTTTGAGCCATCAAATATTTTTTAGCAAAAAAGAAGGTAAGGCTGCTCAAGAAAATCAAAACTGTACTGATAGCAAATGCGTAGGGCATTTTGAACTGGGTCAGCCAATCAACCCTAGAACTACTGACTACGTAGGCACTTGTCAGTCCAGCAAAAGTCATTGACATGCTGATCATCCCGACCCAAAGCATCATTTTTTTTGCCTTTTTGTTCTTTTATTTCTAATTCATTCATATTAAATAAATTTATCAATTACATAGATTAACTGTAGGATCGTGATATAACCAATACTTGCAAACATTAGTTTTTTGGCTGCGTCTTTTGTCTTGAGTTGCATTAACTTAATTGCATAATAGAGGAGGTAAAGTCCAATGAATAAAATTAATATAGCCCCAGGAATGGACAAGTTTAGACTTCCAGTATAAGAAGTAGCGGGCAATAAAGAAATAATGATGGTCCAAAGGGTATAAAACACAATCTGAAATGCAGTAAGCCGATCTGGGTTTCCAGAGGGTAACATCTTGAATCCTGCTTTTTTGTAGTCATCATCCAACATCCAGCCGATAGCCCAAAAGTGTGGAAATTGCCAAAAGAATTGAACCATAAACAATGTCCCCGGTTCTATACCAAATTTGCCAGTAGCTGCAACCCAACCGAGCATAAAGGGAATTGCCCCAGGAAATGCTCCTACAAAAACCGCGAGTGGTGATATTGTTTTTAAAGGGGTATAAATGCAAGTGTAAATAAATATCGAGAGGAGACCAAAAAGTGCTGTTTTAAGATTAATGGCATAAAGCACCATAACTCCTAAAACTGTTAAAACAATAGCGATGGTTGCAGCAGCCAGAACAGACATACTACCCGTTGGAAGGGGTCTGTTTTTTGTGCGACTCATCAGGGCGTCAAGATCCTTTTCAATCAATTGATTGATTGCATTAGAAGCGCCAACCATTGCAAAACCTCCAATAAAAAGTCCGATTAAAATTTTAGTTTCTACTTGATCAACTGCAAGCAAATAGCCCGCAACAGAAGAAAACACAACACTGAGCGCCAAACGAAATTTCGTTAATTGTAAAAAGTCATTTACAAAGGCTGCAAAACTAATTGATTTAACTGGCGAGCTGTCCAAATGGGTCTTCATCATCGTTGATAGAAACGCAAAGATAGGCTACAAAAACATCAATGTGCAATGAACTAAATGTTATTTTACTTCGCTTTTCAACAAATCATTGTAAGCGAAAAGTTATTGGAATGCTAAAAGGAACCCGAACCGGTCTTCCCCTTCGTTTTCAAGGTATCATTTTTGGCTACTTGGCTCTAATTCTTTGGGCTTCTTTCTCTAGGTTTTATCCGGTCCACGCATTCTTATCTCTTGGATTGACCCATCTTTAGCGATTATAAAGGTGACATATATCCGACCTTGAATATCGATCTCTTGCGCAATACAAGGATACCTAAAGTTTTTAAAATGTGTTTATTCATCTATTCCTGGAAATAATCTCTTCTTTTTGACTTTGCAGCTTTTCACAACCGGGAAAAATGGGAACATCTTCAATGACCGCAAAAGGAACATCTACATCGTCAAATTCTTCTTCGAATCGTTCATCAGTACAATTTTCCAATATCATCCTGATTCGATCGGATCAATTGGGGTCTACTCAACATCATCTTCATCATCAGCTATTTGGATCTCTGCAGGTACTGGAGGCCTGGAGGCCAGGGGTAATACCGGTGGTGAGCATCTTAATTGGGTCAAGCTCGTAATCTTCACTTAAAACACTCAAGACATCGACATCATAGATCGCTCATAGGTTTTTAACTCCAAAGCCCGCGAGTTAATAACCAAAACAACAATAAGTCCTATTAAAAAATAAAAAGGGCTGTTTTTTGATAAATCTGCTTTAGGATTTTTTTAGGAAACATAATTTCATGTTATTTTTGGGTTTTATTAAATTTTAATCAAATTTTCGTACCAAGACCACTTACGCTCATAAAAAAAACCCATAACGTTGGTTATGGGTTTTTAAAGATATTTAATAATTTTTTACTGTAATCTAAATGTAATTGGAATACTAAAAGGAACACTAACTGGTCTTCCTCTTTGTTTTCCTGGTGTCATTTTAGGAAGTTTTGAAATAATTCTCTGCGCTTCTTTTTCTAAATTTTTATCCGGACCCCGCATTCTAATGTTAGAAATTGATCCATCCTTAGAAATGATAAAGTTTACATAAACCCGACCTTGAATACCCATTTCCTGGGCAATGTCAGGATATCTAAAATTTTTTACAATGTGTTTGTTCATTTTTTCTTGGAAGCAATCACGTCTTTTAGATTTTGACACGTTCTCACAACCTGGGAAAATAGGTACATCTTCAATAACCGCAAAAGGAACATCTACATCGTCAAATTCTTCTTCGATTTCGACTTCTTCTACTTCAACAATATCTTCTTGATCTGTTTCGGTAGATTCAATAACCGTTTCCTCAACCTCTTCTTCATCTTCCACAACCTCAATAACTTCAGGAGCTGGTGGTGGTGGTGGTGGTGGTGGTACTTTTATTTGCTCTGTAATTGGCACTTCCTCGTCGTCGTCGTCATCTACATTTAATGCTTCATAACCATAGCCGCTCTTATCATAGGTTTTCCATTCGATGGCTTGCCATGATATAAAAAGGACTGAGGCCAGTCCTATAATAAAGTATAGACTGCTATTTTTAGACAAATCTGCCTTCTCGTTTTTCTTGGGTTGCATTGTCGTTGTGAATTTAGTATGCTAAGCTAAAAAAAAATCAATTACAAACAAGTTCTTTTTGTGATTCGAACTCAATTTTTTTAATAATTCATTTAATTTATAGCTTCAATTAATGATTTATATTGATCTGCGTCTAATAATTCGTTTAACTGGTCTGGGTTTTGAATTCTAATTTTAATCATCCATCCTGATTTATATGGATCTTCATTTACCGCCTCTGGCATATCTTCTAGTGCCGTGTTAAATTCAAGCACCTCACCATTTAATGGCATAAAGAGATCCGAAACGGTTTTTACAGCCTCTACCGTTCCAAAAACGCTCTGCTCCTCAAGCTCCTCTCCTACGCTTTCGACCTCAACATAGACAATGTCTCCCAACTCGCGTTGTGCAAAGTCTGTGATCCCAATAATTGCTGTATCTCCATCAACTTTGATCCATTCGTGGTCTTTACTGTATTTTAAATCAGAAGGAATTTTCATTTTTTATTATTTAGGAAACAAAGGAATGAATTTAGCCGTTAGTTTCCAAAATTATATCGAATGGTAATTCCCGAACGAATTGAGGTTTGGGGAAATGCAGTAGAAATTGCAAATTCAGAAAAACTATGATCGTAAAAAAACAAACTCGTTAAGTTTTTTGAGAGGGCATAATCCGCAGTAAACTTAATGGACATTAGGGTCTGTCCGGCCGTAACCTGATTGTTGTCATATTCTAAATTTCTGAGTATAGTTTTATTTTCCCTGTAAGAAAAATCAGCCTTTAGGTTTAAATCTCCACTTAGGGTAACTCGTCTCCCACCGACATTGGTTCGAATCCTTAAATCCTTAACCCGATAACCCATTCCCATTATGAACTCATCACCACTTGATTCCGTCAGCAAGCTATTGTCAAGACTCAAAGAAAGCGCGCGATCTTTTTTCAACTCTGCCAATATCTTTATTGAATTTTTAAATTCGACATCCAAACGAATAAGAGGATTAAACTGTTCCACCAAATTGATATTTGAATAAAATTTTGGGGATATAAAATTTCCTAATTGATCTTTGGTTAATGGCTGAACGGGATCGTACTCCAAATTGGTTTGAAAGTTAGTGATAGTGTAGCTAGGAGCGGTAGCCGTGCGCAATAGAAAAACGATTGAAAATCTTACCCAATGACTTTATTTTAGTCAGTCCAGTGTATTTAATATTCCAATTTGGCAATGGTGTTTTCTGAACAGGATCTAGCGAAATATTTTCTGGAGAAGTCCCCGTATAAGCTGATAAAAATGAAGTAATCAGGACAGATTGATGGTTTCTATTAAATCCATTTGGATAGCCTTCTTGATCAACATCAGTTGGAGAAAGATTGTAGTTTTCAGCCAGCCTTCTCGCAACGATCAATCGGTTAGATCTGAATTTTTCAAAACTTGAACTAAAGGCACCTCCCCCACCATCATTAAACGCAGTTTTTATCATCAGCGTAGAAATTCCAAAATTGCCATATTCAGTTGTATTTAAAGCAATGTATTCTTGATTTTCAACACTATAGTTTTCTGAAATATTTTGGGAAAAAGTCCGCTCAGCATTCAAATCAATGGTCAAGTCTTTTAATGGATTAATTTGTGCCGAAATGTTCAATTTGTTATTATGCACCTGAATGAATGGTTGTGAAAAATTTGGGAAAGAGGTTAGCCATCCTCTCTTGGCTATCTCATAACGAATATCAGCCTGACTTCCAAACGTAAATCCAAGCGTAGGGTCTATTGTCCCAATAAAGCCGATGTTGGGGAGGTATCCTGGCAGTACTTTCCCGTTGTTTTCTGAATAGTTTGCCTGAAGTCTTTTGATAGATGAAAGTATATCGCCAATCATCTGAACCCCTTTTTTTGGCTTTTTCTTACTGTCCTTTTTATCTTTTAAATTTTTATCCAAGGTTTTATCAAACGCTGATTTTTTCTTATTCAAACCAAGCATTCTATAAAACTTTTCAAAATTAATGACGCCAGTAAGTGTTTTAGTGTTTGCGTTTTGGATGGTGTTGATTTGTCCTAAAAACTGTCCATCGTCACTCTGAACTGCAAACAACGCGTTTGATCCACGCTGCCAGCTAAAGTCACCCGTATAGTTATAATTTGCATCAATGAAGTTTAGGAACGGGATGTATCGCAGTGGGATTTTATAATTTAAGGAAAGTGTCTGAAAATGACGATCACTCTGACCCGTATCCCAAATCCCATCCCAGATGTCTAAACTTTTATTTACATCTGTTTTGCCTTCAGCGTCAGTTTCTAAAAAATTTCTAACAATATTATTATTCGTAGCGGTAAATGTAAAACGCAAGGAACGCGTCAAATTATGATTAATGGTATACGACCAATCAAATAAATAATTTCGGAGTTGAAGATCAGGAAAAGGGATTTGAGCTGAATTATCGACCCCTTCGATATAAACCTGACGAAATTTTTGATTGGTAAAATTTCTATTAAATTTTGAATTGATTTCGAGACTGAATGGGAGCAAATTAAAGTTTAGTTGTTTGAGCCATTCCCAATATTTTTTCCGATTAAAAGCTTTGGTTTTTTTGAATGGATTGATCTCAAAAGGCTTGAAAGAGTAGCCATAGTTGGCCCCCATCTGAAGGTTTAGGTCGGTTTGACTTTCAATTTCATAATCGTGATGCATCATCTCATTATAAGCATAAGATAAATCTATGTTTTCGGGACTGTAAAATTTAAGAGGCTTGTCACCTGTGCTAATTTTTCTTACGCCAATCAAACTAATGCTTCTTCTTCGGGTGTAATCAATCGCTTGATTTTTAATTGAATCTTTTTGAGAAGCTCTACTGGAGGAACTCAATCGTTCTTCCAATAAGACGTCTTGATAAAAGGGGTCGTATTCGGGAGTAATAAAAGTTTCTCCTAAATTCAGATTCAGTGGAACTTGAATGCCCCATTTTTGCGGTAAAAGCTGACCTAAATTGACACTAGAAACCAAATCGTATTGTTTCAATTCTTCACGATTACTTTGATTGGGAGTTTGATCAATTGAACCAAATCCAACCGAAGAATATTTTCCAGTTGCCGCAAAACTGGCAAAGTCTGCAAAGTTGGCATCCAATGCTCCAATAGCTGCCCAGCCGCCTTTAGAGTCAATTCCTGCAATCCGCAATTCGTTAAACCAAACTTCACCACAAAGATCATCTCCAAGCTGAGTAGATGGGTTTTTAACCCCTATCATTAATGTTTTTATTGCGCCTAATGATGGATTCCCTTTAACTGAATATTTATACTTTTTAAATCCAGCCAAACTACTTATCAGAGAAAACTCTTCTATGGGGTTCATGTCTTCATCAAAATAGGAAACACCTCCCAAAGTACCTCTATTTATTGCGGCTGACTTAAGCTTAGAAAGTAATGAAATTGGAACTTCGATTGAATTTGACTCTGGATTCCAAACCGCATCTGCTGATAATTTATTAGAAGTATTTTCCATGAATTCAGTTGGTTTTAATGGAACCTCAATCTGATAATAGTTGTCCTTAAAATCTGTTCCCAAACGAATAAAGGCCACCATGCGCTTGTCATATTCTTCTGATGTTCCCGAACCTGGCAATGGTTGTTGCCCTGAAATTGACTCCGCATGAATAAACATCTTTAAGTTTTTATATTGTCTAATGTCAAGCTGAATGTTTTTAAATACTGCTCGAGAATCTTGGGGTTGTAAATCACAAACTTTAATCGATAATGACTGTTCATTTTTCCTAATCACATTGTTATTGCTATTGATTTGTTCTCTTTCAATCCCTGGAGGAAGTATGTAATTTATCGGAATTCTATTTTCATTTTCTAATATATTAACTGTACTAATATCAACCGTTGTATTGCATTTTTTGCAATATTTTCATTTAAATCCTTATTGTATCTTCTCCAGTCTCCACGAACCAAATCGAGTGTCCCAAACCTTAAAACCACCTTTTCCGAAAAGCCGTTTAAAACCATTCTCATGAAGCGAACAGAACGCAGGTCTTCAATGGCATTGATGGCATCGAAATACTCGTCGTAGTGCGTTCCTTCATAATAGCCTTTCTGTATTGGAACTTTAAACTGAATCCAACGGGTATTGATTTCATCACCATTGGGCGCAGTTACTTTTACATTCTCCCTGACATCGCTAATAAAGGGATGATTTCCGACCCCCATTGATTTCGAAATCGGAATGCGATATTCAAAATAACTATCAATGGTGTTCATGCTTTGGTCTCTATTGATGTCTTCAGTGTCGGGCTCGGTGGTATTCCCTCGGCTGGTATTAGAAAACGCAATAGGGGAATTCCCTTGAGAACCATTATAATTTTTGTAACGATCCAATACCCCTCCATCAGCTTCAACAAAATATTTGTAGTTGTCTCCAGCAGGGTCATTATCAGGACCCTCTGTATAGATAAGTTTTTCTTCGGCATCAGTGAGTCCATCAAAACCAAGATCTTGAATTTCACGATCTTCAGTAACCGTATTAAATGCATAAATCAAGGACTGGGTTGAGGGTACCTTTCCCCATGCAGTTTCATGAACTAAGTTTTCAGAACTCTGACCGGGCAAACCGTTTTCAAATTGCTTGCGTCCATCCTTAAGGACATCTTCTGAAATATTTCCCAAATGAAAATAAAGATCTCCCAAGTCCTCCTCAGTTGTTTTCATTTCTGAAAAAGTGTCTAGTAACCAAAATTGAATGAACTCAACATTCGATTTTTCAAAATTAGTTGAACTTATGGGGCGCATTATTCCTGACCAATTCTCAGAAACATTATTATCAAAATCTTCCTCTTTTTCATTATTGTAAGGCCCTTTTTCTTCAGGATAATATGCTAGGTCGAGTGTTGTCTGAACAGAAGTGGTTCCCTGGACCAAATCTTGTTCTGGAAATATTTCTTTAATAAAAATTCTTCGAGTGGTATTTAATGAAATATCATCATTATCTTCAGCTGAAGGTCTTCCTCCAGCATAAAAAACTGGATCAATTGAATACCAAGACAACTTCGCTCTACCAAAGCCCGAAGCTATATCACCATTATTAAGATTTGATCCTTTGAAATTCTTAAAGGGGACGCTGGAAAGGTTCCAAGCCGAATACCCTTTAATGTCAATATTTGTTTGAGCTCCCTCAAAATCATCGATATAAACATTTGCTTCTCCTCCCAATTCGGTTCTTTTCGGTTTTCCAGCAATCAGTCTGGCCACTTCTCCCCTAAAGGAGATTAGCGAAGGAACATCGGTTGAAATGGTTGGTATTTTATTTACTAGGCGGGTAAAAAATGGTATTTCAGTAGAAAAATTAGTGTTTAAACCAATCATGGTATTGTTAACTGGCTCGGTGCCATAATTAGCCTTTTGAGTTATTGGATTCTCACTAAGGTTTAATAATGTTCCTCCTAAGACAAATTTTTCATTGAATTGATGGGTAATATTCACCCCGGAAAACCTTTTGTTTTGTTGGTTAAAAAAAGAGTTGTTTTCCACCGAAATGTTTATTGGCACATTTGAAGCTTGTAATGATGGGTCTATAATTTTAACACGTCCAATGGCATAGTTAACCGTATAATCTATTCCTTCTGCCAGCACCCTTCCTCCTGCAGTTACTTTAACGGAACCTCGAGGCACGTTAAAAGCCCCAATGGGAATTCCATCTCCGCCCTCAGACTTATAGCGGCCTTTAAGTTGAAATTTATTTTTCTCACTGGTTTCAAATGCACCTGCTTTTGTTTGGCTGTACATTTCTTGAAACACATATTTTTTTTGATTTGCATTAAATGTTTGAGGGCTATTATAATCTTCTTGCTGCGAACTTGGGTTGTCTAACAACTCGAAGAGGTATTCTCCAAAGGGTTCTACGTTGGGGAAAATTATTCTACCGAATTGAGGCTCTATGGTTATCCCTGGTAAATAATCAAAAAAACCATCTCCCTCAGGAAGTGGATCTTGATAGAAATTTATCTTATCTAAATTAAACGTATTCAATAGAATTTGATTCTCTAACGCCTCAGGCCAAATCCCTTTGTCAATCGGTTGAATATAATTGATTGGAGAAGGATCTGTATAAAGAATATTTAACCTAAAATTCTCTTCAGACATTTGGTATGCACCTGTATGATATATGTTTTTCATCATTAAATCCCAAACGGGTTGTCTGACATCGGTGATGTTACTTTTTATTAATTTAACCACCAAGCTATTATTATTCACCACTTTGGTTTGGTTGGCAGTGTTTTGAGTTGTTGTGGTTCCTTCAACGCTTCCCGTGGCAAATTCCCCAACTTGGTAAAGCTTTCCTCTAACGGTGTATTGATAAGCCACCGCAAGCACCTCATCGTTACTCAAACGCTGATTTAAAGAAATATAACCCAGTTGAGGATGCAACTTGTATTCTGATGTGTTAAGTTTTCTTGCGCTTTCCAAAACAGCATAATCAAAACCTTCTTTAATAACAGTACTATTTGCCCCAAAAGAATTACTCACAGAAGCAATGTCCCGAACGGAACTTCCTAAAATACCTCCCTGACCAATGGACTTAGGATTCAATCGATTGCTCTCATTTGAAGGAGGGGAAAGAAGGTTACTACCACTAAAGAAATTAGTAATCCGTTTATCTAAAGTGGTTCTTTCAGGGTTGCTTTCTCCTAGATCTTGAAACCCAACAATATTTCTTATGTTTTGTGTTCTGGAACCACGGTTGGTAACCCAAACCTCAATTCGGGTAATATTTACACTAGAGTTTATGTAAGGATAAGTTTTTAAGGCATTGTCATATTGATCTCTAAAATAATGGGCCAAAAAATAATGGCGATCTTCTTCGTAATCTAACGCAAAAATGTCAAATTCCTGAACTGTACCCCCCCCCTGAGCGACAATGTTTTGAGACTGAGATCTTTGTTCGGAAAACACCCCTGTAATTAATGTTTTTCCGAATTTCAAATCTGCACGAACTCCAAAAAGACTTTGTGCCCCTTGAATAAGGCTACTGTTAAGGGGCATGCTAATGTTCCCAATATTTATGTTTTGCAAAATGGCATCTTCGGTGACTTGACCATTTAAATAACTAGAAACGTTGTTCCCAACTCCTGAGAAATCGGAGGAAGAAAGGTTCTTAGATTTGTTTTTTAAATTAAGGATTTTTTGTCGGGCATCGTCATAGGTGCTTTTATAATCCCCTATTTTTTGCTGTGCTTGTGCTACTTTTTGTGCAGCTGAATTAAGGTATTCACTGGCCCCTTTATATTTTGAAGCTAGTTTTTTAGGTATAATATTAGCAATATCCTCCAGTTTAGGGGGGTTAAATTCAATTTTAACCAAGTTTTGAAAATCAAAAGTAGATTCTGTATCATAGTTGGCGGTTATCTGAAGTCGTTCTCCCACTTTTCCCAGTAGGCTCAAACTAATTCTTTGATCAAAATCAAAACCGAAACTACTTCGATTTCTTGGCGATGCAGCAGGATTATCATTTTTCTGATAACGTACTCCTAAATCAATACCAACAGAACCCTGGGGATCGATGTCAATGACATTACTTCCAAAAATAGATTGAAAAAAATTATTGTTCACATAAACTTCTGGCAACAAATTCTTTTGAGACTCTTTTAGATTTTCTGAATTTCCCGCAAGGGCATCAATCTTATTATGGAAATATTCTTTCATTTGCTCTGACAAGACCAAAGCTTCAAATTCTTTAGGGGTCATCACCATCGGAGCATTTATGGGGTATCCATCAATCGTTTCTGAAAACATGTACATGCCAGAAACGGGATTGAAAGTATATTTAGAACTAATGCTGATAGATTTTGAAAGCCCAATTTTACCAAATTCATAGCCTGACTCCTTTTCCTGAGAAAATCCAATAGTAATGCAATAACAAGAAGGGAAATAAAACAGAATTTTTTTAAAAAATAATTCTTTTTAAGGGCAATCAAAAGGCTTTAAAGTTTATTCAGAGCGGCTTTTATCAGTTCTTCGACAGAGCTTTCAGGTGCACTTTGAATGATGTTGTCAACTACTTTTCCAGAGGCTTTTCTCGTATAACCAAGAACCTCTAATGCTGATAACGCTTCATCTTTGATTGTATTGCTTTTAATGCCCGGAATTTCATCAATTCCGTAAAGAGATACGATTTTGTCTTTAAGGTCAATAATTACTCGCTGGGCAGTTTTTAACCCAATCCCCTTCACACCTTGTATTTTTGCAACATCTTCATTAACAATAGCTTGCTGAATTTCAGCAGGTTGAAGAGAAGAAAGCATGGTTCGTGCTGTGCTGGTTCCAATCCCTGAGACGGAAATTAGAAGTCTAAAAACGGCTCGTTCTAGGGTCGTTCGAAATCCAAATAAAGTATGGGAGTCCTCTTTGACCTGTAGGTGGGTATAAAGTTGAATGTTCTCATCGTCCGTGAGCTGTGAAAAAGTATAGAGTGATATATTCACCTCGTAGCCTATTCCGTTACAATCAACCACCACATTGGTTGGTGATTTTTCAACAACTCGTCCTCTTATTTGTGTAATCATTTTGAACTTTTTTGTTTTTGTTTTTCTTGAGCATTAATCGACGCTATGGCAGCCATATTAACGATTTCTTCAACGGAAGCACCCAATTGTAGAATGTGCGCAGGATACTTTAATCCCATCAAAATCGGTCCAATTGAAAGTGATTTATCCAATTCTTTCATCAATTTATAAGTAATATTCGCAGCATCAAGATTGGGGAATATTAAGGTATTCACTTTTTCTTTATTTAGGACTGAAAAAGGAAAACGCTCGTTAAGCATTTCACTGTTCAAAGCAAAATCAGATTGAATGGGTCCATCCACTAGCAAATCAGGATAAAACCTGTGTAAGAAAGCAACAGCATCAGATACTTTTCTTGCCTGTGGAAAAGAAGAAGAACCGAAATTATTAAAAGAAAGCATCGCCTATCACCGGTTTAACTGCCAAACATTTTAACAGTTTCAGAAGTCATCTGAGCAATTTTAGCCAGTTCTTTGGCAGTAGGATCTACATTAATAGAAGTGTCTGAAAGAAAAAGCATGCCTCTTTTGGTGAGCATCAAGTTGGTGGCCGCAACGCGGTCAACGCCCTTGGCTTTGCCCATCACTTCGAGAATCGGTTTAACAACCGCCGGATATTTTCTTGAGAAACCAGACAACATCGCATCAGCATCTCCATTTCTAACCATCATGGCCGCGTAATAATTTCTTTCTCTCATCAGGCTGCGACTCTCATACAAAGTTTTTCCTTTTCTTTTTTGAGTTTCCCAAAATGAGTTGGCATATTTTTCACGACTTTCATCCTATTCTTCCGTTTTGGGATCAATGATTGTTATTGAAGCATCAAAATCAATAGATTGCATCAAATCAGAAATGATTTCTTTCTTTCCTAATAAAATTGGGATTCCAATTCCTTCTTCATGTATGATTTGAGCGGCCTTTAAAACGTCTAATTGATCGGCCTCAGCGAAGACAATTCGTTTTGGGGCAGACTTGGCACGATCGTGAATCATTCGGACAATTTTTTGATTGCTTCCCAAACGCTCTTCTAATTCTATTTTGTATGAGTCCCAATCTTCAATGGGCTCCCTGGCAACTCCTGATTCCATTGCAGCTTTTGCAACCGCCATTGGAACCTCGACGATTAATCTAGGGTCAAAGGGTTTGGGTATGATGTATTCTTTTCCGAAATTGAGTTTTGTTTCTTCATAGGCAATATTTACCTGTTCGGGAACGGGTTGTTTTGCAAGTTCTGCCAAGGCTTTAACTGCCGCCATTTTCATGGGTTCGTTTATTTTTGAGGCTTTTACATCCAAAGCGCCTCTAAAAATAAATGGAAATCCGAGAACATTATTTACCTGATTGGGATTATCAGAACGCCCAGTAGCCATAATAATATCCTCCCTTGTTTTACAAGCTATATCATATCCAATTTCAGGATCAGGATTAGCCATTGCAAAAACAATTGGATTTTTAGCCATTGTCAAAAGCATCTTGGGAGAAACAATATCAGATTTAGACAATCCTATGAATACATCTGCCCCTTTCATCGCTTGATCTAGAGGTTTCTATTGCTCTGTCAGTTGCAAACTCTGCCTTTTGAGTGGTTAGGTTTTCTCGCGTTTTTGTTATGACACCTTTGCTGTCTAGCATGACAATATTTTCGCGTTGAGCGCCAAATGCCATGTAGAGTCTTGTACAGGAAATGGCTGCCGCTCCTGCACCAGAAATAACAATTTTAACCTCTTCTATTTTCTTATTTGAAAGCTCTAATGCGTTGATCAGCGCAGCGCACGAGATGATGGCGGTTCCATGCTGATCATCATGCATGATCGGGATATCAAGCTCTTCTTTTAAGGTGTTTTCAATTTTAAAGGCCTCAGGAGCTTTAATGTCCTCCAAGTTAATCCCACCAAATGTGGGGGCGATTCCCTTTACAATTTCAATAAATTTATCTGGATCTTTTTCATTGATCTCAATGTCAAAGACGTCAATGTCTGCAAATATTTTAAAAAGAAGCGCCTTTCCTTCCATCACCGGTTTTGAGGCTTCTGGACCAATATCTCCCAATCCTAAAACCGCAGTTCCGTTTGTGATCACTGCAACTAAGTTTCCTTTGTTGGTGTATTTATAGACGTTGTCTGTATTTTCCTCTATTTCTAAGCAAGGAATGGCCACTCCAGGAGAATAAGCCAATGCCAAGTCTCTTTGAGTTCTATAGTTTTTTGTAGGAATAACCTCTGTTTTCCCAGGCTTGGGTTTCGCATGATAAACCAATGCTTCTCTTCTTAGCTTGCTTTTTGTCATCTTCGGGTAGTTAAATCAAAAGTAAGAAATCAGTATGGTTTTATTTCATCCTCTTTTAAAAAAGCAGTTAATTAAGGAATCTATTCTAATTTTTTAAGGAAGTTGTATTTAGCCTTTTAAATTATGCCCTTAAAGAAAAATAATTTAAGACTGATGATGAATCCATGTTATGGTTTGGCTAATCCTCTGTCCTAACTTTTCTTTTACCAGAATGATCAAATCCTTGGGCTCTTTCGAGTTCAACCATTTTTTTAGGCCTAAAATTGAGAATAAAAGCCCTGCGGTTTTGGTTAGTAGTATTTCCTCGGCTATAGTGCAATGTGAGCCCTTGATGAATCACACAGGAACCTGGTTGAAGTGGAGCCGCAACACTTTCCTGTTCTATTCCTTTAGATTGAAGTGGGCCCCCACCAACAGCTTGGAAATGTTTTTTTAAAGGCTGTAGATGAGACTTTGGAGTGTACCACATACAACCATTGTTTAAGGTCGATTCATCAATTGCAAACCAAAGACTTAGTGCTCTTTATCAGGCAAATCAATCCAATAAGCCGCATCTTGATGCCAAGGGGTTTCTTTTGTTTGAATTGGGAGGCTTATTGATTAGCATATCAAAGTCTAATACCATATCATCACCCATTAAGAATTTGGCGATTTCCGAAGCTTTTTTATGCATCGGCTGGTTCAAAAGATTGGGATATACTTTTGAAGGCAACATTATCTGGGTAATTAATTCTGTGGATTGATCATTTGCTCCAGAAAGGTCAGAGCGTAATTCAGCAACATCAAATTTATTGTTTAAGAAATCATTGTAAATTTCAGAATAAAATTGGACTTCCTCCTTTGTAAGCAGAGGTTCAATAACTAAAAATCCTTCTTCCGTAAAAAATAATTTTTCTTGCTGTGTCACAATCAAGCTATTTGTTCAATTTAAAAAGTTGTGGTGCATCGTTGTTTCTTGAAAACAGTAATGTTTTTTCTCCCTTATAATTTACAAATGAGTCAATATCTCTAATTTCTCCATTCACTTTAAGGCCTGATTTGTCAACATCTATAAATTCAAAATTTCCTTTTCCATCTCCAAGAAGACACACGCCTTTAAGTGCATCATAATGTCCATATTTGACGCGACTTCCCGTAAAATTACCTCCCATAACAACATCCAAATTGCCATCTCCATTAAAGTCTCCGGTAGTGATTCCATAGATTGGCGCCAATTGAGTTTCAATAGGTAAGGCGTAATTCTAAATTGATTGTTTCCTAAGTTCTCTATATAACTTGTTTCGAAATTTTTAGCCAAAAGGATCTTTGAACCCTCAAACTCTTCAGGTGTAAAGATTTTATCAATTGTTAAATCCGCATATTCAGAATAACGAACAAACCTGTTTTTCAACATAC
>CAJJCA010000011.1 GCA_905182575.1 uncultured Flavobacteriaceae bacterium | reverse complement strand
AATTGATGTTAAAAAAAAGTGAAGTTCCAGACCCATATTATGGAAATGCTACCAACTTTAAGATGGTGTTTGATTTGCTTGATGAAGCTTATGATAAAATTTGTATTCAACTAGAAAATGATAAATCCTGAATCAACTTCCGCACCACTATATTTGATTCCCTGTCCTATTGGAGAAAACTCCCCTCTTGAGGTACTCCCCATTTTAGTTAGAAAAATCGTGACAGAAACACAGCACTTCATTGTTGAAAATGAAAAAGAAGCAAGAAAGTTTATAAAAAAGATTTGTCCTGAAAAAAATCAGGCCAGTTTGGAGCTTTATCCTTTAAACAAGTACACCGTACCTGAAGAAATCGAAAGCTACCTCGACCCTTGTAAAAAAGGAATAATCATGGGCCTCTTGTCAGATGCAGGATGCCCTGGAATCGCTGATCCAGGGGCCGTAATCATAGCCAAAGCCCACCGTCATGGTATAAAAGTTAAACCATTGGTGGGTCCTTCCTCCATTCTTTTAGCGCAAATGAGTTCAGGGTTGAATGGTCAAAATTTTGCTTTTAATGGTTATTTACCCATCGAAAAAAGCGAGCGTAAAAAATTCATAAAAGAGCTAGAAAAAAGATCGCAAAAGCTGGATCAATCGCAAATTTTTATTGAGACTCCTTACCGAAACGATCAGATATTTTCAGATTTAATAGGGTCGCTACATTCAGAAACAAAATTGTGCGTGGCTTACAACCTGACCCTTGAGGATGAATTTATTAGAACAGCTCCTATATATGAATGGAAAAAAACAAAGCTCAATTTCAATAAACGGCCTGCTATTTTTATTATACATAAAGAACTCTAACGGTAGACTCCTTGCTTGTCTAACCAATTAGTATATTTTTTCTTATTTTTATTGTGCTGTCTGCCAATGCTTGCAAACAAATGGTATCCAGGGTTAGATGGATCAGCAACAAAATAAATATAATTGTGTTTTTCTGGATTTAACACCGCTTGTATAGAAGAAATATCGGGCATGGTTATCGGGCCTGGTGGTAAACCCTTATTTTGATAAGTATTGTAAGGAGATTTTACTTTTAAGTCCTTGTATAAAACTCTCTTAATCACAGTGTCAAAATTTTTCATCTTGTGTTTAATCGCATAAATTACCGTTGGATCAGCTTGAAGTTTCATTCTTCGTTTTAGACGATTCACATAAACTCCTGCAACTCTTTGTCTTTCATCAGCCTTAACCGTTTCTTTTTGAACAATCGCAGCCAAATGAATCACTTCTTTTGTTTTAAACCCCAACTTTTTAGCTTTTGCAGTTCTCTTAGAAGTCCAAAATTTATTAAAAGAACTCCACATCTTATCTCTGAAATTTTCTGCAGATCGTATTCCAGAAAAAATCATAGCTGTTTGGCAGAAAATGACAGTGCATTCGCTTCATTTAATCCATTTTCCTTTAGAAAAAACAGGATCCAAAAACGCATTTAATAAAGTCAAACTGTCTGGGGCGATTTGTTGGGCAACCCTACCCGCAAGATTTTGAATTCGTTCTTGATTGTTAAACGTTACTCGAACGATTAGACTTTTAGATCTTAGCGAATTGACAATATCGTTGTTGCTACTCCCCTTCTTAATGGCAAATTTACCTGGCTTTATTCTCGTATTGTACCCTTTCTTGACTGCTGCTGCAGTGAAGTCATTCGTTGAAATAAGCAAGGGAGATAGTTTATTTAATAAATCATCAAAAGAGTCATCCTCATAAATATGAACAAAGGCTACCTTTTCCTCAAACTGGGTGTTGTCCCAAAAAAAAGTTTTATAAAACTGATAAACGAAATAGGCCCCGAAAAACAATCCCAGCAACACCATCAAACTCAATATTTTTTTTCGATACTTCATTAAATTAACTTTTGATAATTAAATTCATCATGGAATTTACCTTCATAAAAGTTCCAGTCTTTTTTTGTACCCATCAATACATAGTTTTGCTTTTCAAACAATTCGATACTTGGATTATTTTCAACTGCTATGTCTGCATAAAGTTGGTGGAGTTGTAATTGATTTTTCGCAAAGAGCTCTATAGACGCTAAAGCCGCAGCGCCATAACCTTTGGAACGTTCCTCAGTAGCAATGACAAGACCCACACCTGCGCGGTGGTGCAAAGGCTCAAAATCAAACAGGTCGATAAAGCCAACGGGAGAGTTGTTTTTACCAACGATTGTGAATTTCACTTGTTTGGTTTCAAAAATATCCCGCCCTGAATTGGCGATATAATCAAGTAATAAGTTTCTAGAATATGGTGAAGATCTGTTCGAATATTTCCAAAGAGAAATGTCGTTTTCAATAGCAAATAAAAAATCGATATCAGAAGGCTCAATGGCCCTTATCGAAACAACTCCCTTTTGATCATTCATCTTTAAACACGTATGGTTCCAGAAAACACTTGTACCGCTGGTCCGATTAGTTTTACATTATCGTATTGATCTGAATTAGTCGAAAACTCAACCCTCAAAACACCTCCTAGAGCATGAATGTTTATGCCATACAACTTGGTTTGACCTGAACTGTGAGCTCCTATGGCAGCAGCAATTGCTCCGGTACCACATGCCAAAGTTTCGTCTTCAATACCTCGTTCATAGGTTGCGAGTGATACTTTCTTCTTCGTTTATTTTTTCAATAAAATTAACATTTGAACCCGCTTCAAAGTAAGGGGCTCCGTAACGAATTTCCGCTCCCTTTGTTTTTACATTCACAGCCAATACATCTGATACAAATTCAAGATGATGCGGTGAACCAGTGTCTATAAACATGGAATCTCCATTGTTCGTGATTGAGTCTATGTCATTCATTTCAAGACAGACAAGTCCTTCTTGGTCGACAACAGCTTTATGCAAACCATCGCTTGCTTCAAAAGTTGTTTTTAAACCAATGATGTCATTGGCTCTGCAAAAGGCAACAGCACAGCGACCTCCATTTCCGCACATGGTACTTTCGTTTCCATCTGCATTAAAATAAACCATTTTAAAATCTGTCTTTTCCGAATCTCTAATTAAAATAAGCCCATCAGCACCTATTCCAAAGTTTCGATTACACAACCATTTAATGCGGTCATAATCATCACTGGGAAATTTTTGAGTTCGGTCATCAAGGATGATAAAATCATTCCCCGCACCCTGATATTTGTCAAATTGAAAATCCATGTTCCAAATTTACGTAATTTTTAAATTTTTTTGTTGTTGTTAAATAGACGTTAAAACATTAATTATGAAAAATATAATTATAATTTAGAATAATATTTAAATCAATATACAATGAAATCAACATTTAAAACCATCTTAGTTTCAGTTTCGAGTGCATTTATTGCAGTATTTGTATTTGAAAACTACTTTAATCAAGAAACAATAATTAGTCCAAACGCTACCGCAAAGCTTATTCCTACTACCTATAGCTATAACACGAGCGGAACCGCAGCCGAAATGACCGACTTCACCATTGCGGCTGAAAAAACAGTTAATGGCGTCGTTCATGTAAAAAACACAAGCAGACAAAAAGGAAACGGCTCCTGGTGGTTTAATAATTTATATGGAAAGGACAATGGTCCTAAAAGAGTCGGAACGGGATCTGGTGTCATCATTTCACCCGACGGCATGATTATCACCAATCACCACGTAATAAAAGATGCCAGTGAAATTGAAGTTACGACAAACAAAAACAAAACTTACATGGCAAAGCTCATTGGATCTGATCCAAATACAGACTTGGCTGTTTTAAAAATTGAGACGGACGAAAATTTACCTTACATATCTTTTGGAGATTCTGAAAGTTCTAAAATTGGAGAATGGGTGTTGGCTGTTGGAAATCCTTTTAATTTAAATTCTACGGTAACAGCTGGAATCATTAGCGCAAAATCTAGGGATTTGAATGATACCGATCAAAAAAATCAGTCTTTTATTCAAACAGATGCGGCGGTCAACATGGGTAACAGTGGTGGAGCTTTGGTGAACACAAAAGGAGAACTTATCGGAATCAATACCGCGATTTCTTCAATTTCCGGTGGATTTGTTGGCTATTCGTTTGCGGTTCCGAGCAACACCGTTAGAAAAGTATTTGAAGACATTATTGAATATGGTAATGTTCAAAAAGGATTACTTGGTGTTCAAGGAAATGCTTTAAATGCGGATTTTGCCGAAAAATTTGAGATTAGTGACACCGAAGGTTTTTATATCGGTGATGTTGAAAAGGGATTAGGGGCTGATTTGGCTGGTTTAAAACAGGGAGACATCATCAAAAAAGTGGATGGAACAATAATTAACAAGTTTTCTGATCTTACTGGTTACCTCTCCACAAAACGTCCTGGTGACAAAGTAAAAGTCTTTTATAAGAGTGAAGGCAAGAATAAAGAGGTTATGGTTACTTTGAAAAAAACTAACCGCACTCGATTTATCGGAATGGAGTTGAAGAATCTTTCTGAAGAGGAAAAAGCTACTTTTAAAATCGAAAAAGGAGTTGTCATCAGCAAAATGTTAAATTCTAGACTTTATAACTATGGTATTGAGGAAGGTTTTGTTGTTTTAGAAGTAAATGACATTCTGATTGATGAAGTTGCAACCATTGAATCAATTGGACAATCACTATCAAGCATCTTATTTCTGAGTCCAGATGGACAAAAAGAAAGGATTTTATTCGAATAAAATTTAATTCTATTTAAGTTAGAGAAAAGTTACCAAAACTTTTGGTAACTTTTTTTTTGTAAAATATTTGCAACGCTTTAAAACAATGCGCAAATGAGAATTGATATCATCACACTATTTCCCGAATTACTTTCCAGTCCTTTTGAAGCTTCTATACTGAAGCGTGCCATTGACGCAAATAAAGTAATTGTTAATTTTCATAATCCTCGAGATTACAGTACCAACAAACATAAAAAAGTAGATGATTATCCTTTTGGAGGTGGCGCAGGAATGGTGATGACCATTGAGCCGATTGATTTGTGTTTAGAATATTTAAAAAAAACGAATGATTACGATGAGATCATTTATTTAACTCCTGATGGAGAGCAACTTGCTCAGAATGTCTCAAATGAACTTTCACTCAAAAAAAATATAATTATCATCTGCGGTCATTACAAAGGAATTGATCAAAGGGTGAGAGATCACTTAATAACTCGAGAGATTTCGATTGGAGACTTTGTCTTGTCAGGCGGTGAGCTTGCAGCTGCTGTACTTTGTGACAGCATCATCAGACTCATTCCAGGAGTGATTGGGGATGAATCCTCTGCCCTAACTGATAGTTACCAAGATGGGCTTTTGGCTCCGCCGATCTATACACGACCAGCTAAGTATAAAGGATGGAGCGTTCCAGAAATACTCACCTCGGGTGACACACCAAAAGTCGACGCTTGGAGAGAGGAAAAAGCGCTTGAGAAAACGCAAAGACTTCGTCCTGATCTTTTAAATGAAGAATAACAACATAAAAACAGATTACGTGGTTGCGTAAATCAAAATAAGTTATAAATTTGCACCGCGTTAAAATAACCTCTGGCTCTCATTGTGAATGTTGTTTTACTAACACTAATTAACTAAAATGGAAAAATTAATAAATTTCATTCAGGAAGAATTCATCGCTAAGAAAGATTTCCCTGAATTTTCGGCAGGAGACACCATCACCGTTTTCTATGAAATCCGAGAAGGTGAAAAAGTAAGAACTCAGTTTTTTAGAGGAGTTGTTATTCAGATTAAAGGTGAAGGGCTTTCTAAGTCATTTACAATTCGAAAAATGTCTGGTACAATTGGAGTGGAAAGAATCTTCCCACTCAATCTTCCAACAATTCAAAAAGTTGAAGTAAACAAAAGAGGAAAAGTAAGACGATCCAGAATTTACTACTTCAAAGAATTACGTGGTAAGAAAGCACGTATTAAAGAAAAAAAATATTAAATATATCAAAACCGCTTCGTGCGGTTTTTTTATGTATTTATTTCCATGAAACACCATTTCTATCTTAGAAACAATGGTTTTTATAATCAATATTAATAAATAAATTATCTACAAATGTCAAAAATAAAAGTAGCAAACCCCGTAGTAGAGATCGATGGTGATGAAATGACGAGAATCATTTGGAAATTTATAAAAGAACAACTTATTCTTCCTTACCTGGATTTAGAGCTTTTGTATTATGATCTTGGAATGGAATCAAGAGATGCTACAGAAGATCAAATAACAATTGATGCTGCAGAAGCTATTAATAAACATAAAGTTGGGATTAAGTGTGCTACAATTACTCCCGACGAGGATCGAGTTGTTGAATTTGGTTTAAAAAAAATGTACCGTTCTCCCAATGGAACCATCCGTAACATTATCGGTGGAACTGTCTTTAGAGAGCCAATCATTATGAAAAATGTACCGAGATACGTTCAAGGATGGACCAAACCAATTTGTATTGGTCGTCATGCTTTTGGAGATCAGTATAAGGCAACGGATACAGTAATCAAAGGAAAAGGAAAGTTAACCATGACATTTACTCCAGAAGATGGAAGTAAAGAACAGTCTTGGGAGGTTTATAATTTTCAAGAAGATGGTGTTGCAATGAGTATGTACAACATTGATTCTTCAATCTTTGGATTTGCAAGATCTTGTATGAACAGAGCTTTAGACAAGGGATGGCCACTTTACCTTTCCACAAAAAACACAATCATGAAGGCTTATGATGGTCGTTTTAAAGATATTTTTCAAGAAGTATTTGACAATGAATTCAAATCGAAATTTGAAGCTGCAGGTATTACTTACGAACACAGACTCATCGACGACATGGTTGCTGCAGCAATGAAATGGAGCGGTGGTTTCGTTTGGGCTTGTAAGAACTATGATGGCGATGTTCAATCAGATACAGTAGCCCAAGGATTTGGTTCATTAGGATTAATGACTTCTACGCTTGTTACTCCTGACGGACAAATCATGGAGGCTGAAGCTGCTCATGGAACGGTTACTCGTCATTACAGACAACACCAACAAGGAAAGGCAACTTCTACAAATCCAATTGCATCAATTTTTGCATGGACAAGAGGTTTGGCACACAGAGGTAAACTAGATAGCAATCAAGAACTTATAGATTTTTGCGCTACTTTGGAAGCTGTTTGTATCGAAACAATCGAAAGTGGAAAAATGACAAAAGATTTGGCTTTGTTAATTCATCAGAAGAATCTAAACGAGTCTCACTATTTGACAACACAAGACTTCCTTGGTGCGCTCAAAACAAATTTGGATGCTAAACTAGCCTTAAATAGGGAGTTAAATACTTTTATTTTAATTAATTATGGGTTTTAAGAAAATTACAGAGCAAGATTCTCATTATAATGCACTTGAGACGCTATCGGTTGATAAGTTAATCTCTGGAATCCACAAAGAAGATCTTTTTGCAGTTCAGGCGGTTGGAAAAGTTTTAGATAAAGTTGAAAACCTTATTACTGCCATTGAATCTAACTTCATAGCAGGTGGAAGAATTTTTTATATAGGCGCAGGCACTAGTGGAAGACTTGGAGTTTTAGACGCTTCGGAATGTCCTCCTACTTTTGGCACTAGCCCAGAAAAAGTTGTTGGCATACTTGCTGGTGGAATTCCTGCATTATATCAATCTATCGAAGACGCTGAGGATGATGTGAACCAAGGATGGATCGATCTTATGAAGCACAAGCCCAACGAGCAAGATTTTGTTATTGGAATTGCTGCCTCTGGAACAACACCCTATGTAATATCAGCACTTAAAGAATGTCAAAAAAATAATATCAAGACGGGTTGCATTACTTCAAATCCGGGAAGTCCTTTGACAGAATGTTCTGACTACCCGATTGAGGTGGTCGTAGGTCCAGAATTTTTAACTGGAAGTTCAAGGATGAAATCCGGAACGGCTCAAAAATTGATTTTAAACATGATCACTACGGCGAGTATGATCAGATTTGGAAGGGTCAAAGGAAATAAAATGATTGATATTCAAATCACCAATGACAAACTAGAAGATCGTGCTGCTCGAATTCTAATTAAATGAATTAAATATTGATCTTAAAACATCCATCCGACTTTTAGAGGAACACAAAAGCATAAGAGCTGCAATTAAGAACCACAAATGAACACCGAAGATTTACAGAAAGGACTTAAAAGAATGAGCATATTTATTGTGCTTTGCTTTATAGGCCCCGTTGTACTTCATCAAGCGTTTAAAAACGAAGGACACCCCTATTTCTGGCCAGTTTGCATCATTGGAGGGATAATCTGTATTGCTTCTATTTTCTATGGTTTCTGGGGGATTAAAACATTACTAAACGGACTGCTTGGTAATAGAAAAAATTAAAATCAAAAAAGAAATTGTGTCGCTTACTTCATACAACTATCTTTGCACAGATTTTTATCAATTATGATTGAAGTAAAATTTCCTGATTCATCAACACGAAGCTATGCTAAAGGAACAACCGTCTTGGATGTTGCAAAAGACATTAGTGAAGGTTTGGCTAGAAACGTACTTTCTGCAAAGTTCAACAATCAAACGGTTGAAACTGCCACACCACTTCAAGAAGATGGTGATTTGCAACTCACACTTGGAATGATAAGCAAGGAAAAATGAGTTTTTGGCATTCTTCTGCTCACGTTTTAGCGCAATCAATTTTGGCGTTATATCCCGAAGCGAAACTAACGATAGGTCCTGCAATTGAAAACGGATTTTATTATGATGCTGATTTTGGATCTGAATCTTTATCAGAAAAAGACCTTGTCAGTCTAGAAAAAAAGTTCATTGAATTTTCTCGTCAAAAATTTGAATTTAAAATGAGAGCTGCTTCAAAACAAGAAGCACTTGATTTTTACAAAAAGGAAGGAAATCCTTACAAAGTTGAACTTATAGAGAACCTAGAAGATGGAACGATCACTTTCTGTGATCATGCTGACTTCACTGATCTTTGTCGTGGAGGACACATTCCAAATACTGGTTTCATAAAAGCCATAAAACTACTAAGCGTAGCCGGAGCTTACTGGCGTGGGGATGAGAAAAACAAACAACTGACGCGTATCTATGGTATTTCATTTCCAAAACAAAAAGAATTAATAGAGTATCTCGAATTGCTTGAAGAAGCAAAAAAGAGAGATCATAGGAAATTAGGTAAAGAACTTGAACTTTTTACTTTTTCAAAAAAAGTAGGACTGGGATTGCCACTGTGGTTGCCAAAAGGTGCTGCTTTACGTAATATTAGAGGATTTCCTTAAAGTCGCTCAGAAAAAAGCAGGTTATGAGCAGGTCATAACGCCTCACATAGGGAGCAAGGAACTGTATATGACTTCTGGGCATTATGAGAAATATGGTGAGGATAGCTTTCAACCTATCGAAACTCCGTCAGAAGGAGAAACTTTCCTTTTAAAACCAATGAATTGTCCACACCACTGCGAAATTTACAATTCGAGACCTTGGAGTTATAAAGAATTACCAAAACGTTTTGCGGAATTTGGAACAGTATATCGTTACGAACAAAGTGGAGAACTTCATGGATTAACAAGAGTTAGGGGATTTACTCAAGATGATGCTCATATATTTTGTACACCAGATCAGTTAGATCAGGAATTTAAAAATGTTATTGATCTGGTACTTTATGTTTTCGGATCATTAGGCTTTGACAACTTCGAAGCACAGGTTTCGATTCGTGATCCTAAAAAACCTGAAAAATACATTGGAAATACAAAAAATTGGGAATTGGCCGAAGCAGCAATTATTTCAGCGGCTAAAGAAAAGAAACTGAATTTTATAATCGAAGAGGGCGAAGCCGCTTTTTATGGCCCAAAACTTGACTTTATGGTCAAGGACGCATTGGGAAGGAAATGGCAATTAGGAACCATTCAGGTAGATTATAACCTACCAGAAAGGTTTGAACTCAACTACAAGGGAAGTGACAATGAGTTGCACAGACCCGTAATGATTCATCGCGCACCTTTTGGAAGTTTAGAGAGGTTTGTTGCTATTTTATTAGAACATACTGGAGGAAATTTTCCTTTATGGCTCTCTCCAAATCAGGTAAGTATTTTGTGTGTGAGCGAAAAACATGAAAAATACGCGAAAAAAGTTTTAAGTTTCTTGGAAAATCACGAAATTCGCGCGTTCATAGACAACCGGAATGAAACAATTGGCAAAAAAATTCGGGAAGCAGAAATGAGCAAAGTGCCATTCATGCTGATTATAGGGGAAAAAGAAGCAGAATCGGATAACGTTTCAGTAAGAAAACACCACGAGGGTGATATGGGGGTTATGGAGACAAAAAGCTTTGTGGAAATCATAAATAAAGAGATATCAAAAAGTATTTCTAACTTTGAATATTAATTAAAAATGGCAGGCCATAGCAATACGTAGAAGAAGATCAAATAAACCAGCGAGGATTTTTAAAGAAAATCCCCACCGAATCAATGAAAAAATTACTGCACAAGAAATACGCTTGGTAGGAGATAATGTTGAGATTGGGGTTTATCAACTACCTAAAGCACTAGCTTTAGCTGAAGAACTAGAATTAGACTTAGCGGAGATATCTCCAAAAGCTTCTCCTCCAGTTTGTAAAATATTGGACTACAAAAAATTTCTCTATGAGCAAAAGAAGCGTGAGAAATCAATGAAGTCTAAAGCCACTAAGGTGATCATCAAGGAGATCCGTTTTGGACCTCAAACTGATGAACATGATTATGAATTTAAAAAGAAGCACGCGGAAAAATTCTTAAGCGAAGGCGCAAAACTTAAAGCTTTTGTGTTTTTTAAAGGACGATCAATCGTTTTTAAAGAGCAAGGACAAATTTTATTACTCCGATTGGCTCAAGATCTCGAAGAATTAGGGAAAGTTGAACAAATGCCTCAGCTTGAAGGAAAACGAATGATTATGTTTATCGCACCAAAAAAGAAGTAACACGAGTATAAATCAAATAAAAAGCAAAAATGCCTAAAATGAAAACAAAGTCTAGTGCCAAAAAGCGATTTAAGCTTACTGGTACTGGTAAAATTAAAAGAAAGCACGCTTTTAAAAGTCACATTTTGACCAAAAAATCAAAGAAACGCAAGTTAAAACTTACACATTCTGGCTTTGGTTAGTGATAGCGATCTTAGTAATATCAAAACACAACTAAGATTAAAGTAATTTAAAACCGGTTCAAGATTAATTTATAACCCTGATATTCGGCTCATAAAGTGTTTTAATTAACCGCCAATATCAAAAAAACAAAAACAAATGCCAAGATCAGTAAACTCAGTTGCTTCAAGAGCACGTAGAAAAAAAATATTTAAACAAGCCAAAGGGTTCTTCGGTAGAAGAAAGAACGTTTGGACTGTAGCAAAAAACGCAGTAGAAAAAGCAATGCTTTATGCCTACCGTGACCGTAAAACCAAAAAGCGAAACTTTAGATCTCTTTGGATTACACGTATCAATGCCGGAGCTAGGATTCATGGAATGTCTTACAGCCAATTCATGGGTAAAGTAAAAGCCAACAACATTGAACTGAACAGAAAAGTTCTTGCTGATTTGGCAGCAAACAGCCCCGACGCATTCAAAGCAGTGGTCGACAAAATTAAATAAAAACAACATACTCGTTAAAAACCCATCCCTAAGAAGGATGGGTTTTTTAATTTTATACAATCATGGAAATCACCATTTACCACAATCCGAGATGTCGAAAGTCAAGAGAGGCTATTCAAAAGCATGAAGAGAATAATATCAATTTTACTAGAAAATACCTCGAAGATAATCTCAACGAAAAAGAACTATCTGATATCTTAACGAAAGTGGGGAAGAAACCTTCTGAGGTTTTAAGAAAAAATGAGACACTATGGAAAACTGAATTTAAAAACAAGAACCTTGGCAGCTTTTTTAATAGTCCTTGTTAAATATCCAAAGTTAATTGAAAGACCAATCGTTATTTCCAATGACACTGGTGTTATTGCTAGACCTCTTGAAAATTTAGTTGAATTTTTAAAAGTTAATTAAACCTTAATATTTATTCTTAGTCTATTAAGCAAACAGCCTTAAAATGATAAAACTATTTCCTATTCTCTTTCTACTCGTTTGTATTTCTCAATCTTATGGACAGCAAGGTAAAACTCCTTCCAAAATCACTATTAATGGAATCGTAATTGACAAGGAAACCCAACAACCTTTGGAATATACCACAATCAGCTTATTGAGTGATAAGAGACCCAATCAGGTGCAAGGAGGACTTACAGGTGCGAATGGAAAATTTTCATTAAGTATTTTTCCTGGAGTTTATGACATAAAAATAGAATACATTGGTTTTGAGCCTTATACCTTATCCAAAGTTGAATTGAAAGCCTCCAAAGATTTTGGGCAGATCAGTTTACTGATTTCTGAAAACTTGCTCGAAGGAGTTGAAGTGATGGCAGAAAAAACTGAAGTTGAAATTCGGTTGGACAAAAGAATATACAACGTCGGAAAAGATCTAACCGTCAGAGGAGGTAGCGTTGCTGATGTTTTGGACAATGTACCGTCGGTTTCCGTAGATGTTGAAGGAAACGTTGCCCTAAGAGGCAATGACAATGTCAGGATACTAATCAATGGAAAACCTTCTGGACTGGTTGGGATTTCAGGACCTCAAGGATTACAACAATTGCCTGCGGAGTCTATTGAGAAGGTTGAAGTAATAACCTCTCCTTCTGCAAGGTATGGTGCCGAAGGAACTGCAGGGATACTTAACATAATCTTGAAAAAACAAGAACTGCTTGGTCTCAATGGTAATTTCACAATTAACGGTGGGTTTCCCAGAAGATATGGGGGTTCAGCTACTGTTAATTTAAGAAAAGAAAAATTTAATATTTTCACAACCAATTCGACAAACAACAGTCTTTCGATTGGGAAAGTGTTTAATGATAATGAGTATTTTAATGGAACAGATCCGAGTACGTTTCTAGAGGAAATAAGACGGCCTGAAAGAGAAAATAATAGTATTTTCTCAAGTTTGGGTGTAGAAATTTACTTAAAAGAAAAAACATCTTTAATCTTAGGGGGTTTTATCAGAACTGAAGGTGGGGATGATTATACGAAAAATGAAATTAAAGAATTTGATCAGAACAGGTCAATCATCACGCAATCCGACAGAATTGAGTTGGAAGAAGATGATGACAAATCCCATCAATTTAACATCAATTTCGATTCCGAATTAGACGAAGAGGGTCAAAAGATTACAGCCACATTTCAATACGAAGAAAGTGATGAGAATGAATCGGCAAACATAGAAAACAGTTCGCTTATTCCGGTGATTAGTCAAAAGAGTTTTGAAAAGCTCATTGAATATCAAAGTGAAAAAAGGATTTTATTTCAAGCAGATTATGTGTTGCCAATTGATAAAGAGACTCAATTTGAATTTGGATACAGAGGAAGTTTTTCAAATCAAGGAACAGACTATAATGTTTATCTTTTTGACAACAATCAATTTAATTTAGACAATGACTTGTCTAATGAATTGATTTACAAGGAACATATAAACGCATTGTACACTCAATATGGAAAAAAGATGAAAGATTTTTCATTTCTATTTGGTTTAAGAATGGAAGACTCAAAAATCACTGTTGATCAAAGGAGTACCAATGATTACAATCAAAAAAACTATACAGAATTTTTTCCTACAGTAAATCTATCTTACGAGTTTAAGGAAACTGAAAGTATCATTTTAGGGTACAGCCGAAGAATATCAAGACCAAGAGGAAGATATTTAAATCCTTTTCCTTCAAGAAGCAGTGTCGCTAATTTTTTTCAAGGGAATGCAGACCTGAACCCGAGCTATTCAAACACAATAGATTTGGGCTATCTCAAAAGATGGGATAAATTTACTTTAAACGGTTCTGTGTATTTACAAAAAGCTACAAGTGTGTTTACTTTTGTAGGAGAAGAAAGTGGAAAAACTGCAGTTATAAGTGGAGATCCAAATAATCCGAATGATGCAACCAATCCACTTGTAGAAGTTCCAATAATCATAAGGAATCCAATAAATCTTGCGGAAAACAATAGAACTGGTGTTGAGTTTACTTTGAGCTACTCCCCTTCTAGGAAATCAAGGTTCTTTGCTAATTTTAATTTATATAATTCCGAGACTATTGGGGAATACAAAGGAGAAAGTCTTGATGCCACCAACCTGAGTTGGTTTTCGAGAGTTAACAGTAAAATCACTTTACCCGGTGACATTGACTGGCAAATGAGAGTCTATTACTCAGGGCCTAGAATTACTGCGCAATCAAGATCAGAGCCGATGCTCTATGTCTCAGGGGCTTTAAGCAAAGATGTCTTTAAGGATAAGGGAACTATTTCTTTTCGTGTAAGTGATCTTTTCAATACAGGAATGAGAGAGTCCGTAACTACCACCAATACTTTTAGGAATTATGGAATTTACAGAAGAGGAACTCCGACTTTCATTTTATCTGCTACCTACCGTCTAAACCAGAAAAAAGAACAGAAAAGTTCTCGCCAAGGGAATCAAGGAAGTGGGGAACAAGGAGGGGATGTCGCTTTCTAGTTAGAAAGTTCTTTTGACTTATTTTCTTTTCTTTCTTTAAGAAATTCTTTTAACGCACCAATCAACCAGTAAGGAATTACAAAGGTGAGTAGAAAAATCATTAACCAAAAACCAAGGGTTAAAATGGATAAGAAAGCAAGGAAACCTAAATATTGATCAAATTCAAACATATCGTTATAATCTGAAGTAAAATTACATATATTATCTTTCAGAAGTTTAAGATCTTGAAAAATATTTCAACATTTTTATTTAAAAAGGAACTATTTTTGTAATTGCATAAAATCAAGGAAATGAAATATAGAATTGAGAAAGATACACTAGGGGAAGTAAAGGTACCTCATGACGTCTATTGGGGTGCACAGACGGAAAGATCAAGAGCTAATTTTAAGATTGGGGCAACTGCTTCAATGCCTTTAGAAATTATTTATGGTTTTGCCTATTTAAAAAAAGCCGCTGCTTTCACCAATCACGAAGCAGGTATACTCCCGATCGAAAAAAGAGATTTGATTGCCCTTGTGTGTGATGAAATAATTGCAGGGAAACTTAATGATCAATTTCCATTGGTTATTTGGCAAACAGGTTCGGGAACTCAAAGCAACATGAACGTCAACGAAGTTATTGCAAATCGAGCACATGTGCTTGCTGGAAATAAGCTGGGAGAAGGAGAAAAAACCCTTGCCCCAAACGATGATGTTAATAAGTCACAATCTTCGAATGACACTTTCCCTACTGGAATGCACATTGCTGCTTATAAAAAAATCATAGAAAATACTATACCGGGGGTTCAAAAGCTAAGAGATGCTTTAAATCAAAAGTCAAAGGATTTTAGTAAAGTAGTTAAAATTGGTCGAACTCATTTGATGGACGCCACTCCCCTAACCCTAGGTCAAGAATTTTCTGGTTATGTGTCTCAATTGGATCATGGGGTTAAAGCGTTAAGAAATACACTCGAACATTTATCTGAGTTGGCTTTGGGAGGAACAGCAGTAGGAACTGGAATTAACACTCCAAAAGGCTATTCAGAAAATGTTGCTAAACACATTGCAGAATTCACTAAACTTCCATTTATAACCGCCGAAAATAAATTCGAAGCTTTGGCGGCACATGACGGAGTTGTTGAATCGCATGGGGCCTTAAAGCAATTGGCTGTTTCTTTAAATAAAATCGCAAATGACATTCGATTACTTTCCTCAGGACCAAGATCTGGAATTGGTGAAATAGTTATTCCTGCCAATGAACCTGGAAGCTCAATCATGCCAGGAAAAGTAAATCCTACACAATGCGAAGCGATGACCATGGTTTGTGCCCAAGTTATGGGAAATGATGTAGCCATTAGTATTGGAGGAATGCAAGGGCATTATGAATTGAACGTTTTTAAGCCGGTTATGGCAGCTAACATCATTCAATCTGCGCAACTCATTGGTGATGCCTGTGTAAGTTTCACTAACAACTGCGTCATAGGAATCGAAGCGAATCAAGATAGAATTGATGAATTGGTCAACAACTCCTTGATGCTGGTTACCGCGTTAAATACTAAAATCGGATACTATAAAGCCGCAGAAATAGCCAACAAAGCGCATGCAGAAGGATCAACCCTCAAAGCCTCAGCTTTGGCGTTAGGGTATCTTACTTCTGAAGAATTTGATCAATGGGTTAAACCCGAAGACATGATTGGCGAAAAGTAATTCTAATGAATATCCTCTGGTGGTTTTTTGTGTTGAATTCTATTAGGAATAACAATTGTCACTAGAAGTTTTTTCTTTTAAATTAGGAAGAGATTCGACTAGTTGCGAGATAGCTTTCTATATTTTATTCTTTTAGGCATTAAGTCTTGACCCAATCGTTTCTTTTTATTTTCTTCATAGTCAGAATAAGATCCCTCGAAAAAGTAAACTTGAGAATCTCCTTCAAAAGCAAGAATGTGAGTGCAGATACGATCTAAAAACCAACGGTCGTGAGAAATTACTACTGCACAACCTGCAAAGTTTTCTAGCCCCTCCTCCAAGGCACGAAGCGTATTCACATCCAAATCATTGGTGGGCTCATCTAACAAAAGGACATTCCCTTCTTCCTTGAGTGTCATGGCCAAATGCAAACGATTTCGCTCCCCTCCAGAAAGTGCTGATACTTTTTTGTTTTGCTCACTTCCACTAAAGTTAAAACGGCTTAAAAAAGCACGAGAATTGATTTGTTGACCTCCCAACATAATTAGCTCTTGTTCGTCACTAAAGTTCTGCCAAATACTTTTTTCAGGGTCAATATTGGAATGCGACTGATCCACATAAGCCAGTTTTACTGTCTCACCAACGGAAAAATTGCCACCATCAACAGTTTCTTCTCCCATTATCATTCTAAACACAGTAGATTTACCAGCACCGTTAGCACCAATAACTCCCACAATTCCAGCTTGAGGTAAAGTGAAATTCAAATCATCATACAATAATTTTTCTCCAAATGATTTCGCAACATGAGAAGCTTCTATTACATTGGTTCCTAAACGAGGACCATTAGGAATAAAAATTTCTAATTTTTCATCGACTTGCTTTTGATCTTGGCTCATCAGCTTGTCATAATTTGACAAACGCGCTTTCTGTTTGGACTGTCTTCCTTTAGGAGCCATTCTTACCCATTCCAATTCACGTTCTAGAGTTTTCTGGCGTTTGGAAGCGTGCTTTTGCTCCTGTGCCAATCGTTTTGATTTTTGATCTAACCATGAAGAATAATTTCCTTTCCATGGAATACCTTCCCCACGATCCAACTCTAAAATCCAACCTGCAACATTATCTAGGAAATAACGGTCGTGTGTAACTGCAATTACAGTTCCTTTGTATTGTGCCAAATGGTGCTCTAACCAGTGAACGGATTCTGCATCCAAGTGGTTGGTTGGTTCATCCAAAAGCAAGATGTCTGGCTTTCTTAACAACAACCTACACAATGCAACACGTCTTTTTTCTCCACCAGACAAGAATTCAATTTTAGAATCACCATCAGGAGTTCGCAAAGCATCCATTGCAATTTCTAGTTGTGTATCTAATTCCCATGCATTCCGTGCGTCAATCTCATCTTGGAGCTTGGCCTGTCGATCCATGAGTTTTTGCATTTTATCTGCATCTTCATAAACCTCAGGCAAACCAAATTGATCATTTATATTGTTGTATTCATCCAAAATAGCAACTGTTTCAGAAACGCCTTCCTTAACAATTTCCAAAACTGTTTTATTAGGATCCATCTGTGGCTCTTGTTCCAAAAAACCAACAGAGTAGCCCGGTGAGAAGACAACATCCCCTTGATAGTTTTTATCTAATCCAGCGATGATTTTAAGCAAAGTTGATTTTCCAGAACCATTAAGACCTAAGATTCCGATTTTCGCACCATAGAAGAAACTCAAATAGATTCCTTTTAGAACGGGTTGATTTGATGACTGGTAAGTCTTTGTGACTCCAGACATAGAAAAAATCACTTTATTATCGTCTGCCATTTTGATTGATTTATAGAGTTAAATAGTATCATGCTATATAAAAAAATAATTGATGTAGCTCTAAATATCCTTGAATAAAGCATCCCATCACTGGGCATACAAATATCGATTTTTTTAATTACGATATCAAAAAAAATGTCCTTAGTTTAGCTATTATAAAACATTAAAGAATTCTTATTTTAGTAAATAAAAAACAGATTCCTTCACATGAGTTTAGAATTGGAAAAAAATAAAGATAAAAACAAGTTATTACTCTCTGAGCTTAATCAAAGAATTGCTGCAATAAAATTAGGCGGTGGAAAAGCCCGTTTAGAAAAAATCAGGAAGCAGGGTAAAATGACCGCCAGAGAACGGGTTTCTTTTTTGTTAGATGACCCAACTGTTGCTATCGAAATAGGTGCAATGGCAGGTTACGAAATGTATGCAAAAGAAGGGGGATGTCCTGCAGGAGGAGTTATTGTAATGATGGGTTATGTTTCAAAAAAACTTTGTGTCGTTGTTGCCAATGATGCTTCGGTAAAAGCAGGAGCTTGGTTTCCAATAACGGCCAAAAAAAACCTCAGAGCACAGGAAATTGCTATGGAAAATAAAATTCCAATTATATACCTCGTTGACAGTGCGGGTGTTTTTCTTCCCATGCAAGATGAGATTTTTCCTGACAAAGAACATTTTGGAAGAATCTTTAGAAATAATGCTCAGATGAGCAGCGAGGGTATTGTTCAGATCTCAGCCATCATGGGCAGTTGCGTTGCGGGGGGTGCCTATTTACCCATCATGTCTGATGAAGCGATCATTGTCGATAAAACTGCCAGTATTTTTTTAGCAGGCAGCTATTTGGTCAAAGCGGCAATTGGTGAAAAAATAGACAACGAAACTTTGGGAGGAGCAACAACCCATTCTGAAATAAGCGGAGTGACCGATTATAAAGCAATAGACGACCGAGATGCTTTATCACGAATTCGAGCATTAATTGAAAAAATTGGTGATGATCCAAAAGCTGGTTTTAATAGAATTGAACCTAAAAATCCAATGGCTAAAATTGAAGAAATTTTAGAATTATTGCCGAATAACAAAACCCTTCCTTATGATTCCTATGAGATCATCAACCGCTTGGTTGACGAAGGATCCATTGATGAGTATAAAGCGGATTATGGGAAAACAATCATCACAGCTTATGCGCGAATTGATGGCTGGGCAGTTGGAATTATTGCCAATCAAAGGCAAATGGTTAAAAACAAAAAAGGAGAGTTGCAGTTCGGGGGGGTCATCTATAGTGATTCAGCGGATAAATCGACACGGTTTGTGGCCAATTGTAATCAAAGAAAAATCCCTTTAGTCTTCCTACAAGATGTAACAGGATTTATGGTTGGCAGTAAGGCCGAACACGGAGGGATTGTTAAAGATGGGGCGAAAATGGTCAATGCTGTCGCGAATTCGGTGGTTCCAAAGTTTACCGTAATTGTTGGAAATTCAAATGGTGCGGGCAATTATGCCATGTGTGGCAAAGCCTATGATCCGAGGCTAATTATTTCGTGGCCCGGTTCAAAAATGGCAGTTATGGGTGGAGAGCAAGCGGCTCAGGTCTTGTTGCAGATTGAAAAGTCTAAACTTAAAAAAGAGGGAAAAATTATAGATCCTAAAAAAGAAAGGCAACTTTTGGATAAAATTAAGTCCAAATATGAAAAACAAACGCATGCCTATTATGCGGCAGCAAGGCTATGGACAGATGCAGTAATCAATCCTTTAGAAACTCGTAAATGGATTAGTCTTGGAATTGCGGCGGCAAACCATGCTCCAATTAAAAAGAAATTCAACATGGGTGTTTTACAAGTTTAAATAAGCTTGTTGATTTTGAGGGTAAGTTCTCTTAAAATTTTTCCGTTTTTGGTCTCAATTTTATTAACAAAAACTAAGGACTTTGGCACCTCGAACTTGTCCAAGGCATCGCAAGATTGGATTTTTGAATTGATTTGATCTGTTTGAGAAACATTTCCTTCAATTATCACGAACCAATTTATAGCCCAATGTATCATCAGGGAAGCCAGACATAAAGAAGGGATTTTTAATTGCTGAGCTTAATTTTGTCTCAACCGTTTCAGGGAAAATCTTAAAGCCACCAGAATTAATCACATTGTCTTTCCTTCCTTTAAAAGTAAAGCTTTTATCATCGATCAAATCAACCAAATCATTAGTTGTTATGGTGTCCTCCGTGACGTGAGGAGCATCAATTAATAAACATCCTTCAGCATTAACTGATACTTGAACCCCTGGAAGCGCTGTAAAAGGTTGCTTTGGAATGGAAAGCTTAGAGACCGCAATATGGGTGATGGTTTCCGTCATTCCATAGGTCTCAAAACAATGGTCGTGATTGGCAACCAGTGCTGAATGTAATTCGGTGGAAATGGAAGCTCCTCCAACAATCAATGTTTTAATATTTCTGATTTTATTCATTGAATTTTGAGTTTGCAGAGGGATCATGGCTGCGAAATCATATTCTCGATTACTGTCTTTAAGCGGTTTTAAACTGGGCGGTTTTAAATCTAAGGAAAGTCCCAAAATCATTGCCCTGACAAGCATCATTTTTCCAGCAATAAAATCGGTCGGCAGACAGTGTAATGCAGTATCGCCAATTCCTATTTTAAAAAAATCACCTGTTTTGATGGCAGAAGCAACCATGGACTGTTTGGACAACCTAATTTCTTTTGGCGCTCCAGTAGATCCAGAAGTTTTAACATTAATCCAATCTGCATTGTCCATCCAGTCCATGATGAATTCCCCTAAAGCCCTTTCATAATAATCACCTTCTTTGATAAAGTCATAGCCAATCATCTTAAGTTCGTCGGGAGTAAATGAATAACCATTGAGTTGAAACCGGTTGTGTATTTTAGTATGGTGGGGTATCGCCATTAGAATTTAGCTGTTAAGTTTTGCTTCCAGTTTTTCCATCCATATTTTCTTGAAAAAAGAAAGATCAATATTGGATAAACCACAAGAAATGTAATTAATAACTCTTTTATTAATGAGGGTTCAGAATTATCAATTAATATAATCTGTTTGGAAGGAAGTCCAAGAGGCTGTTACCAAAAGCGCAGTTACTAAATTATTTGCAGCGTGAAAACCCAATGCCAATTCGAGTCCCTCATCCATCAGCGTTATGACCCCAAGAAACAAACCTGTGCCAATATAATACCAAATCAAGTTAACCCCCAATTTGTCAACTTCAGGATTCCAAATATGTAACATACCAAAAATTATAGAAGTTGTAATCAGCGGAAGCCATCGGTTTCTGAAAATAACGCCAAAGCCTTGCAATAAATAACCTCTAAAAAAAAGTTCTTCAGCAGAAGTTTGAAGCGGAATCATCACAACACTAATAAGAAACAAAATCAAAAAAGGAACGGGCTTAAAATTCCAAACAAAATCTGTGGGAGATAGAAAATAACTAATAATGATAAAAGCAGCTGAGACACCTCCCCATAAAAGGAAGGAAAATAAAATGCGGAACTATCAATTTTATTTCTTGTTGTGATTATTGTTTTAAAAGGCTTGCCTAATTGCTTCTCAACGACCAACCATAAACCAACCAAACTGACTGCAAAGGGGATTAGTATTAAAAATAAAGTTGTATTGGAAGGGAACGAACCTAAAAGTTGATATTGATCTTCAAAAGCTTTGGAATCAATTCCTTGAGATAAAACATAAAGTGTTAATGGAATTTGTCCTAAGATATTAAAAAAAATAACTGCTACAGAACCGGCAATGTATTTGACGAAATCTTTTTTTTCAAGATTAATTTGTTCTATAAACATGGTTAAATATTAAGATTCCAATTAAGCTTGGGTATTAAATTTAAGATAACCTGAATCAACTTCCAAAGGAGCTTCAATGTTATTGGTAAACAAGCCCCCTGTTCCAAGACCTTGAAACGAATGAGGTTCTAAATTATAGGTCCATTGGGCAATTGCATTTAAGCCCAGATTGCTTTCAAGTGCGCTAGTGATCCACCAACCTATTGATCTAGCTTCAGCCAATTCTATCCACTCTTCACAAGACTTAAAACCGCCTAAAAGTGTCGGTTTAAGTATGATATATTGTGGTTTAATTTTATCGAGTAATGCTGCACGATCTGCTTTATCAAAACAACCAATTAACTCCTCATCTAAGGCAATAGGCAAAGGAGTTATAGCACAAACTTCTCGCATTACTTCTTGTTGATTCGCCGCAATGGGTTGTTCTATGGAATGAATTCCTAAATCAGATAATTTTTTTAGTTTATCCATAATATCTGACCGCTGAAATGCTCCATTTGCATCAACTCTTAAAATCAACTTTTCCTTAGAAAATGAGGAACGAATTCCTTTCAATAATTCAATTTCATTTTCAAAATCTAAGGCACCAATTTTTAATTTAATGCACCTAAACCCCTGTGCTATTTTTTCGCTGATTTGTTCTTTCATAAAAGTTAGATCACCCATCCAGACCAATCCATTTATTGGAATGTCCTCCTCACCTCTCGTAAACTTTGATGGAAATAATTCAAATGTATTTTTAGCATTAAATGAAAGTAATGCCGTTTCATATCCCATTTGAATCGCTGGAAATTCTTTTAAAAAGTCTGGGGGAATGTTCTGATTCTCATTAATTAAATGACAAAGTTCATGGAGTCGATCTTCAAAATCTGGACGATCATCAACACTTAACCCTCTAAACATGCCGCATTCGCCTATACCGAATTGGTCCTTATCCGTTAGCTTTAAAAACCAGGTTTCTTTTTCTTTGAGCAGGCCTCTTGAGGTTCCTGAGGGACGTTTAAATTTTAGAATATATTTCTCGTAGCTAGCTTTCATCGATTGAGATATGAAGTGACAAAAAATACAATTGAAATAAAGAATATGGTTAGCGCAAGTTTTTTTAATTCAGGATCAAACTGCTTCGGATCTTTTACATTAAAAACACAATATAGATGTAAAAATAAAGGAACGAAAACGAGTGTATAAATTGTTTTGATTAATAAGGGCTGCTCCCCAATTCCAATGAAAAATAAAATAATAGCAATTACTATCAGTAAAAGTCCAAAATCTATGATTTATCACTTCCCAAACGGACGGCCAGTGTAATTTTAGAGGAATTAAAATCGTTTTCAATATCACGCATATTATTCAAATTTAAAACTGCGACACTGAGAAGTCCAACTGAGGTAGCAAAAAGAATTATGGACAGATCGATGGAATTAATCTGAAGGAAATAAGACCCAATAACGCTGACCCATCCAAAAAAGATAAAAACAAAAAGATCTCCTAAACCAGAATAACCATAAGGGTTCGTTCCAACGGTATATTTGATAGCAGCAGCCACAGCTCCAATCGCTAATAAAATAAATAAAACTGAAAACAAGAGTTTATTAACTCCCAGTGATTCATAGATAAGGGTAATTGAAAGTATAATAGATACAACCACGGAAACGAATATTCCCCTTTTTAGGTTTTCCAAGGTCAAAAGCCCCTGCTGTAAAACCCTTTTTGGACCAATTCTTTCCTCATTGTCTGTGCCTTTAATTCCATCTCCATAATCATTTGCAAAGTTAGAAACTATTTGAAAAGCGATTGCGGTCAAAATAGATAACAGAAAAATTATAAAGGAAAAATCATTGTGATTTAACGCCAAAGCATTTCCCATAATGATTCCAGACACAGACAATGGAAGGGTTCTTAATCGGGCAGCTTGTAGCCAAATTTTTATATTATTTTTCAAACAAAAGGTTTAAGGAAATTTGGGGTATTGCTTAAAATCAGGATCTCTTTTTTCGAGGAAAGCCCGTTTTCCCTCCTGTGCTTCTTCCATAAGATAATACATTAAAGTTGCATCACCTGCAAGTTGCATCAAGCCATGCTGACCATCCAATTCAGCGTTCAAACTTCGCTTAATCATTCGCAAAGCCAAAGGACTTCTCTTTTGCATCATTTCGCACCACTCCATCACGGTGTCTTCTAATTTATCTAGCGGCACTACCTTGTTTACCATCCCCATATCTTCCGCTTCTTTAGCTGAATACTGCTTACACAAAAACCAAATTTCACGTGCCTTTTTCTGACCTACATGGCGCGCTAAGTAGGAAGATCCAAATCCTCCGTCAAAACTACCAACCTTAGGACCCGTTTGTCCAAAGATCGCGTTTTCACTCGCTAAGGGTTAAATCACAGACGACATGAAGTACATGACCGCCACCGATGGCATAACCATTCACCATTGCGATCACAGGTTTTGGCATTTCACGAATGCGTTTATGGACGTCAAGAACATTAAGTCTAGGAACTCCATCTTCACCTACATAGCCTCCAACTCCTTTTACATTTTGATCTCCCCCACTACAAAAAGCTTTTTCGCCAGCACCTGTTAAAACAACAACATCGATGTCATTTCGCTCTCTACACACCTCAAGAGCTTCCAACATTTGATTGTTGGTTTCAGGACGAAATGCGTTATATACTTCCGGTCGGTTAATCGTTATTTTTGCGACTCCATTGCAAAATTCAAAAAGAATATCGCTATGGGTCTTTATTGATGTCCATTTTCTCACAGTATTTTTTTTGTAAAAATACGGATTTATTCAAAATTGAAAGGTCATGTCGAGAATCAATTACAGCGAATTAATTCTTATTTTTAAACCATTGATTTAAAATAATCTAGCAGTATCTGGTCATTCAATTTTCTAGGGGTGTAAATTTCTAAAATTTTAGGACGAGAAGAGGCTTTGAAAAAAGAATTCAATTTTAGATTTAAGCCAAACATAGATCGAGTAGACTTATATTCAAAACCAAAAGCTTTTGCAATCGATTTTGCATTGCGCTGGTGGATGGTTTCAAAATAAGTATCATATTTAGGTGCTGTCTTTTTCCCCTGGTAAGATTCTAAAAATCCCTCCCCCTGAATTATTGATAAGTAGAATTCTAAAGTCGTTCGGAATATAATTATTCCAAAGACCATTCAAATCATAAAAAAAACTCAGATCACCGGTGATTAATAAAGTTGGGGTTTTTGAAATTTGAGCTGCGCCAACAGCAGTTGATGTACTTCCATCAATTCCACTTGTTCCACGATTACAAAAAACAGAAGTTTCATTGGGCAAGTCAAACAACTGGGCATAGCGAATGGTAGAGCTATTTGCGAGTTGTAATTGCAATGAGTTTGGTAATTTTAATGCTATTTTCTCAAATACTTTTAAATCTGAAAAAGCTTGGGTTTTCAGCCATTGCTGACCGCGCGCGCCAAACTTGTTGTAATACTTTAAAACCTCATCTCGATAAGAAGAGACTGGACTGTACTCTTCGGAATAAAACGCTTTTAAAAAATCATTAGGCTGCAATAAACAATGTTTCTTTAAGCAATAATAAGTGTCATAGGCCTTTTTAGAATCAACATGCCAATGCGCTTCGGGGTATTGTCTAATTAAAAAATATTTAATCTTTTTTGACACAACCATTCCTCCGAAGGTGAGCAAAATGTCGGGTTGCAAAAAGATTTTCTTCTCTTTCTCTAATGCTTCTATAGGAGCCATCAAAGTATCAATAGAATTTATAATCATCGAGTGATTTAGATTGGAAGTTTTTTCGGTTAGCACTACCACACTAGGATCGTCACAAATCAAATTAAAAATTTTTTTATCAATGCTATCGGGTGATAAAACGCCCACCAATACCATCTTCTTCTTCGCCTTCCTCCATTTATTTTTAAACTGATCTAAATCTTTCTCAGAAACAACATTTTTAGGCATCTTAAGCGATGGAACACTAATGGGAACAGCCATCTCGGTCATCCCATACAATGGTTCTTCCAAGGGAATATTTAAATGCACAGGGCCACTTTTTGTAAAAGCAATATCGAGTGTTTTGGTAATCGCATTTGCGTTATCCTGTTGAATTTTTAGTTGCTGCTCAGCAATTTCCTGTGGAGTACTTTTAGGATTAATTTCCTTTTGTAGCGGATTATTCAATAAGCTAGCTGTAGCATGAGAAACATCAGGTTTCAAATACGCTGTAGCTTCCAAATGTGGCTCAAAAACTCCTGTTTGACGAATAGTTTGACCATCACCAATATCAATTCTGTACTACAAAGGATCTGCAGATAAAATAACCAAAGGAATATCACTGTAATAGGCTTCCGCAATTGCGGGATAAAAATTCAATAAAGCAGAACCAGAAGTACACACCAAAGCCACAGGGGATTTTAATTGTTGGGCGATTCCAAGCGCAAAAAATGCGGCAGCGCGTTCATCGACAATGCTGTAAGTTTTAAAGAAATCATCTTCAACAAATCCATTGGTCAATGGAGCATTTCTTGAACCCGCAGAAATAACAATGTGTTTGATTTTTTTTAATGCGCACAAGCGCACCACAGTTTGGGCTAATGGAATTGCAGGATAGATTACTTTGCGTTTCGACATTGGATTACAAAAGTACAAAACACGGGGCGTAATTCCCCTTCAGTCGCAGTAAATTTCAAAGTGCTTGAAGAATTGTTTGTGCTTTATTTTGGGTTTCTTCCCATTCTTGTTCTGCATCACTTTCAGCAGTAATACCAGCACCTACATAAAGTGAAATGCTTTCTTTTTTAAGCTGAGCACAACGCAAATTGACATACAAATTACACTCTCCAAGAAGATCAACATCTCCCATGCATCCACTGTAATACTGTCTGTCAAACTTCTCATTAGAAGCAATAAAATCTAACCCCTCTTGCTTGGGAATACCTCCAACCGCTGGCGTGGGATGAAGATTTTTAATCATTCTTTCAACGCTCACATTTGCCCTGTTAACAGAAATATCATTACACAAGTGCACAAGGTTTCCTGCTCTTTTAGTGTAAGTATTCAGAACATTCAATGTCTTCTTCTTTAAATAAATCAGCTAAAACTTTTTTAATACTCTGGGTAACCAATTCTTGCTCTAATTTCTCTTTTGCTCCCCAATGGTAAATTTCTTTAGAATTGAAAGGTAAAGTCCCTGCTAATGACATCGTTTTCAACCCGTATTCATCGATTCCAAAAAGTCGTTCTGGACTAGCACCTATCCACATTCCCGCTATTGGATGGTGCCAAAAATAAACCATCGCTTGAGGGTACAAATGTAATAGGTTATTGAATGATCCAAATGGATGTATTTTTTTTTTAATTTCTATTTTTCTTGAAAGCACTAACTTTTTCAGAAGCCCCGAATTGATGGCTGTCTTGGTTTTATTTACCAAGTCAACAAACGCTTGCTTATCCTTTTCTGATTCTTCTAAAGGAAAAGGTTGAACGGAAACTAAAGTAGGATTGAAAGAATACTCCTTTTGATAATCGGAAGGAATATAAGCAGTTTCAGATTCCATGATAAAAGAACCCATGAGAAAGCCGTTAATCTTAAAATCAAAAGTTTTGAATAATTGACTGTCTTTTTGAAAAAAGCAATGAACCGAGTTAGCGTTGGGTGCTCTAAAAAAAACAAAAGGTTTTTGTCCTTGCCAAAGGTTTTGAAAATCGCGCTTCAGTTCTCTCTCTTTCATTTATTTTTGAGCGCGGGTCAGGGTAGTTAATTTACATATTGAGATAAGATTCTTTTCATCATCGGTAACTCTAATTTCCCAAAGCTGGATGGTTTTTCCATTGTGAATGGGTGTCGCTCTTGCGTAAACAAAACCTTCTTTTACGCCTTTCAAGTGATTGGCAGAGATTTCAATTCCCCGTGTTGTAAGGTTTGGATCTTTGTTTAAAACAAAAACGGCAGCACTCCCAACCGTTTCAGCTAAAGCGACAGTAGCTCCACCGTGAAGAACACCATCTGGCTGATGAACTTTAGCAGTAACCTCCATTCGAGCTGTTAAGAAGTCCTCACCAGCATCAACAAACTCGATCCCGAGTGTCTCCATTAAAGTATTGTCGCAAATTGCATTACAATATTTTAAAACTTGCTCTTTGTCCATATTAATTTCCTTAAAAAACAAAACCTTCCGATTAAGTTAAGCAGAAGGTTTTTGTTTAATAAATATTCAACTTGTTATTCTTTAACCTCTTCAAAATCAACATCCTGAACGTCATCTCCGCCAGCAGCGTTAGCACTTTCTGCTTCCCCTTCTGGTGGCGCTTGACCAGCAGCTCCTTGCTGCGATTCAGCTTGAGCCTTATACATTTCTTCAGAAGCATTTTTCCATGCTTCATTGATTTTCTCAAGAGCAGCATCAATCAAAGCCAGGTCTTTAGATTCATGAGCTTTTTTAAGCTCTTCCAAAGAGGATTCGATAGGTGCTTTTTTATCTGCAGAAAGCTTTTCTCCAAATTCACTCAACTGTTTTTCAGTTTGAAAAATCATTTGATCTGCAGAGTTGAGTTTGTCTACCTCTTCTTTGGCTTTCTTATCAGCATCGGCATTAGCTTCTGCTTCTTGCTTCATCTTTTGAATTTCTTCATCTGTTAAGCCTGAAGAAGCCTCAATACGAATGTCTTGGGATTTTCCAGATGCTTTATCAGAAGCACTTACTTTTATGATTCCATTGGCGTCAATATCAAAAGTAACTTCAATTTGAGGTGTTCCTCTAGGAGCGGGTGGAATTCCATCCAAATGAAAACGTCCGATTGTATTGTTGTCAGATGCCATTGATCTTTCTCCCTGTAAAACATGAATCTCTACTGAAGGCTGATTGTCTGCCGCTGTAGAAAAAACTTGTGATTTTTTTGTAGGAATGGTTGTGTTAGACTCAATCAACTTGGTCATCACACTTCCCATAGTTTCAATTCCTAATGAAAGTGGTGTTACATCAAGCAACAAGACATCTTTGACATCTCCAGAAAGTACTCCTCCTTGAATAGCTGCACCAATGGCAACAACTTCATCAGGATTAACTCCTTTCGAAGGTTTTTTACCAAAGAATTTTTCTACCTCAGATTGGATGATTGGAATACGAGTTGAACCTCCTACTAAAATAACTTCATCAATATCAGAGGTAGAAAGTCCTGCGTCTTCCAAAGCTTTCTTGACTGGCGCCATAGAACGCTTTACAAATTCGTCAGAAAGTTGTTCGAATTTTGCACGTGTTAATGTCGTAACCAAGTGCTTAGGCCCAGAAGCCGTAGCCGTAACATAGGGTAAGTTTATTTCTGTCTGCGCAGAAGAAGACAATTCGATTTTTGCTTTTTCAGCAGCCTCTTTTAGACGTTGCAATGCCATTGGATCTTCTCTAAGGTCGATTTGTTCGGTCTTTTTAAAATCATCTGCCAAGAAGTCGATCAATACTTGATCAAAATCATCTCCCCCAAGGTGTGTATCACCATTGGTAGAAAGAACTTCAAATACGCCATCTCCCAATTCTAGGATAGAAATATCAAAAGTTCCTCCTCCGAGGTCATAAACAGCAATTTTACTGTCTCCACCACTTTTTTTATCCAAACCAAAAGCCAAAGCTGCTGCCGTAGGCTCGTTGATAATTCTTTGAACTTTAAGACCAGAAATTTCTCCTGCTTCTTTAGTTGCTTGACGTTGAGCATCATTAAAGTAAGCTGGAACAGTAATCACAGCTTCGGTGACATCCTGACCTAAAAATTCTTCTGCCGTCTTTTTCATTTTCATTAAAACACGTGCAGATAACTCTTGAGGCGTATACAAACGACCATCAATATCGACACGTGGGGTATCATTATCTCCTTTCACTACTTTATATGCAACTGTTTTCGTGTCATTTTTAGATTCGGAAAACTTATTTCCCATAAACCTTTTGATAGAGGCTATGGTTTTAGTTGGGTTAGTTACTGCCTGACGTTTTGCAGGATCTCCTACTTTGATTTCACCACCTTCAACAAAAGCAATTACTGATGGAGTTGTTCTTTTTCCTTCGGAATTAGGAATTACTACGGGTTCATTCCCTTCCATTACAGAAACACATGAATTTGTTGTTCCTAAATCTATTCCTATTATTTTACTCATAATTTAAATCAATTTTATTTTAACCATACTATTCAAGCATTGTGCCAATAAAACATTCCTGACAGCTTGTCATATGCCAAATGTATTTAAAATTCATAAATTTGATAAAAGTTATAGGTTTTAAAAAAACAACATACTTTTATAAAAATTTAAATATGTCAAAAGTGGCCAAAGATTATACCCGTATAACGACAAATAGTTTGTCTGAAAGATGAAGCAGAGAGGCGAAAAAATCGCAATGCTTACTGCCTATGACTTCACCCTAGCGGGTATTGTAGACAAGGCTGGAATTGACATTATATTGGTTGGCGATTCGGCTTCCAATGTGATGGCAGGTCATGAAACGACGCTACCCATAACTTTAGATCAAATGATTTACCACGCCTCTGGTGTCATACGGGGGGTTGAGCGCGCTTTAGTCGTTGTCGATTTACCTTTTGGATCTTATCAATCTGATTCTAAAGAAGCGCTTCGATCTGCAATACGGATCATGAAAGAAGCAGGAGCGCATGCAGTAAAACTTGAAGGCGGAAGTCAAATTAAAGAATCTATCGTAAGAATTCTACAGGCTGGAATTCCGGTGATGGGACATTTGGGACTTACGCCACAGTCGATCTATAAATTTGGAACTTACACCGTAAGAGCCAAAAAAGAAAGTGAAGCGAAACAACTCGTCGAAGATTCAAAGATGCTTGAAGAAATTGGTTGTTTTGGTATTGTTTTAGAAAAAATTCCTGCTAAACTCGCTGCAAAGTGGCAAGAGAAGTCAACATTCCAATCATTGGAATCGGCGCGGGGAATGAAGTGGATGGTCAGGTTTTGGTGCTTCATGACATGTTGGGAATGAGTACAGAATTCAGTCCACGCTTTTTGAGACGTTATTTAGATCTAAATACCAAAATCAGTCAAGCTATTCAAGCCTTCACCTTTGGATGTTAAAAGTAATGACTTTCCGAACGACAAAGAACAATATTAAAAAAACCTCCTATTTTGCTCAACATTCTTTTCGAAGACAATCATCTTATTGCAATTAACAAACCTTCAGGAGATTTGGTTCAGGGAGATAAAACAGGCGATGTCCCGTTAGCGGATAAAGTCAAAGCCTACATCAAAAAAAAATACAATAAACCAGGAAATGTATTTTTAGGAATAACTCACAGGTTAGATAGACCAACTAGCGGAGTTATCATTTTTACAAAAACTTCAAAATCACTGAAAAGATTAAATGAAATGTTCAAAAAGTCTATTGGGCGCTTGTCAACAAAACCTTCAAATCTAAAAAAGGGACTTTGACTCATTGGCTCAGGAGAAATCAAAAAATGAATAAGTCTTTTGCATTCGATGAGGAGCAAACCAATACTAAAAAAGCAATTCTTCATTATAACAAAAGAAAAGAATTAGACCGTTATTTGTTACTTGAAATCACATTAGAAACAGGCCGTCACCACCAAATAAGAAGTCAGCTCTGCGCATTGGGACATCCCATCAAAGGAGATTTAAAATACGGCGCTAAAAGAAGCAATCCGGACGGGAGTATTGATCTTCACGCAAGGTCACTGACGGTAAGTCATCCTATTTCGAAGGAAAGGATAGAAATCATTGCTCCTCCCCCTTCTAAACCGGAATGGAATTTCGTTCTTTCCGATTAATTACTTTTGCTTTTTCTCTAATAATCTCTCCAATTGAGCGGTTTTCGATTTTACTTTCCAACCAAGACAAAATGTCTAGATATAAAAAGGCCCTTCGTTCGTAAGGATCTTCTTCATATTGCTTTAACTCCTTGTGTAATTTAACAAAAGCGGCTTTCAATTCGTGCGGATAAATATCACCCAAGCTCCTGACAAATCGCATCATTGCTTTTTGAACTTCATGCAAATCGTCCATTTTAATCAGATACTTATAGGTTTCTCTCAAATGGTTTTCTAAATGATAATCAAATCCTGCTTCATAATGCGCTACGACATTTAAAATTCTAGTAAAGCATAGAAGATCTTCTCGCATTTTCAGGTGTTTGTCACTTATAATTTTGTTCAGATAAACGATGCAATTTTCATTGTCTCCTGAGCCAAAATACAGACAAGCAATTTTATAATAAAACATCATGATGTGGTGCGGATCAATCTGATTTCTAAAATCTTCAATCCCTTTTGTCACTTCAGGAAGTATCGCAAGTTCTCCTTCAAAATTTCCTTGAAGAAATTCAGTATGCCCAATAAAGTAATAATACAAGAAGCTTAAGCCTGCAAGGTTTTCATTCTTAGAAAACTCTAAAGAATTGATTTTTCCAAGCATATTTCGAAGGGTAATCTTAAACTTCTCAGGATACTTGATAAGGGCCAAGGACTCCATTAAAAAATTATTCCCTTTGAGATAAAAAACGGGATGAATCAAAATCATTTCTGGCTTTTCATCAAACATAGTAACCCACTTAGAGGCATATTTAAAGGATGATAAAAAATCTTGAACCAAAAAACTATACCAGACATGTGCTTTGTAGTACCAAAGTTTTTCTCTAAACCCAAGTTTTTCAACCTCCATTGTCGGCATTTTTTCATAAAAAAACTTAGTGATCTCTCTAAACTCCTGATCACTTTTGGCATAGCCTGTTTTGATCAAACGCTCATAAAGTAAAAGGGATAAATTAGAAAGCTTACTGGCCAAGTCGTTTTGCGTTCTAAGGAAATCAGCTTCCTTAATCAATTCTTGCGCCCGGTTGGTTAGACTTCTTGTGATGTATTGAGACTCTATTAACTTTTCAAACTCCACAATATCAAAAGCAGAATATTTTTCTTCGTTTTTAAGGGCAAGCATTTTTGCTTTGTCTAAGATCTTTAGACTCAATTTATACAATCCTTTTTGATATAAAATGGCAGCAAAATCCATTTGCTCTCTGATCTGGATTCGAATGTTTTGATGAATTGGGTTGAGCCGTAAACTAATTAATATCTGTTTGAACAAATGGGCTTTCAAATTAGACAACTTGTTGCTTAGAAACAATTCCTTTTTTAAGGATTGCGGTTTCACTATACTTCTCTAACTTGTCCAAAAGATTAAAAAGGCTCAGGAATTTTGCGTCGTTGTTAGACCCCATTCGGCCTACGTAAAGTTTAAATTGACGCTTTTCAGATTTTGTGAGCGATTTTATCAGCTGAAATAAGTTGTCTTTTTGTTCATTAATCATTGTAGTAAAATCTGGTTTAATCTATTGTTTTATAACGACTTAAATGGAAAACAAATGTATAGAATATTGTAATAAAAATATTAATATAACCCCACTATTTCATATTTCATTATAATTTAGTTTAAATTAATATCCGAGTACCGCAAATGAACAACGAATACGTCCAAATTTTCGACACTACCTTAAGAGATGGAGAACAAGTGCCAGGTTGTAAATTAGACACCAAAAACAAACTTATCATTGCAGAACGCCTTGATTTTTTGGGTGTTGACATACTAGAGGCAGGATTTCCAGTTTCAAGTCCTGGTGACTTCGATTCTGTGGTACAAATTTCAAAGCTGATTAAAAATGCAAGAGTTTGTGGATTGACTCGAGCTGTGAAGAAAGATATTGAGGTTGCAGCAGAAGCGCTTAAGCACGCCAAACTTTCTCGAATTCACACAGGAATTGGAACTTCAGACTCCCACATCAAATACAAATTCAATTCTGATAGAGAAAAAATCATCGAACGTGCAGTAGCTGCAGTGAGCTATGCCAAAACTTTTGTTGAGGATGTAGAGTTTTATGCGGAAGATGCCGGACGAACTGATAACGAGTTTCTTGCCAGGGTATGCGAAGCTGTCATTAAGGCGGGGGCAACTGTTCTAAATATTCCAGACACCACTGGCTATTGTTTGCCAGAAGAATATGGTGCAAAAATTAAATATTTAAAAGAAAACGTTACTGGAATTGACAAAGCCGTCCTTTCATGTCATTGCCACAATGACTTGGGGATGGCGACTGCAAATTCGATTGCTGGAATCATTAATGGTGCAAGACAAATTGAATGTACCATCAATGGAATTGGGGAGCGCGCTGGAAACACTTCTTTAGAGGAAGTTGTAATGATTATGAAGCAACACGACAGTTTAAATTTAGACACTCGAATTAATTCCAAATTGCTATACTCAACAAGCCAATTGGTTTCTGACAGCATGGGTATGCCAGTTCAGCCCAACAAAGCAGTGGTTGGCGCCAATGCTTTTGCACACAGTTCAGGCATTCATCAAGACGGCGTGATCAAGAGAAGAGAAACTTATGAAATAATGACCCCTAGATGTCGGAGTAACCGAGTCTGCGATTGTTTTAACTGCCAGAAGCGGAAGAGCAGCATTGGCCTACCGCGCCAAAAATATTGGTTTTGAATTAGATAAACTTCAACTAGATAAAGTATATGAACAGTTTTTAAAAGTTGCTGATCAACAAAAAGAGGTCAGTGATGAAGACATTCCTGAAATTATTGAATCCTGCGGATTCTAAAAAACAATTATTTTAAAACAAATGAAAAAAACACTTTTTGATAAAGTTTGGGATTCCCACGTGGTCCAACAAATAAAAGATGGACCCGATGTCTTGTTCATCGATCGCCACATGGTACACGAGGTTACCAGTCCTGTAGCTTTTTTGGGATTAGACAACAGAAACATTAGCGTATTGTATCCTGAGCGTACTTTCGCAACAGCGGATCACAACACGCCAACCATCAATCAACACCTGCCCGTTGCAGATCCTTTGTCCGCAAAACAATTGGACGCCTTAGAAAAAAATGCGACAGCGCATGGTATTTCTTATTGGGGATTGGGTCACGAAAAAAACGGTATTGTACACGTGGTAGGGCCTGAATATGGAATTACCCTCCCAGGTGCAACGATCGTATGTGGAGATTCACACACTTCAACTCATGGTGCTTTTGGTGCGATTGCTTTTGGAATTGGAACTTCGGAAGTAGAAATGGTTTTATCGACGCAATGTATTTTGCAACCCAAACCAAAAAAAATGCGCATCACCATCAAGGGATCTCTTGAAAAAGGAGTTGGCCCAAAAGATGTGGCGCTTTTCATTATTTCACAATTATCTACCTCAGGTGCCACAGGTTATTTTGTGGAGTATGCTGGAGAAGTTTTTAATGAAATGAGTATGGAAGGAAGAATGACCGTCTGCAACCTCAGTATCGAAATGGGTGCCAGAGGTGGAATGATTGCTCCAGACGAAAAAACATTTGAATACATAAAAGACAGAGAGTTTACGCCTAAGGGTGAAAACTGGGACAAAGCAATGGAATATTGGTCAGATCTTAAGACCGATGCGGATGCTGTGTTTGACCAAGAACTTGTTTTCGATGGGAATTCTATAGAACCGATGATTACTTACGGAACAAACCCTGGAATGGGGATTGGAATTTCGAAAGGCATCCCAATGGCAGAATCCATCGACGGTGGAGCAGCCACTTACAAAAAGTCATTGAACTACATGGGATATGAAGAAGGGGATACAATGATCGGTAAAGAAATTGACTTTGTGTTTTTAGGAAGTTGTACCAACGGTAGAATTGAAGATTTTAGGGCTTTTACAGAAATCGTTAAAGGTCGAAAGAAAGCATCCAATGTAACCGCTTGGTTGGTTCCTGGATCGCATAAAGTAGAAAAGGCAATTGAAGAAGAAGGTTTATTAGATATCCTTAAGGAATCTGGCTTTGAACTTCGCGAACCAGGATGCTCAGCTTGTTTGGCAATGAATGATGACAAAGTTCCTACTGGAAAATATGCTGTTAGCACATCAAACAGAAATTTTGAAGGACGACAAGGACCTGGCTCTAGAACCCTATTGGCAAGTCCAATCATGGCAGCAGCGGCTGCAGTAACAGGAAAAGTAACTGATCCAAGAACGTTAATAAATTAATAAATGGCTTACGATAAATTTAAGGTACTAACAAGTACAGCAGTTCCACTTCCAATCGAAAACGTAGATACTGATCAAATCATTCCTGCTCGATTTTTAAAAGCGACAGAGCGCATTGGTTTTGGAGACAACTTATTTCGTGACTGGAGATACAATAATGATGACAGTCCTAAAGAAGATTTTGTTCTCAATAACGCCAAGTTCAGTGGACAAATTTTATTAGGAGAAAAAAACTTTGGCTCCGGATCCTCAAGAGAACATGCTGCTTGGGCGATCTATGATTATGGTTTTCGATGCGTTATTTCAAGTTTCTTTGCGGATATTTTCAGAAATAATTGTTTAAACATTGGTGTTTTACCAGTTCAAGTATCTGCAGAATTTTCAGCCAAAATGTTTGAAGCGGTCAATGCTGATCCAAAAACCTCAATTACGATTGATCTAGAAAATCAAAAGGTTACTCTTGACACTACTGGAGAATCTGAAAATTTTGACATCAACCCTTATAAAAAAGAAAACATGTTGAATGGTTTTGACGATATCGACTATCTTCTTAGCTGTAAAAGAAGAAATCAAAGAATTTTCTAAAAATACTCCACTCTAAACTTTCTTTCTCAAACCTTGCGATGAAAAAAAGAACTATTGAAATCATGGACACCACGCTTAGGGATGGCGAACAAACCTCAGGGGTGTCGTTTTCTGTAGCTGAAAAACTAACACTTTCTAAGTTATTATTAGAAGAGTTAAAAGTAGATCGCATTGAGATTGCCTCGGCAAGAGTCTCTGAGGGAGAATTGAATTCGGTAAAAGAAATTGCTGCTTGGGCCAAAAGCAAATCACTGTTGGATCGCATTGAAATCTTAACTTTTGTAGACCAAGGAACCTCCTTAAATTGGTTAAAAGATTCTGGTGCAAAAGTTCAGAATTTATTAACAAAAGGGTCTTTAAACCACCTGACACATCAGCTTAAAAAAACACCTGATCAACATTTCAAAGAAATTGAGGACAATGTTTTAGAAGCAGAAAGAGAAGGCATTACCACCAATGTTTATTTGGAAGATTGGAGCAATGGTATGCGAAACTCCAGGGCCTATGTCGACGAATATTTATCTTTCATTGCCACACAACCAATCAAAAGGGTATTGCTACCCGATACTTTAGGGATCCTCACTCATTTGGAGACTTTTAAATTTGTTTCTGAAATCGTTTCTAAGTTTCCCGAATTACATTTCGATTTTCATGGTCACAATGATTATGACCTAAGTGTCGCCAATAGTATGGAGGCCTTGAGAGCTGGATGTCATGGATTGCATCTCACCATCAATGGAATGGGAGAGCGCGCTGGAAATACACCAATGGCGAGTGCGGTGGCCAACATCAAAGATTTTTTACCCGAAATTAAAATAAACATTAATGAAACCGCACTGCATAAGGTGAGCAAGTTGGTTTCTACTTTTACAGGTTTTATCGTCCCAGCGAACAAACCTATCGTGGGTGAAAATGTTTTCACTCAAACTGCTGGAATCCACGCCGACGGTGACAAGAAGAAGAACCTCTATTTCAACAACCTATTACCAGAACGTTTTGGTAGAACGAGAGAATATGCTCTAGGAAAAACCTCTGGTAAAGCGAACATTCAGAAAAACCTTCAAAAATTAGGCGTTACACTTAATGATGATGAAGTAAAAAAGGTCACCCAACGCATCATTGAGTTGGGAGATAAAAAAGAAAGGGTCACAACAGAGGATCTCCCTTATATAATATCGGACGTTCTCAATAGTGCCATGGAAGAAAGAGTATTGGTTAAATCCTATGCACTTACACATTCCAAGGGACTTCAACCCAACACGACAATCTCTCTAGAAATCGATGGAGAAATCATGGAAGCAAGTGCCTCAGGAGATGGACAATTTGATGCTTTTATGAGGGCCTTAAAAATAATTTATAAAAAGAAAAAATTAGAATTACCTCTTTTGGTTGACTACGCGGTTCGTATTCCACCGGGAAGTAATTCGGATGCTTTGTGTGAAACTTTTGTTACCTGGAAAAGTAGTACTAAGGAGTTCACCACACGTGGTTTAGATTCTGATCAAACCGTAGCTGCCATCAAGGCAACTGAAAAAATGCTAAACGTCAAATTAAATTAATTAACGACATATGAAATTAAAAATTGCCTTATTGGCCGGAGACGGTATTGGTCCAGAAGTAATCGATCAAGCAGTTAAAGTATCCGATGCAATTGCTAAAAAATTTGATCATCAAATCGAATGGATGCCTGCATTGACTGGTGCTGTAGCTATTGATGCGGTGGGAGAACCTTATCCAGACAGTACTCATGAAGTATGTTTGGCCTCTGACGCTGTTTTATTTGGCGCCATCGGACATCCACGTTTTGACAATGACCCTTCTGCAAAAGTAAGACCCGAACAAGGACTTTTAAAAATGCGTCAAAAATTAGGGCTATTTGCTAATGTACGCCCGACTTTTACTTTCCCGTCATTAATTGACAAGTCTCCCTTAAAAAGAGAACGAATTGAGGGAACAGATTTGGTTTTTTTAAGAGAATTAACGGGTGGAATTTATTTTGGAGAACGAGGAAGAAAAGATGATGGCAACACCGCCTTTGACACTTGTACTTATACCCGAAGTGAAATACAACGGTTGGCTAAAAAAGGTTTTGAATTGGCCATGACCCGATCTAAAAAATTATGCTGTGTAGACAAGGCAAACGTTTTGGAAAGTTCTCGACTGTGGAGAGAAACTGTTCAATTGATGGAAAAGGATTATCCAGAAGTTGAAGTTGCTTATGAATTTGTCGATGCCGTTGCCATGCGTTTGGTGCAATGGCCAAACAGTTATGACGTATTGATTACTGAAAACCTTTTTGGTGACATTCTCACCGACGAAGCTTCAGTTATCTCAGGTTCAATGGGTTTGATGCCCTCTGCATCTGTTGGATCTAAAATTGGTCTATTCGAGCCCATTCACGGATCTTTTCCTCAAGCTACGGGTAAAGACATCGCCAATCCACTGGCCACAGTTTTGTCTGCAGCAATGATGTTTGAAATGGCATTTGGTTTACATGAAGAAGGGGCCTTGATTCGAAAAATTGTCGATCAATCGCTCGAAGAAGGCATTGTCACAGAAGACTTGGTTGAAGGGAATGATAAAGCCTATAAAACCAGTGAAGTTGGAGATTATTTAGCCAGTCAAATAAAATAATATTTTTTAATTTTTTATATTATTTGGAATTAAAAGTTTGGCAGGTTAAAACCCTACCTTCGAACAGATGGAGGTTAAAAAAAACATAGCGGTATTGGGCGGAGGTGCTGCAGGATTTTTCGCAGCGATTTCCGCTAAAACACACCACCCTGAAGCAGAAGTTATTCTCTTTGAAAAAACCAGTAATGTACTGGCTAAGGTAAAAGTATCTGGTGGTGGTCGCTGTAATGTGACCAATGGCAATACAGACATCAATTCGCTCTGCTTGTCCTATCCTAGGGGAGGTAAAAAACTTAAAAAAATACTACATCAATTTTCGACACAAGACACTAAAAATTGGTTTGAAAAGCGTGGAGTGCCCTTAAATACCGAAGCTGATCAAAGGATTTTTCCGGTTTCCAATCAGTCACAAAGTATCATAGATTGTTTGATGGAAGCAATTGAAAAACTAGGCGTAAACCTTAAACGCAGCTCCCACATCAAAAGTCTAAAACGAATAGATGAAAAATGGATACTCCAATTTAACGATAATGAAAAATCCAAGTCCTTCGACTCCGTAATTGTAGCAACAGGCGGAAGCCCAAAGCTTAAAAGCTTTGATTGGTTAAAAAATTTGGGACACGAAATCATTCCGCCAGTACCTTCACTTTTTACTTTTAACATGCCCAAGGAACCAATCACAGCATTGATGGGGATTGCTGTTGAAGAGGCACAGGTGAGAATAAGTGGAACTAAAATACTAACCCAAGGGCCATTGCTCATCACCCATTGGGGAATGAGTGGTCCAGCCATCCTCAAAGCTTCTTCTTTTGGAGCAAGAGCATTGAGCGACAAAGAATATCAGTTTGAGGTTCAAGTCAATTGGCTGAATGAATCCAATACAGAACTGCTCTTTGAAAAGCTGCAAGCTTTTATCGAAATAAATCCTCAAAAGAAAGTGATCAACCACAAATCATTTCCCCTCCCCCAGCGTTTGTGGAAGCATTTGGTTGTCACCTGTGACATCCCTGTATCGAGAAGCTGGAAAGAATTGGGGAAGAAAAAAAGTCGCCAATTGATCACACTGCTTACGCAGCATAAATTTAAAGTAGCAGGAAAAACAACTTTCAAAGAAGAGTTTGTTACCTGTGGTGGCGTTTCGCTTGCCGATGTTGACCTAAACACACTAAAAAGCAAAATAGTCCCGAATCTCTATTTCGCTGGTGAAGTCATAGATGTTGACGCAATAACTGGAGGTTATAATTTCCAAGCAGCTTGGAGCACTGGCTTCATTGCGGGCAAGCTTGCTTGAGTGCATTTTCCAATCAAAATCAGAAACCCAATATTCACAAAGTTCTTTTAGATTTGTAAGAAAATTTAGACAGAGTTCTTTTTTAAAATGTTTAAAAAAAACAGAACATAGATAATTTAAAAATATTTTGAAGCACTTATATTCTATTTGCAGGTGCATCGTCGCCAGACACACGATTAGAAATGAGCAAAGTGGCTGGGTTTTTACTCTTGACAAATTCGCATGTAATTGTTGATAACAACACATCCGGATATATGGATGTTGGAGGTATGCGGATGCAGTGAGGAGTCATTTGACTTTATAGCCATTGAGGTAAAACCCTAAAAAGGAAATATATGTTTATATTTCTAAAGTACATTCTTTAATTTATGGTTTAGCAAACGGTTTTATAGCCGGGTATTTTTTATACAATTACTCGAAAAGACAGTAATGTTATGTGTTAAATGAATTTATGGGGCCTAAAAACCATTGATACATTCAACGGAGATAAAATTAAGTGTTAATTTATCCCCATCGTAAAGTATAGATTTAAATAGTTTTTCGTAAATTTTGCATTAATTTATTTTTTATGGAAGTCGTAAAACACGAAGAAGGTTTTGAAAAGCTAGAAACAAACCCCAATATTAACAGAAAGGTTATTTATTTAAAAGACTTAATGTTTACCGTTATTGAGTTTTCGAATGGCCCTATGGAGATGCCTGACCCTCCTCACAATCACCCCCACGAACAAATCTCTTATGTTGCCGCTGGCAAACTAAAATTATTTGTTGAAGACCGAGAATACCTCCTCAGTGAAGGAGATGTTTTTAAAGTTGAATCCAACCTAAACCATTCCATACAAACCTTAACAGAATTCGTAAAACTCATCGATGGGTTCTCCCCGATTCGAGAAGATTTCTTAAAGCGCTCTCATTAAAAAATTTAAAGCTCTACTTATTTATGAAATTTGATTCATATTTATTATTTAACCCCAACCTAAACCAGCTCATAAAAAAAATAAAAACCCTGCTACTTGTTGCAATTTTATTCACATTTATAAATTGTGATTCCCAGTCTAGTAAAATGGGTGATTTTAAGTTATTGCCCCATCCACAAGAGTTTTCGATCACTGGAGTTAGTGATTTAAAGTACAGCGATCTCAAGTTTTATTACGCTTCAAATAAGGAGGCGCTCCCTGAAAATGGTCCACTGCTTGGAAAAATTCTTGAAGCAAAAGATTCAAAGGGTGCACAAATTCGCTTTTCAATAGAAAGCAATTTGGATATACGTCCTGAAGGTTATCAGCTCGAAATCTCTACCAATCAGATTGTGATTACAGCCAAAGATCAAGCGGGCTTGCTTTATGGCTTTTCTACTTTAGAACAGCTCATGGAAGATGCCAAAGATCAAAACGTTGCGCTTCCCATCTGCAAAATCAAAGACTACCCCCTACTCGCCTTTCGCGCCATTCAACTAGACATCAAGCACCACAGAGAGACGGTTTCCTATTATTATGATTTGATGGACAAATTGAAAAAATATAAAATCAATGGAATCATAATAGAGTTTGAAGATAAAATCATATATGAACGGCAACCATTGATTGGAACTAGAGAAGCGTTGAGTGTTGCCGAATGGAAAAAACTGAGTGAATATGCTCACGCAAGAAATATCCAAATCAGTCCGCTAGTTCAAGGGCTAGGACATGCCTCATTTATTTTAAAACACGAAAAATATAAGGACCTTCGGGATGACCCTGAAAACGATTGGGCTTTCAACCCCTTAGATCCCAGAACCTATGAACTTCAGTTTGATTTGTACCGCGATGCTATAAAAGCGACCCCCCATGGGAAATACTTCCACGTGGGAGGTGATGAAGTGCACACCACCGGAAGGGGAAGTGGTAAAACATCATTGGAACTGCAATTGATATGGCTCAATAAAGTCTGTAAATTTGCTGCTGACAATAATAGAATTCCTATTTTTTGGGATGACATGCCGCTAAAATATGCCGGGGTTTATGATCCCATGTTCAAACCAGAAATGACACAAGCAGCAGTCGATAAAGTTTGGGAAGAAAACCAGTATAAATTAGAAGAATTCTTACACCTTTTTCCTAAGAATTGCATCTACATGCGCTGGAATTATAGTGCCTCCCAATCCATTGGAAATTCAAAAACAATGGAATGGTTTTCTGAAAAAGGATTTCAAGTAATGGGAGCAACGGCTGGACAAACTCGCTGGGTTTTGATGCCACAAGAAGAAAGCAATATGGACAACATAAAAACATTTACTTTGTCTTCTATTGAAAACAATCTCAGTGGTTTATTACTTACCCTCTGGGATGACGATTCGCCTCATTTTGAATTGTATATGCGTGGAATAATCGCTTTTTCCGCCTATTCTTGGTCAGGAGAAAACAGAACCAAAGAAGCCATTAAGTCTGCCTACAGACAAAGGGAGTTTTCTTATGAAGTGGCAAATAAGGAACATGCCTTTATCGATCAATTAGAAGCGCCAGTTGCCTTTTGGAAGAACATGCTCCTAGATGGGTTTGATCGAAATAAAATAAAAAAAAGCAACCAACCTTCAGAGGATTTATTAATTGAGCTACCCAACAAAGAAAATAAGGGAAAATGGAGTGAGAAGTATAAGGATCTTTTAAATAAGGCCCAACTAAACTTATTGACTTGTGATATAATTGCTTTAAAAATAAAGTTCACGAAGAGCCAAGCCAAGAGAAACAACTTTACCCTTGAGGTTTATGAGCAGGTCAATAATCTCGTACGTTATAGCAATGTGCTGCTAATTTCACTCAAAAATTATGATGAGGCGAAAAACAAAGAGCAAGCCTCACTATATCTTGATAAATTAAAGCAATTGGTTGAGGAGTTTGGCTCGATAAGAAATGAGCTAGAAAAAACTTATGCAAAGACCCGAATTCTAACCAAATCTGAAAACTATATTTTAGATCAAGACCATCATTCCCATTTAGCGAATCAGTCAACGTCTTTCGATTGGCAATTTCATGTTGAAATGCTAATGCTTGAAAAAATAGAAGAAGAATTATTTTGACTCATAGTAAAACCCTAATTATGAAAATTAAAAATAGTCTATTTGTCTCATTATTTCTTTTAATTTATTCCTGTAATACCACCGCAGGAATCGAAATGAAGCAAGAAAGTACCATAGCCATCGAAGCGACAGATACAAATGAGATGATCCTCAAAAAGGCGACCCATGTCATTCCAACACCAAATCAATTCGAGGCATTGAAAACTGAATACATGGCGTTTATTCACTTTGGCCCCAACATCTTTTCAAAAAAAGAATGGGGAAGCGGAATAGAAAATCCTGAAATATTCAACCTGCAAAATCTAGATACTGATCAATGGTGCAAAACCATGAAATCGGCGGGAATGAAAATGGTCGTTTTTACCGCCAAGCATCACGATGGATTTGTTTTGTTTCAAAGTCGTTACACCAAGCATGGGGTGATGTCCTCTCCCTTCAAAAACGGCAAAGGAGACGTGTTGAAAGAATTGTCTGAATCTTGTGAAAAATATGGGTTGAAATTGGGGATTTACCTTTCCCCTGCAGACTTGTATCAAATTGAAAATAAAGAAGGACTGTATGGAAACCTCAGTAAATATAATGAAAGAGTTATTCCCAGAGTTGTGGAAGGCCGCCCATTTAAAGACAAAAGAACTTTCAAGTTTAAGGCGGATGATTACAATGAATATTATCTTAACCAGCTTTTTGAATTATTAACAGAATATGGTCCTATTCATGAAGTGTGGCTAGACGGTGCACATCCAAAAAGAAAAGGAGGACAAAAATATAACTACCTGGCGTGGAAGGAACTAATAAGCGAACTGGCTCCCGAAGCAGTTGTTTTTGGCAAACAAGATGTTAGATGGTGTGGAAATGAAGCTGGTATTACTCGCGAAACGGAATGGAATGTTATTCCCTATCAAGAAGATCCTAACGAGATGAATTCCTTTGCTGATTTCACAAATATCGACCTTGGAAGCCGAGAAAAACTTTATCAAGGAAAGTTTCTTCATTACCAACAAGGGGAAGTTGACACCTCCATTCGTGAAGGTTGGTTTTATAGAAATGATGACGAGCAAAAGGTTAGAAATGCAGATGATGTTTTTGATATTTACGAAAGATCGGTTGGTGGCAATGCCACTTTAATCATGAATATTCCCCCAAATCGAGAAGGACGTTTTTCACCACGTGATGTGGAAGCTTTAATCGAATCCGGAAGAAGAATAAAATCAACCTACACCGAAAATTTACTTGAAGGAGCAACTGGGCCAAATGAAATTTTGGATAAAAATGAAAATAGTTTTTTATTAATTGATGGCACTAAAGAAGTAATAATAACAACAAAAAAACCAATTGTGACCAACAGGTTTGTCATTCAAGAGGCCATCACCACGCACAGTGAAAGGATAGAGAAACATGCCCTAGATGCATGGGTAGGTAACAAATGGAAAGAAATCGCTTCGGCAACGAATATTGGGTATAAAAGAATCCTTCGTTTTCCAGAAATTGAAACCAATAAATTCAGATTTCGAGTTTTAGAATCAAGAAATACCCCCGCAATATCAATAGTTAAAGCGCACTATTACCAACCGATTCCTCCAGAAATCGCTATCGAAATAGATTCAATAGGGCAGGTAATAATTGCTCCAAAAAAACATGAGTTCAAATGGAAACCCCATGGAGAAAACACAATTCTAAATATTAATGGAGACATCGAAATTCGTTATACAATCGACGGAAGCACTCCCTCTAAAAACTCAAAGCGATATACAGCTCCATTTAGTTTAAAAACAGGGGAGGTAAAGGCTACGGCTTTCGTTAAAGAAAAATCAGGTAACGAAGCTTTTTTAAGTCTCAAATAAAATGTAATATGAAAATAGGCTACCTTCAAAACGATCCCATATTCGGCGAAAAAAAAAAGAATTTTGAAGACGTACGTCAACTAATTAAATCCATTAAGACTGACCTTTTGGTGCTCCCTGAATTATTTGCCACGGGCTATACCTTCACTTCTGCAGAAGAAGCGAAAAACCTTGCCGAAAAAAAAGATGGAGCAACTGCAACTTATTTAAAAGAAATCTCGTTACAGATTGAAGGCACAGTAATTGGAGGGTTTATAGAGTTAGAAGATGACAAAGTATATAATGCTCTTCTAATTGTTTCAAAGGGAAAAGTGATTGATACTTATAAAAAAATTCATCTTTTTAATCGTGAGAATTTATGGTTTACTCCTGGTGATGAAGCGCCTAAAGTCTATAAAATTGATGGTGTGAAAATCGGTGTTATGATCTGTTTCGATTGGATTTTTCCTGAAACATGTCGATCGCTTGCGCTTCAGGGAATGCAAGTGCTAGCCCACCCTTCAAATCTAGTCCTTCCCCATTGTCAAAGTGCCATGATTACGCGCTGTTTAGAAAATAGAATCTTTGCAGTAACCGCCAATAGAATCGGAAATGAACTTAGAGGAGGTGATGAATTTAGTTTTACGGGGAAGAGTCAAATTACTTCTTGGAATGGAAAAACTCTTACCACTGCAACTGAAGACAAAGTCGGGGTAGGAATTATAGAAATCGATGAAAAAGAGGCCAACAACAAGCAAATCAATGCTTTTAATGATTTAATTAAAAATAGAAGGTCAAACTTATACGATCTTTAAGGACATTTCAATCAAAAGCAAATGATACAGTCTTATAAAAGAAAACATGAATTAGAAAAAAAGTATGATACCATCGTCATTGGATCTGGTATTGGGGGACTCACAGTAGCTGCTTTGCTGGCAAAAGAAGGTGAAAAGGTTCTTGTATTAGAAAGACATTATACTGCGGGTGGATTTACGCATGTATTCACTAGAAAAGGGTATGAATGGGATGTTGGAATTCATTACATCGGAGAAGTGCAAAGACCGAACAGCGCCATTAAAAAACTCTTTGATTATGTCACCAATAGAAAATTAGAATGGGCGGACATGGGCGAAGTTTATGATCGCATTATTATTGGAAACAAAACCTATGATTTAGTCAAAGGAGTTGATAATTTTCAAAAACAATTATTTGAATATTTTCCAGTAGAAAAAGAAGCGATTAAAAAATATGTAGAACTTATTTTTCTTTCTAACAAATACATGGGTAAGTTTTATAGCGCCAAAGCGCTTCCAGCCATTGTAAATTTTTTTATGGGGAGGCGAATGCGAAAAGACTACTTAAAATATGCCGATCAGACAACTCAAGAAGTTTTAGAATCCATCACTGATAATCAAGAATTAATAAAGGTCTTGACCGGTCAATATGGGGACTATGGTTTGCCCCCGAGACAAAGTAGTTTTGCGATGCATGCATCGGTAGTGAAACACTATTTTAGTGGAGGAAGCTTTCCAGTGGGAGGATCCTCTCAAATATTAAAAACCATTGACCCTGTCATTGAAGCTGCTTCAGGAACAATTTTGACTAATGCCGAGGTGCAAGAAGTCATCATTGAAAACAATAAAGCAATAGGAGTGAAAATAAAAGATGGAAAAAGTTTTTATGCTGAAAAAATAGTCAGTGGGACAGGTATTTTTAACACCTATGAAAAACTAATTCCAGAGCATATTGTAGAAAAACATCAGCTCAGAAAACAGCTTAAAAAAATCAATCCTTCTGTAGCTCATGTCAGTCTTTATATTGGTTTAAATGGAAGCCCAAAGGAATTAAAACTACCAAAAACTAACTTTTGGATTTATCCAGAAAAAGGAGACCATGATCAATGTGTGGCCAACTATCTAAAAGACAATCAAGCCGCTTTTCCTGTGGTATATATTTCCTTTCCTTCAGCTAAAGACCCCACTTGGTCTGAGCGGTATCCAAACAAGAGTACGATAGACATCATTACACTACTCCCCTACGAATTGGTTGCGGAATGGCAAGGTTCTAAATGGATGAAACGCGGGGCTGAATATGAAGCTTTTAAAGAAAAAATAAGCAAACGTTTACTTGAAGCACTATTTATTCAACTTCCCCACCTGGAAAACAATATCGATGTCTACGAACTTTCTACTCCTTTAACAACGCAAAATTTTGTGAATTATAAGAAAGGTGAAATCTATGGCATTGATCATACACCTCAGCGTTTTAGACAGAAATTCTTAAAACCTCGAACTTCAATCAAAAACTTCTACCTGACAGGCCAAGATATCGTAACTGCAGGAGTTGGAGGCGCACTATTTTCGGGCGTAATAACTGCCTCCTTGATGAAGGGAAAAAACTTTATGCAAAAAGTTTACAATTCAAAATAAACTTGATATTACAACAAATAATCTGTTGAAACAAAATTAGATTCCTTTGAATTTAATAGGTTTTCCAAAATCTCATTGTTGTAAGGGTTGTCCTTAGAAGCAACAAAAGTTCTTATGGAAAAAGAACGCAGTGCATCAAAAACACTTAAGGTTCCAACAGCAGAGTTCTTTCTTCCTGCAAATGGATAAACATCAGGGCCTCTCTGGCAAGCACTGTTTAGATTCACACGACAAACTAAGTTCGATAAAATATCGATCAGTGGTCCGATTTTTCTTACATCTCTTCCGAAAAGACTCACTTGCTGACCGTAGTCTGAAGCTGCCATCGCATCCAAAGGCTCGTTAATATCTTTATAAGCAATGATCGGTATTACAGGACCAAATTGTTCTTCTTTATATACATTCATGCTCTCGTCAACGGGATAAAGCACTGCAGGATAAGAGTAATTTACGGACTGTTGCCCGCCCTTTTTGTTCATGACTTTGGCGCCTTTTGAAACCGCATCATCAATAAGTCCTTTTATATAGGCTGGTTTTGAAGGTTCAGGAAGTGGAGTTAAAAATGAACCTTCTTCCCATGGCAAACCATATTTCAAAGCATCAACAGCGGCAGAAAACTTAGTGTTAAATTCATCAACTAAAGATTCGTGTACATAGAGCACTTTCAGTGCAGTACACCGTTGTCCGTTAAATGATAATGTTCCTGAAATGCATTCTTTGATGGTGTGATCTAAATCAGCATCAGGAAGAATAATTCCCGGGTTCTTAGCCTCCAAGCCTAAAACCAATCTCAATTTATTTTTTCTAGGATGCTCATCTTGTAAAGCAACTGCTGAAGTACTATGTCCAATTAGAGCCAAAACGTCTATAACTCCAGTTTTCATAATCGGCTGAGCTATTTTTCTACCTCTACCAAAAACAATATTTACAACTCCAGGCTGGAAAACTTTCTTGGAAAGCTTTCAACAATGGTGTAATTAGTAATACACCGTGTTTTGCAGGTTTAAATATGGCTGTATTCCCCATAATAATGGCAGGAATTAATAGACAAAAAGTCTCATTCAGTGGATAGTTATAAGGACCCAAACATAACACTACTCCTAATGGACCACGACGAATATGTGCATGGATTCCTCCTTCTTTTTCAAACTTTGCACTGCGATGATCAAGTTTTTTATAAGCCTCTACGGTATCATAGATGTAATCAATGGTACGATCAAATTCCTTTTGTGAGTCCCCTAAGGATTTCCCGATTTCCCACATTAAAAGTTTTACGACCTCTTCGCGATGCTCTTTCATTTTACCTGCAAATTTTTCTAAACAGGTCAAACGTTCTTTAACTTTCATGGTCGGCCAAAGTCCTTTACCACGATCAAATGCTTTATTTGCGGCATCTAATGCTTCCAAAGCAGTTTCGGACTCCATGTCAGGAATTGTTCCCAGAAATGTAGGAACCATTTCTCCCGACTCGTTTTCTGTCTGAATAGTTGAAAAAACTTCAGAAGAAGGTCCTTTCCATGATTTGATTTCTCCGTTAACCAAGTAATCCTTTGAATGGATAGGAGTAACTTGAAATTGTTTAGGAACTTGATTCATTTTCATTGTCATAAGCTTATAAATAAAAAAGAAAACTGAAGTTAAGACCTGTTTTCTCTATTCAAAATTTGATTTTACGATTTTAATATAATTAAAAATTTAATTATTAGTAATGGGTTATATTATTTTTTTCATGTCAGTCATCGACTCTCTCAATTCATAACCAATCATCTCAACTGGATGGTAACGAATAATTTCGTTAACATCAATTAAGTCACGATTATCAGCACCATTTCCTTTTCCTTCAGCAAAAGCAGTACCAATAACGTCAGTATCAATGCCCTTCATAAAGTCTTCTAAAAGCGGCTTTGCAGCATGATCGAAAAGATAACAGCCATATTCGGCAGTATCAGAAATGACTCGGTTCATTTCAAAAAGTTTTTTTCTTGCAATTGTATTCGCAATTAATGGTGTTTCGTGCAAAGACTCATAATATGCTGACTCTTCTTTAATCCCAGCAGCTACCATCGTGTCAAAAGCCAATTCAACTCCAGCGCGAACAAAAGCAACCATCAATACCCCGTGATCAAAATATTCCTGATCTGATATTTCTTTTTCTGTAACTACTGTCTTTTCGAAAGCAGTTTGGCCAGTAGCGGCTCTCCAAGTCAATAGGTTTTTATCATCATTGGCCCAATCTTCCATCATGGTTTTAGAAAAGTGTCCTGACATAATATCATCCATGTGCTTCTGAAATAACGGAGTAAGTATTTGTTTTAACTCTTCCGAAAGTTCGAAAGCCTTGATTTTAGCAGGGTTAGAAAGGCGATCCATCATGTTTGTGATACCACCGTGTTTTAGTGCTTCGGTGATAGTTTCCCAACCATATTGGATTAATTTAGCAGCATAAGTAGGATCTATTCCTTTTTCAATCATTTTGTCAAAAGAAAGAATTGAGCCTGTTTGAAGAACACCACAAAGAATGGTTTGTTCTCCCATTAAATCTGACTTAACTTCAGCTACAAAAGAAGATTCTAAAACACCTGCACGATGACCTCCCGTTGCTACAGCATAAGCTTTTGCATATTCGAACCCTTGATCCTGAGGATCATTCTCTGGATGAACAGCGATTAATGTGGGTACTCCAAAACCTCTTAAATATTCTTCTCTTACTTCAGAACCAGGACATTTGGGTGCAACCATGATTACGGTCAAATCCTCCCTAATAGTCATTCCTTCCTCAACGATATTAAATCCATGGGAATAAGAAAGTGTAGCCCCTTGCTTCATTAAAGGAACAATTGCTTTAACCACTGGAGTATGATTTTTGTCTGGCGTTAAATTGATCACAAGATCTGCGCTAGGAATCATTTCTTCATAGGTTCCAACAGAAAACTTATTGTCTACTGCGTTTTGGTAAGAAGCTCTTTTTTGATCAATTGCCCCTTGACGAAGGGTATAACTGATGTCAAGTCCTGAGTCACGCATGTTTAACCCCTGGTTTAATCCCTGAGCTCCGCATCCAACAATTACAATTTTTTTACCTTTTAGGGCTTCGATACCGTTCTCGAATTCAGAAGGATCCATAAAACGGCATTGAGCCAGTTGATGTAGTTGTTCTCTTAGTGAAAGTTGATTGAAATAATTCGTCATTATTTTATTGATTTAATCGTTAATTATCTTTTTTAAAAGTATTCAAAATATCTGAGATTCCCATTTTAGATTTGGTTACCGAAATTCTTCCCGAACGAACAAACTGAAGCAGTCCAAAAGGAGCTAAATCATTGCGTAGTTTTTCTGTTTCTTCACGAAAGCCTGTTTTTTCGATGACAAAAAACTCGGGAGTAACCACAACAATATTTGCATGGCTGTCCTTAATTACGTTTTGGATGTGTCGTTCTTCAAAAAGTGATCTGGATTGAACTTTAAACAATGCTGATTCCTGAAAAATCGTTTCCTCATCAGTATGGTAATAAGCCTTTATAACATCAACCTGTTTTTCAATTTGCTGGATGAGTTTTTTCACCTTTTCCTCTTCTAATTCAACGACAATAACAAAGCGGAAAACATTCTTAATCTCTGAAAGAGAAGTTGAAAAGCTTTCTATATTAATGTGTCGTTTTAAAAATATAGCTGAAATTCGGTTTAACAAACCGACATTGTTTTCAGAATAGATCGATATGGTGTAAGTGTTGTTGTTTTTCACAATATAATTAATTAAGACGTATTTCTGAGACTGATGCGCCAGCTGGAATCATTGGGAATACATTGGCTTCTTTCTCAACACATATTTCTAAAAAATAAGGTTTATCTGAAGCGATCATTTCCGCAACAGCAGCATCAAGATCTTCTCTTTTATCAACTTTTTTAGCCTCCAAATGATAGCCTTTTGCAATGGCCACAAAATTAGGGTTTACCATTTCAGTGGAAGCATATCTTTTTTCAAAAAACATCTGTTGCCATTGTCTTACCATTCCGAGGAAATCATTGTTTAAAACAACAATTTTTACTGCAGTTTGGGTTTGAAAAATGGTTCCCAATTCTTGAATCGTCATCTGATAACCTCCATCACCAATCACGGCAACGACCTCTCTTTCAGGAGCTCCCATTTTAGCACCTATTGCTGCAGGGAAGGGCAAAGCCCATTGTTCCAAGACCTCCAGAAGTCACGTTACTCTTAGACCGAACAAATTCTGCATATCGACAGGCAACCATTTGGTGTTGCCCTACATCAGTTACGATCACAGCATCCCCTTTGGTATGTTTGTTTATTGCCATTATGGCCTCTCCCATGGTCAATCCTTCTTTTGTCGGATTCAGGTCTTTGTCAATAACCTTTTCCACTTTATTTTCATATATTCATCAAAGCGATTGATCCATTTTTCATGGGTATTGTTTTTTATCAAAGATAAAATTGCAGCCAAGCTGTCTTTACAACTTCCCATTACTGGAATGTCTGCTTTTACATTTTTATTTACCTCAGCAGGGTCTATTTCAAAATGAATGACTTTGGCTTGCTTTGCATAAGTATTAAGATCTCCAGTTACTCGATCATCAAAACGCATCCCGATGGCGATTAACAAATCACATTCGTTGGTGAGCATGTTTGGTCCATAATTCCCATGCATTCCGACCATTCCTACATTGAGTGGATGTGCCGTTGGCAAAGCAGAAAGTCCAAGAATGGTCCATGCAGCAGGAATACCAGATTTCTCAACAAAATCTTTAAACTCTTGTTCAGCATTTCCAAGAATAACTCCTTGTCCCCATATAATAAAAGGTCTTTTAGCATTATTAATTGCTTCAGCAGGTATTACATTAGAAGTCGGTTCAATTTCTGGAACAGGTTTATAACTTCTTATTCCAGTGCATTTTTCATAAGAAAAATCAAAAGTATCAAACTGAGCGTCTTTTGTGATGTCTATCAAAACTGGTCCTGGACGGCCTGAACGCGCGATGTAAAATGCCTTAGCCATAACCGATGGAATTTCGCTTGCTTTCGTTATTTGGCAATTCCATTTGGTCACTGGCGTTGAAATACCAATGATGTCAGTTTCTTGAAAAGCGTCAGAACCCAATAAATGAGATCCTACTTGTCCCGTGATACAAACCATCGGTGTAGAATCTATTTGAGCATCTGCAATTCCGGTGACCAAGTTGGTTGCACCAGGGCCAGAAGTAGCCATGGCAACTCCCACTTTACCTGAAGTTCGAGCAAATCCTTGAGCCGCATGAGTTGCTCCTTGTTCGTGTCTCGTTAAAACATGTTGAAGCTCCTCTTGAAACTTATACAATTCATCGTAGATGGGCATAATTGCTCCCCCAGGATAACCGTAAATCAAGTCAACCCCTTCTGCCAAAAGACAGCGGATAACTGCTTCGGCTCCGCTTATTTTGATTCCCTTCGTTGGGTTATCAGAAATTTTATTCTCCGTTGTTTTCATTTTTATTCGGTATCAGTTACACAACCTTCTGAAGCTGTAGCAACACTTTTAATGTATTTAAATAATACTCCCTTAGTAAATTTATATGCGGGTTGTACCCATTTGGTTTTCCTAGTTTCAATCTCAGCATCAGACAAATCAACACTCAAAGTATTGGTTTCGGCATCAATCGTGATAACATCCCCGTCTTCCAAAAGTCCGATCGAACCTCCTTCTTGGGCTTCAGGAACAATGTGTCCTACGACAAATCCGTGAGTTCCTCCTGAAAATCTACCATCCGTAATAAGGGCGACATCTTTTCCAAGACCAGCACCCATAATTGCAGCAGTAGGTTTCAACATTTCTGGCATCCCTGGGCCTCCTTTTGGACCTTCATAACGAATGACGACCACATCGCCTTTCTTTACTTTTCCTGCACGAATTCCGTCATTAGCGTCATATTCTCCATTGAAAACTCTGGCAGGACCAACAAAACGTAAACCTTCCTTACCTGTTATTTTAGCAACCGAGCCTCCGGTAGCTAAATTCCCTTTTAAAATTCTTATATGTCCACTATTTTTTATTGGTCTTTCAATAGGTCTAAACAAATCTTGATTATCTTTTAAGCTCGGTACCGATGCCAAATTCTCAGCAAGGGTCTTACCTGTAACAGTTAAACAATCGCCATGTAGCATATCATTCTCAAGCATAAACTTCAATACTGCTGGAACTCCTCCGATATTATGAAGGTCTTTCATTAAGTATTTTCCACTTGGCTTTAAGTCAGCTAAGAAATGGAGTCGAATCACTTATTCTTTGAAAATCATCAATGGTTAAATCAATGTCAGCTGCTTTGGCTATGGCCAGAAAATGCAATACTGCATTTGTAGACCCTCCCAATACTGTGATCAAGCGCAATGCGTTTTCCAATGATTTTTTTGTAACAATATCAAGGGGTTTGATGTCCTTTTCCAAAAGGTTTTTCATCGCAGGCCCCAAAGCCTTACATTCTTCTATTTTCTGGTCACTTACAGCAGGGTTTGACGAATTGTATGGCAATGCCATCCCAAGTACTTCTATAGCAGAAGCCATAGTGTTTGCTGTGTACATTCCACCGCAAGCTCCTGCTCCAGGGCATGCGTTACGAATAACCTCTTTATATTCTTTTTCGTCAATAACACCGGCTACTTTTTCTCCCCATGCTTCGAAAGCCGATACAACATCAAGCTCTTTGTCTTTGTGACAACCAGCAGCAATAGTCCCTCCGTAAACTAATATGGAAGGACGATTCAGACGAAGCATCGCAATTAATGCACCTGGCATATTTTTGTCACAGCCCACTACCGTAACAACTCCATCGTAGGACATGGCCTGAACCACAGTTTCAATCGAATCCGCAATAATGTCTCTTGAAGGCAGCGAAAATCGCATTCCAGGAGTTCCCATGGAAATTCCATCACTAACTCCAATAGTATTAAAAATTAAACCCAACATATCATGAGGGGCTATACCAGCTTTCACATGAACCGAAAGATCATTCAGGTGCATGTTACAAGGATTCCCCTCATAGCCTGTACTTGCAATTCCAATCAAAGGTTTTTTAAAGTCCTCATCGGTCATTCCGATTGCATGTAACATCGCTTGCGCAGCAGGCTGTGTGGTATCTTGCGTAACTCTTTTACTGAATTTATTAAGCTCCATTCTATTAATTTAATACGAATTTAATTTGAGTCAATAAATAAGTGTTTATTAATATGTTATTATACATTATGTTCAAAACAAAACAAGCTTATTCAATCAATTGATTTATAACGTTTTAATTGGTTTTTAACCACACATTCAAAGAATAAAATTTTCTAAGAAATTCGATTAGATTATCTTTGATTTCAAAACAAAAAAAGAATTAGAAAATAATGGAAGAAATCAACATAGAAAATACCGTCGATTTAATACACAAGAAACAAGCTGTGTTTTTTTCTTCCCAAATAACTTTGTCCAGTGCTTTCCGGGTTGAAAAACTTAAAAAGTTACTCAAAACAATTATTCAAAAGGAAAAAGAGATTCACCAAGCCCTTTTTAAAGACCTTAGAAAATCTAGCTTCGAGTCCATGACTTCTGAGACAATTTTTGTAGAAAAGGAAATAAGAAAAATGATCCGACTATTGCCCAGTTGGAACCGGCCGCAACGTGTCCAAAGTAGTTTATTAAACTTTCCTTCTCGTGATTATATTATTCCTGAGCCTTTTGGTAAAACGTTACTTATCAGTCCATGGAATTATCCTTTTCAACTGGCCATCACCCCATTGGTAGGTGCTGTTGCTGCAGGAAATACTGTGGTTGTAAAACCTTCTGAATTTGCACCAAACACCGCCAAAATAATCAATGAAATCATCGCTGAAGTTTTTGAACCAGAACATGTAACCGTTCTGGAAGGAAATGTTTTAATGGCGACGGCCTTATTGAAAAAACGTTGGGATTATATCTTTTTTACTGGAAGCACTTCTATCGGAAAAATTGTTGCAAAAGCAGCAGCTGTAACACTTAACGCCCACTACTTTGGAGTTGGGAGGAAAAAGCCCATGTATTGTCGATGCAAGTGCACCGATTAAGATGACCGCAAAAAGAATTGTTTGGGGAAAATTCCTCAATTGTGGGCAGACTTGTATTGCGCCTGACTTCCTTCTGGTGGATAAAAAAATTAAAGCTGAGCTTACCCAACAAATCATAAAAGAAATCCAAAAGGCCTATGGGGAAGATCAATCCCTATCTGCGGATTACGGTAGGATCATTCATGAAAAACATTTGAACCGTTTGAAAGATTATCTTCATAGCCAAAACATTGTTTTCGGTGGTAATGTAGAAGAAGACAACCTTTACTTTGGCCCAACAATTGTTGATGAACCGGAGCTAGACAGTCCGCTTATGAAAGAGGAAGTTTTTGGACCTATCCTTCCCATAGTGAGCTATGAATCAGAACAGCATTTGCATGAAATCCTTCAAAATCGCGAGCGGCCTTTGGCGTTTTATGTGTTTTCAAAAAAGAATAAATTCATCAACAGCTTGTTTAGCAAGTATTCGTTTGGCGGCGGAGTCGCCAATGATTCTATCATCCATTTTGCCAATGATAATCTTCCTTTTGGCGGGATTGGCAACAGCGGAATGGGCGCTTATCACGGAAAACACAGCTTAGCGTTATTTACACATAAAAAGCCTGTCGTAAAACGCAGCTTTTGGTTTGATATCCCTGGTCGCTATGCCCCCTACCCCAAGTCATTATCCTTTCTAAAATTTTTAATTAAAAATCTTTAATGTCAGAAAAAAAAGTAAGTGAAGCCATTGTATACAGAAGATCCGTTAGGATTTTCGATGACAAGGAAAAAGTAATTACAGGAACTGTCAAGAATTGTCTTGAGCAAGCCCACCTGGCTCCTTCCAGTAGCAACCTGCAATTGTGGGAATTTCATCACATCACCTCCGAAGAAAAATGTAAACTTGTTGCAAAAACATGCTTCAACCAACCCGCTGCAAGAACTGCGCAACAATTGGTTATAGTTGTCGTCAGGAGAGATCTTTGGCAACAAAGGGTAGCAGCCAACATTGAGTACATAAAAAAAGGATTCCTCAAAAAGAACATTGTCGATCCCGATACTCAAAAGAAAGCGTTGGGTTACTATCAAGAGATTATCCCCCAATTATACAAAGGAGGAAATCCATTTCGTGGATTTTTGAACAAATTAGTAATGGGAATTAAAGGGCTATCCAAAACAACCTACCGGGAAGTCAACGCAAGCGATTTACGCGTCGTAGGTCACAAAAGTGCTGCACTCGCCGCTCAAAATTTCATGGTCAGTATGGCCGGCCATGGTTATGACACCTGCCCCATGGAGGGATTTGATTCCAAACAGGTGAAAAAACTACTTAAACTTCCAGCTGGCGCAGAAATCAGCATGATCATTGGTTGTGGCATCAGAAAACCTGAAGGGGTTTATGGCGAGCGTTTTCGCGTTCCTTTTGAAGAAGTTTACAAAGAATTGTAATCATTGATCTACTAAGAATAAGGTCATTTTTTATCTAGTGATTCCTCAGCCTGGAGTTTTTAGATTTGTCTTTAAACGATTCAAAATGAATTTTTATATTTATCCATAACCGTTGAATTTAAAACCAATTGAATACATAAAAAAATCCCCTCAAGAAAGAGTGAATTTTTTATTCTAGTAACAATTTAAAAATTACTTTTTGTCTTTTAATAATTACAATCGCTCTAAAATGGTTTTCATTGTTTTCTGATAATGTATATTTTCAACTTTTAAAGCCTCAATTTCTTTTTCTTGCGCAATGGTGTGTAAATACAATTCCTAAACTTTTTCTTGGTAGGTGCGAATGTTTTCAAAAACATTCCATCTTCCCACCGCATCGACATCAGCACGACTTTGAACACTCGATAAGTGTTTGTTCGCTTTAACAAAAGTCGGTAAAGCATAGTATTATTATACTCTGAGCTTCCATCATAATAACTTTCAAACACATAATCTGGATGTATAAAAGTAATAGTGCCAATATTTTATAGGGCAGCAGCGATTCTAAAATTACTTTCTCTCACCGCATTATCGGGTAAACCGACCAAATGGTAACCGATTCCAACGTCAATATTGACTTCAATGTTAATGAGTTGAGCATCCACGCCAAAGACAGCGCTTCCATAGACAGAAATTAACATAAAGAATTGATAAGAATTAGTATTTAAATATAATGAAATATTAAATACCAGCTCAAAACCTGATTCATAAACACTGTAAAACCGCTACTTTAGGGTTTTAAACTTCTGTAATCCTTGCTTTAACCAGTTTTCATAGGTCACCTTGTCGGTATATTGAATGGGCTGATTGAGCAAAACATTGTCCGGACTCATTAGGACATAAAAAGGTTGAGAGGCACTCTCAAAATTTAAGCTTTGAAATGTCGCCCACTTCTCCCCTATGGTATTGATGGTCTTGATCCTTCCATTGGGATATTGGAAATCAAATTGATAGGTTTCAGGCCAACTCCGTTCGGTCATCGATGTATAGAGAAATGATGATGAATTCATCTTTGAGCATTCGATAAACCTCTCCTTTCGACCAAACATTTTCTTCCATTTTTCGGCAATTCACACATGCCCAACCTGTAAAATCAAGCAATATGGGTTTGTTAGTTTTTAAGGCATATTGCTGTCCTGCTTCAAAATCCTTAAAGCAATTTAAAGCCAAAGGACAATCGCTTTCTAATTCATAGATACTGTAAAAAACTGGAGGTGGAAAACCACTAAGTAAGGACAATTGTCCCTTTTGATCCTTCCCTAATCCTGAACCGAGATAAACCGAAAAAATTAAAGCCAAAACAGCCAGTATTCTTTGAATGGGTTTAATTTTTTCTCCTTTAGCGTCATGCGGAAACCTAAGCCAACCCATCAAATAAAGAAATAGCAATAGGGAAATGATTAACCAAATGCCTATAAATATTTCTCTTTTTAAAAGTCCCCAATGTCCAACCAAGTCAGCATTCGAAAGGAATTTTAAAGCCAGTGCCAATTCTAGAAAGCCTAAAATCACTTTGATTTTGGTCATCCATCCCCCCGATTTAGGAATCGATTGGAGTGCATTGGGGAAAACGGCAAATAAGGCAAATGGCAAAGCCAATGCTGCGCCAAAACCACCCATCCCAACTGTCAGTTGCATCGCCCCCGCGTCAGAAGACAAAGAACTTGCAAGTAATGACCCTAAAATTGGACCCGTGCAAGAAAACGAAACGATTGCCAAAGTGAGTGCCATAAAAAAGATTCCCAAGACAACACCACCTGATGCTGCTGTGTCCGACCGATTGCCCCATCCACTGGGTAAGGTTAATTCGTAATATCCAAAAAAGGAAAAAGCGAAAAAGATAAACACCAAAAAGAAGACGACGTTTAAGACGATATTCGTCGCTATATTATTTAATATTTGTGGATCTACCGCGTCGAGAAAATGGAAGGGCAAACTTAAAATCAAATAGATAATCAATATAAAGAATCCATAAAGAACCGCTCTGATCACTCCTTGTTTTCTAGTCGCTTGTTTTAAGAAAAAAGAAACCGTGAGCGGAATCATGGGGAAAACACAGGGAGTGAGCAAAGCAATAATTCCACCAAGAAAACCCAATAAGAACAAATTAAAATAACCACTCCCCGCTCCCTTATTCGTGTTTTGATCGAGTAGCGATTTGTCTTTAAAGTTAATCTTTAATTTTTCTGATTTTAATTTACTTGCCGCGTGTATGTTTTTTCTGCAATGGGTTTTTATATCGGAGGACAGATTAAAATCAAAAGATTCTTCCCTAAAAATACAGACTTTATCATCACAGGCTTGGTAATTGATTTCTCCCGTAATTTGACTGGTATCGGGTTTAAGCAATCGGATTCGTTGACGGAAGGATACTTTTTTATCAAAATAAGAAAGCTCCATTTCAAAAATAGGATCAAATTCAGTGATGCTTTCACTCGCTGTGATCGCCCCGACCAATTCATAAGCTAACCCCTTCATTTTTAAAAACAAATTCTGTTGGCAATGGACCATCTTCTGGTAAATCGAGCGCATAGAGGTGCCAATTTTCGATAATTGACGCCTCAAAACTCAAAACATATTCGGTGTTTGATACTTTCTCAAACCCCGTCACCCAGGTCACAGGCTCTTGAGCCTTAAGTATTGTTGCAAACAGAATCGTGTAAAGTAGTAGTAAATTTCTCATTTGAAATAAGTTAATCTATTAAAGTGATTTTGAGGTTGTTTTTATAGGCTGAGGGTGAAATATAACCATCGTCACATCGATGGCCAATGACCCATATGATTTGATTTTCAGAACATAAAAGCCACTGATTTTCCTTTTGAATTTTAGAAAATTTTTGGTCTTTAAAAAATTTGCTCATCAATTTCTTGCCCCTCATCCCAGAAGGAAAAAAATGGTCGCCCTCTTCCCACTTTCTTATTTTTAAAGGGAATTTAATTTTATCTAATTTCAAAAAAGCAGTTTTGTTGTTTGGAGAATTCACAGAATTATTTTGTTCAAACTTCAGGTTTAATGGAACCGTAATTTCTTGAGTTTCCTCCAGAACAAAATAAGATTCCGATTTATCAAATTCTTTTTTAACAGAAATAATTAATTGATCTCGATCTTTTAAAACCCGATGGGTATCCGATTCTAAAAACTTACCCGATTGAGCAGAAACTAAAGCTTTCAGACTTGCAAGGTCTGGGAAACCATATGCTCGAAAAAGTTCATACCACAAGGCATCGTTAGATTGAATTGAAATTAATGATTCGATTGAGATATAAATTAATTCTTTATCGATTAAAAAATATTTTTCTTTAAAATCATTTACAAGTTGGTCAAAGGCAATACGAGTTGAATTGAGGTTTAACAGTGAAGTTTTGAAACCCTCTAAAAATTGTGGCTGAACTTTTATTAATTCTGGAATTACCTCATGTCGCAATTGATTCCTTAAATAATCTAAAGTTGCATTCGAGCTGTCTTCCCTCCATTCCAATTGGTGTTTTTGAGCATAATTTAAAATCATCTCCCTTGAAAAAGGCAAGAGCGGTCTTAAAAGCGTATTCGTTTGCTCAGGAATCCCCAAAAGTCCTTTGAGACCTGATCCCCGTGATAGGTTGATCAGAAATGTTTCTAAGCTGTCATTGAGGTGGTGGCCAGTTGCAATTTTAGAATAATCATTTGCAACCCTTATTTCTTCAAACCATTGATAGCGTAATTCTCTAGCAGCCAACTGAGTAGAAAGCTTATGCTTTTCCATGTGAACCTTGGTGTTAAAAGTGGTTTCAAAAAACTTACAGTTAAATTGTTCGGATAATTTTCGGACAAAAGTCGCATCTTTATCACTTTCAACTCCTCTTAGATTAAAATTACAATGTGCAATTCCAAAATTTAATTTACTCTTAAAAAACAAATCTGACATTACTACGCTGTCAAGCCCTCCACTAACCGTGAGTAGAATGGAATCACTTCGGGAGATTCCTAAACTTTTAATATGGGCTTGAAACTCGAGTAACATTTTGCAAATTTAGAGAAGAAATAACTATAATTCATCCCAATAAAAATAAATCCAAAACCAACCTACTATTTCTTTTGTGTCGATTTTTTTTGAAAAACAAAAATAAATGTTGAAATTTGTACCGTTATGACCAATAATATAATCTTAAATATTGTTTCACCAATCGCTCCGTTGCGCTTTCCGCGTCGTAACCGTCGCCCCTAGTGGGTATCATATAAAGTATGAGACTCAGGTGCGCCCAGTCTCGTTTTCCAAGAATCTTTCTATTTTTTTTAAACTTTTTTAAATTTGTCAATAATGGAAATTATTATTGCCAACTCAAGACATATTAAACACTCAAAGGCGATTAGCGTTTGTATCGGTGAATCGGCAAAAGTCAGAGGAACTGGTATTGCCAGGAGAAGCGCTGAATACATCAGTAAAAAAATGGAATCTGGAAATGCGATTATTGCATTAGACAATGATCAATTTGCTGGATTTTGCTACATCGAAGTCTGGGGGCATGGAAAATATGTTGCGCATTCGGGCTTGATCGTGAACCCAGACCACAGGGGAAAACTTTTTGCTAAAAAAATTAAACAAAGGGTATTTAGGCTTTCAAAAAAAAAATATGCCGACGCAAAAATATTTGGAATCACTACTGGAATGGCGGTGATGAATATCAACTATGAACTGGGTTATAAACCTGTTTCCTTTTCTGAATTAACCGATGATCCGGATTTCTGGAAAGGCTGTCAGACCTGCAAGAACTATGACGTATTGACCCGTACAGAAAGAAGTATGTGTCTTTGCACAGGCATGCTTTATGATCCTCAAAAAGATAAAAATAAATTGAAAAATAATTCAAATGGCGAATAAAACATTGGTACTGGCATACAGTGGAGGTTTAGACACTTCCTATTGCCTTAAAAAACTATCACAAGAAGGATTTGACATTCACGCGGTGAGTGTAAATACAGGAGGGTTTTCTTCTGATGAAATTAAAACCATGGAAGCCAAAGCGCTAAAAATGGGTGCTTTTTCTTATAAATCAATCGACGCTTTGAAATCTTTTTATTCCAAAGTCGTGAAATACTTGGTTTTTGGAAACGTACTTAAAAATGGAACCTATCCACTTTCCGTAAGCGCAGAGAGGATCGTTCAGGCACTCGAAATAATCGCTTATGCAAAAGAAATAAAAGCAGACGCCATTGCTCATGGAAGCACTGGAGCTGGAAATGACCAGGTACGGTTTGATTTGATTTTTCAGGTATTAGCCCCAGGGATAGAAATCATTACGCCCATCAGAGATCAACAACTCTCGAGAGAAGCTGAAATCGAATACCTAAAAGAACAAGGAGTCGAAATGGCTTGGGAAAAAGCTCAGTATTCAATCAACCAAGGTCTTTGGGGAACAAGTGTGGGAGGAAAAGAGACCTTAACATCAGATAAAAGCTTACCTGAATCGGCCTATCCTAGTCAGGTTCAAAAAAATACTCCTGAAAAAGTGACCCTTAATTTTGAAAAAGGGGAACTGGTTGGTTTAAATGGGAAAAAAGACACTGCCGTTAACAATATCATGGCACTACAAGAACTAGCTAAGCAGTTTGGAATTGGAAGAGAAATTCATGTAGGAGATACAATTATTGGAATTAAAGGAAGAGTAGGTTTTGAAGCCGCTGCACCTTTAATCATTATAAAAGCACACCACCTTTTAGAAAAACATACGCTCAGCAAATGGCAGTTGTTTCAAAAAGAACAGTCCGGTAGTTTCTATGGAATGTTACTTCACGAGGGGCAATATCTTGATCCAGTAATGAGAGATTTAGAAGCCTTTTTAACGAGCAGTCAGGAAAATGTAACTGGAAGGGTAATGGTAACCCTTCACCCCTATCGATTTGAATTGGAGGGAATCGATTCTCCACACGATTTGATGAACGCCTCTTTTGGCAGTTATGGAGAAATGAACAAAGGTTGGACCGCAGACGATGCAAAAGGCTTTATCAAGATCATTTCGAATCAAAATAAAATTTACCAACACGTAAATAATAAATAATGAAAAAAGTTGGAATAATAGGAGGTTCAGGGTATACAGGCGGAGAGCTAATCAGATTGGTGCTACACCACCCTGCTTTGGAGTTAGATTTTATCTACAGCACCACCCGACCCGGTACACCACTACATGACACACATGTTGATTTATTGGGGACAGAAACTCCTAATTTTACAGATAAGATTAACCCAGCAGTTGATGTGGTTTTCTTGTGTGTAGGTCATGGAAAATCGGCAGGGTTTTTAAAAGAAAATAAATTTTCGGAAGCAACAATCATTATTGATTTAAGCAATGATTTTAGATTAAAAAATGATGCTTCTTTTCAAGGTTATAATTTTGTTTACGGGCTTCCAGAATTACAAAGAGAGACCATAGAAAAGGCGACTGCCATTGCGAATCCGGGTTGTTTTGCTACAGCTATTCAGCTGGCATTATTACCTTTGGCAAGAAAGGGCATGATCACCAACCCAGTTCATATAAATGCCACCACTGGAAGTACAGGAGCAGGCGTTGGTTTAAGTGCAAGTTCCCATTTTAGTTGGAGAAACAACAACTTGTCTTGGTACAAGCCTTTTACCCACCAACATTTGGGAGAAATAGGTGAAACCTTAGACAATCCTAAGCTATATTTCCTCCCGCAAAGAGGTGATTTTACCAGAGGAATTTTTGCCAGTTGCTATACTTTCTTTGATGGAAATTTAGAAGACGCAAAAACCATTTATAAGGATTTTTATAAATCACATCCTTTTACGCACGTATCAGAAAATGAAGTTGCGTTAAAACAAGTCATTAATACCAATAATTGTGCTATTCATTTGCACCAGTTTGAAGATCAATTATTAATTACCTCTGTGATAGACAACCTCATTAAAGGAGCATCTGGTCAAGCCATTCAGAATCTGAACCTCATCATGGGTTGGGAGGAAGATTTGGGTTTAAGATTAAAAGCAAGTATATTTTAAAATATTAATAAAATAATAATTATGAAAATAGCCATCATAGGGTCAGGGAATTTAGGTTTAAGTATTGCCAAAGGATTGGTTTATAACAATACTTACACTTCACTTTACCTCACAAAAAGAGACCTCAGTTCAATTGAAAACTGGAAAGAATACAACAATGTTAAAATCACATCTGACAACAAAGAAGCTGTGAAAAATTCTGACATTATCATTTTTACGGTACAACCTTCACAATTTGATTCCATCTTGGATGACATTAAAGAGGTATTAAATGATAAGCACGTGCTTATTTCTGCAATAACTGGTTTCAGTATCGGAAGAATGGAAGATAAATTAGATGCTAAATACCCAATTATTCGAAGCATGCCGAATACAGCTATTTCGGTTGGGAAATCAATGACTTGCTTGTGTTCAAATGTGGTCGGAGAAAAAAGAATTGCCATCGCAGAAGCCATTTTTAATGGACTGGGTACGACAATAAAAATTGAAGAAGACAGAATGCAAGCAGCAACGGTGATTTGTGCCAGTGGAATTGCCTTCTGGATGAGGTTAATCAGGGCGACCACGCAAGGTGGTGTTCAAATGGGATTTGACGCCGATGAATCGATGCAGATGTCCATGCATACAGCGCTAGGGGCAGCAAGTCTTCTTATCGAAACCAACTCGCATCCTGAAAAAGAAATTGACAAGGTTACTACCCCAAAAGGCTGTACCATCACCGGGTTAAACGAAATGGAACACCAAGGGCTGAGTTCTTCGTTGATTAAAGGTTTGATGGCCTCCTTTGAAAAAATAAATGAAATAAAAATTCAATGAAATTATTTGATGTATATCCTTTGTACGATGTCTGTCCAGTAAGGGCTAAAGATGTTCATGTCTATGATGAGAAAGGGACCGAATACCTTGATCTCTATGGAGGTCATGCGGTCATTTCGGTAGGCCATGGTCATCCGCATTATGTGGAGCAACTTGAAAAACAACTGCATAAAATCGCCTTTTATTCCAATGCAATTATCAACCCTTTGCAGCAAGAATTGGCAGATAAAATTGGGAATCATTCTTGTTTACACGACTATCAAATGTTCTTGTGTAGTTCGGGTGCCGAAGCCAATGAAAATGCCTTGAAACTGGCTTCCTTTCAGACAGGAAAAAAAAGAGTGATTGCATTTAAAAATGCTTTTCATGGAAGAACCAGTGCCGCGGTTGCCGCGACGGACAACAGAAATATTAATGCACCGTTAAACCAGCAACAAGAAGTTACATTTTTGGCTTTCAATGATTCGCAAGCGCTGGAGGAAGAACTAAAAAAAGGAGATGTTTGTGCTGTCATTTTCGAACCCATTCAAGGGGTCGGAGGGCTCGACATGCCTGAAGATGATTTTGTTTTTCAAATGGAAAGTTTGTGCAATCAATACAATACCTGTTTAATCGCTGACGAGGTTCAATCTGGATTTTCAAGATCTGGGACTTTCTTTGCTTTTCAAAAAAACAACATTCAACCGCACATCATCACAATGGCCAAAGGAATGGGAAATGGTTTTCCAATTGGAGGTATTTTGGTGCATCCTGACATAAAGGCCAAATACGGGATGCTCGGTACAACATTTGGAGGAAATCACTTGGCCTGTGTTGCCTCAATTGCTGTTTTGGATATTCTCAAAAATGAAAACTTACAAAACCATGCCAAAACCATGGAAGCCTATTTTAGATCACTTGCCAAAAAGTTAAATGGCGTTAAAATAAAGGGAAGAGGACTCATGCTGGGCTTGGAATTTGACTTTGAAGTGGGACCACTTAGAAAAAGGCTTATTTATGAAAAACATATTTTTACTGGAGGAAGTAGCAATAAGAACGTATTGAGAATCTTACCTCCTTTGACCGTTCAAAAGGCGCATTTTGATCAACTTTTTGAAGCATTAGAAGAATTATTATGAAGCATTTTATCACCTTAGCAGATTTACCAGATTTTAATAAAACACTTGCCAGCGCAATTGAATTAAAAAAAGATGCTACTAGATTTGATTCCATTGGAAAGGGTAAGACTTTGGGGATGTTGTTCTTTAATCCCAGTTTAAGAACTCGGTTGAGCACTCAAAAAGCTGCTCAAAACTTGGGGGTTCATACCATGGTTATGAATTTCAGTAATGAAGCTTGGGCGCTAGAATTTGAGGATGGAACCAAAATGAGTGGACTCAGGTCGGAACACGTAAAAGAAGCTGCTGCAGTAGTTTCTCAGTATTGCGATATGGTTGCCATTCGAGCATTTGCTTCACTTACGGATAAGGAAAAAGATGAGGCTGAAATTGTATTAAAAAGCTTTGCCAAATATGCGAGTGTACCCATTATCAACATGGAAAGTGCTACTGCGCATCCTTTGCAAGGATTGGCAGATGCCATTACAATTACAGAACACCAAACCATTCATAGACCCAAAGTCGTTTTGACATGGGCGCCGCATCCAAAAGCACTTCCCCATGCCGTTGGAAATTCATTTACAAAAATGATGAACTACATGGAGGCAGATTTTGTAATTGCGCATCCGGAGGGTTACGCATTGAATCCTGAAATTACTAAAGGAATTAAATGTGTCACCAACCAGGAAGAAGCATTAAAAGGAGCTGACTTTGTGTATGCAAAGAATTGGTGTTCTTATGAAAAATATGGACAAATACTCAGAACCGATGATGAATGGATGCTTACTCAAGAAAAAATGGAATTGACAAACAATGGAAAGTTTATGCATTGCCTTCCGATAAGAAGGAACATTGTAGCGGCTGATGGTGTATTGGACAGCCCAAATTCTTTGGTTATAAAACAGTCAGAAAACAGAACTTATGCGGCACAAGCCGTCTTAAAACAACTTTTGGAAAATGGATAAGCTTTCGGTTGTCAAAATTGGTGGAAATGTCATTGAAGACGCTAAAGTTTTAGCTTCTTTCTTAAAAGATTTCTCAGTGCTTGAGGGATTAAAAATTTTGGTCCATGGAGGCGGAAAAAAAGCCACCGAAATGGCACATCAACTTGATGTTCCTGTTCAAATGATAGAAGGCAGAAGAATCACAGATGCTGCCAACTTAGAAATCATCACCATGCTTTATGGTGGTAAAATCAACAAGAATATTGTAGCCCAACTACAAGCTTTGAACTGTAACTCGATCGGACTTTCTGGAGCAGACGGCAACGCGATATCGGCCGTAAAAAGACCTGTTGATAAAATAGATTATGGTTTTGTTGGAGACATTACTGCTGTTAATGAAAACCTATTTCAATTACTTATAAACAATGGGCTCAACCCTGTATGTTGTGCCATATCTCATGATGAAAAAGGGCAGTTACTAAACACCAATGCAGACACGATTGCAGCATCAATTGCAAAAGCTTTGTCTAAACATTTTGAAGTATCTTTGTGGTATTGTTTTGAAAAAAACGGAGTACTCAGATCCATTGAAGACGAGCAAAGTGTCATTGAGTCCATTCAGCCGTCAAACTATGCTGACCTCAAATCAAAAGGAATCATCAATGCAGGAATGATTCCTAAAATTGACAATTGTTTTGATGCGTTAAGTAATGGCGTGAAAATGGTTAAAATTGGCTCCCCAAAAATGATTAATGGAAATGACAATCATACTACCTTGATATTATAATATGAAAAATGAGTTGACAGAAAAAGCAATTGCATTGTTAAAGGATTTAATCGGTATTCAGTCGTTTTCGAGCGCTGAGAATAAAACTGCTGATAGAATCGAGCAATGGTTTGTGCTGAATGAAGTAAAGTTTAATAGAGATGGAAATAACGTTTGGGCTTTAAATAAATATTATGATTCGAGTAAACCCACCCTCCTTTTAAATTCCCACCATGACACCGTGAAACCCAATGCCGCTTACACAAGAGACCCCTACAAAGCAGAAGTTATTGATGGGAAACTCTATGGATTGGGAAGTAACGATGCGGGAGGGGCATTGGTTTCCTTAATCGCTTTATTTACCCATTACTACAATCATAAAGAATTAAAATACAATCTCCTCATCGCAGCAAGTGCAGAGGAAGAAACTGCTGGGGAAAATAGTTTGAGAGGATTATTGTCTAAACTCCCCAAGATAGATCTGGCCATCGTGGGTGAACCTACGGAAATGCAAATGGCAATAGCTGAAAAAGGTTTGATTGTTTTTGATGGAGTTATCGAAGGAACTGCAAGTCATGCTGCACATCAAAACAATGACAGTGCCATTATGAAGTTACCTAAAGTTTTGGAGTGGTTTGGAGATTTTTCTTTTGATAAAAAATCAGATTTCCTAGGCCCCGTTAAGGTGACCGTAACGCAAGTTGAAGCAGGGAAAGAACACAATGTCATTCCAGCAAAAGTAAATATTGTTGTTGACGTAAGAGTAAATGATAAATACACCAACGAGGAAGCTGCTGAAATATTAATTAAAGAAGCCCCTTGTAAATTAACTCCCAGGTCATTGAGATTGGGGTCCTCTTCTATTGATGTCCACCATGAATTGATTCAATCCGGAATTAAATTAGGTAGAACCACCTATGGATCTCCTACACTTTCTGATCAAGCAGCACTGGACTGTCCTTCTCTAAAAATGGGACCGGGATTGTCCACCAGATCTCACACAGCAGATGAATATATTTTTGTTAATGAGATTGAGGAGGCCATTGATATTTATATTGAGTTATTAGGAGAAATTTTATAAAAAATAATAAAGAAAGCATGAAACTTTGGCAAAAAAAACAATCGGCACATGAAAAAATAGATCACTTTACTGTCGGTAGAGACCGTGAATATGACCTTGTTTTGGCAGCATATGATTGTACGGCTTCCATTGCGCATGCAAAAATGTTGTCCAAAATAGGATTATTAACTGAAAAAGAATCGCAAACATTAACTACAGAACTCGAGGCTTTAAAAACTTTGGCTGAAGCAAGCAACTTTGTAATAGAAGATGATTTCGAAGACATGCATTCTAAGATTGAGTTTGTGTTAACCGAAAAACTAGGAGACCTAGGTAAAAAAATTCATACCGCCAGATCGAGAAACGATCAGGTTTTAGTTGCAATTCATCTTTATCTAAAAAAGGAAATAAGTGAAATAAAATCTTTATCACTTGAGTTTTTCAACCTTCTAATGGAACTCGCTGAAAATCACCAAAATGATTTAATGCCAGGCTACACTCACTTTCAGGTGGCCATGCCCAGCTCCTTTGGTTTATGGTTTTCTGCTTATGCAGAAAGTTTAATTGATGATTTAACGCTTCTTAATGCTGCTCAAAAAATAGTGGATCAAAATCCTATGGGAAGTGCCGCAGGCTATGGCTCCTCGTTTCCTATTGACAGGGAAGAAACCACTCAGCTAATGGCGTTTTCTGACTTGAAGTACAATGTTATGGCAGCCCAAATGAGCAGAGGTAAGGCAGAAAAAATCACAGCAACAGGTATCGCTGGTGTTTCAGCAACACTTGCAAAGCTTGCAATGGACATCTGTTTGTACATGAGTCAAGAGTTTAATTTCATTACTTTTCCCGACAATTTGACAACGGGATCGAGCATCATGCCGCATAAGAAAAATCCAGATGTTTTTGAATTGATTAGAGGGAAATGTAATTTACTACAAGGGCTTCCTAATCAATTGGCGCTATTGAGCTCAAATCTCCCAGGAGGGTATCACAGGGAAATGCAATTGGCAAAGGGTCCAATCATTGACGCGATTCAGGAAATAAAAAGTTGCTTGGATATTTTTACTTTTAGTTTAAAAGAAATTCAAATCAGAAAAGACATCCTTAAAGATTCAAAATACGATTATGTGTTTAGTGTTGACACCCTCAACGAATGGGTAAAAGAAGGAATGCCTTTTAGAGATGCCTACCGAAAAATGGGAAGTGATATCGCTGATGGAAATTATTCTCCAAAGCGCGATTTGGATCACACCCATATTGGGAGTTTGGGTAATTTATCTTTGGATAAAATAAAAGACAAAATGATAAAGGCATTGGAATAAACCAACGCCTTTATATTTTCACAATTTCAGAAACTCATTACATGTGCAGAGCGCGATCTCCAGTAGCTGCAAGCGCGGCTTCTTTGACTGCTTCGGCATAGGTAGGATGCGAGTGACTCATTCTTGCAATGTCTTCGGCTGAAGCTCTAAATTCCATTGCGGTAACAGCTTCGGCGATTAGATCGGCAGCTCGTGCGCCAATCATATGAACACCTAAAACCTCATCGGTAGTCGCATCGGCAAGTATTTTAACAAAACCATCTAAGTCTCCACTGGCTCTGGAACGTCCCAGCGCACGCATTGGGAATTGACCGCTTTTATAATTTATACCAGCACTTTTTAATTGTTCTTCTGTTTTCCCAACAGCAGCGACTTCCGGCCAAGTGTAAATAACGTTTGGAATTAAATTATAATCAATATGAGGCTTTTGACCTGCAAGTATTTCAGCAACCATCACTCCTTCTTCTTCAGCCTTATGCGCCAACATTGCACCACGAACAACATCTCCAATGGCATAGACATTCGGTGCAGTAGTTTGCATGTGATCGTTCACCTCAACTTGTCCACGATCGGTGATTTTCACACCCGCTGCTTCTGCATTTAAATTGTCTGTATAAGGACGTCTGCCAACGGATACAAGACAATAGTCTCCTTCAAAAGAAACTTCGTTGCCTTTGGCATCTTTTGCCAGAACCGTTACAAGGTTTCCATTTCTGGGTAACATTGCTTACTTGATGGGATAAGTAAAACTTAACTTTTTGTTTTTTCATCACTTTCATCAATTCTTTTGAAAGTGCGGCATCCATAACAGGAGTTATCCTGTCTGCATATTCTATTACAGAAACCTCGGCACCCAATCGACGGTAAACCTGACCCAACTCTAATCCAATTACACCTCCACCCACTACAACCAAGTGCTTTGGAATTTCTTTAAGTTTTAAAGCTTCTGTTGAGGTAATAACTCTTTCTTTATCAAGTGTTATGAAAGGCAAACTCCCTGGTTTTGATCCAGTTGCTATGATGATGTTTTTTGCAGTAATTTCTAGCTCTTGATCCCCCTTAATGGTCAAGGTTGTTGCATCCTTAAAAGAGCCCAATCCTTGAAATACAGTGATTTTATTTTTATCCATCAAAAAGTCAATTCCCTTTGTGGTCTGTTCTACAACAGCTGCCTTCCGGGAAATCATTTTCTCAAGATTAACTTTTATTTCTCCGGGAATTTCTATTCCATGTCCATCGAAATGCTTCACTGCATCCTCATAATGATGAGAAGAGTCTAGAAGAGATTTTGAGGGAATACAACCTACATTCAAGCAAGTTCCTCCTAAGGTTTTATATTTTTCTATTAATGCTGTTTTCATGCCCAACTGAGCACATCTGATTGCGGCTACATAGCCTCCAGGTCCTGATCCAACAACGGCAACGTCAAAAGATTGCATAATCTTATTTTTTATTTGATTCAAAAATACAAATGTTTGTGGC
>CAJJCA010000010.1 GCA_905182575.1 uncultured Flavobacteriaceae bacterium | reverse complement strand
TGGATACATCAAAGTAAAACCAAAATTAAAGTTGGAACAAACCTATGAGGTTGATGAAAAAGTTTATTTACAAACTGATGAGGTTATTAAATTATTTAACTCAGAGAAGTGGAATTATTCTGAAAAAAATGAGAGTAAGTTATTAGAGAAACTAAACATAAGAATTGTAGAAGATGAACTCAAGGGGAAGAATAAGAAAAAATACGGAGGAGTTCTGAAGATTACTAATTGGGAATTGGTAAAAGATATCTTTTGTTGGTTGAACTCAACAGGTATGAGAATTGGTGATGTTAGGGTAATTAGAGTTAGTGATATGAACTTTGATAGAAAAACTCAATTAATTAATTGGACTCAAACAAAAACTAAGAAATCAGTAAGTGTTCCATTGAATGATATTAGTGGTTTTATATACACTAAGTATAGTAGAGGTAAATCATTAGACCAACACCTTTTTCCGAAGGTTTCCCAACAGAAATTCAATAAACAACTAAAGAACCTTCTAAAGGATTTAAGATTCAATAGAATGGTTTCAAAACCGATGTTGAAAGGTTCAGAAGTTATTAATGACATACCTCAACCATTACACCATATGATATCATCTCATAGTGGTCGTAGAGGGTTCATCAAAAACTCAATTGATATGGGTAATATGGATTACTCAACCATTATGAAACTTAGTGGTCATAAAACCTTCTCTGAGTTCTCTAAATACATTTCAGTTACTCAAAAAGATGTGTTAAAAAGTAGAAGTTTATATAGTTTAGACTCCAACATCAGAAAATATAGATAGTAAACTCTTAAAAATGTTTAAAAAGTTGAGTGATGAACACAAAAAAATTGTATTTGGAATGACAGAATCCTTATCAAATAAATGATGAAGGAGGGAAATGAAAAAATAATAATTTGGGTATAAATTTACATAACACAAAACCCTCCCAACATCAAATACACTCCCTAATGTTAATCAAAACACAATCTCAATTTAGAGTTCTTTATATTGTTTTAATTCGATTTCCCGAACCATCTCTTTGTTTTTTAAGTTGGTTACCTCTATCACCTTTTTATTCAGTAGAAACCCTACAACAGATACTGAATCAATCAATCTCTTATTCTTCCACTTGATACCTTTAATCTTATTATCGTGGAGGTACTGAAAGATGGTTCTCCTACTCACTCCTAACTCTTCGGAACAATCATCTACCGATATCCATTTATAGGTTTCAAAACCTTCCAATTTTTGTTCAAATAGATTTTCCATTATAACCAATTTCTATTTTTTAGTTCTCTAACTGATGAGGTTATATAAGATGAATGTTCTTGTTGAAGAACTGAGTGAGTTCCCCAATTGATACTCCAACTTTTCTTATCTACCGAACCCAATTTCATAAGGTGTTTTCCTATTCCATCATAAATATTAATATCGTTCCCTTCATCTACAAACCCTATGAGTCTTTTATTGGGTGAGTTCCCAATGTATTTGAATGGAATCACAGAGTTTATTTTTTTATTTATTGAATCAAGGTTCTGATTTAACCTCAACGAGTAAGAAGGTAAATACTTCCTCCATTCATCATATCTGTTAAGGAGATTCATTATTTCGTTGTATTCCATATCAGTTTCTTGTTTAAGAAACTTAATCTGTCCTTCCCTGTTGGATTCATTACACCAATTTCTCTCACAGATGTGATTCCACACCAATACATCTGTGTATTTCATTAAACCTTTGATTCCTGTTTCTTTCATGGTTTGGATTAACCCATCTATTTCGTGTTCATTTATATCTTCCATAATACTTGTTCTTATAAATTCTCAGAGGTTCATTCCTCTTACTATAAGTATTACAGAGTTGAATTTTAATTTGCTTACCATTTTAAACTTTGCTACTTTTAATTTATGAAAGTCAAAGTTTCCTCTCTCAAACACCATCCTAAGAACAAAGAAATCTATGACCTTATCTTCCATTGATGAACTCATGGAAAGTATTTCAGAAGTTGGATTACTTACAACCCCTTATCTATTGATACTCGTAATCAAGTAATCAGTGGAAATAGAAGATTTGAATCTATTAAAAGATTGGGATGGAACGAAGTTGAGGTTGAGGTTAAAGAAGTTAAGAAAGGAGAAGAAGAATTACTCCTAATTCACTTCAATAAACAGAGAATAAAGAGTTTTAAGGAACTTATTAATGAATATCTAACACTTGATAATCTTTACAGAAAAGGACAGGGTAAACGAACGGATTTAACTTCTGTTAAATCTAACATAAGTTCCACAAGAGATATTGTTTCCAAAGAAATGGGAATCTCTTCTTCTCAACTTAAGAAGGTTGGTTTATATAAAAACAAACCTGAATATATAGAACTCTTAGATAAAGGTATTCTAACGGTCAATCAATCTTATCTTCAAATCCAAAGAGAAATAAAAGAAAGAGAAAGTAGAGAATCTAAACCTCAACTGATAATCAAAAAACGAAAACTCAGAATGGAGATTTTATCAGAAATCATCCAATGATATGAGTGAACTAAATGATGGTGAAGTTCAAACCATCTTTACCTCTCCTCCTTATTGGAATAAACGAAAGTATTCAGAAGAAGAAGGATTAGGAAATGAGAAAACCTCTGAAGAGTTTGTAATAAATCTATCAGAACATCTTAAGAGATTGTAAAAGAGTTTTAAATGATAGAGGAAGTTTCTTTTTAAACCTTGGAGATACTTTTTACAATGGAAACCTTCAAAATGTTCCTCATAGAGTAATCCTCAAACTTCAAGAACAAGGATGGATACTTAGAAATACAATTATCTGGTCTAAAACCAATCCCAAACCTCTCCTCTTCAAAATCGAATCTTACTCCTTCTTATGAGTTTATCTTTCATTTAGCTAAATCAATGGAGTATGATTATTATCCTACTCCTAATAAACTCTCTGAGAAAACTAAACCTTCTCTTACCACCTCGACACAGAAGTGTAAATGGAGAGTACTCAAATTCAATATCTCCATACCTTCCCAATATCAAAGGAAAGAATATGGGAGATTATTGGAATGAGGATATAGTGAGAACTTCGGTTGCAAATCAAAAGTTAGATATTGAAGGAGAACACCCTGCTCCATTTCCTGAAGAAATAATAACTCTACCAATTCTTCAAACATCCAAAGAGTTTGAATTAGTATTAGACCCTTTTATGGGTAGTGGAACTGTTGGAAGAGTTTGTGATAAGTTGGGAAGGGAGTTTTGTGGGTTATGATTTGAAAAGATATTAATCTAAAATTCTGACTTTTATATCATAAGTCTTGATTTGAAAATCAACATTGGTTGGGTATGTCCCTGTAAAATGTAAAACACCATTTTCCATGTACGGATGTATATTATCTACATTTAGAGACTTCTATTACTAACTCCTCACCGTCATATGAACTAAAGGTTCCGTCTCCGTTGTTTATTTGAATAAGAGAATTTAATTTAATACCATTACACTGTTCAACATTCCACCAACAATCACTACTATTTCTATAAAGAGTCCCATAATGAAAAGGTCTTAACACGAGGTCTGGAAAACCATCATTATTAACATCAAATATTCTAAATTCACGAAATTGAAGTTCATTTTCAGTCCACACTGGAGATGAATAATGTGGAGTATAAGTCCCATCGGAATTTCCTTTCCAAATTTCAAATGAATTTCCAGATTGATCCTCTCTTGATCCTCTGCTCCTACGATTCCATCTCCATCAAAATCTTGAGTTAAAATACTAGTAGCTCCAAGTCCTATGTTATAGAAGGCTGATGGTGAATTGGATCTAAAATCAATTTCAAATAATCCACTTGATTGGTTAAATTTATATACTCTAATATTATTCAATAATGGATCTTGAGATGGATCTCCTCCTCCATAATCAGCTGTTATAATTTCATCAATACCATCGTTATCAAGGTCAGAGAAATCTAAAGTAAATGGTTGATTATTTTCAACTAACTCAAGTAAATTGTCATTATTGGTGAAAGTTCCATCTGATTCTTGAGTATATAACTTAAGTGTATTTTGACCGGCATTTGGGGATGTTCCAACATCCAATAATCCATCACCGTTAATATCACCAATAGTTGTTCCGTGAGAATATATCCTATCTTCAACAGAATTTACAACAGTCCAATTAATATTTCCACCTCCTATAATCTCTCCAAAATATAAATCTCCATTCCAGTTATTATCCGTTTGTTCACCTCCATTCCAATTAGGACCATCAGGACCAATCTCGTTACCATCACCTATAGCAATATAATTACCATTAATTTCAAAATTTCTAGCTCCCCAAAAATATGCATCATAATCAGTTTTGAAATACTCCCACCTTCCATTAATTTTTCTTAAAATCTGAGATGGCTTTGGAGGAATGTCATTTTTAGTGTTATTATCACTTTGTCCAGCAGTCCAATTTGATGCTCCTGGATAAAACATATACTGAACACCATCACTTACATATGGAAAAACTCCACTTACATTATAAAATGATCTCCAAACATCATTTGTTGAAATAGATGAATTGATGATCTCAGTAGTATTATCGGTAACTATTAAACTAGATTGTTGAAAGTTAACGGTGATGTTTTTAGGTTCGTCAATAAGTAATTCAATAACTGACATTTTAGAGTCTATGTCACCAGTCCAATTTTCAAAAGTATTCCACTCCCCTGAAGGAATTGCTGTTAACCTTATTGAACTTCCAGAATTGTATTCGGTAGTTGTTTTGGCTGATGAAATTATTTTTTCAGTTACAGTTCCTTCACCCTGAATGGTTATTGTTAAAGGATATTTTCTCTTTTCAAAATTTGATGTGATGGTTTGATTTGAATTTACGGTTACTGAAAGTGGGTTATCAGTTGAACCATTTGACCAATTGACAAAAACATATTCTGAATCAGGTGTTGCAGTAATTGAAACATTAGATCCTGATTCAAAAGGTCCTCCAGAACTAGAAACCTTTCCTCCTGTTGAGGATGTAACAGTTAAGTTAAATGTTATGACAGATTCAACAGTTTCAGGGGAATCTTTCCCACAAGAAAGGATCGATAACAGAATAAGTGAACTTAAAATAAATCTCATAGAATAATTTTTATAATTCTAAGATAATTAAAAACAATTAAATCCCTTTATATCGTACAATACGATGAAACTATAATCTAAGTTAAGATACCCTCTAAAATTATTTTAAATTTCAACTTATGTTAAATCTAACAGAAGTTGAATTAGTATTAGACCCATTTATGGGAAGTGGAACTACAGGAAGAGTTTGTGATAAGTTAGGAAGGGATTTTGTGGGTTATGATTTGAAGAATTATTGATATTCCTCTAGTTTAAAAACTAAAATATGATTAAATTTAATTCCTCAGCAGACTTTATTTATTCATAGATTACTTGTCATGATAGGAATTTCTTCATCCTCCAGTCTAATGATATCCTCATGTTCAAACGATGAGGATCAAGAAGAGGTGGAAGAGATCTTGACAGAAGAAGAGATGACATATTTAATTCTAAAAGAAAAAACGTCTAAAAACGGATCATTTTTAGAAGGAAAAATCTTGTATGTAGATACAACACATGAAAACTATTCAAAACTCTTATCCGTTGGAGAATTCATTAATGATAATGATCATTATGTTTTACTCCTTCGAAAAACAGATGAAGAACTTTTGGCTTTTAGCAACTGTTGCCCACATCTTGGAACATCCAATCGATGGTCATACTCCATCGGAGGATTTCGATGTGCAAACCACGGAAATTCTTATGGTACCGGAACTGGTTTTGTAGCTAATTGTAGTTCTAAATCTAGATCAGGTAACCTCAAACAATACACAACCTTTCTGAATAAAGATATTTTAACTGTTGATTTTGATAGTTAATTTACAATGAAACTATATACCAGTGTATAAGAACTACTTGTTCCATCTGTTGTTTTAACTCTCCAATAATAGGTTGTCCCACTTACTACGTTTACACTCAAACTCGACTCGGTTATATCGATATGATCTGTTGAAGGAGATTGTAAACCGTCTGTTGAATCAAAATAAACAGTATAAGTCAGTGTATCATCCTGATCGGGATCATTCCCCTCCCAATTTAATAAAACTGCACCATCTGTTGCATTTACAGTAGATCCTGAGGAAGGACTAATTATTGTAGCAACAAAGGGAACATGGTTTTCATCTCCAGATCCTTCTAGATTAAATTGCCAAGTATCTGAGTTTGTTGTCACATTTGTACCATTGGATTTGGAAACAACTCTCCAGTTATAGGAGTTTCCCTTAAGTAAAGTGACGTTTTGAGAAGTGGTCGAGATACTCTCAATTGTTTGTGATTGATTGGATTCTTGATTGGTTACCACCAAATCATACCCATCGGTGTCTGAAGAATCATCCCATGAAAACTTCACAGTACTATTGTTTGTACCTGTCTGTTCTTCTCCATCATAACAAACCTCATTGTTTACGGGAAGAAGTAGATTTGATTTTCCTGGGTTTGGAACGACAACTTCTTGCGTTTGAGTAATTGGAGTAGACCCTCCCCCATCATCTCCTTTACTACAACTCAGGATAATTATACAAAGTAAATTTAAAATTACAAAATTCTTTTTCATCATTTTTTTTGAACTTGTTTAAATTTGATCTACGGTAGTTCCTTTCACTTTAATCACATAGATAGATTTGGGTAATCCAGAAACATTGACCCGAACCATACGTGATTGAGGAATTGTCCTTTCTAGAGTTTTAATCTTGGTTCCGGATAGCAGTACTTGAATCTGCATTTGCACCTTGTGGTGTATATGAAGCTGTTAACGTTAAATCATCAACCATTGATGGGAACGTGTAAAACAACATATTGAGATATGAAAATTTCTTCTTTATGGGTTCCTTGACAATCGTGAGGAGTACTAATTTTAAGTGAATTGTACCCCGATAATAGTGACAGTTCGAACTTATTTTGTTTTTGGATTTGAATTACACCATTGAGTTCTACCAGGTACATTTCTGATCCTGATAAATTCACGCTGATCTTCTTTTGGTTATTATTAATTGAAGTTTTGGATGAAAAATCACCGGGTTGTGTAATCCCAATCTCAAAGGTCTGTAAATACTCTTCCTCACCTTCAACACTTATGTTTAAGTTATAGTTCCCAGGGCCCAATCCGTCAATTTGAAAACGATGTTGGTTTGATGAATTCAAAACATACGATTCACTTGTCTCAGGAATAGAAATGTTATACACATGACTAGTATCTTGAACTGAAATGTTAATTTGTCCATTGGACTTTCCTGCACAACTCACTCCATTGGTTTGAATTGAATAATTATCATGGGGTAATGAAAAGATTTCACAACCTGATGTATTTACGAACGCACCTAAGGGGGTGGAATTAACTCCATTTTCCAATAACATCATTATTGAATTTTTTTCCTAAAACTAATTGATATTTGATCAAACTGTCTTAAAGAGTGTATTCTCAGCTGTATCCTGATTTCCACCTAACCACTGTTTGATAACGGAATAATATACTTGTCTGAAATCAAACTCAGCTTCTAAATTATCTTGCCAAACTACATTTGTAGGAATATCAGGGTTTTTACCTGAAATATTAAAGTCCACCTTATTTCCGAAAACAAACATAGGAGCTGCAGTTCCGTGATCAGTTCCTAAGGAACCATTGGAAACGATTGTCCTTCCAAATTCAGAATACGTCATTACCAAAACATCTTCGGATTGAGCATTCTGATCTAAATCTTGAAATAGGGATCCAATTGAATTATTTAAATCTTTCATTAAGTTAGCGTGTTCTCCTTTGGTGTTATCAGAAGAATCTACTTGTTTTTTATGGGTGTCAAATCCGGTTAAGGTTGCTATGTAAATTTTTGACTCTAATCCTCCTTTAATTAAACTAGAAGCTACCTGAAGTTGTCCTCCAAGGGGAGAATTTGGATAATTATCAAAATTATTTCCTTTTTCATCTAAATTAAAATTATTCCATAAACGTTTGATTGTCTGCTAACTGTTTGAATAAACTTCAATTTTTTTCCAATAAGATCATCTGTATAATCATTATCAAAATCACCCATAATTTCCCTATAATCCCAAGGTCTTTTAGATGAGAAGCTAGTAACACTCTTCAGTCCAGTGGAGAGTATTGATGAATTTCCTAACTCCACTGCAAGAGGATGAGGAAAATCGCTAGTTGGATATTGTTCAGGAAAATTTGGATGTAAATCCTCTATGTATCTCCCAATCCAACCACTAGTGAGATATTGATCAGAATCGGAAGCAGAATTCCATATATCCATAGATCTAAAATGAGAAAAGTCAGGGCAACAGACCCAACATTTTGTATTATTTTTAATCGATTTTCATCAAAAAGAGTTTTAAAATTATTAAACTCCGGGTGAAGTCCTAAATCTCTTATAACCTAAATTAATTATTTTATTTTCGGGTAAAATCACATGAGGTCTTGCATTTGATAGTTCACTTAGCTTACTCATCGGAATAAGTGTATTCAAACCATCATTCCCTCCATCCAACTTTATCAATATTAACTTTTTAGTGGATCCTGAATTATACAATAAATCTTGAAGTTCAAGATTAGTAAGCCCCAATGAACTATAAATCATGGGAACTGAAGCAACATGTGCAAGGTTGTGTAAAAAATCTCTTCTTTTCATCTTAAAATAGATTGTATTCCCCAAGTGCAAAAACTTGAGACATATATTTTCAAAAATTTTTTCGATAGGACCTTTATTTTCTTCATCAAACGCTTTGAAAGATCTTACTAAATCTGTCCAATGACTCTTATCTGCTCCGTTGATTGAGTTTGAGATTATTCTTGTTTTATCCTGTTCTGAAATGGGTCTAGAAAGTAACCTTTCCGACATCTCATTTAAAAGTTGATCTATATCCTCGTTATTCTGGTAAGTAAATAAATAATCTGATTTATCAGCCAATAGGGTATAGTCATCTCCCATATGTAAACCATATTTAAATATTCTTTCTGCGAAAGAACTTTTATCTAAAAGAGTAACACTATTGATCCAAAATAAATCATAGACAGGCGCCTGATAAAAAGGGGGCCATCCGGATACACTAGGAGGGTCACCTATAAGCATCCCCTGATTGTTTAGAGGCCACTTCATTATACTTCCAATATACCACTTCCTTGTCTCAGGGTTAGTTAATCTATCGGGAGCAGAAAAATTTCCATTTTCTTCTTGTTTATAATTTCTTATTTTAAAATTGAAAGAGTCTAATTCTTTATGAATTCCAAAAACATAATCATAAGGTGATTTGATCATACTATAAAAATTTGATTCATCAAAAAAATGTTCACTCTTAAGAAGAACTTTAAGAGTCTTCGTTAAACTATAATTGGTGTTTTTAAAAAACTTCTGATAATGGGGTAATAATCTTTTGTTCAATTTCATCACTAATCTCAGGATTTACAAAAAACTGATAAAGTCTTCTAACTATATAAAGTTTTGATTGATCAGGATAGAATAACATTTCAACAAATTCACGTAATTCTTCTAACATTCCCTCCTTTGTGTCTCTACCTTCAATTTTTTTATTTCCATAAAATGAAGAAAACTGTTTGTCACCAGTGTCATGATTACCAAATCCACTTATATGCTTTACTTCCCCGGGGTTATTTAGTGAATGACTATCTACACCAAAACCAACTAACAATCTCGCAGCCTCACGGACATCATCCTCTGTGAACATTGAGAAAGGTCTTTTACCTACCGTAAATAGTTCTTGTACCTCTCGAGCGTAATTCTCATCTGGTGTTTCCTTTTTTACTGAAACTCAAATTAAGATACACTAACATTGCTGGGTTTCATGTATGTTAAAAATGAAATCTTTTTTTATGAACAAATTATCTCTAATAATATAATAACTCCATAAACCTTTAATACCAAGTCCCTGCCCACCATCAGTTGGAACTAAATTATGGAGAAACAAAAACATCTTCCAATGTATAGAAGTCTTTTGATTGTAAATATTTAATGAAATATGACTTTTCAGCTGCTTTTATATCTTTATTTTCACTTTCATCTTTTTCATTTCTTTCCGTTGATGCGTTATTAACAAACGTTTCTCCAGGAAGAACATCATCTCTTCCATAAATTTCATTCCACTCTTCATTACTTCTTTTGTAGTAGTAATTATTAGTTGGTTCTTCAAGAGTTTCAGGTGAAAAAATAAGATCAAAAATTTGATCAAAGTTCACTCCTCTAAATCCTCTAAATGTCTATTACTAACTCCAACCAATGATCTTCTTAGAAGATGAGATTTTTCTCTATTACTTAAATCAACATTATATGGATCTAAACTGTAGGTTGTTGTTCTTTTTCTACTACTTTGCCTTTGACTTAATAATTCTTTGAAATCAATTTTTTCTTCGTAAAAAAGTTTCACTAAATCTATAGGATTTCTTCTGTGATTGGAATCATCTGATACTCTTCGAGACATATAATAATAATATTTTAAAAGATTTATTTAAATATTTTTAGACTCATTTGGACTTTTTTTAAACTAAGTACAAATAAAAAAGAGGCTTTAAAAAAAATTCATACATGTATTTTTATAATTCTAAGATAATTAAAAAATTTAAATTTTATATCGTACAATACGATGCAACTATAATCTAAGTTAAGATACCCTCTAAAATTATTTTAAATTTTAACTTCTGTTAAATCTAACAGAAGTTACCCTATCAAATTTCCTTACGGAGAAATAACTAACTCCGATATAAAAACCACTCCGATACCCATTTTGGGATAAAGTGTTTTCTCAGTTACAAGAAACCTCAACTTTGAAATACTGATATACTAATTAAACGTATAATTCATTAGATAACATATCAATAATTCACACCTCTTCATTCTGATACACTTTGATTATTAAACCTCTAAACTGAAGAACATTCTTTTAAACTACTCTCCCACTTTAATAACTCCTCTTCTGTGATGTATTTAGAATGAGAAGATACTTCTATCATATTTAATCCTCTGTTTGTTCTCCAATCTTCTATGGTTACTCTATCTACTCCATAGAGTTTCATTAAATCCTTCTTACTCAATCTTCTTTCCATATACTTTTATCTCTTCTTTCTCTAATAGTTCTTTAAACTTCTTGTTATAGGTTTCTCTATCTCCACTTATTCTGTACTTCTCTAACTTATCTGAGAAATTCTTTACTAAGATGGATTTCTTCTTTAATAGTTCTACCATATGTTTTGCTTCTTCCTTACTTATATTTTCTATCATATTATTTCCTTTCAGATTTAATTAAAAATGTAATAACCTTGTACTTGTAATACTATATCAGTTCGAGGTTGATACTCTTTCTTTTAAACTTTTAATAATTGTTCAGTATAAATTAGATACACCAAACCCCTTAGAGTTTTCAAACTCTCAGTAACCTTGAATCTTATATTTCCTCTGACCAGTTCATTGTTCCCCATATCAGATTTATAATAAAACCATTTTTGTAACTACCGGTGAAACCTCAACTATTATTTATAATCTACTAACCGATGTCTTTCCCACTAACTAACTTTCGTCCCTCGTGGGTGAACCCCGTCAAGGGTGGACCTCTCTTTACCCCATGTTGGAGAGAAGGTTACACTTATAAGTATACAGTAATTAGTGAAACGTAAGATGGAAAAAAAGTGGAAATAACTGAATTAAACCCTCAGAATTATTTTATCATAATGAATTGAAACATTATATTTGTATAGGAAAGTTAAATTTCCAGTCAATAAAAAAACATGGGTACTAATAGTACCCAAAATGAGGTAAAAAATGGGTTTTCTTTGAGTAAATACTTAGGAAATAGGGGTGGGTGTGAATCCTGCCACCCCGACCAAAGCCCATTTAGGGGCTTTTTTTATCTTTTTTTTCGGGATGTGGCGCAGCCTGGTAGCGCACACGCCTGGGGGGCGTGGGGTCGCAGGTTCAAATCCTGTCATCCCGACTTAAAATCAGTGTAAACCCTTGTAAATCAAGGGTTTATATAATTTAAAATTGTATTGGTCACCATATAGGTCACCAAATTTATATTTTCATATATTTGATATTATGAAAATATCCCTTCTTCATAAACCATTTAAAGATAAGAAAAAAGAATCTCCTCTGTTTGTTAGAGTTAGAGGTAAGACTTCAAATGGTGTATTTTCAAGTTCATTAATTTCCACAGGAGTTAATATTTTACCTAAGAATTTTTCATCAGGAACTATAAAAACATCTACTCCGAATTATACACATAAACAAAAGATTGTAAATACCATACTAAACGATCTAGAACAAATCATAAGTAATATTAAAGAGAATGGTTTAGAACCCAACCCTCAATTGGTTAAAAAGGAGTATGAAAATAAACTAAAGGAAAGAGAATTCACAACTCCAGTTCCTAAGTCTTTTTGGAAAGCATTTGAGGAATGGAAAAACAGTAAGAGAGGTAAATCTAGGGGTTACACTAAGACTATAATAACACTTCAAAATAGATTAATTGATTTTCAGAGTTATAATAAATCAATAATTACTTTCGATTTTATAGTTGGAAGGACTATTATTTTTCAAAGTGAATTTGAAAATTTTCTGATGGATAGTAGAGAACTTTCAAATAATTACGTCAACAAACTCTATGGAAATCTAAGTTCTTTTTTGTATTTCAGTTATCAGTTAGGATATATTCAAAGAAAACCCAAGTTAAAATTACTATCTCAGTTAGTTATATGATGAAAAAATTTATTTAAGAACAGAAGAAGTAATAAAACTATTCAATTCAACAAAGTGGGATTTTGAGGAAGGAAATGATTTTTCTAAAAACCCTCATATATATTTAATAGAACAAAAACTAGAGGGAAAAAATAGTTTCAAATACGGTGAAACTCTTAAAATAACAAATTGGGAATATGTTAAATGGGTTCATCTTTGGTGTTGCTCAATAGGATGTAGAATTTCTGATGTCCCTCATTTCAAGGTAAATGATTTTACTTTTGATAGAAAGACACAAATTATTAGTTGGATTCAACAGAAAACAGATAAAGTAAATAATGTTCCTTTAAATGATGTGAGTGGATTTATATTTCAAAAATTTAGTAGTGGTAAATCTCTTTCACAAAACCTTTTTCCCTCACTTTCTACTCAAAAATTTAATAAACACTTAAAACTATTATTAAAGGATTTAAGATTAACCTATGAAAGATATAGATCAAATAGTTGGTTCAAAGATAATTGATACAGAAGAAAAACCTTTGTGGAGTTTGATTTCTTCACATTCTGGGAGGAGAAGCTTTACAAAAAACTTAATAGATTTAGGAACAATGGATTATCAAACTATAATGAAGTTGAGTTCACATAAAACATTTTCTCAGTTTTCTAAATATATATCTGTTATAACAGAAGATGTTATGAAGAGTAGAAAATTATATAGTATGGATTCGGATACATCAGAATCATATCAGAACCAATTATTATCAGAATTTAATAAACTTTCAGAAGATAATAAGAAAATTATTCTTGGATTAACTAGGAGTTTAAACAAGTAAATAAGTTACCATATCAATTTCCTAATCAAAAAAACTAACTCCGATATAAAAACCACCCCGATATTCATTTTGGATAAAAGTATTTTCTCAGTTACAAGAAACCTCTTGATTACTTGCTTACCATTCTAAACTTTGCTACTTTTAATTTATGAAAGTCAAAGTTTCCTCTCTCAAACATCATCCTAAGAACAAAGAAATCTATGATTTATCTTCCATTGATGAACTCATGGAAAGTATTTCTGAAGTAGGATTACTACAACCCCTCACTATTGATACCCGTAATCAAGTAATCAGTGGAAATAGAAGATTTGAATCTATCAAAAGGTTGGGATGGAACCAGGTTGAGGTGATTGTTAGAGAAGTTCAAGAAGAGGATGAAGAATTACTTCTTATTCACTTCAATAAACAGAGAATAAAGAGTTTTAAGGAACTTATTAATGAATATCTAACACTTGATAGGATTTACAGAAAAGGACAGGGTAAACGAACGGATTTAACTTCTGTTAAATCTAACATAAGTTAAATATCGTTGGAGAAATAATCACTCTACCTATTCTTCAAACTTCAAAAGAGTTTGAATTGGTATTAGACCCTTTTAGGGGAAGTGGAACTACAGGAAGAGTTTGTGATGAGTTGAATAGATGTTTTGTGGGTTTTGATTTGAAAAGATTTTAATCCTACTTTACCTTAAGGAATATTTGATTAATTTTTTGAAAATTATTGTTATCATAACCTACTTAAACAGTTTTTGATATCTCAATTCTATTTTGATAAAATTGTATAAAAAACTTCTGTAACAGGAGTTATACCATCACCAGTACCAACTTCTCTTTCAAATGTTATAAAGTCAAATAGGTTCATTATTAATGTTAATTGGAAAGGCAACATTTAACAAGTCCTGTCCTTCTATGTAGAATTCTTCTCCAAAAAAAGTTCCATAACCTTGAAGTTGACCCCATTCAGAATATGGAATATTATTTGCAGTATCATATATCTCGAAGTTCCCATTATTGTTGACATAAATAGTAGTTCCATGATGTGCGGGGTTATCTGAAATACTATTTGTTAAATGAAATATATCTAAAACAGAATCGTTATTAAAATCCTTTAAAATAAGATCTCCTTCACCCATGCCATTGATCAAACATAGACTGATCATCTATATTTGAATCTGTAATATCAATAAAACCATTTCCGGAATCATTTCTTAAAAGTTGGATTCCAGCACCTGTGTAATATGGTTCTGATCTTGTAGTAGCTACAATCAAGTCAACATACCCATCATTATCAACGTCTGTAGATTCCAAATCATTCAATTTACTATTGTTTAAATAACGTGGGTTAGGAAGAGGTACTTTAACCCACTCCGAAAAGTTTGGAGTACCATTGCTCATTGCGATCCATCCAGATCCACCATTACGTTCGATAAAACCTGAATCTGGAACAATAACAATATCAAAATATCCATCATTATTGAAATCATTTGAATGAGATTCATAAGTATTACCATATGGAGGATCAAGTTTTACTGGAATAAAATCATCCGTTAATTGTTCGGAACTAACTGAAAAGTTTCCATCACCATCATTTAATAGAATTTTAGTAATAATAAAAAAATCAATATCTCCATCGTTATCGAAATCCCCTAGAGCAATAGCCCTGTCACTAATAAAAGTCGCGTTACCCAAATACTCATCTTCAGGTGCAATTGTGCCTGGATAGATACCATTTAAATTTTCTGAATTATCATAGTATCCATTTTCACTAGAAAGAGCTAGTATTGGAACTGATGGTTTTGAATTCGTTCCACCATCAATCTGGGAAATTGCTATCCCTCCTCTCATACCTAAAATAAAATCCTCTTTTCCATCACCATTCAAATCTCCAACTACAGTTCGATACATACTCATAGGCGATCTCTGAAAATCTTGAGAAAAATAATCTTGAGAAAAATCAAAAGTTCCATCTCCTAAATTAATTAATGCGAAGAAAGGAATTCCTGTTTGATTAGAAACTATGGTGTGAGGATTATAACTAAATCCAATAATCATGTCTTCTAATCCATCGTTATTTAAATCTGTATTAAACATATGCTCGAAAAAAGTGCGAAAAAATTCTGGGTTGAGAACAGTATTCCCATAAGATCCTCCAGTATGAGTTTCTTGAACAGTAATACCTAACCATCCCTTTTTACTAATACCGTACTGACCTGTTTGATGATTATCTGTATTTTCATTAAATCCTATCATACTCGGTTGAGTTACTAACATTTGATCAATTTGAATACTTTTATTTGAGAAAAGTTGTGGACTTGAAATCTCAAATGTAACAGTTACATTCTTAGATTCATTTACAGTAAGTTCAATAGGGTTTTCTGTACTCGAAACGGAACCAGACCATCCTGTAAAAACCCACTCATCTAATGGATTAGCAGTTAATCGAATTACACTCCCTGAATTGTATTCAGTAGTTGATTTACCTGCAGATATAATTTCTTCAGAAACTGTTCCAGAACCTGTTATTGAAACAGTAAGAGGATATTTTCTTTTTTCAAAATTAGCATGTAATCGTTTGATTAGAATTTACGGTTACTGATAGTGGATTATCAGTTGAACCATTTGACCAATTGACAAAAACATATTCTGGATCAGGGGTTGCAGTAATTGAAACAGATTTACCTTGAGTGTAAGATCCACCAGGTGAACTAACACCTCCACCAACTCCTGATGTTACAGTTAAAGTGAAACTAATAACCGGATCTGCAACTACTGGACTTTCTTTCCCACAGGAAAGGATCGAAAACACAACAAGTGAACTTAAAATAAATCTCATAGAATAATTTTATTATAACAAATATAATTAAAAAGACTAAAACCCTTTATATGGTGCAATACGATGCAACTATAATCTAAGTTAAGATACCCTCTAAAATTATTTTAAATTTCAACTTCTGTTAAATCTAACAGAAGTTACCCTATCAAATTTCTTACGGAGAAAAAACTAACTCCGATATAAAAACCACTCCGATACCCATTTTAGAAAAAAAGTCCATTCTCTCAGTTACAAGAAACCTAATTCTCAATATTAGGGTATACTTGGTTTTACTATTCTCATTTTACGAATTCACCCTCAATATATTAGTATATATGGATATATTTTCGTGTATTTAGGGTATAAAAGTAACAACCCTAATATTACGAATTATGAAAGTGTTTTTATCAAGAGTTTCAACAGAAGAACAGAGTGAATTACGACAAATTCAGAATGTAGAGGGATTTGATAAGGTGATCATCGATAAATGTAGTGGATTGATTCCTCTATGGGAACGACCAAACATTATTAAAAACAAAATTAAGAAGTTAGTTGATAATGGAACTATCAAACATATTGAGGTTCACTCAATTGATAGGATTAGGAAGGGATACACTTTCTGTATTATCTGTTTGGAAGGAACTTACTGAGAAAGGGGTTAGAGTTGTTTGTAGAAATCCCAACTTCCAAAACTTAAATGATGATGGTGAGAGAGATTACTTCTCAGAATTATTACTAAATATCCTCTCAACAATGAGTTCATTTGAGAAGTCTATGATTAAAACTCGACAAATGGAGGGTATTCGTATCACTCAGAAGATATCTCCTGAAAAATATAGTGGTAGGAAACAGAATACGAAGGAATCTACTTTGAAGTTCTTACAGAAACATTCGAAGGCTATCTCATATTTAGAGATGGGAATGAAAGGTGTTGAGGTATCCAAATTGTGTGATATATCTCTTAACACTATTACCAAGATTAAAAAGAGGTTACAATCAGAATTAGTGTAAGATGAGAAATCAAGGATTTAGAGTTTACTCCCTAATATCTTTCTAATATTACCATGAGAAAGGTTATTAATACAAACAAGGTCCTTACATATACTGATATATTAATACAATTAGATTTAACCAAGAGAGTATATCAATTTTTCACTCTTTTTCATTTTGATACCCATTCATTAATTAACCACTATACTGAAGAATCTTCTTTTAAACTGCTCTCCCACTTTAATAACTCCTCTTCTGTGATGTATTTTGAATGAGTAGATACTTCTATCATGTTTAATCCTCTGTTTCTTCTCCAATCTTCTATGGTTATTCTATCTACTCCATAGAGTTTCATTAAATCCTTTTTACTCAATCTTCTTTCCATATACTTTTATCTCTTCTTTTTCTAATAGTTCTTTAAACTTCTTGTTATAGGTTTCTCTATCTCCACTTATTCTGTACTTCTCTAACTTATCTGAGAAATTCTTTACTAAGATGGATTTCTTCTTTAATAGTTCTACCATATGTTTTGCTTCTTCCTTACTTATATTTTCTATCATATTATTTCCTTTCAGATTTAATTAAAAATGTAATAACCTCGTACTTGTAATACTATATCAGTTCGAGGTTGATACTCTTTCTTTAAACTTTTAATAATTGTTCAGTATAAATTAGATACACCAAACCCCTTAGAGTTTTCAAACTCTCTATAAACTTGAATCTTACACTTCTTCTGACCAGTTCATTGTTCCCCATATCAGATTTATAATAAAACCATTTTTGTAACTACCGGTGAAACCTCAACTATTATTTATAATCTACTAACCGATGTCTTTCCCACTAACTAACTTTCGTCCCTCATGGGTGAACTCCTCTTTACCCCATGTTGGAGAGAAGGTTACACTTATAAGTATACAGTAATTAGTGAAACGTAAAGAAAAATGGAAAAAAAGTGGAAATAACTGAATTAAACCCTCAGAATTATTTTATCATAATGAATTGAAACATTATATTTGTATAGGAAAGTTAAATTTCCAGTCAATAAAAAAACATGGGTACTAATAGTACCCAAAATGAGGTAAAAAATGGGTTTTCTTTGAGTAAAACTTAGGAAATAGGGGTGGGTGTGAATCCTGCCACCCCGACCAAAGCCATTAAGGAGCTTTTTTTATCTTTAATTTCGGGATGTGGCGCAGCCTGGTAGCGCACACGCCTGGGGGGCGTGGGGTCGCAGGTTCAAATCCTGTCATCCCGACTTTTAATCTTATTAAGTTACTGATTTAGAAGAGATTAACGTCTCTTCTTTTCTTTTACCCCCCACATAACCCCCCAAAATCAAAATAAATAGTTATTCTCACTAATAAAACTATACTAAATCGTTGTGAGAAAAGTGTAACCTAGTTTCCAGTTTTTACACAAACAAAATTCTCTAAATCCACTATGTTCAAGAAATAACATCAAAAACGTAAGAAACAATGCCACTGAAAGTGCAATTGCCAGAATAGTCATCCCGACGGTCAAAGCGCGTGCAAACAGTGAAGCAAGGGCAAGGCGCAGTATCAAGCCGCACCCCTTTCTATTTTGGAAATCTCAGACATTGAAAAAACGTGGTCAAAGCGGTCGCCCAAACGGGGATCATGGATTTATAATTTTACTAATAACCATTAGTTGTTCTCTTTTTGAAAAAGAGGAAATTGATAATTCAATCTGTCCTGATGGAGATTGTTGGGTAAAACTCTACACAGATTTTGAGGAAGATTCAAATGGATACCATCATGTAGAACCTTATTGGTTTTCAGAAACTTCCGGTAGGTTTGATTTACTCATAGAATCATCACCTACTATTGGAAGATGTCAATACAATGGAATGACAGTTGTTAGTTCAAAATTTGATTCAGATACCTACTGGGAGGTTGAAAGTGGATTATCTTTTACTTTTGGCTCCAACAACATAGTACAACCCATTCAAGAAGAAAGACAGAAGTTTGGGGTCTTCCATGCTTTGCGCGTTATGAGAAGGTGAAGAATAGAACACCCTCCCCGCTCCATATTTTTTGATCCAAGAAAGATATTTAACCTTGTCCTTTGGTCTTTCTCTTTTCATTTTTATTTCATCCAAATCCATATAAAGTAGTGGTCTGAAATTATAATTTAAGTAATCATTTTTAAAAAAATAAGGCTCATCATAATGAACAAAACCCGTTGGGTCAAAACTTTTCAACCAAAGGATGGTTGGGGTCAACCAACTTGACATGAATGTTTTGTTGCGCAGGATGAAAATCAAAACTACCTCCAGCCATCTGACTAAACGCTAGCGAATTGTTTTGCATTACTATTCCGCCGTGCATCATCATGACACCATTTCCTTTCTTGATGTGATTCAATAAGTTATTTTCAAGCTTTTTTGATTTTTTCAATCGCTGCTTTTCACTCAAATTACTGTCCGACTTAAGTGCATCCCACAAAAGGTCGCGCCGTTCTCTATCAGAACAATTATTGTTTAGGATAATTGCATCATATTTTTTAATATTTTTATTCTCAAAAACTGAAATATCTTTAGAAACAGTAATATTAAAATCATTTGATTTTTCAGCAATCAATTTCATCACAGCTTCCGTATGGGGAATGGTCCAGTGATTAAAACCAGTGTGTAATGAAAAAATCAAGATGTTCTTTTTGATATTTAGTCCTTTTCCTTCGGGCGCAATTTTTTCGATTTTATTCAACCATTCCTTTGAAAGCTCAAAAGAAGAAAGACTTTGCGAAAAAACAAAAATTGGAATTAGAACTAATAAAACTGGTGTAAATATCTTTTTCATAATTTGTATTTATACTTTATTAAAAGTAAACTTTAACAACAAATTTTATTTTAGCAGAAATGGAAAGTAAATTAGTTAATACGTTATTAAAATTGGATTCTAAATCTAAAACATTTAAATTTACCTTGTGTGCGTGCACGAAAGTAATCAATTTCATTGAAGTTTGAAAAATAAATCATATTTACTCCAATTGTATTTGGTAATCCTATCCATAGGATGCCATTCAGATAAGAACACAATCGTAGATGAAAGACCCAATGTCTTGTTTATTGCTGTTGATGACTTAAGACCAGAGTTGGGGGTTTACGGAAACAGTATCGTAAAGAGTCCGAATATCGATCGCCTGGCAAGAGAAGGAACTTTGTTCACTCAGCATTATGTTCAAGTTCCAACCTGCGGTGCCTCAAGGTATAGCCTCATGACAGGCATGCGGCCCAGCAAAAAAAAGCACATTTCAAATCAAGCATTTTACACTGAAATGGCCAACAAAAAAGAACAAGAAAAACCAGAATCTTTTGTACATCAATTCAGAAAAAGTGGATATAACACTGTAGGAATTGGCAAGCTGAGTCATTCCGTTGATGGTCTTGTTTATGGTTATAACGAAGCGCCTTCTAAAATAAAAGAAATGCCGCACAGTTGGGGACAAATTCATTTTTGATTCTGGAAAATGGGGAACTGGCTGGAATGCCTTTTTTGGTTATGCAAATGGAGAAAATCGCCAAAGTCTCAAAAATCAAGTAAAACCTTATGAATCCGCTGATGTCAATGACGAAGGGTATCCCGATGGGTTAATTGCAAAAAGTGCGATTGCAGAACTCAAATTATTAAAGAAAAAAAATAAGCCATTCTTTCTTGGTGTTGGTTTTTTTAAACCTCACTTACCTTTTAATGCGCCTAAAAAATATTGGGACTTATACAACAGAAGCCACATTCCCATTGCGCCAAATCCCTTTATTCCTGAAAATGTAAATCCTGCAAGCCTTCAAAAGATGGGAGAGCTTAATAATTACAAACTCTCTGATGAAAAAGCAAGTCTCTCTAAACCACTTTCTGATGCGTATTCTCAAAAACTAGTGCATGCTTACTATGCCGCGGTAAGTTATACCGATGCACAAATAGGCAAAGTAATTGATGAATTAAAAAATCTTGAACTAGATAAAAATACGATTGTCGTTATTTGGGGAGACCATGGCTGGCACTTGGGAAATGATCGAGTTTGGGGAAAACACACACTTTTTAATATTGCTTTAAAAAGCGCATTGATAATAAAAGTTCCAGGGTTGAAAACAAAAAACAGTCAAGTAAATTCAATACTTGAAACGGTGGACCTCTACCCTACCCTTTTGGAATTATGCGGAGTTGAACAAAACCACAAAGTTGATGGAGAAAGTTTTGTAGATTTAATCAAAACACCTAATTTAAGGAAACGAAATGTTGCCTATAGTTATTGGAAAAATGGGTTTTCAGTCAAAACAGATCGTTATCGTTTAACAAAGTTTTTCAGAAATAAAGAACCAGTTGTTGAGCTTTACGATCATCTTTTAGATCCCTACGAAAACAGAAACATAGCCTCAATAAAAACCAAAGAAGTCGAGCAATTGATGCCTATTTTAAAAAAAGGAGATAATGAGTTTTATTAAAAAATTATCTTTAATTTAAGTAATTCAATATGAGAGTCTCCATTATATACTTAGCCATTCTCACTAGGAGTTAAACATATGACAAATTGCAATGTTGAATCTATTGAAATAGAAAAAAATAAGGTTAAAGGTGTTGTAATAAATAATAATAAACATTTATGTGATATAATTATTTCAGGAGCAGACTATGCTCACACTCATTCTCTGAATCAAAAGAAATAGATTTTCAAATTGATAATAAAGAAAAAAAATTATGGTTCAAGCACAATCCCTTGATTGAATCAGGAAGCATCGAATATTGTTTAATCAAAAAGAAAAATTCAGCTGTCAATACTCAATTCAAATACGAAAAAACAACAGGGGATTTAACATTAATTTCTAAGGAAAAAGCACTGGTAACTTATCGTTATGGGATGACTTATCCTCCAAAAGGAGTAGATTCTATCTATAAAAAATCGGGCTATGTTCACCCAATTCTTTCACCAAAAGGAGATACACTAACAAGAATTCAACCTCCAGATCACTTTCATCACTATGGATTATGGGGGCCATGGACCAGAACCAAAATTGATTCAGAAAAAATTGATTTTTGGAATCTTAAAGATGGACAAGGAACGGTTTTGTTTAAAGAATTTAATTCAATTCAAGCTGGAAGTATATTTGCCGCGCTTGACGCAAAACAGGAACACTTAATCTTGGAAAACCGAGAAAGTGGTGAGGTCGCAATAAACGAAAACTTAAAAATAAAAATGTGGGAGGTTGACAGGAAAGATCAGTACATCCTAGATTACACAAGTGAATTTAGCAGTCCATTGCCCAATGGAATTCTCTTTGAGACCTATCGATACGGCGGTGGATTGGGATTTCGGTTTACGGAAAGATGGAAGAAAGACAATTGTACGGTTCTCACTTCTTCAGGCAAAGACAGATTAACTGCAGATGGCAGTGAAGCCAAGTGGTGTGTCGTGACCGGCGAGTCTGCTGACGGAAAAAGCACCAATGGAATATTATTCATGAGTCATCCGGAAAACAAATCGCATCCAGAACCAATGAGGGTATGGCCAATAGATAGTAATAATGGACGAGGAGATCTATTTTTTGAATTCTGCCCTATTCGTAATAATGAATGGAAAATCGAGCCTCAGAGAAAATATAATTTAAAATATCGAATGTTGGTTTTTGAAGGAAATATAAACCCCGAAGAAGCAGAGCAAAAAAGTAAACATAAATAAAAATCTAAAAACAATAATTAATTAAAACTAAACAACTCATGAAAAGAAGAAAATTTATTGGGAAAACGGTTTTAGGGACAGCTGCGATGGTTGGATTCCCTTCCATAGTTCCCGCCAGTGTATTGGGGAAAGATGCTCCGAGTAATAAAATTAATATTGGTCAAATTGGTTGTGGACGAATTGCTAGAAGTCATGATTTACCAGAAACGATGAGACACAACAAAGCAAACATAATGGCGGTTTGTGATTTGGATTCAAACAGGACAAAAGATGCTAAGGTTTTAGTGGATAAGTTCTACAAGGAAAAAGCAGGAAAAAGCAATTATAACGGTACGAAAATGTATAATGACCATCGGGAATTGCTCTTAAATAAAGACATTGACGCAGTAATTATCAGCACACCAGATCATTGGCACTCACAACCTGCCATGGAAGCTGCCATTGCCGGAAAAGATATTTATTTGCAAAAACCAACCTCTTTAACTTTAAAAGAAGGAAGGCAATTGGTAGATGTGGTTAAAAGCAAAGGAACCATTCTTCAAGTTGGCACCCAACAAAGGGCAATGCCTCAGTTTAGAATTGCTGCAGAATTAGTCAGAAACGGGAGAATCGGGAAATTACATACTGTCAAAATTGGACTGCCTGGGGATCCAGGAGGGCCAGACGCCCTGGAAATGCCAATTCCAAAGAGCTTAAATTATGATATGTGGTTGGGCTCTACTCCAGAAGTTCCTTACACAGAAATCGGAGTTCACCCCCAAGTAGGATATAGCCGACCCGGGATGGTTGAGATTAGAACAATATGGAGCAGGAATGATTACAGGATGGGGACAACACCATTATGACTCAGCGGCATGGGGAATGAATACTGAGCATACTGGTCCTATTTCTGTTGAGGCGATTGCTAGTTTTCCAAAGTCCGGACTTTGGAATGTGCACGGAGACTTTATGGTCAAACATGAGTATGAAAATGGAATCTCTGTACTCACCAGTGGAGGCTATACAAATGGAGTTCGTTATGAAGGTTCAGAAGGTTGGATTTTTGTTTCAAGAGGAAGTTATACCGCTTCGGCTTCTGATCCAACTGATAAAGAAAAAAGCAGTAAGGCTTTAAACGCCTCTGATCCTAAAATTCTAGAGTCTGTAATAGGTGCTAACGAAACACATTTATATAAAATCGATGAGCAACATGGAAATTGGTTAGATTGTATAAAAACAAGAAAAGCACCGATTTCTCCTGTAGATATTGGTCACAGAGCTTGTTCGGTTTGTCTTATTAGTCATGTCGCAATGAAGATTCCAAGAAAATTAGAATGGAATCCAAAAACCGAAATGTTTGTTAATGACAATGAAGCAAATGCATTTCTCAGTAGATCACAACGAAAACCCTATGGAACAAATTACGTTAAATAAAAAATCAAATAATTTCAATTTTATAATGAAAAACAGCATAATTATTATTTCAATAATTCTATTTATTTCTTGTCAAAAAAATAATTCAAAAACGGTGAAATTCATGACATTGGATCCCGGACATTTTCATGCAGCTTTAACGCTAAAGACGATGTATGAAGGTGTTGATCCTTCAATAAATGTTTTTGCACCTAAAGGACCTGAAGTAAAAGATTTTTTGAGTAAAATATCTGCCTATAATTCACGAGATGAAGACCCTACCGATTGGGAGGTAAAGGTTATTCTAAGTGATAATTTCCTAAAAGACATGGTCAGTAAAAAGCCTGGGAATGTAATGATCGTTGCTGGGAAAAACTCAAAAAAAATTGATTATGTATTGGCTGCGGTTAAAGCAGGTTTAAATGTCTATGCAGACAAGCCATTGGTTATCAACCCAGAAGGATTTATAAAGCTCGAAGAAGCCTTTAGAATAGCGAAAGAGAACGATGTGTTGATTTATGACATCATGACAGAGCGCTTTGAAGTTACTACAGGTTTGCAAAAAGCATTTTCCATGTCTTCCGAAATCTTCGGGTCATTAATCGATGGAACCGAAGAGGAACCTGCCATCAGCAAGTTGAGTGTTCATCATTTTTTTAAATATGTATCTGGAAAACCTCTGGTCAGACCCGCATGGTTTTTCGACATCAACGAAGAAGGTGAAGGAATTGTTGACGTCACTACGCACCTCGTAGATCTAATTCAATGGGAAGCTTTTCCCAACCAAATCATTGACCGATCTGATATCGAAATGGTGAGTGCTAAAAGATGGCCGACCGAATTGGTGCCCACTGAATTTCAAAAAGTTACGGGATACTCTTATTACCCTCCCTATCTCAGTAAAGATCTAGATGGAGAGAATTTATTAGTTTTCTGTAATGGAGAAATGAATTATAAAATTAAAGGAAAACACGCAAAAGTTTCGGTCGTCTGGAATTTCAAAGCACCAGAAGGCACAAAAGACACTCATTACAGTATTATGCGTGGAACAAAGAGTGATTTAATCATTAAACAAGGTGTAGCCGAAAATTACAAAACCACCTTATACATCCAACCCAATGAAACTGAAGATTTCGAGAGCAATTTGATCACGGCACTTAGTGAAATTCAAGGGGGATTTCCTGGAGTTACTTCAAAAAAAATCTCAGATTCGTTATGGAAAATAAACGTTCCAGAGGAATTAAAAATTGGTCATGAAGCACATTTTGGAGAGGTAACGAGTAATTTTTTAACTTATCTTGAAAATGAAGAATTACCAAATTGGGAGGTTCCAAATATGATTACTAAATATTACACAACAATTGAAGCCTACAAAATGGCTCAAGATTAACAATAAAATATGTTGAAAAAACATCTTGTTAAAACAAAATAAATTCTATAAGATTAATTCGTAATTTAATCAAAATATAATGTCAACAATGAAATCAAATTTATATTTAACACTCGCCGTTCTAGTCATTTCTTTTAGCTCTTGTATTTCTCAGGAAAACCCTCCTTTAATTGAAACACCGGAGCAAACCAAATACGGAACAGAAACAATTGTTGATGGTATTGAAGTGCCATGGGGCATGACGTTTCTAAGTGAGAAAGAATTGCTGGTAACCGAAAAAAAAGGAGTATTATACCGTGTTTCAAATGGAAATAAAATAGAAGTAAGCGGACTTCCTGAAATCTACAAAAGAGGACAAGGAGGGCTTTTGGACGTTGCCGTTCATCCTGATTTTAAAAGCAATAATTTGATCTACATGACCTTGTCAAGTCATATTGAAGGAGATAAAGGCGGAAACACTTCGCTTTACCAAGCCAAGTTGAACGCCAATACACTAGAAGATGTTAAGCTTTTATACAAAGCTAAACCCAATACAACCAAAGGACAACACTGGGGATCAAGGATCATTTTTGATGACGATGGGCATTTGTTTTTCTCTGTAGGAGATCGAGGGAATCGAGATGTTAATCCTCAAGATCTCAAAAGAGATGGAGGGAAAATTTACCGTCTGAATCTTGATGGAAGTATACCGTCTGACAACCCGTTTATAAATACCGATGGAGCTAAAAAGGCAGTTTTTTCCTACGGACACAGAAACCCTCAAGGGATGACTGTTCATCCAAAAACTGGAGAAATCTGGGAAAATGAACACGGCCCAAAAGGTGGAGATGAAATCAATATCATCCAAAAAGGAAAAAATTACGGATGGCCAGTTATCACTTATGGTATAAATTATAGCGGAACTCCCATCACAGACGAAAGATCTAGACCAGGAATGGAACAACCTTTTTATTATTGGGTTCCTTCTATCGCGCCAAGCGGAATGGCCTTTTCTTCCTCAAGGGTTTACAAGAAATGGAAAGGAGATTTATTTGTTGGCTCTCTTAAATTCAAATACCTAGAACACCTCGTAATCAAGAAAGGTAAAGTGGTGAAAAGAGAAAAAATATTAGAATGAAATCGGACGTATTAGAAACGTTAAAGAAGGCCCAGATGGTTATCTATACATCGGAGTTGAGGGCAAAGGAATTTTAAAAGTGATTCAAAAATAATGAAACTACTCTCCTTAATCTTTGGTCTTTTCCTTTTCTTTAAAATCTCTTGGCTTCATCAAAACAAACCATTGGAAGAAAGCATCGCGGATGGAGAAGAAATCTATCAAGATTTTTGTGTTCAATGTCATTTAGATTCTGGCGAAGGAGTTTCGGGGGTTTTCCCGCCACTAGCAGATTCTGATTACTTATTAAACAATATAGATTTAAGTATTAAAGGGATAAAATATGGATTAAATGGTCCAATCGAAGTCAATGGAGAAACCTATGATGGAGTCATGCAGAATCAAGGATTAGAGGAGGAAGAAGTTGCAGATGTAATGAACTATATTCTAAATAACTGGGGCAATTCAAGCAAACAGATAATCACACCACAACGCGTTAGTCAAATTCACGAATAGGCTACTAAAACACATGAACTTAAGGAACGTTTTTAATAATATTTATCGTTATATATATCTTGTAATATTTATTGTTTTTCTTATTTGGATGATCTTTCTGGACACCCACTCTCTCAAAATTCACAACGAACTGGATCGGGAGGTTAAAAACTTGAAATACAAAAAAAAGAATTAGAAAAGTTAATTAAAAGAGGATAATAAAAATATTAAATATTTAGAAAATACTCAAATTAAAAAAGGTTTGCACGTGAAAAATACGGTCACAAAAAAGAAAACGAAACCATTTTTTACATCGAATATAAAGACAGTATCAAACAATAAATAAAAGGCTTTTTATTTTATTTAATCAAAACTCACATTAATTTTTAAAGCCTTATTTTAAATTGTATTTTTAACAAAGATTTTTATTAATGGCTAAAATAATTGCGATTGCGAATCAGAAAGGAGGAGTTGGTAAAACAACAACCTCTGTCAATCTTGCCGCTGCTTTGGCTGTTCTAGAAAAAAAAGTGCTTCTGGTAGATGCTGATCCACAAGCCAATGCTACTTCTGGACTTGGCGTGGAGGTGAAACTTCAAAAACTGGGAACCTATCAATTGTTAGACCATACTGCTAAAGTTGCCGAAACCATTGTTGCAACCAGTACTCCTAATCTTGATTTAATCCCTTCTCACATTGATCTTGTCGCTATTGAGATTGAATTGGTGGATAAAAACGAAAGGGAGTACATGCTCAAAAAAGCTTTACAACCTATTTTGGATCAATATGATTATGTAATCATAGATTGCGCACCTTCCTTAGGACTCATAACGCTAAACGCATTGACTGCCGCTGACTCACTTGTTATTCCAATACAATGCGAGTATTTTGCCTTAGAGGGACTAGGAAAATTATTAAACACCGTCAAAAGTGTTCAAAAAATACACAATAAAAATTTAGATATTGAAGGCTTACTTTTAACAATGTACGACTCTAGGCTGAGACTTTCAAATCAAGTAGTAGAAGAAGTTCAAAAGCATTTTGGTAAAATGGTTTTCAAAACAATCATCCAACGAAATATCCGATTGAGTGAAGCGCCAAGTTTTGGTGAAAGCATTATTGACTATGACGCAACAAGCAGAGGAGCAAAAAACTATTTATCTTTGGCACAAGAAATTTTAAATAATAATAAAACTTCAAGTGGTCAATGGCTAAGAAAGACAAAAGAAAAGTTTTAGGAAGAGGGCTTTCGGCTTTACTGAATGATTCAAATGATGATATTAAAAAAATTGGAGGATCCCAACACAAATAAACTTATTGGAAGTATCATAGAACTAGACATTGATAAAATTGAAGTCAATCCCTATCAACCTCGAACAAACTTTAACGAGGAATCAATTAAAGAATTGGCAGACTCTATCAAAGCACTCGGTATCATTCAACCGATTACCGTAAGAAAACTAGATCGCAATAAATATCAATTGGTTTCAGGTGAAAGAAGATTTAGAGCTTCCAAGTCAATTAATCTTGAAACAATTCCAGCCTATATTAGAATTGCCAATGATCAAGAGACCCTTGAAATGGCGTTGGTCGAAAACATCCAAAGACGCGACTTAGACCCGATCGAAATCGCCTTGTCCTACCAAAGGTTAACAAATGAAATAAATTTAACGCAAAACCAGTTGAGTGAGCGAGTTGGGAAACAACGCTCTACAGTTGCCAACTATATGCGCTTATTAAAACTAGATCCAATTATCCAAACTGGAATGCGAGATGGGTTTTTATCCATGGGTCATGGACGAGCACTCATCAATATTGAAGAAACAGAAAAGCAACTTGAAGTTTACGAGAAAATAGTTTCTCAAGGTCTTTCTGTTCGAGCAACTGAATCGCTTGTTAAAAATTCGAAAGAAAACACAAGTGAGCTGAAAACAATTAAAATTCAGACTGAGCTATACAAATCTACAAAATCAGATTTCGAAGCCTATTTTAACACGAAAATCACAGTAAAAGGTAACGAAAAGGAAAAGGGAAGCATTCAAATTCACTTTGATTCACACAAAGAGTTAAGTCAAATATTAAAAAAAATAAACCTTGAAGACTAGTGTCTTTCTCTTGTTTTTATTTTTTATCAACCTGCAACTTTACGCTCAGGAACTCGAAAAAAAGATTCCGAAAAGTCGAAAAGAACGTTTGATTGAAACCATGAAATACATGCCTCGCCTCGCGTTCTTCGCCTGTAAAGACGTGAAAAAAGGCGAACAATTAACCATCGATTACTCCCCAGGGAAGCTCGGTTTACTATTATTCTCACAATAAAAAACAAATGAATCGCTACAGGACTGCCTACAAGCGAAGATCGAGCGGCTTTACGGACGATGAATTTATGAAGATTATCCCTGACAAAACAAAACTGTTAGAAGGAATGGAATTCCATAAAAAATATAGAGACATGTCTTTTCTATTTATCATTGGAACTTACATGCTAAATATTTTGGATGCGAACGTAGGTGCGCACTTGATGCAATTTAATGTTAAAGACAATTTGAGTGTAAAACCCCATTTTGAGTCGGATATCTATGGCGTCAATTCAAACGTAGGATTAAAAATGGTGGTTAAACTATAATTATTATTTAAGATGAAAATAGCTTTATTAGGATACGGAAGAATGGGTAAAGCCATCGAGAATATCGCGAAAAATCGTGGGCATGAAATCGTAGCTAAGATTGACAAAGACCAAATCGAGGGAACTCTTGAGCACGCAAATGTTGCAATCAACTTTAGCATTCCAGACGCTGCTGTAAACAATATCTTTTCAGCATTATCTTTAAAAATCCCTGTAGTTTGTGGAACAACCGGATGGTTAGAAGATCTTAAAAAAGTGACTGATTTTACTACTAAAAATGATACTGCTTTTCTCTATGCCTCTAATTTCAGCATTGGCGTCAATTTGTTTTTTAAATTAAACGAACAATTTACTCAAATTATGAATAAACATCATCATTATTCTTTAAATATTGAAGAGATTCATCACATTCACAAACTCGATGCTCCCAGTGGAACTGCAATTACTTTAGCAGAAGGAATCATAGAAAACAGTAAGTCCAGTGATTGGAGTCTTTCTACAGATAAATCGGATGAAATACAGATTGATGCGATTAGAGAAGGAGAAGTCCCAGGTACGCATACCATTACTTATGAATCTTCAATTGATGCAATCAGCATTAAACACGAAGCCCACAACAGAGAGGGTTTTGCGCTTGGAGCTGTGGTTGCTGCGGAGTGGATCGTTGGAAAAAAAGGAATTTTTAAAATGAGTGATGTCTTAAATCTTTCCTAAAACAGAATTAATAGTAGTGTAAAATCTTTAAATTTAAAAAAACATAACAATGACTTTAATACAATGGATACTGTTTTTTTTAGCCCTTCAAGTAGTTCACTTTTTAGGAACATGGAAACTATATAGAGCGGCAGGAGAAAAATCATGGAAAGCAATAATACCAGTTTATAACGCTATTGTTTTAATGAAGATTATCAGGCGTCCAAAATGGTGGGTGTTTTTACTTTTTTTCCCAGTAATCAATCTGTTAATGTTTATTGCCATTTGGGTCGAAACACTTAAGAATTTCGGTAAAAACAAAACCATAGAGGTATTGTTAGTGATTTTCACTTTAGGGTTTTATTTATTTATATTAAACTATAGCTCCAATCTAACATACATTAAAGATGAAAACTCAATCGCAAGTTCTGGATTTAACGATTGGATTGGTTCTATTGTATTTGCTGTTATTGCGGCAACCTTTGTTCATAATTATTTTTTCCAACCTTATATTATCCCAACTGGGTCGTTAGAAAAATCCTTGTTAATCGGTGATTTCTTATTTGTTAGTAAGTTTCACTTTGGTGCTCGAGTTCCTTCAACAGCGGTTTCTTTCCCAATGGTTCATGATACAATTCCAATTATCAAAACGAGATCGTATTTGAACAAACCGCAATTACCTTACATGCGATTTCCTAAAATTCAAAGAGTAAAAAGAAATGACATTGTCGTCTTTAATTGGCCAGCAGATACTGTAAGAAAGTTTTTCGTTAAAGAAAAAGGAGTGAAAAAACCAATTGACAAAAAATCAAACTATGTAAAGCGATGTGTCGGAATCGCTGGAGACACGCTCGAAATTATTGATGGATTTGTTCACATCAATGGAGTTAAAAACATCCTTCCAGAACGTGCTGAAGTTCAATATGGTTTTACTGCCTACGGAGAGAAAGGTATATCATCAAGAAAGCTTATAAGCGTTGGAGTTAAAGATTTTTTGAGGCGTTATAAAATTGAAAACATAACTCAAAACAGTTACGCAAAGCTCGCTCCTTATCTTGCGGGCAGCACTGGAAATAGTCAAGATAATTTTATTGCAATCACCAGAGACAAAGGGCTCGAACCCGAACTGATTCGTTCCTTAGGGCTTCGAGTAAGTGAGTTATTGGAGAAAACAAAAGCACTAAACCTGACAATTAAGGAAGCTACAATATTGGGGAAACAACCTTGGTTGGATAATATTGGTGCTAGTTGTGAAAATAAAACTCCAAATAAAACCTTCTTCCCCAACCGCATTCCATTCGATTGGAACCAAGATAATTTTGGGCCTATCGTTATTCCAAATGGCGGCATGACTGTTAACTTAAACTCCTCTAATTTATCGCTTTACAAAAAAGCCATTATGGATTATGAAAATAACGACCTTGTAACCAAAGCTGATGGAATATTTATCAATGGAGAAAAAGTGACTCAATATACTTTTAAACAAGACTATTACTGGATGATGGGAGACAACCGCCACCGTTCAGAAGACAGCCGGTTTTGGGGGTTTGTACCTGCAGATCATATCGTAGGAAAACCTGTATTTATTTGGTTCAGCATTGATGGCATCAATGATGGCATACGCAACTGGAAAGTAAGATGGGATCGGGTCTTCACAACAGTGGGTGGAACAGGAAAACGGATCTCCTACTTCCCCTATTTTATTGGACTTTTGATTCTATGGAAAGTGTATTCTTTGATTGCCAGAAGAAGAGCTAAAAAAGAAAAATAATGAAAGTTGGTGTTTGTCCGGCCTATCTACCCTCTGTCAATTATATGGCCTGGATTGTTGCTCAAAAAGAAATAGGATTTATTATTTCTAACCACTTTCAAAAACAAACCTTTAGAAATCGAACTTCAATTTATGGTCCTAATGGTAAATTAAATTTGACCATTCCGATTGTGCATCGAAAAGATTTAGACCATCAACTCGATAAAAATGTGTTAATACATCAAGAAACCTCTTGGCAGAAAAATCATTGGAGATCACTCGAAGCCTCGTACCGCTCCTCTCCTTTTTTTGAGTTTTATGAACTCGACCTCTATCCATTCTTTCATACCCGACAGGAAAACTTAATGGAGCTTAACATCCAGCTCATTCTTGAAATATTATCACTTTTGGAGGTAGATATAAACATTATCAAAGAAGAAGAAATCTCGAGTGAATTTAGAGCTTTAATTTTAGCCAAAGAAAAAACAAACAAATCAAATCCTGTTTACAGTCAAGTATTTGCACCCAAGCACGGATATCTTGACAATCTGAGCATACTCGACTTATTGTTTAATTTGGGGCCAGAAAGTGTTGATTATTTAATGAAACTAGACGTTTAAAACTATTTCCAATCAATGGTTGCGGAAATTGGATTGTGATCGGAAAGGGATTTCTGATAGGTTTTAAAAGTGATAAGCTCAAACTTTGGATCTGCAAAAATGAAATCGATCCTAAAAGGAAAATAAGCCAACTTATAGGTTGTTCCTAATCCACCTCCAGTTTCTACGAATGCATCCTTGTGATTTTTGCTCAAACTACTATAAACTTTTGAAAAAGCATTGTTATTTAGATCAGTACAAACAATCGCAGGATATTTATTGGATTTTTCTACTTTTTCAAATTGATCTATTTGAAGTTGTTGCTTGAGTATGACCTGTTCAATGCGATTTTTAAACTTTAAGGAATGTTCCTGAGAAAACAAGGTGTCTTTTATGTTTAATCTTAAAGATTCCAAATGAATGTTATACATCCTGAGAGTGTCGTTCTTATAAACAATATCTGAATATATGGCACCATTATTTGAATTATCAAATTTTATAACTCCATTATTAATCAATGGGAATTTTGAAAATATACTTAATCCATTTTGGGCTTTGTTAAGTGAAGGTTCAATAAAACGATAAGGATAGTCGGGAAATTCTGGACTCTGCTCCATCGCAAATTCCTGAAGACAAAAAATATCTGGGGATTCCGTTTTGATAAAGCTTGATATTTTTTGAGGAATATCTTTTGATTTAATCCATTCATAGCGATTAAACAATCGAACATTAAAACTCATCACTTTTAATCCTTTTGAAACTTGAACCGCATTATTGGGAAGCTTGTAAAGCATATCCCATTCATTGAAGCCAATTAGCAATGAAAATATAAAAATTAATACGGGCCATTTCAACTTAATTAGCCAATAAGAAACAAAAACAAGATTGACAAAAGCAATTACAGGCACCAAGAGATTAAACAATGGAAAAGTGAAAGAGCCACCAAAAGTACCCATTAGAAATATTTGAGCTGTTAACAAAATAGAATTAACAAGCAGGAGAACCTTATCTAAAACATTTAATTTCATAATTGAATCTTTAACTAAAAAGATTAGTCTTTACCAGCTCTAAAAAGAAAATCTTTTTCTTCTTTTGAAAGGCTGTCATATCCTGATTTTCCTATTTTATCCAAAATGGCGTCAATCTTTACTTGTTTATTTTCATCTGATTTTTGAGATTTGACTGGTTTACTTTTTGGAGCTCGATAAACCGTTTTAAGCGTTTTTTTTTCAAAAATCGATTTCCAAATGTTTTCAAACCAAATACCTATATCACTTCCTTTCCCCAATTGACGGGCATATAAAAAGCCTAATATAGCACCCCCAATATGCGCTAAATGACCCCCTGCATTTCCGTAGGGTATTTGAATAACATCTAAAGAAAAGAAAACCAATCCCAAGTATTTAAGTTTAGTGTTAAAAAAGAAAACACGAATATCTTGTTCGGGGGTGTAAGTACATATAAAAATAAAAACAGCCATAACCCCAGCAGAAGCTCCCACCATCGGTGGGTATAAACCTCTAAAAACAGGGAACAAAGAATAGCTTAGCAGAAAAATGATTCCTCCTGTTATGGCACCTAAAAAATAGTTATTTATAAAAATTCTATCTGGAAAAAGATTTAGCATTAATCTTCCTGAGTAAAAAAGGAGTATCATGTTCCAAAGCAAATGAAAGAAATCTGCGTGCAGAAAGCTATAAGTGATTAAAGTCCAGGGGCGGGTAATAAAAGTGTTGAAATTCGGAGAAAGCTGAACCCAATCTAAAAAAGAAGCTGATGGAATTTGAAAAAGATAAAAAATAGAATTGAAAACAAAAGGAATCACAAAAAAAATCACGTTGATCACAATAATCTTTTCAGCAATAGAAAGTTGCGTGTATTTATATTTTAAATTGTCCCAACGATTCATAAGTCCCAACGGTTAGCATTTGAGTCATTTTTTTTCCAAATTCGCATCATAATTAATCCTGTAATCGCACCTCCTACATGGGCAAAATGAGCGATGGGTCCAATTGAATAAGAAGAAAATCCGAAAAACAAATCAGATAAAATAAGTATTGGAACCAACACCTTTGCTTTGACTGGAATTGGAGGAAACAACAGCATCAAACGTGCATTTGGAAAAATCATAGCAAATCCAACCAGTACACCATAGAGTGCGCCCGAAGCACCTACCATCACAGAACGGTAGGCGTTAAAACCACCTGACAAAGTGCTTTCTCCAATTTGATCAATTGCCGCAGTTGGCAAATAGGCTGTTTGATAAAACTTGTTTATTTGAACTGCATTCATTCCAAAATCAGTCAATGCATCACTGACTTGACCCACCTGATAATAATAAAGTAATAGCTGTAATCCTGCAGCAAACAAACTAGATAAAAAAATATAAATTTTTGTTTCCCCCACATTTGCTCTAAAGGAGTTCCGAACATGTAAAGACCAAACATATTAAAGAATATATGAGAAATATCGCCATGCATAAACATATGGGACAAAGGCTGCCATATTTGGAATTTAGGATTTCCCGGATAATGCAAGGCAAATAAATCATAGACAAGATCACCTAAAGTTAGAGTCGCTAAAAAAAAGATCCCATTAATGATCAGCAAATGTTTTACTGTCTCGGTTATGTTTCGCATTAATTCAATTTATTTTCTAATTCTTCTTTATCTAAAGTAACAAAAATTTGACGATCAAATGGCGAGAGTAAAGTCTCTTTACAAGCAAATAAATCATCTACCAGCGCTTGCTGTTCTAGGATGGAAAGATCCTTACCTGATTTAATTGAAAGGGATTTGGCAATCACTTTTGAGATGAAATCAGCTTGGCTAAAACTTTCTAAAGGAGTTTCCTGCTCGGTACTTGCAAAAACATCTTCAAACAACTGGTTTAACTGTTTGTCATTACAAATTGCTGGCACACCAGTGATGACTATCTTATTATTTGATAATTGGGTTACAAAACCCACAGCATGAAGGTTTTCCTGATATCCTTCAAAAAGCGCAATTTGAGAATGAGTTAATTCGATTTCTCTAGGAAACAATAGTTGTTGACTCAAAATATCTCGCTGCGTAATGCCTTTCAGAAAGGCCTCATAAAGTACTCTTTGATGAGCCCTTTGCTGATCCATAATCAACAGACCCGAACGAAGAGAAGTCAAGATATATTTGTTAAAAAGTTGAAATACTTTTGGGCTGTGTTTAATATCGAGTTTTAACTCTTCATTTGAGTCAGATTCACTCTCGGGAATTTCAAGACCGGAATACAAACTCTCCCAAGACTCTTTATTGAGCTTGTTTTTTACCCCAGCTTCTTTTTGAAATGGATTAAAACTTGAATCAATTTCTATTGGTGGCGGGCCTTGAGGATCTTTATTATGAAAAGCATAAGGTGTGTCTAGTCCTGGATCTCGTTCAAAATCGAGGGTAGGAATCGCTTGAAACATCCCTAAACTATGCTTCACCATAGACTTGATTATCGCAAAAAGATTTTGCTCATCTTCAAATTTAATTTCAGTCTTGGTAGGGTGTATATTAATATCAATCGACTTAGGATCAACTTGTAGAAAAAGAAAATACCCTGGCTGATATCCATATCTCAGCAAACCTTGAAATGCTGTGATTATGGCATGATGAAGGAAAGAACTTTTAATAAAACGATTGTTCACAAAAAAGAACTGTTGTCCTCTTGATTTTTTGGAAAAATCAGGCTTAACAATAAAACCTTCAATCCCAGCCACAGAGGTCATTTCTTCGACAGGGATTAACTTTTCTTCAATTTTGTTTGAGAAAATATTTGCAATCCTTTTTCTGATAATGCCAGCAGGAAGGTCAAATAATTCTGAACCCGTTTTGATAAAAAGTAAACTTTATTTCGGGGTGAGCAATTGCAACCCTATGGAACTCGTCAATCACATGTCGTAACTCAACATTGTCAGACTTAAGAAAATTTCTTCTGGCAGGTATATTATAAAATAAATTCTTAACCGCAATCGAGGTGCCTTTAGGAGCAACCGAAAGCTCTTGAGATTCGACCTTACTTCCAGCAATCTTAAGACAAGTAGCCATTTCATCCGCTTCGGTTCGGGTGTGGGTTTCAACATGGGCAATGGCCGCAATTGAAGCCAAAGCTTCGCCTCTAAAACCCTTAGAGGTTAAAGAAAACAGATCTTCTGCAATTTTTATTTTTGAGGTTGCGTGACGTTCAAAAGCCAAACGAATATCGGTTGGAGACATTCCAATACCGTCATCAATTACTTGAATTAATGTTTTTCCCGAGTCTTTTATTAAAAGTTGAACGTGACTTGATTTGGCATCAATAGCATTTTCCAAAAGCTCCTTAACTACTGAAGCAGGCCTTTGAATAACTTCACCTGCAGCAATCTGATTGGCTACATGATCTGGTAAAAGTGAAATGATGTCTGCCATTATTTGGTCGAACTAAAAATGGACAAGTCGAAATCGATAACATAGAGAAAACAGAATAAAAGGAATAAAATGATTAAAATCAATCTTAAGGATAAGCTTCGGTTACCACGGGTGCGCATCTTAACTCGTGCTTCTTTCCATTGCTGACCGAAATCATTCGTGTTGAAATTGTCTCGATATTTAGAAAACTTAGAATCAAATTCATAGATATTACCATCATCTTTCCCTCTAAAATAGCGAGGTGTATAGTTATATCTTCGGTTTTTGTTAAGTTTAAAAAGACTTCCTTTCATGAGTCAATAAAGAAAATTATATAATATCAAATTTAATCAAAGCTAATAAAACTAGACATTGAATTTAAATTAAAATGGGTAAGAAAAATAATTTAAGGAATCGCTACCATCTTAAGGGCAGCAACGGCGGCCTCAACTCCTTTATTACCAAGAGCTCCGCCACTTCTTGCTTCGGACTGTACAATTGTATCGTCCGTGAGTACACAAAAAATTACAGGAATTTTTCCGCTGAGATTCAAGTCTTTGATGCCATGAGCAACTGCATTGCAAATGAATTCAAAATGCCGGGTTTCTCCCTGAATCACAGAGCCAATTGAAATCACAGCATCTACATCCATTTGTTGGGCTTTGCTAGCACCATAAACGAGTTCAAAGCTTCCTGGAACATCAATTCTTACGATGTTTTCTTTAAGGACGTTGTGTTTTATCAAAGTTTGAAATGCACCTTCAAACAAGGATTCTGTGATATTAGCGTTCCATTCAGAAACAACCAATGCAAAACGGTACTTCCTTCCGTCTGGAACATTTTTGGGATTATAATCCGATAGGTTATTTAGGACAGATGCCATTTTTATTGATTTTCCAAACGGCCAATCTGAACTTCAACCAACTTGGCTTCTGCCGAATCAGGGTAGTCAGATTTTATTCGTTTGAAATAAGAAAGTGCCGAACTGTTCTTCCCCAAAGAAGCACCTAACATTGCGGCTTTATATAAATATTTAGGAGTACTAAATAAATTATCACTCGATTCAAAAGCTTTTACATAATATTCATACGCCTCTTCTTGCTGATCAATTTGAGCAAATGCATCACCAATTGCACCTTTAGAAAGTGCGCTTAACAAGATGTCATCAGAATTGAAAGCGTCAAGATAGTCAATTGCGTTTTTATAATCTTTTAAGTTTAAGTAAGCCATTCCAGCACTGTAAGTCGCCAATTTGGCAGCAGGAGTTCCACTATAGTTTTCGATAATATCGATAAAAGGATTAAACTTAGCCTTATCAAGGCCCTTAAAAACAAAGAATCTGAATTTTGTCCATTCACGGCCAAATCAAAATAATATTGTGCTTGATTCAATTCACTTACTGCTTCGAGCTCTTTGGGTTCGGAAACAAATTTCTGATAAGCCAAGTAAGAAAGAACAGAAATTGCAATGGTACCGATTCCTACAAGAATAAAATTCTGATACTTCGAAACCCACTCTTCAGTTTTAGAAGCAGTAGAATCCAGTTTCTCAAACACCTCTGCTGTTGCGCTATCAGCTTCTGCCGAATTGCTATTATTTGCAGTATTCGTATTTTTATATCCTCTCTTTTTATAGGTAGCCATTTCTTATTTTTTAAGACCACAAAATTAGTCTTTTTTACGCCAAAATCAAAACCATAATAAAGTTTGATCTTCTGTTAAAATTTTAAGTCATAAATTTTATCTTGTAAAAATAAGCTAGACTATATTTGTAACCATGTTTTTAAAACAACTCAGTCTCACGAATTACAAAAATCTCGAAGCTTCACAATTTAAATTTGAAGCCAGAATCAATTGCTTTATTGGCAATAATGGGATTGGAAAGTCAAATATTCTTGACGGCATCTATCACTTGGCTTTTACTAAAAGCTACTTCAACCCTTCAAGTGTTCAAAATATTCAATTTGATAAAGAGTTTTTTGTTATTGAAGGAAAATTTGAAAAACTAGGGCGAGATGAAAAAATAAACTGTAGCCTGAAACGCGGACAGAAAAAAGTCATTAAACGAAATGGGAAAGTCTATGATAAAATAGCCGAACACATCGGACTTATTCCTTTGGTGATTATTTCTCCTGCAGACCAAGACCTGATCATTGAAGGCAGTATGACCAGAAGAAAATTCATCGACAGTGTCATTGGTCAAACGGACAAGAATTATCTTCAAAACCTGTTGGACTATAAAAAAACACTTGCCCAAAGAAATGCTTTATTAAAGTATTTTGCGCTTAATCGCACTTTTAACAAAAACACTTTAGACATCTACAATCATCAAATGAATGAGCTCTCAAGACCTATTTTCGATAAAAGAGTCGCCTTTATGAAGGAGTTTATTCCCATATTTAAAAGTCGTTACAAAAGCATCAGTGGTGACAAAGAAGAAATTGATATTGAGTTCAAATCTGATCTTAACGAAAACACCCTACTCCAATTACTAGAACAACATCTGGAAAAAGACAAAATTCTACAGTTCACCTCAGTGGGAGTTCATAAAGACGATTTAGATTTTCAGATTTCAGGATCACCCATCAAGAAATTCGGAAGTCAAGGACAACAAAAAACTTTTTTGATTGCATTGAAATTAGCTCAATTTGATTTTATCAAACAAGTTGCGGGCATGAGCCCAATTGTTTTACTCGATGATATTTTTGATAAATTAGATCAAAATAGGGTGGCTCAAACCATTCAACTTTTTGAAAACGAAACCGCTGGACAGATCTTTATTTCCGACACGCATGAAGATCGTATCAAGGAAGCTTTATCGGCGGGTAAGTCTAGTTATGAATTATTTAATTTAAACTAATTTAAAATCAAAATTTTAAACCTTTTTGTTCTTATTCTTTTAATTGCATGCAATCAAAAGGCATTCGATGCGTCTGACTTAATGCATCTCAACGGTTATTGGAAAATAAGTCACATCACCCAAGAAAACGAAACGTTTAAACCCAATGGGGAACCTCAACTTATAGATTATTATTATTTTAAACAAAAAAAAGGAATTCGAAAAAAGGTGCAGCCCAATCTAATTAATCAAAATTTTCTGGTGTCAGAGGATGAATCAAATTTTGAAATTATCGAAAAGCAGCAAAACTTTTTTTTATCCTACAAGACAAAATGGGCAGCTTGGGAGGAAAGAATTGTAACTTTAGACAAAGATGTATTGATTTTAGAAAATGATGCCAAAGAATATCATTATGTTAGACACTCAAAATAAAGTAGTAAATGGCTAACTCAAAAAGAAAGTTCGAACCCCAATTGCTTGGAAAAGTTTTGAGTGAAATTGTCGAATCAAAAGCACTCTTTAGAGGAATCACCAACGAGAAAATCAATGGCCTTTGGAACCAACTTTTGGGAGATAACATTTCACAATTCACAGATAAAGTAGAGCTAAGAAACGAAACCTTATACGTTTCCTTAAGCAGTGCTCCTCTTAGAGAAGAGCTCAGCTATGGAAAGGAAAAAATAATGCGGATGTTGAATGAAGAAATGGGTAAAGAAACAATTAAAAAAATTGTTCTTCGTTAATACATTTCGCGTGCTGAAAAATAAAAAGCAGCTTCAATACTCGCATTTTCATCACTATCAGAACCATGAACCGCATTTTCTCCAACTGAAGAAGCATAAAGCTTACGGATGGTTCCCTCTGCAGCTTCAGCAGGATTGGTAGCTCCGATGAGTTTTCTAAAATCGTCTACTGCGTTGTCTTTTTCAAGAATGGCAGCAACAATAGGTCCACGGGTCATAAATTGAACCAATTCTCCGAAAAAAGGACGTTCTTTATGAACAGCGTAAAAAGCCTCTGCTTCATTTTGAGAAAGCTGTGTCAATTTCATTGAGACAATATTAAAACCAGCTGCGGTGATTTTATCTAGTATCGCACCGATATGACCTTTCTCAACCCCATCAGGCTTGATCATTGTAAAAGTTCTGTTTGTTGGCATTTGAATATTTTTTTATCCTGCAAATGTATAAAAATTGTAACCCTTTAATGAATTGAATACAATGAAAAATTTCTTATGTCTATTTATATTAAAAACAAGACAACTTAAAAATTTGGTATATTTGAGCTTATGAAAAAAGAACTGCAAAAGGAATTCATTCAAATCCTAAACAAGCCGAAAAAAGTTGTTATTATTCCCCATAAAAACCCTGACGGAGACGCTTTAGGAAGCACCTTGGCGCTTAATTTCTTTTTAAACAAAACTGGACATCAATCTCATGTTGTTTCTCCTAACGAATACCCTGATTTTCTTAACTGGCTTCCAGGGCAAGAAGGAATATTAAAACACTCTACCGAAACAGATAAAGCAGTCGAACTCATAGAAGCGGCCGATTTAATTTTCACACTCGACTTCAACAGCTTGGGTCGTGTCGAAATGTTAGAACCGCACATCAATGCCAGCAGCGCAAAAAAAATAATGATTGACCATCATCAAGAGCCAAGTGATTATGCTGATATAATGTATTCTGACAGTAACATTGGCTCAACCTGCGAAATGGTTTACAATTTAATTTCTCATTTAGACGCAGCACAAATTGATCAAAAAATTGCCACTTGTCTCTATACTGGCATCATGACTGATTCGGGTTCATTTCGTTTTCCCTCGACCACTTCAAAGACCCATCATGTCATTGCAGAATTGATAGACAAAGGAGCGAATCATTCCGAAATTCATCAAAATATTTATGATACTTTCACCTTTGATCGTTTGCGACTCCTAGGAACAGCCTTAACCAATTTGAAAAAAATTGAGGAACTACCTGTCGTATATATTACAATTTCTCAAGAAGAACTTAATAAAAATAATTTCAAGAAAGGAGACACAGAAGGTTTTGTCAATTATGGTCTCAGCCTTGTAGGGATTTCGGTGGCAGTAATTATGATTGAAAACGAGCAGGAGCAAATAATAAAAATGTCTTTTAGATCTAAAGGGGCTTTCTCTGTAAATGATTTTGCAAGAACATATTTTAATGGTGGAGGACATCACAATGCAGCTGGTGGCGTCTCTAAACTTAGTTTGTCGGAAACTGAATCGAAATTTATAAATTCCATTTCAAAAGTCAAAAATCTGCTTCAATGAATAACATTACGATTTTCATGCTTACCGTTATTTTCTTCCTAGGATGCAAAGAGCTAGAACCTCGACGTCCAATTAACAAACAAAAGCAGTTTTTCTTGAAAAAATCTGCATACTTTTCAGCATCTATTTATCGTTAGAACAAACTCTGTTTAAAAAAATAATAAAACAAGAACAAAATTTAGAATTTAAAATTTCTCCAAAAGGATTTTGGTATGCTTTTAAAAAAGAAAATGACACCCTTAATTGTCCCTGAACGTGGAGACCGCGTCACATTTTCTTACAGAATTGAAGACTTAAACGAAAACTTACTTGTACGATGAAGCAGCTTTAGGAGTTGTCTCTTTTTTCATTGACCAAGAAGACTTGATACCAGCCCTTCGGGAGGGAATTAAGGTCATGAAGTCAGGAGATGTTGCAGTTTTTCTTTTTCCTTCCTACCTTTGCTTCGGATATCAAGGAGATGGAGATAAAATTGGAATCAACCAACCGCTTCGTTTTACCATTGAACTTTTGAAACTTAAAAAAAATAAAAACCCATGAAAAAAATGAAATTAGTTGGAATGTTTATGATTGCACTCGTGATGGGTTGCGACACACAATATCCCGATCTTGATTCTGGATTGTATGCTGACCTAGAAACCAACAAAGGAAATGTCATCTTAAGACTGGAAATGGAAAAAACACCCATTACTGTCGCCAATTTTGTTTCTTTAAGTGAAGGAAATAATAAAGAAGTTGCTGAAGAATTTAAAGGAAAAAAATATTATAATGGATTACTATTTCACAGGGTTATAAAAGACTTTATGGTTCAAGGTGGAGATCCTACTGGCATAGGAACTGGAGGTCCTGGCTATAGCTTTGACGATGAGTTTACAGATTTAGCCCACAGTGGTCCTGGTATACTATCAATGGCCAATTCTGGACCAGCGACTAACGGAAGTCAGTTTTTCATCACCCACAAAGCAACACCATGGTTAAATGGTAAGCATACAGTATTTGGAAAGGTTGTAAAAGGTCAGGAAGTTGTTGATAGCATTGCTCAAAATGACACCATCAAAAAAATTACTATCATACGAAAAGGAAGTGACGCTCGTAGTTTCGATGCTCCTGAAGTTTTCTCTAGTTATTTTGCTGACAAAGCCATTGCAGAAAAAGAGAAAGCAGAAAAGTCAGCGGCATTGGTCAAAAAAACTGTTGCACGATTTGAAAACCAAAAATCACAAGCAACGACCACTGCTTCTGGGTTACAATATTTTATTAGTGAAAAAGGAACGGGTGCAAAAGTAACCACTACCGACAAAGCATTGACTCACTATGCTGTTTATTTTGCAGATGGGGTGATCCTGGAAACTAGCAACTTAAAAACTGCAGAAGCACTTGGCATCGTTGATGAAAACAAAAAAGCTGCTGGGCAATATCAGCCAATTCCTGCAGATGTAGGTGCTGAAGCAAGAATGATTGAAGGTTTTAAAGAAGGGTTAAAACTATTAAGTGCAGGAGATAAAGCAACACTTTTCCTTCCTTATGACATCGCTTATGGAGAGAATGGCAACGGTGGGATTCCGCCAAAATCTGACTTAGTATTTGAAGTTGAGATTGTTGAGCTAGTTAAATAGATAAAGAACAAACTACTGAAGCCCATTGTTTAAAATGGGCTTTTTTTATTTAATAGAATGAAAAATAAAATCAGTCTTCTACTTTGGGTTTCGATTTTACCTCAGCTCGTTTTTATTTATTATATCCGAAGGAATCCTGAGTGGGTCGAATCCTATTACAGTGAAAAATTTTACCCGCTTGTTTCTAAACTGCATGGAGGGTTCTTTAATCTATTTTCTTTTTCTACTGGAGATCTTTTATATTTTTTTATGATTTTTTTTTCAATCAGGTATTTCTATAAATTCTTCACCGTCGAGGTTAAAAAACCACTTCTTATTATTCGAGACTTCGGCGCTTTGGTTGCTTTGATTTCTCTTTTGTTTCATCTTACATGGGGAATTAATTATCACAGAAAACCATTGAACGAGCAGATGGGAATGAGTATCGAATATGATCAAACTGATTTGGAAAATACATTAAACGATCTGATCACAAAGTCTAACGAGCTTCACCTGAGTCTGGTGGGAATTGACAGTTTAGCCGTTGATTTCCCTTATTCGAAAGAGGAATTATTAGAAAAAGCAGTTTCTTTTGACCCCCTAACTAACAATCAACTAGAGGAAATATACAAGGTGAAAAAATCACTATTTAGTCTCCCGTTAACCTACATGGGTTATTCCGGTTATTTGAATCCAATAACATTGGAGGCACAAGTGAATAGTAAAATTCCTAAGATCAGCTTCATCACAACGATTCTTCATGAGACAGCACATCAAATGGGTTATGCCTCAGAAAAAGAAGCCAATTTTATTGCATTTTTCTCAGCAATAAATAGTGAAGACCCTTACGTTAAATATGCTGGCTATACATTTGCAATAAGATATTGTTATGGCGATTTGTTGATAGCCGATCGCGAAAAAGCAATTGAAATAATTGGAAACCTGAATCCGGGGATCATCAAAAACATCAGGGCTGTCAACCGATTTTGGATGGACTATATAAATCCATTGAGACCTTTTTTTAAAAAAACATATGATGGATACCTCAAAGCCAACGGTCAAAAAAGTGGAATTGTGAGTTACAATGAAATGGTTGGATTGGTCATTAATCATCATAAAAAATCCATTAAGAAGTAATCCAGTATTTTAGATCAGGGAAATGTATCTTTGAGCTATGGATTTTATAACAAAAATAACAAGTAGCCAAAATCCCGCTATTAAAAGATTAAAACTTTTGTTAGTTAAGTCTAGGGAAAGAAAAAAGAAAAGCTGTTTCGTAATTGAAGGCGAACGCGAATTGCTCCGCGCAATGGAAAAAGGCTATCAATTGGAAAGTATCTTTGTTAAAGAAAAATATTTAAAAGATTTTCAGCTTAAAATCTAAAGCACACTTTTTTGAATTAAATGAAGCACTTTTTAACAGTATTAGCATTCGATCAGGTTCAGAAAAAATAATCGCAATTGTAAAGTCTAAAACACATGATTTAGACCAATTAAAATTAAATAAAAATAGCCTTGTTTTAGTCGTCGAAGCCCCCGAAAAACCGGGGAACATTGGGGCACTACTCCGGACGGCCTCAGCTGCAGGAATGGATGCGGTGATTATTTCGAATCCAAGGACAGACCTTTATCATCCGACAGTTGTCAGAAACAGCTTAGGTGGTGTTTTTGCCCTCCCGATTGCCCTTGATAGTTCTGAGAATGTGATCAATTATCTCAAAGAAAAAAGTTTAAACATCATGGCGGCGGCTTTAAGTGAAAAAGCACAAGACTATAAAAAAGTAAGTTATACCCGACCAACAGCTTTAGTTTTTGGAACCGAAGACATGGGCTTGAGTTCGATTTGGTTAGATCAAGCAGATATCATTGTTAAAATTCCAGTAAAACCTCCAATAGATTCATTGAATTTATCCGTTTCGGCAGGGATTTTGATGTATCATGTAATAGAGGATTAATTTTTGAATAAACAGAATTTTTCAAGTACTTTAGTTAAAGATGATTGTTAGCCAAGAAATAGAGAATAAAGAAATTGCAAAGCAATACAAAGAGCTTTTGCGAATCAGTTATCAAACGCTAACCAAAGAGGATAAGAAAATGATCCGGGCTGCTTTTGACACAGCAGTTGAGGCGCACAAAACCCAACGAAGAAAAACAGGAGAAGCCTATGTTTTTCATCCCATTAGCGTTGCAAAAATAGTTGCACACCAAATTGGTATGGATGCGACTTCCATTGCCTCCGCATTACTTCATGACGTTGTTGAAGATTCAGAATACGGTCTGGAAGACATCGAAAGACTTTTTGGGGCAAACGTTTCTAAAATTGTTGATGGCCTTACAAAAATATCCAATCTTAAAAAGGACAAAGACATCTCCCTACAAGCGGAGAATTTCAGAAAAATGTTACTGACTCTGAATGATGATATCCGTGTGATTATCATCAAGATTGCCGATCGTTTGCACAACATGCAGACCTTAGATGGAATGGCCGAATACAAGCAATTGAAAATCGCGTCAGAAACGCTCTACATTTATGCTCCAATGGCACATCGCATCGGGCTTTACAACATCAAAACAGAACTTGAAGATTTATCTTTTAAATACATTGAACCCAACCGCTTTGAATCTATAAGAATAACATAGAAGAAAGTAGAGAAGTTCAAGACCAATATATAAAGTCATTTTCTGGAATTATCGAAATGGCACTCGATAAAGAAAGATTGAAATACCAAGTTAAAGGAAGAAGTAAATCGATTTTTTCTATCCACCGAAAAATGCTGAGTCAAAACATAACTTTTGAAGAGATTTTTGACAAATTTGCCATCCGGATAATGTTATAAAGCCACCCATAGAAACGAAAAGTTTTTGGCGTGGAAAATTTATTCTATCATTACAGATCATTTTGTCCCTAACCCTACCCGACTGAGAGATTGGATTACTGGACCAAAATCGAATGGATACGAAGCACTTCACGTAACTGTTATGGGGCCTGAAAACAAATGGATAGAAATTCAAATCCGTTCTGAACGTATGCATGAGATCGCCGAAAAGGGATATGCAGCGCATTACAAATACAAACACGGAGAACAGAAAGACATCGGTATTGAAGGTTGGCTAGATAAACTGCAAGAAGTTCTTGAAAATAACACTGAAAATGCAGTTGATTTTGTAGAGAGCTTTAAATTAAATCTTTATGCAAAAGAAATTTTTGTTTTCACCCCCGATGGAGAATTAAAATCACTTCCTAAAGGAGCTACTGCTCTCGACTTTGCCTTTAGTATTCATACTGAAATAGGAATGAAAACACGTGGCGCTAGGGTTAACGGAAAGTTAGTTCCACTTAGCAGAGTTTTAAAAAGCGGTGAACTTGTTGAAATCATGACATCTGAGAGCATCAAACCAACTGCTAACTGGTTTGATTTTGTGATAACTTCTAGGGCCAAATCAAAAATAAAGTCTTCCTTAAATGAAGAAAAGAAAAGAATTGCCGAGGATGGAAGAGAACTCTTAAGAAGAAAACTAAAGCAGCTTAAAATAACTCTAAATGAAAAGACAACGAGCTATATGCTTCGTTTTTTTAAGCTCAACAGCAGTTTAGATCTTTTTTATCGTGTGGGATTGGTCTAATTGATAACAAACAATTAAAAGACTTTTATTCGGAATACAACAACAGCTTTTTAAATTTCTTTAAAAAAAGAATTAGAAAGAAAAACACTTTAATTAAGAAAGACAGCAAGGAAATCACACAAAAATTTGATACCCTAGTGTTTGGAAAAGAAAGAGAGAATTTGAAACATTCTTTATCCCCTTGTTGTAATCCAATTGCTGGGGATGAAGTATTTGGATTTATCACGATCAATGAAGGAGTTAAAGTTCACAAAAAAGAATGTCCTAATGCCCTTTCTCTTCAGTCTAACTATGCCTATCGAATCATTGCAGCCAAATGGGTGGATTCTTCTTCTGATGAATTTACAGTAAACCTCAAACTTTCTGGAATCGACAATATGGGTATCGTAAGCGATGTAACCCGGCTGATTTCAAATCAAATGAATGTGAATATTATGAAATTAAGTTTTGATAGCGATGATGGGATATTTACGGGTGTTATTTGCGTAAGTGTTAAGAACAAAACAATATTAAATCGACTACTGGAAAACCTTCTGAAGATTAAAGGAATCGATAAAGTTATGAGAGATTAATTTTACGCTTATCTTTGCAAACTATGGAACCGATTAAATCGAATCAGGAAATAGTAAAAGAAGTTTTTATAAATTTCCTAAGTAAGCATTCGCATCGCAAAACCCCCGAACGTTTTGCGATTCTTTATGAGATTTACAATAACAAGGAACACTTTGATATCGAGACGCTATACATTACGATGAAAAACAAAAACTATCGTGTAAGTCGAGCTACATTGTATAATACGATAGAGTTATTACTCGAATGTGGCTTGGTCAGAAAACACCAATTTGGCAAAACACAGGCTCAATACGAGAAGTCTTATTTTGATCGTCAACACGACCATATAATCTTTACAGATTCCGGAGAAGTTAAGGAATTCTGTGATCCCCGAATCCAAAACATAAACAAGATTGAAGAAATTTTTGATGTTGATATTCACAATCATTCTTTATACTTTTATGGCACTAAAAAAAATAGTAAACTATAATATAATATGCCAGTAGATTTATTACTAGGCCTCCAATGGGGCGACGAAGGAAAAGGAAAAATAGTTGATGTATTAACAAAATCCTATGATATAATTGCTCGATTTCAAGGAGGTCCTAATGCAGGACATACCTCGAATTTGAAGGAATAAAACACGTTTTACATACCATTCCGTCTGGAATTTTTCATCCGAAGGCAGTGAATCTTATTGGGAATGGAGTCGTGATTGATCCTGTTGTCTTTAAACGAGAATTGGACAACCTTGCTCCTTATAAAATCAATTACTCTGAGAAATTATTAATCTCAAAGAAAGCGCATCTAATTTTACCTACCCATAGACTTTTAGATGCTGCTTCTGAAGCCTCTAAAGGAAAAGCAAAAATTGGCTCTACGCTTAAAGGTATCGGACCAACCTATATGGATAAGACCGGAAGAAACGGTATTAGAGTAGGTGATATTGTTTCTAAAAACTGGAAAGAAAAATACAAATCATTGGTCGACAAGCACTTAAAAATGCTGGACTTTTACGATAGTAATATCGAATATGACCTTCCTTTCCTCGAAGAAGAGTTTTTTGAAGGAATTAAGGTTCTTAAAGAATGTCAGTTTGTGGATAGTGAAAACTATCTTCAAAAAGCACAGGAGGCTGGAAAAAATATTCTAGCAGAAGGAGCCCAAGGATCTCTTTTAGATATTGACTTTGGCACCTATCCTTTTGTAACCTCTTCTACCACCACAGCTGCTGGTGCTTGTACAGGATTAGGGATTGCACCTAATAAAATAAAAGAAGTCTATGGGATTTTTAAAGCTTATGCTACCCGAGTAGGAAGCGGACCTTTTCCAACCGAATTGTTTGATCATGACGGAAAAAGAATGGCCAAACTGGGCAATGAATTTGGATCGACTACTGGAAGAGCAAGAAGATGTGGCTGGATCGATTTGGTCGCTTTAAAATATGCCATTCAGGTTAACGGAGTTACTCAATTAATGATGATGAAAGGTGATGTGCTTTCAGGCTTTAAGAAAATTAAAATCTGTAACAGCTACAAAACCGCAGAAGGGTCAATCGACTTTTTTCCTTACGATATTTCTCCAGAATTAGTCACTCCAGAGTACATTGAAATGGAAGGGTGGAAAGAGGATTTAACGCAAATGACCTCAGAAGATCAGTTTCCAAAATCATTTTCTGATTATATCGAATTTCTTGAAAAAGAACTTCAAACACCTATTAAAATTGTATCCTTGGGGCCCGATAGAAAACAGACTATTTTTAGATAGTTTTCTTACACCGCTCCATCAATATTTTTATTGTGAAATCAATTAAAAAGTATACTGTACTGACACTGATAAGTGCAATGACTTTTGTATCCTCATTTGGCCAGGTATAGAAAAAAATAATTAAGATAATACAAGCAGGTGGATCTACCCAAGATCAGGCAAAATTCCCAGGAGCTAACATATTGGTGAAAAGAAAGGATGTAAGAGTTCACCTGTTACACGAAGGGGCATTGATTAAATCGGATTTATCTTATTTCTATCCCAAAAAAAACTTTTTTAAAGCAAAAGGAAGTGTAGTTTTCACTCAAGGAGATACCCTAAAGATGACTTGTGATTATTTAGAATATGATGGTAATTTAAAATTAGCGATTGCTTGGGGTGAGGTTTTTCTCGAAAGACCCGACATGAACCTAAAGACAGACACATTGTACTTGGACCGTCTCAATTCAAAAGCCTATTACAATTCGCAAGGAGTAATTTTAGATGAAAAAAGCAAGCTCACCAGTAATCGTGGAATTTATTTCATGGATCAGAAAAAATATCGATTCATTTCTAATGTGAAAATCGAAAATCCTGAATATGACTTAAAATCCCAACAACTAGATTATTTCACGGAGCTCAACAAGGCATATTTTTATGGACCGACCACCATAATTGGTGAGGATTATGATATTTATTGCGAAAAGGGAGCCTATGAAACTAAAATTCAAAAAGGGAATTTTCAAAAAAATGCAATAATATTATACAATAATAAAGAAATTAGAGGAGACAGTCTTTATTTTGAAAACGAAAGGAATTATGCCGCAGGGACAAACAATGTAAGTATCATTGACACCCTAAACAAGTCGGTGATTAATGGACATTACGGAGAGATTTTTAAAGCCAAAGACTCTGCAATCATCACCCGAAGGGGTATTGCAAGAAACATTATTGATAACGATTCTCTGTTTATTCATGCTGACACTCTAATTGCAACAGGTCCAGACGAGGAAAGAATTCTGAGGGCTTATTACGGTGTGAAAATTTTTAAATCTGACTTGCGTGGTAAATCTGATTCCTTACACCTGAATCAAAAAACAGGTTTAATTAAATTACTCAAAATGCCACTTTCTAAAATCGAAAATAGAACCTTTAACATCAGTCAAAAAAACGGGAGAAATCCTATTTTATGGTTTGGAAGAAGTCAAATGTCAGGGGATGAAATACATATAACTCAAGATATTAAAACAAAAAAACTAGACTCCTTAAAGATTATTGGAAACAGCTGGATTATAGAAAAAGACTCCATTAACGACGAAGGTTTCAATCAAATAAAAGGGGGAATTCTGAACGGAAGCTTTACCAACGGAAAGTTAAAAGACATCGAAATCCTTAAGAATACAGAAGTGATTTATTATATGTACTCTGATGATGAATCTGAATTGATTGGCATTAATCAAACTACGTGTAGTAGATTGACGATGGTAACGGCAAACAATCAAATTGAAGACATTACCTTTTACGTGAGTCCTGATGGAGATTTATTTCCAGAAAAGGATCTGCCCCCCAAAATGAACGAATTTTAGAAGGATTTATTTGGAGAGAAGAGGAACGCCCCAATGAAATTGATGATTTATTCAGCGAGGAAGACAATCTTTATGTACCTAAAGAAATCAATGCAATAGTTACTCCCGAGGGCTTTTTACCTAAAATTTTAAAACCCATAGCCTTGCTTAATGATTTTCTTAAATATCAAGCTAAAACCACTCCTTACCCTCTAGGTTTAGAAATAGAAAGTGCAAAAGGTTCGTATATTTTTGATACCCAAGGGGAAAAATATTTAGATTTTATTGCTGGAGTTTCGGCTTGTGCACTAGGACATTCTCACCCTAAGATTATTGAAGCCGTTCAAAACCAAGTATCGAAATACATGCACGTAATGGTTTATGGCGAATTTGCTCAAGAACCTGCTGTTAAACTTTGTAAACTGATCATTGATTTACTCCCTCAAAACCATGAGGTTGTTTATTTAACAAATTCGGGAACGGAAGCAATCGAAGGGGCTATGAAATTGGCGAAGCGAGTGACGGGAAGATCCGGTCTCATTAGCGCAATAAACTCTTACCATGGCAGTACCATCGGAGCTTTAAGTCTATTGGGAGACGAGAATCAAAAAATGGCCTACCGCCCTTTGCTACCAGGAATAAATTTTATTGTTTTTAACAATGAAAAAGATTTAGAAAAAATCAATGAATCAACTGCTGCTGTTGTTCTTGAAACCATTCAAGGTGGAGCTGGATTTATTTTACCTGAAAATGATTATCTAAAAAAGGTCAAAAAAAGATGCAAAGAAATGGGGGCGCTTTTAATCCTTGATGAAATTCAGCCTGGGTTTGGAAGGACCGGTAAAATGTTCGGTTTCGAACATTATGGGATCTCTCCAGACATCGTCGTTATGGGAAAAGCCTTGGGAGGCGGTATGCCAATTGGCGCTTTTTCAGCAGCTTCTGCTTTAATGAAAGTACTTGAAGAAAACCCGAAATTGGGCCACATCACTACTTTTGGAGGAAACCCAGTAATTGCTGCTGCAGCACTTGCAAATGTTGAAGAAATCATCAATTCACGACTTATTGATGACATAAAAAGCAAGGAAGAACTGTTTAGAAAACACCTCCAACATCCTAAAATAAAGCAAATCAACGGAACTGGACTTATGCTTGTGATGAATTTGAAGATGAAGAAATTCCAACTCAACTGGTCCATCGTTGTTTAAAAAAGGTAAACGTTAAACTGGTGTAGGGGATAATCCCCTACACTTTAAAACTAAATTAATTTCAAAAGGTAAAACATGTCATCACCAACAAATGAAGCAGTAGTAGAAAAGCAAAGGTTAGCATCGCCTAACAAATATATGGTTATTTTTCTAAATGACAACGTAACGCCTATGGAATATGTAATCCAAGTATTATTAGCATTCTATGGTAAAACAACAGAAGAAGCAAATGACATTACTGTGGAAGTACACGAAAAAGGTAGATCAACTTTGACGCACTTGAGTTTGAGAGTATCATTCACCACTATATTGATTTTTCTCAATTTAAGCTGGCTCGAAAGGCACTTAAAATGGCAATGGCGCAACATCCAAAAAACGTAGAGTTGATGCTTTTGGAAAGCGAACTTTTACTTTTCGATGGTTCTTTTGATGAAGCAGAATCATTGTTGCTTGAAATTGAGCAATTGTCGCCTTACCACGAAGAGGTTTTCTTACAGCGGGCAAGTATTTTTTCTAAGAAGAAAAACCACCCCTTGGCCATTGAATTGTTAGAAAAAGCCCTTGACCTGACGGATGATGAAGTTGAAGTTTGGAACTTAATCGGAATGGAATACCTTTTCCTAGAAGACTATTTTAAAGCTAAAAGCTTTTTTCTAAAATGTGTAGAGGAAAACCCTTACGACTATCAATCATTATACAACCTATTGTATTGTTACGAGCAACTCGAAGAAGATATTGAAGCCATTGTCACCTTAAATAACATCCTTGAAACAAACCCTTACAGCGAAATTGCTTGGCATCAATTGGGTAAATTGTATGTTAATATCGAAAAATTTGAAGAAGCCTTATCCGCTTTTGAATTTGCCATAATCAGTGATGACTCTTTTACTGGAGCTTACATAGAAAAAGGAAAGCTTCTAGAAAAGATGGGACGGATCAATGAAGCCATTGACAACTATGAGATATCATTACAACTCAACGACCCCAGCGCTTATGTAAATCATCGGATTGGCAAGTCGCATTTAAAACTTGGAAATGATGATCTAGCAGTTCAGTTTTTTAAAAAATCGATTAAGCTCGAACCCAATCATGAAAAAAGCTGGATTTCTTTAGTTGATTTCTTTTTAAAGAAAAAAGAATACCTAAAAGCGCAATTGTGCGGAAATCAATATTAGCAAACGGAGATAGTGCAGACTTATGGCGGAAAAGTGGAGAAATACACTTTGAAATGAATTTCTATGAAGAAGCTGCTTTGGCATGTGATAATCAAGTAGAACTTGGTCAACATGACTTAAAAACTTGGGTCATTTGGATGGATTCTCTTATTCATCTTAAAGAATGGGAACAAGCTATAGAAGTTGGCGAAAAAGCATTAGAGCACCATAGTAACAAAGCTTCTTTTCTTTACAGATTGGCGGGATGTAAAATGCGAATTGGGATGAAAAAAGAGGGCTTAAAGCTCTTTGAAAAAGCAAAACAAAATCTTCCTTTGCCTTCAAAAATCAATCACCTTTTCCCTGAATTCACGAAAATCTAATTCCGTAAATCAACATATTTTTGGGTACAAAAAAATCAAAAAATACTATCCTGTTTTTAAAAGGTATGGCCATGGGAATGGCGGACTTGGTCCCGGGGGTCTCTGGTGGAACCATTGCCCTAATTACTGGGATATATGAGGAATTGATCCAATCTATCGCTAAGTTTAATGTTGAAAATTTAAAGTTATTATTAAATAACAATCCAAAACAGTTTTGGGTAAGCATCAACGGAAAATTTCTAGTTACTGTTTTTTCAGGGATTTTAAGCAGCATAATATTTCTTTCTTTTTTCATCAAATGGCTGATTGAAAATCAACCGATTGCGATTTGGTCGTTTTTCTTTGGACTATTGACAGCGAGTATTTTTATATTAAAAAAAGAAGTTTTACACTGGAACACAAATAGATTTCTATTGCTTTTCGCTGGAATAATTCTCGCTTTTTCGCTGACTCAGATTTCCCCTAACAATCAAGAAATAAGCCTGTTCTATCTCTTTATCTGTGGGATGATTGGAATCATAGCAATGATCCTTCCAGGGATTTCTGGTGCCTACCTTCTCTTGATTCTTGGCGCCTATACAACTTTACTCACCATTCTTCAGGATGCCATTAGGATTTGGTCTAACTTTCAATTTGATGCTTTCATCACTACATATACCAAACTGCTGGTTTTTTGTATGGGAGCAATCATCGGTTTGCGATCTTTTGCTTCAGTATTAAAATGGATGCTCGCAAAGCACAGTGACAAAACAATGGCCCTATTAATCGGGTTAATGATCGGAGCTCTTCACAAAATATGGCCATGGCAACAAACAGAATTGATTAGCTGGGAAAAAACAAAAACTTTAACCCAGGCCATAATGCCTCAGAATTATGGAGGCGATCCACAGCATATTCATTGCAATTATATTATTTATTGTTGGCGGTTTTTCTATCTTAATGCTTGAAAGAAATAAGAACCGAAAAATCAATTCATGAATTTATTTTCATCCACCATTAAAAAAAATGTTTTGTTGGTGTTTAAGGGAATCGCAATGGGAGCTGCAAACAAAGTTCCAGGGGTTTCTGGAGGGGTGGTTGCATTTGTCGCTGGCTTTTACGAAGAACTCATTTATTCTCTCCAAAAAATAAATTTAAAAGCATTTTCCATTTTGGTTAATCGCGGCTGGAAACCCTTTGTTCAGTATATCAATGGTAGATTTTTAGGTCTTCTATTCTTAGGTGTTGGCATCAGTTATTTTAGCGTCTCACTGTTGCTTGACTTCCTTATAAAAAACTTTGAAACTGAAGTTTTTGGACTTTTTTTTGGAATGATTCTCTCTTCCCTATATTTCATTTATCAAGATGTTAAAAAATGGAATTACAAAACCGTTGGCTTTTTTTTAATGGGTCTTGGCTGCTGGATTGCTGATAATGTTCACCAAACCCATGACCGAAAACGACTACCTTCCTTTTGTTTTCTTCTGTGGTTTCATAGGCGTTTCCGGAATGACATTGCCAGGGCTCTCAGGTTCCTTTTTACTTCTTTTGTTGGGTAATTATTCACTGTTGTTGGTAGATGCTGTAAATGCACTCTATTTTACCATTGCTGATCTATTGCAGTTTGACCTCGAGTTTGTAAATGATCCGGAAAGAGTTCGCCTTTTAATTTTAGTATTGGTCTTTACTTTAGGATCTGTTACGGGCCTTGTTGTCTTTTCTAATGTATTGAGTTGGGTGCTTAAAAAGTATAAAGAGAATGCAACAGCAACCATCATTGGTTTTATTGCTGGATCATTAGGCGTGATATGGCCATGGAAAGACAAGATTTATAAAATTGATTCTTTTAATGAAATACTTTACAATGCGGTTGGCAATCCAATTATTGCATATTATGATTATTTCTTACCTAATTTTAGAGAAAGTAGCTTCTGGATCGTTTTAATCTTCATAATTTTAGGAGGAATTACAGTCGCACTTCTAGAAAGATATGGCGTCTCAAAAAAATGAAATGAAAAAATTTGGATTGGTCGGAAAGGACATAGAATATTCTTTCTCTCGGGGATATTTTGCAGATAAGTTTAAAAAAAACGGATTACTCGACTGCAGGTATGAAAACTATGATCTTAAAGAAATCGAGGGAATCAAAAGTGTTTTCAAAACTCATGGCCTTAATGGGCTCAACGTAACAATTCCTTACAAAAAAGAAGTGCTTCCTTTTTTGGATAAACTTTCACCACAATCTAAAAAAATAGGGGCAGTAAACACCATTGCATTTAATGAAAATGGTGAAACAACGGGACACAATACTGATGCGTATGGATTTCAAAAATCGTTGTTAGAAATTACAGAAAAACTCCCTGTATCTGCGCTGATTTTGGGGACAGGAGGTGCCTCAGCGGCCATTGCCTTTGCACTTGAAATACTAAACATCCAATTCAATTTTGTTTCGAGAAATCCAGAACAAGGCCAACTTTCCTATGAGGCTGTTGACTCTGAAATTTTAAAGAACAATCAACTCATCATAAACACCTCTCCTGTTGGAACTTTTCCCAACACAGATAAATGTCCTTCCATTCCTTACAATGAGTTAAACGGGTCCCATACTCTTTTTGACCTTATCTATAATCCGCTTGAAACCTTGTTCTTGAGAAAAGGAAAAGAAATGGGCTGTACAGTTTCTAATGGACTAAAAATGCTTGAGTTTCAAGCCGAAAAATCATGGGAAATATGGAATGAATAGGTTCGATCCTATTTTTTTTGTAAATTTTAACCACAAATTTTAATTAAAAAAAAAATAAATGGCCAAAGCAAAAAGTAAAGCTCAACGATCCTCAAGAGGAAAAAAAAGAGGAGGTTCTTGGAGCTGCTCTTCCTTTAGAAGGTAGCATTGGGAGCAAGTAGTTGTTGAAAATAAAACAATTGCTGAGGGAAAAAAATCCGATAAAACGGAGGAGCGTCACCAAAGATTCTGAAGACATTCCCCTTGAAGTAAAAGAGGAAACTGATTATGGAACATATGAAATTCCAAAACTTCTCGCTGAGTTAGAAAAATTGTATAAAGAGGAAAATTGGAACTCTCAGAACAAAAAAATTCAAGGAATAATCCATCTGTTTGAATTAAAGTTTCAAACTGAACTTCAGAATAAAAAAGAAGAATTCATAAAAGAAGGAGGTAATGAAATTGATTTTTATTACCGCCCAAAACACAAAGTAGATTTTGATGTTATCATCAAAGAATACAAACAAAATAAACGGAAGTTTTTTCAAGAAAGAGAGCAGTTGCAAAAGCTAAATCTTGATCGGAAGCTGGAAATAATAGAAAGCCTTAAGGAGCTTATTAATGTTGATGAAAACATAAACACAACCTACAAAAGGTTTAAAGAGTTACAAGAAAGCTGGCACAAGACAGGTCCCGTGCCAAGGGCGCAGAGCAATAATCTCTGGCAGACTTATAAGCATCACACGGAGATCTTCTATGACTTTCTTCATCTCAATCGTGAACTTAGAGAACTTGATTTTAAACACAACTACCAAGAAAAAATTAAAATAATTGAAGAAGCTGAAAAACTCTCCAAAATAGAGGATGTTTTAAAAGCTTCCAGGGATCTCAATACGCTCCACCGACTTTGGAAAAACGACTTAGGCCCTGTGGGTAAAGAGCATGGAGATGAACTTTGGAAGCGATTTCAGGAAGCAAGCCATATTATCCACACCAGAAGGCAAGAGTTTGACAAAGAATATGACAATATACTAGAGGACAATCTAAAAAAGAAAAAGGCTATTCTTGAAAAAATGGAAGGCATCAGAGACAACTTGCCTAAAAACCATAATGAGTGGCACAATACGATCAATTTATTCAATAAAATAAGACAAGAATTTCAAGACATTGGACAAGTTCCAAAAGCAAACAGTAAAGCATCTTGGAATAAATTCCGAACGGTTAGTCGAGAAATAAATCATCAAAAAAATATTTTTTATAAATCTCAAAAAACCGAGCAAAAAAACAACATTGATCTTAAGAAAAATTTAATCCAAGAGGTCAAAGATATTCTAGAGAAAGAAAACTGGAAAGACTTCAACGACCGGATGAAGAACATCCAAAAAGATTGGAGAGATATTGGGTTTGTTCCTCGGAAATTATCGAACGTTTTATGGGAAGAATTTAAAGCCATTTGTAATCTTTATTTCGATCGGGTTAAGTCAGGCTATCAGAAAATAAATGAGGCTGAAGCTGCTGCATATAATGTGAAGAATGAATTTGTAGAAAATCTTAAAACATTGAGTTTACCCTCTGATATTGAAGCTTTGAAAATATTTTACAGTGAGCGCTGGAAACAGTATAAACACAGGAGCTTTAACAGGAAGTGCAGATAAAAAATTATTGGCAGATTTAAGTAAAGTTTTTGCTTCTTTAATTGAAAAATCAAAACTAGAGGAAAGCGATAGAGAGGAGAGCAAGACTTATGTTAAATTACTTCTAATTGAAAATAATGAAGATGAATTAAATCAAGAAATTCAAAACATCAGAAGAAAGACTGATGAAATCAATGCTGAAATACGTCAGCTTGAAAATAATTTAGAATTTTTCTCAAATACAAGCAGTGAAAATCCATTGTTCAAAGAAGTCTCTTCGAAAATAGCGGATCTTAAAAGCAGAAATGAATTTTGGGAAAACCGCCTTGTAAGCACACGACAAATTATAAGAAAGTTAAAGGCAAAAATAGATGAAGAGGAAAGTAATTAAAATAGCGAAAATCAATCAAAAAAAAACAGAATAACTAAGGGAATTTTTTTGCTTTATTCCAGAAAACTTCCATCTGATCGAGGGTCAATTCATTAATTATCTTTCCTTCGTTTTTGGCTGATTCTTCGATGTATTTAAAACGCTTAATGAATTTTTTATTGGTTCTTTCTAGTGCTAATTCTGGGTTAATCTTAAGATACCTGGCATAATTAATTAAAGAGAATAAAACATCACCAAATTCATCCTCCATTTTGTCAAGATTCTGATCCTCATATTCTTGATTGAATTCGGTTATTTCTTCTTTTACTTTATCTAAAACATCCTTTGCATTGTCCCACTCAAATCCGACTCCAGCGGCTTTTTCTTGTATTCTAAAAGCTTTGACCAAGGCGGGGAGACTTTTGGGAACTCCTTCCAAAACGCTATTTCTTCCTTCTTTGAGCTTTATTGATTCCCAGTTTTTAATTACCTGATCGGCACCATCAACTTTGGTGTCCCCATAAATATGGGGATGTCTATTAATTAGCTTATCACAAATCTCGTTGGCTACGTCTCCAATATCAAAAGCATTTTGTTCACTTCCAATCTTAGCATAGAAAACGATATGGAGCAATAAATCACCCAACTCTTTCTTGATCTCTTGCAAATCATTATCTAAAATCGCATCACCGAGTTCGTAGGTTTCTTCGATGGTCAAGTGTCGCAGTGACTCGAAGGTTTGTTTGCGGTCCCAAGGACATTGTTCCCTAAGTTCGTCCATGATATCGAGCAAACGCTCAAAAGCAGATAATTGTTGGGAACGTTTCATGTTAAACAGATTCTTTGGGAAGATCTTTCGCTGAATTTTCAGCACTCACCTCAGCTTCAAACTTTAATATTCCTTTGGACAGTAATAGGTTGTACCATTGAATGATTTTTTTAATATCACTTGCATAAACACGATCTTCGTCATAATCTTGAAAAACTTCAAAGAAATAGGCCTCTAGTTCGTCCTTCTTTGCTTTTGGGGTTATTCGTGTACTTTCTCCTTTTTCATAAACAAAAATCTTATTAAACACCTCTTCTAATGGTACTTCACCTCTAATTCCATAAATCTTAATTTCAGTTAGAACATTAATTTGTTCTCTCGGATTGGTGGCTGTTTTTTTACCATCAATTAGCGAAGTTGCAATCACGCCTGTTCTGGTTTGAGATAACATTCTAAATAATCCTGGTTTACCAGAAATGACAATTATTTTTTCTAACATTTTTTCACTCATCTTCGTTTTTTTGTGTCAGGAAAACGCATGTGATATTCAGGTGATATTTTTCCTTTGGAGATATCACTTAATTTTCCTTTGATTAATTTTCTTTTAAATGGACTCAGTTTGTCTGTAAACAAAACCCCTTCTATGTGATCGTATTCATGCTGTATGATTCGCGCTGTCAAGCCACTGTATTCGATGGTGTGTTCTTTTAAATTTTCGTCAAAAAAATTGATTTTAACGTGTTCTTTTCGCAATACCTCTTCTCTAATTTCTGGAATGCTGAGGCAACCCTCTTTAAAGCACCATGAATCGCCAGTTTCTTCTATTATTGTGGGATTAATAAATACTTGTTTAAAGTCAGCCAATTTAGCAACTTCGTCAGCATCCAATTCTTCATCCTCAGAAAAAGGAGAAGCATCTACAACAAACAAACGAATAGATTTTCCAATTTGAGGAGCGGCAAGCCCTACTCCGCTGGCAGCATACATGGTTTCCCACATGTTCTCAACTAAGGTTTCTAATTCTGGGAAATCTTCAGCAATAGGAATTGCTTTTTTCTTTAGGACTGGATAGCCGTAAGCAACAATGGGTAAAATCATATTAATTTATTTGATTGTGACTCTAAATAAGATTGCAAGATAAGGGTTGCGCTTATTTGATCCACTAAACTTTTATTTTGTCTTTTTTTCTTTCCAACTCCACTTTCCAGAAGTGTATTAAAGGCAATTTTGGAGGTAAAACGTTCGTCATATCGCTCAATGGAAATATCAGGAAATTTATTCTTTAGCTTTTTTATAAACTTGAGAATACTTTTTTCAACCTCAGAAGCAGAACCATCTTTTTGTTTGGGTTCACCAACAACAAACTTGTCAACAGGCTGTTTTAATACGTATTCCTCAAGAAAAGTCATTACATCTTTTGTCGCAACAGTGGTTAATCCACTGGCAATGATCTTTCCTGGATCTGTGATGGCTATCCCTATTCTTTTTTGACCAAAATCTATCCCTATCAAAATGCCCATTATTTTTTCACAAATATAATTTATTTGTAAAGACATTCACAAAAATAGAATAGAACAAAGAATCAAAAAAAATCAATCCTCTATTAGACCATAAACTAAATAATATTTTGAATAAGGTTTTGTCGCTCAAAACTATCAAATTCAGTATTTTTGAAAAAAATAAGAATGCAAAATATTATAGAATCAGCATGGGAAGATCGTTCCCTCCTAGAAAACAAAGCTACACAAGACACCATTAGAGAGGTTGTTAGTCAATTAGATGCAGGAAAACTAAGAGTTGCGAGTCCAATTGAAGGAGGATGGCAAGTCAATGAATGGATAAAAAAAGCAGTAGTGCTTTATTTTCCTATTCAAAAGATGGAAACTTTCGAAGCTGGCCCTATGGAGTTTCATGATAAAATGCTACTAAAAAAAGGGTACAAGGAAAAAGGTATTCGCGTTGTCCCCCATGCGGTGGCACGACATGGTGCTTACATTTCAAGGGGTGTGATTCTAATGCCAAGTTATGTAAACATCGGTGCTTATGTCGATGAAGGATCTATGGTGGATACTTGGGCAACGGTGGGTAGTTGCGCTCAAATCGGAAAAAATGTTCACCTCAGTGGTGGTGTTGGTATCGGAGGTGTGCTCGAACCCCTTCAAGCGGCACCAGTTATAATCGAAGACAATGCATTCGTAGGTTCTCGCTGTATTGTAGTAGAAGGAGTTAAAGTAGGGAAAGAAGCCGTATTAGGCGCTAATGTTGTACTTACTGCTTCTACAAAAATCATTGATGTATCGGGTCCTAGTCCAATAGAATACAAAGGTGAAGTACCTGAGCGTTCTGTCGTTATTCCTGGAACTTATACCAAAACTTTCCCTGCAGGCGATTATCAAGTGCCTTGTGCACTTATCATTGGTAAAAGAAAAGAAAGTACTGATAAGAAAACATCTTTAAATAATGCGCTTCGAGAGCACAACGTTGCGGTTTAAAAAAAGTTGTATCATTCCTTTTTAGAAGTGAATAATATATCAATTAAGGACCTGTTGATCAATGATCAATGGGTTCAAAGAATCGTAAGCAATTACTTTTGCAGGATATATGGATACCGATCAAGCTGTAAATTATTTAAAGGAGGGTAAACTAATTCTTTCTGCAACGGATACCATCTGGGGCATCATGTGTGATGCTACCTCTGAAAAGGCAGTTGAAAAAGTTTATCAGTTAAAAAAAAGATCAGAGACTAAATCGATGGTTTGTATGGTGTCAGATCTCAACATGCTGGATCAATTTCTTGAAAAAAAATCAGAGATTCCAGAGGAACTTATAAATGATAAAAGACCAACTACCATTATTTATCCTAATCCAAAAGGAATTGCAAAAAATGTAATTTCTTCAGACAATACTGTCGCAATTAGAATCGTAAAACATTATTTTTGTACTTCATTAATTGCTGCATTTGGAAAGCCAGTAGTTTCTACATCTGCAAATATTAGTGGTCAGGCACATCCAAAAAAATTCGATGAAATATGCGATGAGATAATTAACGGGGTTGATTTGATAATCGATCAACTGTCTGGTCAGTAATAATCCATCGAGAATTATAAAAATCACTCCCTCGGGAGCACTAACCACACTAAGGGAATAATATGCTAAACAAAGATTTTAGCCAAATATTAGAACAAGCGGTTTTTCAGGTACTCATTGCTTGTGTCTCAGAAACAAAAATAGAAAGCTATGTTGTTGGTGGTTTTGTGAGAGACCATTTGTTGGGAAGAAAATCTGGATCGGACATTGATGTCGTTTCCGTCGGATCTGGCATTGACCTTGCCAAAGCCGTGCAGAGAAAACTCCCTGGAGCACGACCTGTTCAAGTTTTTAAATCCTATGGAACCGCAATGGTTCAGTGGAACGACATCACGTTGGAGTTTGTAGGTGCCCGAAAAGAATCTTACAGTGAGGAGAGCAGAAATCCAGAAGTGACTTCCGGTACTTTAGAAGACGATCAAAACCGAAGAGATTTTACGATTAACGCACTCGCGATAAGCTTAAACGAGAACAATACTGGAGAATTATTAGATCCTTTTAATGGTGCAGAAGATTTAAAAAACGGCATCATTAAAACCCCGCTTGATCCTTCAATTACATATTCCGATGATCCACTTCGAATGCTTCGTGCCATTCGTTTTGCTTCTCAATTAAATTTTAAAATCGAAAGGAACTCCTTGAATGCGATTAAGGAAAATGCCGAACGCATTGACATCATCACCAACGAGCGCATCGTTGAAGAATTAAATAAAATATTATTAACGTCTGAACCTTCGAGAGGATTTCTATTGTTAGAAGCAAATGGTTTGTTGGAAAAGATCCTACCCGAATTGACCGAACTTAAAGGAATTGAGGAAATAGAAGGTCAAAGACATAAAGATAACTTTTACCACACCCTAGAGGTTGTGGACAACATCTGTCCAAACACCGATAATCTTTGGCTAAGGTGGGGTGCATTGCTTCATGATATTGGAAAAGCTCCAACAAAGAAATTCAGTAAAAAAGTAGGATGGACTTTTCATTCTCATGAATTTGTGGGTTCAAAAATGGTTTACCGTTTGTTCAAAAGACTTAAAATGCCATTGAATGAGAAAATGAAATACGTTCAAAGGTTAGTTTTTATGAGTTCGCGTCCTATTATTATTTCAGAGGATATCGTCACTGATGCAGCCATTCGCAGGCTTATTTTTGATGCAGGAACGATTCTCGAAGACCTCATCACACTTTGCGAAGCAGACATTACGACTAAAAACCCCAAACGTTTTCAACGGTATCACGATAATTTTAAAGTCGTTAGAAAAAAGATTGTTGAAGTAGAGGAACGTGATCGAGTAAGGAATTTTCAACCGCCAATTACGGGTGAAATTATCATGGAACATTTCAATTTAAGCCCCTGTAAAGAAATTGGAATTATAAAAGAATTCATCAAAGAAGCCATCTTGGAAGGTCAAATTCCCAACGAATACGAAGCTGCATATAATTTAATGCTTGAAAAAGGAAACGAAATAGGACTCAAACCAAATGAAAAATAACCTTATAACATTTATTAAAATATCATTGATACTCGTCTACCTCGTCATTGCTGCGGGTGCGATTGTCAGAATGACTGGAAGCGGAATGGGCTGTCCAGATTGGCCGAAATGTTTTGGTTATTGGATTCCTCCAACTGAAAGAGCCCAACTAGATTGGAAAGCAGATCATTTCTACGAAAAGGAAAAAGTTATTATCGTTGATGAAAGTTTAAGACTAGCCAAACAAGATTTCACCTCTTCAAGTCAGTACAACCCCAACAATTGGGAGCTATATACCCAACACGATTACGCACTTTTTAACCCCTACCACACCTGGATTGAGTACATCAACAGACTGTTTGGTGCACTTGCTGGCTTAGCCACATTATTGCTTGCCGTTGCATCTTTGTGGAGTTGGAAAAAAAATAAAACTATCACACTCATTTCTTTTGCAATTGTTTTAGGGATGGGATTTCAGGCATGGTTGGGCAAGGTTGTTGTAGATTCAAATTTGACACCCCACAAGATCACAGTTCACATGGGCATGGCTTTGCTTATTGTTCTGGGATTAGTAATTCTATTATTTATAACTTCTCGAAAAAATAACACAATAGAAATAAAACCCTTTTTGAAATATGTTTCTTTAGGTGCAGTTTTACTGACTTTATTCCAAATCGGATTGGGAACTCAGGTCAGGCAATATGTAGACTTAAAAATGCACGCATCGTCAAGCGGATGGCTTGATCAAGCTCCAATTAAATTCTATGTTCACAGGAGTTTGTCTCTTTTGGTTGTTGGAATACACCTTTATCTTTTATTTAAATTAAGGCAATTAAAAATTAATCTTGGTGTTTTCAAAACCATCCTATTTCTAATTGGTCTTGAAATCTTAACCGGTATCTTGATGTATTATTTTGACTTTCCTTTTAGCTCTCAACCCCTTCACTTAATTATTGCTGCACTATTATTTGGAGCTCAATCATTTTTTATTTTACAACTAAATTCAAAAAAAACGACCCAATGATTTATAGAATGAGAATTATTCTGGATGTTGAAGATGACGTAATTCGAGATATTGAAATCGAAGAGAAAGCAACACTTGAACAGCTGCACGATACCATCTCTCAATCATTTGGATTCCTAGGCGGTGAAATGGCGTCTTTTTATCAATCCGATACCAATTGGGAGCAAGGAGAAGAACTTCCTTTGATGGACATGGGCATTGGTGATCTACCAATGAATAACACTGTTTTATCCGAAATATTCATTGGAGGAACTCAACATTTAATTTATGTATATGATTTTTTAAATCTTTGGACATTTTTTGTTGAAGTGATTGAAAACTCTGAAAACGAAACCAACAAAGACTATCCTGTTATGATTTTCTCACATGGAGAAGTCCCTGAAGCCCCACCAATAAAAGAATTTAATTCAGAAAGAAGCACTTGAAGATGGCTTTTTAGGCAGAAGAAGGTTTAGACGATGATTTAGAAGATGAAATTGATCCTGATAGTTTTTATTAAAGTAGGTCACTCAAACTGACATTCTCATAATTTCTTCTTGTATAATCAAATGCGGCTTGCATTAAATCTCCCATAGATTTACTTTCTTTAAAGGCAGCATCCTTGGTGAAAATATAGATTTCATTTTTTAACCGTTCTAAATTCTCTTCCAAAGAGAGCACATCACCTTTCATGATTTCTATTAAATATTCAATACGATTTCCTGAATTAATCAACCTTCGGGAGACCGTAGAACGCTCTTCAATTTTGTATTGACTTATGGAGTCATGGCTTAGTTTTTCTCTGATGACGGTCATCAAGGGGAAGTTCTCTTTAAAAAACTGAGGGCGATAGACTGAAAATCTTCCTTCAAAACATTGTTGGTCAAAATCAATTGCTCGGATTTTATAGATGACATGATCAAAATCATGAATTGGGATCACGACATAATTATAGGCACGCATATCGCCCAACAATCGAATCATACAGCGTTCAATAAACTTCACATATTCTTTTGCGATTTGAGCTTTTTCAGCGGCCGTACATTTGGGTAAAAATTCTTTGATAAACACATCTCCAGGAATTCCAGCAATATGCTCTTCAATCAAAGTGGTATTGTTAGTTAAGAAATTTATATTATGAGGTGAAAGCATGTGCTCAAATTCAAGGCCATAAACCCGAGAAGCATCGGCTTTTTTTACATAGAAATAAGTGAAATTATCATTGAGTATATTACGAATCTTAATTCGAAAAGGTTTCGAATTTCCAAACGTACAGTAATCAATGGCATCTATACTCAAATCTGGAATAGAAGAAGAGTTTCCATCAGAGTGGAGCAAGGGTGTATAAGGTTTTTAAAAATGAATCTATTTCATTCCTTTCAGAGTCAGAATAAAAAACACTTACCCACAAAGTATCTTTGTCATTTTTGTCAAAAACCGCCACAGAACCGGTAAAGCGAAGCAAGTCATCGTATCCAATGATTGACTCCATCCAACGGTCGTACTTTTTAAGAAAATGTTTGAGGTTATCGGAGATGGGATAAAATGGTTTCTTTTTAGAAATTAATTTTTCCTCCATGGTGTTGCTTTTACCAAAAATACTATCTTTTTTAAAACAAATCTTATTTTTATAGTCAGAACCTACTTAAATAAAACCTACCAAAACATGCCTTTTAAATTGCGTGTAGCAGATTTTAACTTTAATTTCGTGGGATGGATTTCAAGATACAATCCGATTTTATTCCGACAGGAGATCAACCCAAAGCCATAAAGCAAATTACGGATGGTTTTGCTGCGGGTGACCCTTTTATTACACTTCAAGGAGTTACGGGATCGGGAAAAACTTTCACGGTGGCCAATGCCATTCAGGAATTGCAGCGCCCTACCTTGGTGTTGGCGCACAACAAAACTCTTGCAGCACAATTATATTCTGAGTTCAAGCAATTTTTTCCTGAGAATGCCGTAGAATATTTTGTTTCCTATTATGATTATTATCAGCCTGAAGCTTATGTTCCAGGCAGTGGACTTTACATCGAAAAGGATCTTTCCATCAATGAAGAAATAGAAAAACTCAGATTGAGCACAACCTCCTCCCTCCTCTCTGGAAGAAGAGATGTTTTGGTGATTGCTTCGGTTTCCTGTTTGTATGGTATTGGGAACCCCGTTGAGTTTCAAAAAAATGTGATCGAGGTTGAAAAAAATCAGGTGATTTCAAGAACGCAATTGCTACATCGTTTGGTGCAGAGTCTTTATTCCAGAACAACTGCTGAATTTGCACGCGGTAATTTTCAGGGTAAACGGAGACGTTATTGATGTTTTTCCAGGTTATGCTGACATCGCTTACAAACTCCATTTCTTTGGTGATGAGATCGAGGAAATTGAATCCTTTGATCCCATCGAAAACAAAATTCTTGAAAAATTCGATAAAGTGAATTTCTTCCCGGCAAACATGTTTGTCACCTCTCCTGATATTCTTCAAAATGCCATTCATTCCATTCAAGAAGACATGGTCAAACAAGTTGATTATTTTACGGAAATGGGGAGTTTTTTAGAAGCCAAAAGGTTACAAGAGAGAACAGAATTTGACTTGGAAATGATTCGTGAATTGGGCTATTGCTCGGGGATTGAAAACTATTCTCGTTATTTAGATGGACGCGCCCCGGGATCACGGCCTTTCTGTTTACTTGATTATTTTCCAGAAGACTTTTTAATGGTGGTTGACGAAAGCCATGTTACCCTTTCTCAGGTTCACGCGATGTATGGTGGAGACAGAAGTCGTAAAGAAAACCTAGTTAATTATGGTTTTAGACTTCCCGCAGCCATGGACAATCGTCCATTAAAATTTGAAGAATTTGAGGGAATCGTCAACCAAGTGCTTTATGTCAGTGCAACTCCTTCTGATTATGAACTTAAAAAAACGGAAGGTGTTTTTGCAGAGCAAATTATTCGCCCAACGGGTTTACTTGATCCCATCATCGAAGTGCGCCCAAGTCTAAATCAAATTGATGATTTAATAGAAGAAATACAAATCCGTGTTGAAAAAGACGAACGTACTTTGGTCACCACATTGACCAAAAGAATGGCGGAAGAACTTACAAAATATTTAAGCCGGGTCAACATCCGTTGTCGTTACATTCATAGCGATGTCGATACTTTAGAGCGTGTTGAAATAATGCAAGATCTACGTAAAGGGGTTTTTGATGTATTAGTGGGTGTGAACCTGCTAAGAGAAGGATTAGACTTGCCCGAGGTATCTTTGGTTGCCATTCTAGATGCAGACAAAGAAGGATTCCTGAGAAGTCACCGCTCACTAACACAAACTGTGGGTAGGGCTGCGAGAAACCTCAACGGTAGGGCCATTCTGTATGCTGATGTTATTACCAAAAGCATGCAAAAGACGATGGACGAAACTGACTACAGAAGAAACAAGCAACATGCCTACAGAGTTGAAAATAACTTAAAGCCAGAAGCCCTAAATAAGTCCTTGAATAACGCTTTGTCAAAAAACTCTGTTGCAACCTATGCGCAGGAATTAATCGATAGAAAAGCTGCCCAATGCCAAGAACCGTTATTTGAGTAAAGAAGAAATTGAAAAGAAAATCAGACTGACAAGAAAAGCCATGGAGACTGCTGCGATAGAGCTCGATTTCCTCCAGGCGGCTCAATTGAGGGATGAGATAAAAATACTACAGGAGAGACGCTTTCAAAACTGAAGCGTAATGGATAATCAACTCATCGCCCTCAAAATCATTGGAATTGAATTTGAAAACCAAATCATAAAACTCAGTAAACAGCTCAATTATAAAATCGAAGAAAAAGTCCTTATTAGAAGATTTCATCAAATGATTGAGATGGAAAATTATCACTGTTTTGGATTGTTCGAAGATTCAAAATTGATTGGTATTTCTAATGGCTGGACTAGCAACCGCTTCTATTGCGGAAAACAATTGGAAATTGATAATAATGGTTATCGATGAAGAAAAAAGATCCAAAGGTTATGGCGATTTATTTATAAAATATATTGAAAGCAGATGTTATTCAAGCAAACGAAACTATTGAATTAAACAATGGTAAAGTACATTATGTTTTATTTAAATCAGGGTTTTAAAATAACTGAGTATCATTTTTTTAAGGAACTATAAAAAGCGGCTTCCTAAGAAGCCGCTTTTTATAGTTCTTTAAATATTTAATCGCAATCAACTTTTTGGGCTGAGGCAATGCCTCTTTTACTTTGGGTAATTTAAATGTTAAAATCCCACTTCTATACTCCGCTTTAATTTTATCAATCGCAACTGTGTCCGGTAATTTAAACGCACGTTTAAAATTGTCTATAACAAACTCACGCAGGGTAATTTTCTTCTTTATTTTTTGCTGAAATTTCATTTTCGGTGGCAATCGACAAAACTCCCTCGTCCAGTTCAATTGCAAAATCCTCCTTTTTTTTTCCTGGGGCGACAAGCTGTAATCTATAATCGACATCCGATTCAATTACATTAACGGAAGGGGTATCGAAAGGATTGGCATGAAGTGTGTGTCGGCTCCTGTTATTTAATACTAAATCATCAAAGATTGATGAAAATACGGGTCTTTGTGTTTTTAATAAATACATAATATAAATTTTAATTAAACTAAATTTTCAAATAGTTCAATTCAAAATCTAATACCAAATGCATTTGGGTGACAATAAGTCTCTTTTTCTCGGAAAAATACTGACAAGTTGTCTTACAGCACTTCTTGTACCATTTTGCCGCTTCTTCAAAAGCAATTGCAGAAAGTACATTTAGCCCTGAATCATCAATAAGTTTTTTGGCAATGTCCGCGTTAGTTCCTTGAAGCCTAACAATAATGGGTACCTTAATGGCGTCTCCCATGTTCTTGTAAGCATCAACGATTCCTTGTGCCACTCGGTCACAACGAACGATTCCACCAAAAATATTAACTAGAATTGCTTTTACATTTGGATCTTTTAAAATCAAACGAAAAGCAGCTTCAACACGAGCGGCATCTGCTGTCCCTCCAACATCTAGGAAATTGGCAGGAGAACCTCCCGATTGCTTGATTATATCCATGGTGGCCATCGCCAAACCAGCTCCGTTGACCATACAGCCAACATTTCCATCCAAATCGACATAATTCAATCCCACTTCGCGGGCTGCTACCTCGACTGGATTTTCTTCCGCCAAATCGCGCAATACTTCATAGTCTTTATGTCTAAACAATGCATTTTCATCCAAAGTTACCTTGGCATCCACCGCAATGATCTTATCGTCAGATGTTTTCAAAACCGGGTTAATCTCAAAAAGAGAAGCATCGGCACCAACATAAGCTTTATATAATGAAGTAATAAATTTCGTCATTCCTTTAAACGCAGTGCCACTCAACCCAAGGTTAAAAGCAACATTACAGGCTTGAAAAGGCAACAATCCAAAAGCAGGATCAATTTCTTCTGTAAAAATTAAATGTGGAGTGTTTTCGGCAACCGTCTCAATGTCCATTCCACCTTCTGTAGAATACATGATCATATTTCTTCCCGGTATTTCTATTTAATAAAACCGAAACATAGAATTCACTAGTTCAGAATCTCCGGGATAATAAACATCCTCAGCGATCAACACTTTGTTGACCTTTTTCCCTTCAGGGGGGGTTTGAGGGGTGATCAACTGCATTCCGATAATTTGATCCGCAACGGATCTTACCTCTTCAAGGCTCTTGGCCACCTTAACACCGCCTCCTTTTCCGCGTCCTCCAGCATGAATCTGCGCTTTGATGACGTGCCAGGAAGTTCCAGTATCTTCGGTTAAAGTCTTTGCTGCTGCTAATGCCTCATCGGCTGTATTCGCAACTATTCCACGTTGAATGGCTACACCGAAGCTATTTAATATTTCTTTTCCTTGATATTCGTGTAAATTCATTTATATCGAAATTTTAAGTTCCAAAAATAATAAAAGATGCTTGAAACTAAAGCACTAAATCAAAATGATAATGTTTTATTTATAACATTTTGTTTAATATTTATAATAAATCAGTTTTTTGGAGTAATTATCCTGTGAGAGCAGCTAAATTTGGATTCAATTAAAGAATTAACAAAGTGAACAATAGCAACTTAATCGATATCGCATCAGAATTTGGAAAGCCCGTGTATGTTTATGACTCGGAAAAAATTGCGGAACAATACCACCGCTTGACTGCTGCTTTTTCAAAGATAAAGAATTTGAGAATCAATTATGCCACCAAGGCATTGTCAAACATTTCGATTCTGAAATTCATGAAGGAACTAGGTTCTGGATTGGATACGGTTTCCATACAAGAAGTTAAATTAGGATTGGCTGCTGGTTTCTCGCCTGAAGCGATCATTTATACGCCCAATGGTGTTTCTTTAAATGAAATTGAGGACGTTACAAAAATGGGAGTTCAAATTAATATTGACAACCTTTCGTTGTTGGAACAATTTGGAGCAAGACACCCAAAAATTCCTGTATGCATTCGGATCAATCCGCACGTGATGGCAGGGGGAAACAGTAATATTTCTGTGGGACACATCGATTCAAAATTTGGTATTTCCATTCATCAAATTCCGCACCTTTTACGTATTGTTGAAAATACATCAATGAACATTAACGGAATCCACATGCATACCGGGAGCGATATCTTAGACATAGGGGTTTTCCTCCACGCTGCTGAGATATTATTTGATACCGCAAAGAACTTTAAAGATTTAGAATTTTTAGATTTCGGAAGTGGTTTTAAAGTTCCTTACCACGCCAATGACATTGACACAAATATCGAGGATTTAGGTGAACAATTGACAGAAAGATTTGTTGATTTTTGTGCGGAATATGGTCGCGATTTGCAATTAATTTTTGAACCTGGAAAGTTTTTAGTCAGCCGCGCAGGACATTTTGTGACGCAAGTGAATGTTGTAAAACAAACCACCTCTACAGTTTTCGCACAAGTAGATTCAGGTTTTAACCACCTCATTCGTCCAATGCTTTACGGATCGCACCACGACATCGAAAACCTCACCAATCCCGAAGGAAAAGAGCGTTTTTACTCTGTTGTGGGTTACATCTGTGAGACTGATACTTTTGGTAACAACCGCAAAATTGCAGAGCTTACCGAAGGGGATCTTTTGGTTTTTAGAAATGCTGGTGCCTATTGTTTTTCCATGGCGAGCAATTACAATTCTCGTTACCGCCCCGCCGAAGTTTTGTGGCACAACAACCAAGCCCACCTGATTCGTAAAAGAGAAACTTTTGAAGACCTACTCAATAATCAAATTGAAGTGAATTTTAGCCCGGTTACCGCCGTAGAATAGTTGCACTTCAATTTAAAAATATTATTTAATCGGTAAAAACAGTTTTCCTAAATCTACTATGTATTAATTAGTTGTTGAAAAATTAGCAGAGCCAATTTTCAATGAAGCAATAGACGACTGGCCAGAGCATTTGGAACGACTAACCGATTTTTGGGAAACGAATTTATTTGGCGTGGCAAAATTCAAAGGAAACCCTTCGCTCAAACACAGAGGGGTTGACAAAGCATCAAATTATAAGATTGATCAAGTTCATTTCGGAAAATGGTTACAACTCTGGTTTGCTACCATAGCGGAACTTTAGGCTCCAATGCCGAACAAGCAAAAAATCAGGCCCATAGGATATCAACTGGTCAATATTTGATGATGTGGCAAAGTCGACCTGAAAATCAAAAGAAAAATTAAAGTGGGATTTTTCCTAAGAAATTACGCCTGAGCCAATCAACTCATTTCCTGAGTACCAAGCGACAAACTGTCCGGAAGTGATGGCAGATTGTTTGTTGTCAAAAACAACGTAGAGAAATTTTTCGGTCGCGTGCAAGCATGCCTTTTCAAGGGATTGACGGTAGCGGATTTGCGCCATGACCGCTAGAGTTTCGCCTGCTTCTAATTTTAAATCGGGCCTAACCCAATGGGTTGCTGCTTCGGTTACTTTCAATGCTTTTCTAAACAGCCCTGGATGTTCTTTTCCTTGCCCCACAAAGACAATGTTTTCGTTTACATCGGTGTCAACAACAAAAAGTGGGTCTGGCGTTCCACCAACTGCCAAGCCTTTGCGCTGGCCTATGGTGAAGAAATGCGCTCCTTGATGCGATCCCTTTACCTTCCCATCTCCCCTTTGGTAGCGACGCTTAAAAGACAGTTCTTCAAGGCTTAACTCTTTGTCGGGAGCTGGCGTTTCGTAATGCGATCGGGGGATTTCAATGATTTGCCCTGTTTTTGGTTTTAATTGCTGTTGTAAAAATTCGGGGAGTCTTACTTTTCCAATAAAACAAAGTCCCTGAGAATCTTTCTTATCGGCAGTCACCAAGTCTTGATCCAAGGCGATTTTTCTTACTTCTTTTTTCTGAAGGTTCCCAATCGGGAAAAGGGTCTTTTCTAATTGTTCTTGCGTCAGTTGGCACAAAAAATAAGACTGATCTTTATTTCCATCAGCACCGCTCAGCAATCGATAAATATTTTTGCCATCAGAATCGGTCACGGTTTCTTTTTGGCAATAATGACCCGTCGCCACATAATCTGCGCCTAAGGAAAGTGCGATTTTTAAAAAAACATCAAATTTAATCTCTCGATTACACAACACGTCTGGATTGGGGGTTCTTCCAGCAGGCGTACTCCGCGAACATATAATCGACGATGCGCTCTTTGTATTCAGTACTTAAATCAACCGTTTGAAAAGGGATGCCCAGTTTTTCGGCCACCAACATGGCGTCATTGCTGTCTTCCAGCCAAGGGCAGTCATTTGAAAGCGTAACAGAGGTCGTCGTGCCAGTTTTTCATAAACAGACCAATGACTTCATAGTCTTGCTGATTTAATAAATGTGCAGCAACACTAGAATCAACACCTCCAGAAAGTCCTACGATGACTCTTTTCCTTTTCATTGGGTAAAGGTACGAGAAGAAATTAAATGAAACCCTGCCTCAGCAAGACAGTATGTTATTTCTTTTTTATATTTTTTTGTTTTTCCGCCTGATCCATTGCCTTTTGCAAACGCGCTGAAAAGCCATTCTGTTTTTTAGGTTTCTTTTTATTTTCCTGAATCTTCGCGTGAATTTTGGTATCATCAACAATATAGTTTTTGATAACCAACATCAAGAAGATGGTCAATAAGTTGGAAACGAAATAGTACAAACTCAAACCACTAGCATAATTATTAAAGAAGAAAAGCATCATCAAAGGCATCAAATAAATGATGATCTTCATGTTTGGCATTCCCGGTTGTTGCGGCATGGGTTGCTGCCCTGTGGTCATTCTTGTATAAAAGAAAATCGCAACAGAAGCAAGTATCGGAAACAAACTGATGTGATCTCCATAGAAAGGAATATTGAAAGGCAATTCCATCACCGAATCATAGGAGGACAGATCGTCTGCCCACAAAAAGCTTTTTTGGCGCAACACAAAGGCTACTGGAAAAAAACTGAAAAGTGCATAAAAAACTGGGAGTTGAATCAAAGCAGGAATACAACCCGACATCGGATTTGCTCCTGCCCGGTTGTACAAACTCATGGTCTCTTGTTGCTTCTTAACCGCGTTGTCTTTGTATTTCTTATTAAGTTCCTCTACTTCGGGACGGAGGAGTTTCATCTTAATTTGAGAAACATAGGATTTATAAGTCACTGGTGACATCGCCAAACGGACGATAAGCGTCATGATAATAATCGAAATTCCATAAGGAAAAATTCCAGACAGAAATCCAAACAAAGGGAAAATATATGAACCTGTTAATCCATCCAAAAATTCCCCATCCCAAAGGAATAGAAGATTCTAAATCGCGGTCATAGGTTTTTAATGTTTCATAGTCTGTCGGGCCGAAATAATACTCAAAACGACTGTCTAATTCTCCTCCTTCGAAAGTCAGGGGAATTGAAGCCGAGAACTTTTTTGTATAAACCTCTTCCAAAGATTCATCGTCTGCAAGATTTACTGAGGCCAAATCTAGTTTAGAAATTTTTTGTTTTGGAATAAGTATCGCGCTAAAAAAATGTTGTCTAAAGGAGATCCATCGCACTTCTTCGGCTTGCTCTTCATCGTCTCCAGTTAATGACAAATAATCTACTTTGTCTTCTTCATAACCATAAGTCAGCTCCGTATAGCGGTTTTCATAATCAATACTTTTTGAATTCCTAAAAGTTGAAGTCTCCCATTCCATTTGAGGGGATTCGCTCAAATCCAAAAGAGAGGAGATACCAACAGAACGAATCGAAAAGTCGACCAAATAGGTCGCTACATTAATGCTGTAAATAAATTCAATGTATTGATTTTTAGAAATTTCCGCTTTAAGCGAAAGTTCTTCCTTGCCATTTCTTGAACTTAAAGAAGGGGTGAAATAAAAATCTTTGGTGTTTAAACGACGGCCGTCTTTGGTTGCAAATTTTAGATTGAATGAATTGTTTCCATCTTTTACCAAATCCATTGGTTCTTGAAGATAATTGAAAAACTCTTTCAATCTAACTTTCGTTAACAATCCTCCTTTGGGGCTTATCTCAAGAAGTAATTTTTTATTTTCTATTACTTGTGTTTCAGTTCCCTTATCGACCATCCAATTGCTAAAAATACCAAAAGTATTTTGCAAATTAACTTTTTGAAGCGAATCATTAATTTGAATCGGATTGGGAGAATTTGTGGTATCAATAGCTTCAATGTCCGAAGGGGCTGCCTTATCTTCTGCAACCTCTTCGGGTTTATTCATATAAAGCATATAAGTTACAATCAGTGCAATAAGGACGAATCCAATAAACTGTAGCGGATCAAATTTTTTTTCTTCCATAATGTTTGTTTTTGTTGATCGTTAAAACAATCAAGACTTGCTTTAATAAATGCCACAAATAAGGGATGCGGATTGGAAACGGTACTTTTATATTCTGGGTGGAACTGAACCCCAACAAACCAAGGGTGATCAGGAATCTCCACAACCTCAACCAAATCAGTTTTAGGGTTAATCCCAGTGACTTTCAGTGTGCCTTGATTAAAAACACGGTCTCTGTATTCGTTATTAAATTCATAGCGGTGGCGGTGACGCTCTGCTATTTTAGTCTTTCCATAAGCAGCGGCAACCTTGCTGTCTTTTGTGAGGTTACAATCCCATGAACCCAAGCGCATGGTGCCCCCTTTATTTACAATTCCTTTTTGACTTTCCATTAAATTAATTACTGGATATTCAGTGGATTCGTCAATTTCGATTGAATTTGCATTCTGAAGATTCAATACGTTTCGCGCATACTCAATAACGGCCATTTGCATGCCCAAGCAATTTCCAAAAAAAGGAATTTTATTTTCTCTAGAGATCTCTATTTTCCCATTGATTCCTCTACCACCAAACCCTGGAGCAACAATCAACCCATGAAGGGGTTTTAATTGTTCATGCGAGTTAGATTGATTTAAAAATTCCGAATGGATACTCACAACCTCAACTGCGACTTCATTGGTCTGCCCCAGCATGGATAAGAGACTCCAGTATAGATTTATAAGAGTCTTGTAGCTCTACATATTTACCAACCAAGCCAATTTTAATTTTGTGCTTTGGATTTTTATATTTTTTTAAGAAGGATTTCCAACGCGTTAAATCTGGTGCTATTTTAGGATTAAGTTTTAATTTATTAATTACCACTTTATCCAAACCTTCCTCTTGCATTTTCAATGGAACATCATAGATCGTTTCTACGTCTATGGACTGAATAACCGCTTCTCTTTTTACATTGCAGAACAATGCCAATTTATTTCTTAAATCGTCCGAAAGCTCGTGTTCCGTTCTGCAAACCAAAACGTCCGCCTTTATTCCGCTTTCCATCAAGGTTTTAACCGAGTGTTGTGTGGGCTTTGTTTTTAATTCTCCAGCAGCAAAAATAGGGAACCAATGTGAGGTGAATGACCATCGAATTATCATCCCCTAATTCGTAATTTTAATTGACGTACAGATTCTATGTATGGTAATGATTCTATATCTCCAACAGTTCCTCCTATTTCAGTGATAATAACATCAAAAGATCCATTTTCTTCTAACAATCTTTACGCGCTCTTTAATCTCATTTGTGATGTGAGGAACCACCTGAACCGTTTTTCCTAAAAACTCGCCTCTTCGTTCTTTTTCGATTACACTTTGATAAACCCTTCCTGTGGTAACATTGTTGGCTTGTGAAGTGTTAATGTTTAAAAACCTTTCATAATGACCTAAATCCAAATCTGTTTCAGCGCCATCTTCTGTGACATAACATTCTCCATGTTCGTAGGGATTGAGGGTGCCAGGGTCTACATTGATATAAGGGTCAAGTTTTTGAATGGTAACTCTAAAATTTTGGGCTTGAAGCAATTTAGCCAATGATGCGGCAACAATTCCTTTTCCTAGGGAAGAAGTAACTCCTCCGGTAACAAATATATATTTTACTTCGGACATCCGGTGTGTTTTGTGTAGTTTATAACCGGGCTCAAATTTACGAAATCTGGACTTACAATCAGGTAATTTATTCTATTTCTTAATTTCACGTATATCATATCCGCTGTGTTGGAGTATAAAATAACCTCCATTGATGTAATTATCAGGAGTTTCGTTGACATATAAAAATCGATTTTCTTCATATTGGGTTTCCCCAATATCCTTTGTGTTCTCCATGCTTCCACAATAAGCTGTTCTCAGCAATACATCCATGGTGAGATCATAGCCCTTGATGGCTTCTCGACCCGGTGGTTTTCCAAATCTGGTGATATACTTTTTTTGAAAAGTATTGTATTCTCCCTGTTTAAGGGGCAGACTACCAGTGGTGTAAGTGAATTTCAACAAGCCGAGTTGTTTTCGAGAAATATTTTTATTTTGATATGCGTTGCTCCTAAGAGTAGTGAAGAGTTGAACTTCTCTATCCTTAGAGACCTGAGCACTCAATTGAGAACTTGCACTTGAAATAAGAGAGAAATTCTGACTCTCCAAAATGACTTTATTCGGGAGAGAGTCAACCAATAGGGAATCTACCAACTCTGGCAACAAATATCCTGTTTTCTCTGGTCTTAAAACAATCGCATTGGGAAACATTTTCTTTAGGTTCCTCTCTGAATAACGATTGGTCGTATCTGCTACGATGACAATATTATCCTCCCTGTTTAAGGTCTTATTAAGGTACGCCATCATTTCCTTTTGTAAAATTTCTTTCGGAATGACCGACTGATATACCGCCTGAACAAACAAAAGGACTGGTGGAAAGTGGTGCGATTTTAGGAACGTTTTTAAGCTTTGATTTTGTAGATAAATAATCAAAATTCGAGGAGATCAAAGGACCAATGATGGCTGCTGTGTCACTAAAATCATTCTCCTTGACGATGCTGTCAATCTTTTCTAGTGTTATTTTCAGTATCATAGACAGACAGTTGAACTTCCATTCCAGATTGGCTCAATGTTTCTGCAGCCATCAAGATTCCAAAATAAAAATCAGTCGAGAGCGTATGTAAATTCCTTCGTTTCAATAATTCTCTTGTATTTTCAATGGAATCAAATTCAATTTCATTTACTTTAAAAGGAAGCATTACGCTAAGGCGAATGGATTTAGATTCTTTAATCGAGTCTAACAATGAAATTCTTTCTACCAACAAATCGTCTTCTACTTTATGATTCCTTCTAATTTCCACAGGAACTCTCAAAATCATTCCCGGCTGCAAACCAGCTTCAACTAATTTTGGATTTAGAGAATCTAAAACTTTTTGGTTAACCCCAATCTTTTTTTCAATTCTATAATAACCTTCTTTGGGTTTTACCGTATAATAATTATAAGTACTGTCCCAAGTTTCACTTACTGCGGCAGTAAACATTATTGGTACTCGAATTTCTTGATCCACCTTCAATCCTTCGGACAAGTTCTGGGTTTAAAGAATCAAGGATTTTAACCGAAATCTGGTGGTTATAGGCGATACGCCATTTGGTTTCTTTTGCTTTTACTTTATAAGTTTGAAAATCTCCATCCTCGATATTCTCAGTCACTTCTTCTGCTACAGGCTCGCCTGTTTTGTAAATAGGAATTCGAAGTATCGTGCGTTTCCTGAGCCCTATTCTGTCCACCAAAGGATTGTATTCTTTCAATTGCTCAACAGAAATATCGTAGGTTTTCGAAATGCTATACAAGGTTTGATTTCTCTTTACTTTGTGAGAACCAAAGTCAGAAGGGACTCCTTGATCTTGACCAAAAACCAGGGTGCTGGGAAAAAAAAATACGGTAACTAGAATTATAAAAAATCTCATCTTAAAAATTAATATCAAAAATCATTCCCATTCAATAGTTGCAGGTGGCTTAGAACTGATGTCATACACAACCCTGTTAATTCCTTTTACTTTATTGATTATTTCATTAGACATCTTCTGAAGAAAAGCATAGGGTAAATCAACCCAATCCGCTGTCATTCCATCAGTAGACTGCACTGCTCTTAGGGCAACACATTTCTCATAGGTTCTTTCATCTCCCATTACACCTACACTATTGACCGGAAGTAAAATTGCTCCCGCTTGCCACACGTTATCATATAAATCCCAAGACCTAAGTCCGTCGATAAAAATGGCATCTACTTCTTGTAATATACTAACTTTTTCTGGGGTGATGTCGCCCAAAATACGAATGGCCAATCCAGGGCCTGGAAAAGGATGTCGACCCAAAAGTTCCGGTGCGATTCCAATACTTGCTCCTACCCTTCTCACTTCATCTTTAAACAACATTCTTAAAGGTTCTACCAGCTTTAACTTCATAAAATCAGGCAATCCCCCCACATTGTGATGCGACTTGATCGTGGCCGAGGGTCCGTTGACCGAAATCGATTCTATTACATCTGGATAGATCGTGCCTTGTCCGAGCCATTTAACCTTGGGTAATGTTTTTGACTCATGATCAAAAACATCGATAAAGGTGTTTCCTATTATTTTTCGTTTTGTTTCAGGATCAGATTCTCCTTTTAAAGCAGTTAGAAATTGATCTGAGGCATCAACGCCTTTCACATTCAATCCCATCCCTTCGTATTGCTTGAGAACACTTTCAAATTCATTCTTTCGAAGCAGACCATTGTTTACAAAAACACATTTCAATTGATCGCCAATCGCTTTGTGCAACAAAACAGCCGCAACGGTAGAGTCAACGCCTCCCGAAAGTCCAAGAATCACTTCTCCTGTTCCAACTTTTTCTTTAAGTTCTTTGATTGTCATTTCAACAAAAGAGTCAGGAGTCCAAGTTTGTTTTACGTTTGCAATTTTAACCAGGAAATTTTCCAACAACTGCTTTCCATCTGTAGAATGATAAACTTCTGGATGAAACTGTATACCAAAGGTGAGCTCATTGTCCAATCTATAGGCAGCATTCTTAACATCCGTTGTACTCGCAAGCAAGACTCCATGCGTCGGAAGAGAATCAATGGTGTCACTGTGACTCATCCATACCTGACTATCACTAGGAATGTTTTCAAAGAAAGTTTCTTCTGGCTTTACATAAGAAAGATGTGCCCTTCCATACTCTCGGGTATCCGAAGGCTTTACTTCCCCTCCCGAAAAATGAGCCAAATACTGTGCTCCGTAGCATACGGCCAATAAAGGCTTCTTCCCTCTGATTTCAGAAAGATCGGGATGAGGTGCCGATTCTGAACGAACAGAATAAGGAGATCCCGAAAGTATTACTGCACTAAAATCAGCCAAACTTTTTGGCGGATTATTGTAAGGATGTATTTCACAATAAATAAATAGTTCTCTAACTCTTCTGGCTATCAGTTGGGTATACTGTGACCCAAAATCAAGAATTAATACTTTGTCTTGCATGGGGTTAAAAATACAATTTATTCAATTGGAATAATTGCGTCTAAAAGGGAATTTATTAAAAAAAAATGTTGGTGAATCTTAAAAAGTAATCAAAGTGAATTTATAGGACAAAGGTATATTTTTTTCATAAAGAATATCAATTAAATTTTCAAAGTTTCTAAATAAAAAGGCGCGAAATTATTGACACGTTCTTGAAGGCTTTCATTTGGAAATAAATTCTCATGAAGTAAAATCAAACGCTCCACATGATCTTTCAGCTTTATCTTTTGCGCTTTTAGAAGCCTGCCCTCTATACTGTCGACTCCTTTAAATTGCTTGATTTTCTGTGCTTTAACCGCTCCCGAAAAAGAAGCGTCAGTGGCTGCCACCAAACTTTCCAAATGATCAAACTGTTTCTCGAGAGCGTCTTTTAAAAAAGACAAATCCAATTCTATGTTACTGATTTGTCTTACTTTTTTATTAATAAGCGCATTCCTTTTTAAAAACAAATCTGAGACGCTCAAGTCGAGCTGCTTTGCCTTTTTGGCACTCTTTTCACTCAATAAAAGTGCAGAGTTTCTCAAACACAATAATGGGAAAAGGACTTTTTGTTGATTAAAAAAAGATTTAAGTTCCAACCAATAGGCCAATTCTCCGCCGCCGCCAATGTAGGCTATGTTCGGCAACACCACTTCTTGATAAAGTGGACGCATTAAAACATTCGGAGAAAATCGCTCGGGATGATTCGCCAATTCATTTTCAATTTCTTCCGAAGTAAAGCTCGTTTCGGATCCTTCGAGATGAAATATGCTTCCCTCCTGCGTAATGCGATAGCGAGCGCCAGGAGTGAGATAGAATAAGTTGACTTCCCGCGGATTGACTTGTGGTTTATAGGTTGCGCTGTATTCCTCTTTTATTTTTTCAATCTGATTTAAAACTTCAGAATGACAATTGTTTTTGTTGAGTTCTTCGCGAGCATAGGGAGCAAAGTCTTGCTTTAAAATGGAATCATCTCCATCAACAATAACCAATCCGAATTTTCCGAATAAATGATTGACAAAAACCCTTGTTGCTGCAGTCAAATCTTTTTTATCCCGATAACTGGTCCGCAATTAACTTTTTTAAAGAAGATGCATTCAGACCATTTCCTAATTCCTTTTCAAATAGATTTAACAAGCTTTCAAGGCTGGCTGTATCAATTTTTCCAACAGCCCCTTCTTGTTGCTGGTTCCATTTAAATTTTTTCCCTTGAAAAACAAAAGCACTTATTTCTTCAAAATCATGATCCTCGGTTGCCATCCAATAAACTGGTACATAATTTAAATCAGGATATTTTTCTTGAAGCTCCCTCGAGATCTTAATGGTCGTAATTATTTTATAAATAAAATAAAGGGGCCCTGTCATCAGACTCAATTGATGCCCAGTTGTTATTGTAAGCGTATTTTTTTCTTTTAATAAATCAAGGTTTTTTTTGACTTCAAGACTGACTTCAAACCCTTCGTATTGATTTTTCAAAGCCAGCGCCAAGTGATCTCGATTGTGATCAGAATAATCATTCTTTTTTAAAAGTGCTTGACGATAAAGATTTTCAGCAGAAGGAAAACCACTATGAAATGATTGCAAAGACTTTTTATCTTCTAAATAATCACAGATTAAATCAGAAAAATAAGCCGTTTCTCGATAAGAAACATACTCCGCATTCATAGCCAATGTTTATGTAAATATAGTCGTGTTTTTTTCAATCAACAAGTTTTCATTTTTTTACAGGAACGCCATACAGGTCAAAGTCAGTTGCTTCGGTAATTTCAATCGTGGCAAAATCTCCTGTTTTTAAGTAAAATTTCTCAGCGTCAATAAGTACTTCATTATCAACATCAGGAGAGTCTATTTCTGTTCTACCGACAAAGTGATTGCCCTGTTTCCTGTCAATAACACATTTATAGATTTTCCCAACTTTAGTCTGGTTCAGCTCCCATGAAATCTGTGATTGAATCTGCATGATTTCATTAGCGCGCTCTTGCTTAACTTCCTGAGGGACATTGTCCTCCAATTCATATGCGTGAGTATTTTCCTCATGACTGTAAGTAAAACATCCCAATCGCTCGAAACGCGTTTCAGCAACCCAGTTTTTTAAAATCTCGAAATCCTCTTCGGTCTCTCCTGGATAACCAACAATCAAAGTTGTTCGGATCGCAATTTCAGGCAAAATTCCACGAATATTTTTGATCAGTTCAGTCGTTTTCTTTTGGGTCGTTCCCCTCCGCATTGATTTTAAAATAGAATCAGAAATATGCTGTAGTGGAATGTCCAAATAGTTACAAACCTTAGGTTCTTGTTTCATTACATCAATCACCTCCAACGGAAAACCAGAGGGAAATGCATAATGCATTCTGATCCATTCAATTCCATCAACTTTCACCAAGGCCCTCAACAAATCGGCCAAGCGTCTTTCCTTGTAAAGGTCGAGTCCATAATAAGTTAAATCTTGAGCAATCAAGATCAACTCTTTTACACCGCTTGCGGCTAAGGTGGCTGCTCTTTTAACCAATTCCTCAATCGGTGTGGACAGGTGTTTTCCTCTCATCAATGGAATTGCGCAAAAAGAACAAGGACGATCACAACCCTCAGAAACTTTAAAATATGCAAAGTTTTTTGGTGTTGTCGTTACCCGCTCTCCAAGCAATTCGTGTTTATAATCCGCACCCAATGCTTTAAGCAACTGAGGCAATTCGGTAGTGCCAAAATAGGCGTCTACTTGAGGTATCTCTTTCTGCAAATCCGGCTTATAACGCTCGCTTAAACAGCCCGTTACGAAAACCTGATCGACCTCCCCCGCTTCCTTTTTCTTGATTTGCTCTAGAATTGTATTTACCGATTCTTCTTTGGCATTATCAATAAATCCACAGGTATTAATTACTACTATATTCCCTTCCTTTTCATGAACTACTTCTTTCTGACTGGCTTTAAGTTGCCCCATCAAAACTTCCGAATCATAAACGTTTTTTGAACACCCAAGGGTGATTACGTTAATGGTGTTTTTATTTAAAGTTTTTGTTCTCAATCTGTTGTATTTAAATTTAAATGCTGCTTTAAAAATTTAAGCGTTGCTTCTTCTACCTGATGATGGTTTGGGGTCGTTAAATAAGAGGAAATGACATGATCTCCTGCGTCTGGAAAGGCCACCTTAGTTTTATTAATTGCTGGGGTTCCTAACTGATCAAACATTTCTAATATTTTTGCGACAGAAACCACATCATCTTGTTCTTCTTCATTTTTATAATAATATCCCAAAAAAACAGGGGCAGTAATTTTACTAAAAGTTATGGGGTTCATCGAAACCTCAATTAACTTTTGAATGTGAAGCAAGGGCTCGATTCTGTATCGCGTTGTCCAATATCCTTTTTTAGCTTCGGTTATTTTACCCATGTTGTAATAGTTATCTCCCAAAACAAGTCGGGCTATTTCTAATCCCCAAGGCAATGTTAACAGTTTAGAGGAAGGATCAACAATTCCTACATTTGCGGAATACAATACAAGGGCTGCGACTTGTGGATCGTCACCGAGCAACAAACCCAAGGTGCCTCCGTTAGAGCTTGCAACAACGATCACTTGATCTCCCATCAGTTTTGCAACAGCAAGGGCTTCTCTGGCATTGTCTAAATATTTATCAGCCGTAAAGTCTATCATCGGTTCTTCTTCAACAAGTCCGTGTCCGAAAAGTCGAGGTAAATAGATGTTGGCACCTAGGGCATTTGCAAGATTTATATGAACTGGGTTACCTTCTTCGGTACTTGCCGAAAACCCATGAAAATACAGAATAGAATAGGGTGTTTTTTTAGGGATTGAATCATAAAAAATAACTTTTGATTCATTGTTTGGTTTAATATTTTCAAATGCTGCTTCTCTTCTTTCAATCCAAGAGGAAAGTGCGGGTAAGTCATAATTAAGTTGTGGAATCGATTTGCTTAAATCGGGAGAATCTACTTTAGGTCCAATAAGATAAAGGCCAATTAGAAGTGCTAAAAAAATTACAAGCTTTTTTAATATTTTCATGTGAGCTCGATTAACTGAAAAAAGTTTCAACAAAACTTTCAGCATGAAAAAGCTGTAAATCCTCCATCGATTCGCCCACGCCAATATATTTTACAGGAATTTGAAATTGATCAGATATGCCCATGACAACTCCACCTTTAGCGGTTCCATCTAGTTTGGTAATTGCAAGTGAAGTGACATCCGTAGCGGCAGTGAATTGTTTGGCTTGTTCAAAAGCATTTTGACCTGTTGAACCATCTAAAACCAATAAGACTTCATGCGGAGCATCTGGAATTACCTTTTCCATTACTCTTTTCACTTTGGTCAATTCGTTCATCAAGTTGACTTTACAGCTAAACGTCCTGCAGTATCAATAATAACCAGATCGCTTTTTTGAGTTACGGCAGACTGAAGGGTGTCGAAAGCTACCGAGGCAGGGTCACTTCCCATTTTTTGTTTAACCAGAGGAACTCCAACGCGGTCAGCCCATATTTGTAATTGATCGATGGCTCCTGCTCGAAAAGTATCTGCAGCTCCTAATATTACTTTTTTACCGCCTTGTTTGAAATGATGAGACAATTTACCAATAGTTGTTGTTTTGCCCACTCCATTTACGCCAACCACCATAATTACATGGGGACTGTTGGGTAGAGGAACATCAAAATTAGTAAGCTCTTTGGTTTCTTGTTGAAGTAAGATCGAAGTAATTTCATCTCTAAGAATCTGGTTTAATTCTTCGTCCCAATGTATTTATCTTTTGAAACTCTCAGCTCCAGCGCTTCGATGATTTTTATTGTAGTGGCAACTCCAACATCCGAACGAATCAAGACCTCTTCAAGCTCGTCTAATACTTCAATATCAATTTTAGATTTTCCTGCAACAGCAGTTTTCATCTTAGAAAAGAAAGACTTCTTAGATTCGGCCAAGCCTTCATCCAAGCGTTTCTTTTTCTCTGACGTGAAAATTGATTTTAATAAACCCATGACTGTATTAAATAAAAAAAGCTACTATAAAAGTAGCTTTTATTTTCGACTAAATTAGTCAAATTATTTTTTATATTTCATGCTTTAGCAAGTTCTGGAGTAATAATAGTCTCTGAAAAAGAGTAAGAAGCCGAACCTTCTTTTTTCACCATCTTGATGGCTTTTGTCAACCTCTTTGATCCTGTCTGTAACGTTGCAACTGATTTCTTTGCCATGTCTACTTAATTTCTTTGTGAAGTGTCATTCGCTTGAGGATGGGATTAAATTTCTTAATCTCCATTCTGTCTGGCGTATTTTTTTTGTTTTTAGTTGTGATGTAGCGAGAAGTACCTGGTTTACCAGATTCTTTGTGCTCAGTGCACTCTAAAATTACTTGAATTCGATTTCCTCTTTTAGCCATTGGAAAATATTATTTTAAGATACCTTGAGCTTTCGCTTCTTTAATTACTGCACTAATCCCTTTCTTATTGATTGTTTTCAATACAGAGGCTTTGATTTTAAGTGTTATCCACTTGTCCTCTTCGGGAATATAGAAACGCTTTTTGATTAAATTAATATCAAATCTGCGTCTTGTTTTATTCATCGCACGAGAAACATTGTTTCCGTACATTACTCTTTTACCCGTGATTTCACATACTCTAGACATGGTGGTTGTTCTTTTTAACAGGATGCAAATTTACATTTTTTTATGGAGTTACAAAAAAAATACAAAAATAAAAAAGCTACTTTTTGATTAGTTCCTGATAAAGTATTTCAAATGCCTGATTTACTGATTTTTGAATCACTCGTGTTCTGCTGTTTCCCATGCTGAATTTAAAGCTAAAAACCTCATATGGGGTGGATAATCCGATAAATACGGTTCCGACTTCCTGATCGAGATCCCCTTGAGTCGGTCCAGCGTTCCCTGTAGTAGCGATTGCGTAATCGGCCTTGTAGATCTCTCTTGCCCCTTTGGCCATCGCTTCGACTACTTCAGCACTAACGACTCCGTGAGTGGCAATTAAATCCGGTGAAACATTTAAAATTTTTATTTTAGAGAGTTCTGAATAAGTAACTGCACTTCCTTTAAAATAATTAGACGCACCGGCTTGTGCGGTAATTCTGGTTGCGATAACCCCTCCGGTGAAACTCTCCGCGCAACTCAAAGTCATTCCCTTTTCAGTAAGCTCGATCTGCAATCAGTACTTCGATGGGTTTTTCTTCTTCTGCGCCATAATAAATATCTTTAATCAATGGCAATACCTTTTCAATTTGTGCATTGACCCTGTTTTCCAAAACACTTAAATCCTGGTCCTTTGGTAGACAAGCGGAGTCTTACCCTACCCAAACTAGGAAGATAGGCCAATTTAATGTCTTCGGGTAAAGCATTTTCCCAATCTAAAATTCTTTCAGCGATTGCACTTTCTCCCAATCCATAAGTCAAAATGGTTTTGTGAAAAATTGAGGGCAATACGAATTGTTCTTGAAGTCTTGGCAGGACTTCATTTTCGATGATCGACTCCATTTCAAAGGGAACACCGGGAAGAGAAATAAAGACTGTGCCTTTGTCAAAAAACCACATTCCTGCTGCGGTACCAAACTTATTTTCAAGAAGGGTTGCTTTTGAGGGTAAATTTGCCTGTTCTCTATTTTTTTCGCTTATCGGAGTAGAGACGTATTTCTTAAACAATTCTTCTATATGAGCCAATTATCCGAAGCATTTGAGACCAAATGATCGTCAAAATACTCACACAAACAGTGTTTTGTGACATCATCGTTGGTCGGACCCAATCCACCTGTTATTATGATAATATCAGCCCTTAATCTGGCTTGATCTAGTGTGGAAATTATTGCTTCTTTTTGATCGGATATTGAAGTTATTTGACCGACCTCAACGCCAATTTTATTCAAGGCTTTCGCTAGAAAAACGGAGTTGGTATTGACGATTTGTCCAATTAAAATTTCGTCACCGATGGTGACCAATTCTGCTATCATAATTATTTAATTCTTACTGAAAATGATTTTTTATTTTCGATATACCCTTCAAGTACATCGTTTTCCTTTACTGGTCCAACTCCCGATGGTGTTCCCGTGAAAATTATATCTCCAATCTTTAAAGTAAAAAACTGAGAAACATAAGCAATCAACTGATCGATTTTCCAAATCATGTGCTGGGTATTTCCTTCTTGTACCTTTTCGCCGTTTTTTAGAAGAGCGAAATTCAATGCCTCTAGATTTTCAAATTGATTTTTATTAATCCAATCGCCAACAACAGCCGAGCAATCAAAGGCTTTTGCTTTTTCCCAAGGCAGTCCTTTTTGTTTTAATTCCAATTGAAGGTCACGTGCAGTAAAGTCAATTCCCAAACCTATTTCTTGGTAGTATTTTTGTGCAAATTTATCTTGAATGTGCTTCCCCAATCGGTTAATTTTAACCAAAATCTCAACCTCGTGATGAATTTCATTTGAGAAATGCGGGATGAAAAAGGGTTGGTTTTTCTGAACTAGTGCCGTATCAGGTTTTAAAAAAATCACTGGCTCTTTTGGCTTTTCATTTGCCAACTCCTTGATGTGTTCGGAATAGTTTCTTCCGATACAAATAATTTTCACAGCTACCTATTGGGTGTTTAATTTTCTCAACCGAATGGCAGTTAAGACCTTTTTGGTATACATTGGAAAGTCAGCATTAAGCAACCATCCAAAATACCCTGGTTCTTTTTCCAGAACCTCTTCTACTGTTTTGCCCTTGTGTTTTCCAAAACCAAAACACTCTACTCCTTTTTTATTAAAAGCAATAAAACCGGCAAAATCGGCAAACTTGTTTCGGGTAGTGAACTCACTTAAAAAGTCAACATTTCCTTCTAACTCCTCGTATCTTTCTAATTGAGACATTAAAACATCGTGAGTTGCCTTGGTGTCTGCCATAGCAGAATGCGCGTCTTTAAGCTCCTCTTTACAATAAAACTTTAAAGCAGCGGAGAGCGTTCGTTGTTCCATTTTATGAAAAATGGTTTGGACATCTACGGTTTTTAGATTCTTAAAATCAAAATCAACCTCCGCCCTGAGCATTTCTTCTACCAAAAGTGGAATGTCAAATCGATCAGAATTGTATCCCGCCAAATCAGCATTTTCTATAAATGCATAAACTTCATTTGAAAGCATTTTGAACGTTGGCTCGTTGGCAACATCAGCATCATAGATTCCATGAACAGCCGAAGCCTCTCCTGGAATGGGACACTCTGGATTGACCCGCCACAGCCTTTCTTCTTTCGATCCATCGGAAAGAAGTTTGAGTATGGCAATTTCAACGATCCGGTCCTTGGTGACACTTATTCCAGTGGTTTCTAGATCAAAAAAACACAAAGGGCGAGAAAGATTTAGTGACATAAAAAATATTTTAAAGGGTTAGGCTTTCATCCCAATTTTCGAGATAATCCGCAACACGTTTTTAACAAATTGACCGCCCATCGCACCATTGATGATTCTATGATCAAAACTGTGAGAAATAATTATTTTTTTCTAATGCCAATAGGATCTCCTTCGGAGTTTCAATAACTGCGGGCATTTTACGAATCACGCCCATGGCGATAATTCCGACTTGTGGCTGGTTGATAATTGGAGTTCCTGTCAGCGCTCCAAAATTCCCAATGTTGGTAAACGTAAAGGTTCCATCCTGAATCTCTTCGGGTCTTAAGGCTTGATTTCGCGCTCTTGTGGCAAGGTCATTTACTGCCTTTGCCAATCCGACAAGATTGAGATGATCAGCATTTTTTATAACGGGAACAATTAAGTTTCCATCGGCCATAGATGTTGCCAATCCAATATTGATGGCACGTTTCTGGAGGATTGTGTCTCCTTGAACAGAACTATTTAATAAGGGGAAGTCTTTAAGTGCCTTGATTAATGCTGTTATGAATAATGGCGTAAAAGTTAATTTCTCATTTTCTCTTTCAAAAAATGCATTTTTCACTTTTTCCCTCCAATTCCAAAGTGCTGTGACGTCTGTTTCAACAAACGACTGAACATGGGCAGAAGTTTGTTTACTGTTAATCATGTGTGCTGCCGTCAGCTTCGCCATGCGGGACATTTCAATTACTTGGTCTTGTCCTCCCATTTTATTTACCTCAGGAGTTTCCTTATGCTGAACAACAGAGATGGTTTTTTGATCACGTGACTTCAAATAAGAAATCATGTCATACTTTGTTACCCTTTCGCCTTGACCCGTACCTTTTATTTTTTCAAGTTCCTCAAGGCTTATGCCTTCTTGACTTGCAATGTTTTTTACTAGTGGAGAATAGAATCGGCTGTATTCATCTGATATTATAGGAGCAATAGCTGTTTTTGCAGCAACAATACTTTCAGAAATCACCTCAGTCTCATGCAAAGGAATATTTTCCTTCTCTTGCTCGATTTGCTCCTCAATTTCAGTAATTTTCTTGACAATTTCAGTTGTTTCTTCTGGAGTTTCAACCGCTTCATCTTCCCCATCACCTTCTGATTCCGTCTGAATTACAGCAAAAACTTCTCCTACTTGAACTACATCATTTTCAGAAAATTTCTTTTCAATTAAGACGCCACTCAATTCGCTGGGTACGTCTGAATCTACTTTATCAGTAGCAATTTCGACAACCGCTTCGTCTATATCAATGCTGTCACCGAACCTCCTTTAACCACTTCGTTAAGGTCGCTTCGGCAACACTTTCTCCCATTTTAGGAAGTTTCAAATGATATTTTCCCATATTTTTTTTAACGATACAAAAGTATCAAATTTATGTATGCGATTTTAATTTTGAATGGATAACCCATCAAGTGATTTAGAAACTATTTATCAGAAATCGAATTTTCATAGGGAACTCTTTTAAGAATGCTACGACCCAAGGTAACCTCATCCGTATATTCAAGTTCATCTCCAACGGGAATACCTCTTGCTATTGCAGAGGTAGAAACATTGTAAGGCGCAAGAATTTTATAAATATAAAAATTAGTAGTATCCGCTTCCATGGTGGCACTGAGCGCAAATATTATTTCTTTAATTTCTCCCTTTTTGACTTTTTCTTCCAAAGTCTCTAGGTTCAAATCCTGAGGGCCAACCCCATCTATTGGAGAAATAATTCCGCCTAAAACGTGATAATATCCTTTAAACTGGTCCGTACTTTCAATGGCAATTACATCCCGAATATCTTCTACAACACAAAGCAAGCTTCCATCACGTTTGGGATTGGCACAAATTTCACAAAGTGGAACGTCAGATAAATTGTGACAAGAAGTACAGAAGTTGATTTGTTCTCTCAAATCATTGAGCGATTGTGTTAAATCAGTTGTGTTTTCTTTGGGAAGTTTTAGCAAGTGCAAAGCCAACCTTAGCGCAGTTCGCTTTCCAATGCCCGGTAGTTGGGCAATTTCGCTCACTGCATTTTCAAGTAATTTAGAGGAAAATTCCATGGTGTAAAATTAATAAATAATTTCATATTCTTGAATTTGTATCTTTACTAAAAATCATTATTAAATGTTCACACCTGGATTCATATTATTACTCGTTATAGCTTACTTCATTGTACTGATTATGATTTCTTATTTCACCAGTCGTAAAGACGATAATCTTACATTTTTCAAGGCCAACAATAGCTCCCCATGGTATTTAGTTGCTTTTGGAATGGTGGGGGCATCGCTGTCGGGGTCACTTTTATTTCTGTTCCAGGCTGGGTTGGAGATTCTGGATTCACCTACTTCCAAGTGGTTATGGGCTACTTAGCTGGATATTTCATCGTCGCTTTTGTTTTACTTCCCGTCTATTACAAACAAAATTTAATTTCAATCTATGAATATTTGGCAGAACGTTTTGGTCCAAAAAGTCATAAAATTGGTGCCATTTCATTTTTTATATCAAGAATTTTAGGAGCCAGTTTCAGGTTGTTTTTAGTTGCCATTGTCATGCAACAATTTATTTTTGATGCATGGAATGTTCCCTTTGAAGTCACTGTTACAATTTCTATTTTCCTGATTTGGGTTTATACCCAACGAGGAGGAATCAAAACAATTGTATGGACCGATACTTTACAAACCCTGTTGATGATTTTGGCCGTTGTATTTTCACTTTTCTTTATCACACAATCCTTGGGCTTTGAGGGGCTAGAATTTCTCAATTCTGATGAGATGAAAAAATACACCCATATTTTTGTGATGGATGACTTCTTGGCTAGAAATCATTTTGTGAAATCTTTTTTGGGTGGAATGTTTATTACCATCTGCATGACAGGCTTGGATCAAGACATGATGCAAAAAAACCTTACTTGCCGATCGTTGAAGGATGCTCAAAAAAACATGGTGGTCTTCAGTTTTGTAATGGTGTTTGTCACCTTTTTATTTTTACTGTTAGGTGCTTTAATTTTTATTTATGCTGAGAAGAATCAAATCGCAATTCCTTTGTTGGATGGTGCTCCAAAAACAGATCTTCTTTTCCCCGAAATTGCACTAAGTGGTTCCTTAGGAATCACAGTTGGAGTTGTATTCATTTTAGGATTAATTGCTGCTGCATATAGTAGTGCAGACAGCGCCCTAACCTTCCTTAACCACTTCCTTTTGTGTGGACTTTGTCAAAATGGACAAACATTCAGAATCAGATCAAAAGAAGATAAGAAAGCGCACACATATTGGAATGAGTCTTGTTTTGATTCTTGTCGTAATCGCCTTTAAACACATTTTAGACCGCAATGTTATTGATGGTTTACTAACCGTAGCCTCTTATACTTATGGTCCACTTTTAGGACTTTTTGCTTTTGGGATTTTCACTCCTTATAAGGTTCAAGATGCCAAAGTGGTATGGGTAGTGCTTGCCTCAATCGGGTTAATTTTTCTAATAGGAAACCTTCCTAAATCACTGTTGGGTGGGTATGAAATTGGTTATGAATTGCTTCCGTTAAACGGGTTTAATTACATTTTTAGGTTTAATACTGATTCGTCGAAAGTAAAACCAAAGTGCAAGCATGCTCCCATTCAATTCCTGTCTTGGTTAAAAGTAATGCTAAATCTGTATTTTCGGTGCCAGGATTAAACAAAACTCTCTTGGGATTTAAAGACAAAATATAATCGAAATAATCTATTTGATTGCTTTTGTTCAGATAAAGTGTGACGGTATGAATGTCCTTAAAATGAGTCAAATCATTGTGAATTATTACTCCTGAAACAGTTCCTGATTTTTTTCCAATGGCAACAACTGAATGCCCATGCTTGACTAATTTATGAAGTGCAGTATAGACAACTCTTTTTGGGTTTAAGGAGGCACCTATTATGAGGGTCTTGAAAGACAACTACCAATTGATCATTACGCTCCCCCAAGTAAAACCACTTCCAAAAGCAGCAAGGACGACCTTGTCCCCTTCTTTTACTTTTCCTGCTTCCCAAGCCTCTGTTAAAGCAATAGGAATTGACGCAGCGGTTGTGTTTCCGTATTTCTGAATGTTATTGTAAACTTGATCATCACTCAACCTAAATTTTCTCTGAATGAATTGAGCAATTCTCAAATTTGCTTGATGCGGAATTAAAAGATCGATATCTTTTGATTCCCAGCCATTTTTTTCTAAGCCTTCGTTGATGACTTCTGCGAAACGCGTTACGGCATTTTTAAAAACAAACTGCCCATTCATGTAGGGATAGAAAGAAATATCATCGGGATTGTTGTCAGCAATAATCTCAGGAATCCATCGACTTGTGTTAGGATCTATAATCGATAACTCCTTTGCATGTTCTCCTTCCGAATGAAGATGAGAAGACATTATTCCTTTGGATAAATCTGTTTCTCTAGAGACTACAGCAGCACCAGCGCCATCGCCAAAAATCACAGAAACCCCTCTACCTCGAGTGGTCATGTCTAAACCTCCAGATTGATTTTCAGATCCAATCACAAGGACGTTTTTATACATTCCTGTTTTTACAAATTGATCCGCAGTCGACATGGCATAAACAAAGCCAGAGCATTGTGTTCTTATGTCCATGGCAGGACAAGTGGGTATGCCTAATTCTTCTTGAACAATCACGCCTGAACCTGGAAAGTAATAATCAGGGCTTAATGTTGCAAATAAGATCAATTCAATATCATTGGTCGCAATTCCTGCACGCTTAATGGCAATTTTGGCAGCCTTAACTCCCATTTTTGCAGTAGAGTTCCCATCTCCTTTTTTGATGTGTCTGCGTTCCTCAATACCAGTTCTTTCGATAATCCAATCACTGGAAGTGTCCATCATTTTTGACAAATCGTCATTGGTAACTATATTTTCAGGGACATACATCCCAAGTCCAGAGATTCTAGAATTATACATTAATAATTTTATTTGCAATTTAACGAAATCATTAAATAAACCTTGGTTTTTTTATTAAAACCAACGTGGATAGAATTAGATGTAATTTAAGTACTTCTCGGTTTTAACTTTGGCCTTAAGATCGAAAAGTAAATTATACAAGCCGAAAAATGTTCGGTTGATATAGAGAAAATGTTTAGAGCCTCTGTTCCCATTCATTTTACGAATGCGTTTGTCTGTTGACAATTCTTCGCTGAGAGAATTTATTGATTTCCAGAAAGCACTGTCACCAAAATCAAAATTATCTTTAGTAAACGGAAGGGTCAACACCTTCATCATTCTCCCAAAAAGCTGTGTAAAGTACTCTATTTCCTCTGGAGTGTCGTCTGCTCTTAAAATTTCTAAATCTCTCAAAATATCTTTAAACTTTTTTGGATCCTCCGAAAACTGATGTTTAGGCAATTCGAAATAAGGCTCATAAAATTCGTCAGGGATTTCTTTTACGCAACCAAAGTCTAATACAACTAACTTAAGGTCAGAATTGATTAGAAAATTTCCAGGGTGAGGGTCGGCATGTACTTTTTTCAAAACATGAATTTGGAACATATAAAAATCCCATAATGTTTGTCCTAGCAAATCGTTTTGTTCTTGTGAACTGCTTCCTTGAGCAGCATGTTCAGAGAGGTGCTTGCCTTGCATCCAATCCATGGTTAAAATCTTCCCTCCTGACAGTTCTGGATAATACTTTGGAAATAATAAGTCGGGAATCACTTTACACTTATCAGCAATCCATTCGCTCTGCTTTAACTCGAGTTCATAATCCGTCTCTTCCAAAAGTTTACCCTCAACTTCCTTAAAGTATTTGTCCGTATCCGTTCCCTTAAGATTAAACATCTTTAAAGCAATGGGTTTTATCATCGTCAAGTCAGAACTTATACTGCTGGCAACACCAGGGTATTGAATTTTAACCGCTAGATCTTTTCCGTTTTTAGTTGCTTTGTGAACTTGTCCTATGCTTGCTGCATTAACAGATTCTGCAGTAAAAGTGTCAAATATACTTTCAGGATCAGCTCCAAAATACTTTCTGATTAGCTTTCGAACCAAAGGGGCTGATAAAGGAGGAACTGAAAACTGCGATAAACTAAATTGATCAACATAGGCTTTGGGGAGAAGGTTTTTTTCCATGCTCAACATCTGAGCAACTTTGAGGGCACTTCCTTTTAAACGCTTTAAAGAATCATAGATGTCTTTTGCGTTGTCTTCGTCTAATTGATCGCGTGTTAGGTCTTTGTTGAATGCTTTTTCTCCGTAATATTTGATGTAGTTGCCCCCTAATTTTATACCAGTTGAAACTAAACTTCCTGCTCTTGCAATTTTACGGGTGGGAATATTATCCAGTGATTTCAATTAAATACAAATTTTTCTTTCCACAAAAACTTTCCAAAATCAACTAAGGTGCCAAGGGGCGTATTGTCAAACAAATCAAAAGCCGTTTGGACTGATTTCTCAATCGCTTGGTCTGTTTTCTCAAAATCAACTGAAGTATCATTAATCCAGAATTTTATCAAAAAAGCGAATTGTATCCAAGCACCTTCTGAAAATATTTTCGGAGGATGCTGAAGGTAAGACTCATTTTTATTAGCGTTTCCTGTGTCGATTAGGTCTTCAGCAAAGTCTTTAAATGAACTTCTCATTTTATTAAGCTGTGACATTTTAACCATATTCGATTGATGAGAGGACAAAGAGAAGAGAACATAACTTCTATTGAGTAGCAATACTTCAAAAAAAGTGAAATAAAATGAAAGTAATTTGTCTTTTGGCGAAGCGTTTTCAAAAGTTGCATCTTTTTCTAAAAGTCCCATCGCATTGTCATAGAAAAATTCCCAAATTTGACCTTTGACGGCATCTAAAGAACCAAAATGCTTGTAAAAAGTTTTTTCTTCAATATTATTTTCCTTACAGAACTTAAATACAGACAATGGAAAAGCCTCTTTCTCAAGCGTCGTATCAATAAATGCAGTCAGAACCGCTTCTTTTAGTTTCTCTTCTTTTTTACTCATAATTGAAATCCTTTATACTTCAAATTTACGAATTGTTTATCTTTTTAATGATAAATTAAAACAAAAAAATATGTCAATGTGTCATTAATATTGAATTGGTACTTTTTTTGCCATTGATTTAATAAATAATTAAAATTTACAACAATGACAAATGGTAAAATCAACGTTTCTGTTGAAAACATATTCCCTTTAATAAAAAAATTCCTTTACAGCGATCATGAGATTTTTTTAAGAGAATTAATTTCTAATGCTACGGATGCGACCAGCAAACTCATACACATGAGTAGCCTTGGGGAAGTAACGGGAGAAATTGGTTCTCCACAAATTGAAGTTAAAATTGACAAGAAGAGTAAGAAAATTCACGTCATTGACCAAGGCGTTGGAATGACTGCCGATGAAGTCAGTAAATACATTAATGAAGTTGCTTTTTCTGGAGCGGAAGAATTTTTAGAAAAATACAAAGACAGCGCCAAGGATTCGGGAATTATAGGACATTTTGGCTTGGGCTTTTATTCTGCTTTTATGGTAGCAGAAAAAGTTGAGATCATCACTAAGTCTTTTAAAGACGAACCTGCAGTTCATTGGGCGTGTGATGGATCACCAGAATTCACTTTAGAAGATTCAGACAAAAAAGAGAGAGGAACCGAAATCATCTTGCATGTTGCATCGGATTCAAAAGAATTTTTGGAAGAAAGCAAAATCAAAGGATTACTTGAAAAGTACAATAAATTCATGCCTTTTCCCATTAAATTTGGAACACGTGAAGAGTCACTATCCCTTCCGGAGGATGCTGAAAAAGATGCTGTCGCTGAAAAAATAACCGTTGATAATATTGTAAACATCACCAGCCCTGCTTGGACTAAAGCTCCGGCAGAACTAAAAGAAGATGACTACAAGTCGTTCTACAGAGAATTGTATCCAATGCAATTTGAAGAGCCGCTTTTTAATATCCATTTAAATGTAGATTATCCTTTTAACCTGACAGGAATTTTATATTTCCCAAGAATCACAAATGATCTTAGCGTCCAAAAGGATAAAATTCAATTGTACCAAAATCAAGTTTTTGTAACAGATAATGTAGATGGCATTGTACCAGAATTCCTAACCCTTCTTCGAGGAGTGATTGACTCACCAGATATTCCATTGAATGTTTCGAGAAGTTATCTTCAAGCAGACGGTGCGGTTAAAAAAATAAGTAATTACATCACCCGAAAGGTGGCTGACAAACTTAACAGTCTCTTTAAGAAAGACAGAGCAGGCTACGAGGAAAAATGGAACGACATCAAAGTCGTGATTGAATATGGAATGTTGACAGAAGACAAGTTTTTCGAAAAAGGAGATAAATTCATGCTTTTCCCTACTACGGATGGTGATTATTTCACTTACGAGGAATTAGAAACTACAATTAAAGAAAGTCAGACCGACAAAGATGGGAAGATGATTCTACTTTATGCTTCTGACAAAGAAGAGCAGCATAGTTATATTAAAATGGCAACTGACAAAGGTTATAAAGTGTTGTTGTTAGACTCTCCTATCATTTCACATTTAATTCAGAAACTAGAAGGTAGCAAAGAAAATATTTCTTTCGCAAGAGTTGATGGAGATGCTATCGAAAACCTTATTAAGAAAGATGAGACCGCTATTTCTAAACTTTCTGATGAAGAAAAAGACAAGCTTAAACCCATGTTGGAGGAAGTCATTCCATCGGAGAAATACACTGTTCAACTTGAAGCAATGGATAGTCAAGCATTACCTTTTGTTCTTACGCAACCTGAATTCATGAGACGAATGAAAGAAATGCAACAAGGTGGTGGAATGATGGGAGCATTTCCTGAAATGTATACCCTTTTGGTCAATACCAATCATGAGTTGACCAGTAAAATTCTAAATACTAAAACCGCGAAAAAGAGGGAAGGTCTAATCAAGCAAGCGTTAGATTTAGCGCGTCTTTCTCAAAATCTTTTAAAAGGTGAAGAATTGACGCAATTCATTCAACGCAGTGTTGGATTAATTAAATAACTAATTACTTCTCCGCCTTCGGGCGGTTTTTTTTTACTTTTGTTTTTAATTATTAAACACTAATGGCCGACTTGTTTTCAAATAATGCACCTTGGGCACCCAAATTACCCGATGCGAAAATGCGCTATTTTGAAAGTTTCATTCCTAAAGAAATGGCCGCCGATTATTATAATACGCTACTGGAGAACATTCCTTGGCAACAAGATGACATCACTGTTTTCGGAAAAACACACCCACAACCCCGACTGACCTCACTTCACAGTTCCACGCTTAAAAGCTACACTTATTCTGGTATTAATATGCTTCCAAACCCAATGACAGAGGAGTTGTCCGCAATCAAAAAACTTTTGGAAGGTGTATCGAAAATTGATTTCAACAGTGTACTCATCAATCTTTATCGAAGCGGAAAAGACAGCAATGGGTGGCATGCTGACAATGAAAAAGAATTAGGCAAACAACCCTGTCATTGCTTCTTTGAGCTTTGGGGCGTCAAGATTTTTTCATTTAAAACACAGAACCCAAAAGGAAGCAAAATTAAAATTTGAACTCGAACACGGTAGCTTACTTCTAATGGAGGGGGGCATGCAAGAAAATTGGCTCCATCAAATTTCGAAAACAACCAGAGAAGTAAAACCACGAATAAACTTGACGTTTAGAAAGATCATCTGAAAGTGTGACTTTTGATCCGTTTACTAAAAATCATTTTGATTACATTTGTCATACGTAAAAAACATAAAATGTCAAAAAATAGCATCCTTTACATCCTTCTCGGATTCATTATCACATTTATCGCCTGTAATAACTCATCAACCTTGGGGAAAAACACCATGGTCGTCAAAGGGCAAATCGAAGGATTGAGGAAAGGAACCGTATACTTACAAAAAATAAAGGACTCTGTTTTAATTAACATTGATTCCCTTACCATAGATGGAATTCCAAACTTCGAGTTTAGACAAGAGATCAGCACCCCGGAAGTTTACTTCCTCTATCTGAACAAAGAAGACAACGACAGTCTTAATGATCGGATTTTGTTTTTTGGAGAGAAAGGAGAAATTGTAATCAATACCCTTCTGAATACTTTCGAAAGTAGTGCTAAAGTAACAGGGTCTGAAAATCAAGTATTGCTTCAAGAATACCGTTCAATTTCAAGGAAATTTGATGAACAAAACCTCAATTATGTCAAAGGGTATCTAAACGCAATCCAGACAAAATTGGATGATGCTGTAATAGACTCTATACAAACTGGAATAGACAACTTACTCAAGAGAAGGTATCTCTACGCGCTCAACTTTGCTAGTAACAATGGTGACAATGTAATCGCACCATACATTGCGCTAACAGAAGTTTATGATGCAAACATCAAATTATTAGATACGGTAGCGTCCAAACTTTCTGAAAAAGTCAAAGCTTCTAAATATGGTAAAGAGTTATTAAAATTTATTGCGGAAAGAAAACAATACGGAGAGTAAGCTTAGGCTAATTTAGCTAGCTTATCGTTCATTGATCCAATCATTTTAGTCAATTCTTCACGGATAGCTTTGAATTGTTTTTTAAAACCTTCTCCTTTAACGTGATTGACTTTTTCGATTGTCTTATCGAAAGCAATAATGGCTTCGTCAATGAGCTTTTCACTCTTCTTCAAATCAGCTTCAGGATGAGACAACTCCCAGATATATACTTCTTCAATAAACCCACCTATATTATTGTTGAGTTCCTTTTTGAAATCTTTAATGCTTGGCATAATATTGTTTTGTGTAAAGGTACGTAGAATTTAGATTTTGACACAATGTGCCTGCGGCTATTCGTTAAAGAAAGTTTAGCCGCTGTACTTAACGAAGTTCCTAGGTGTTTCATACAAAACCACCTCAATCGTCTTGTCTTTATCTAGATGCTTGACCAATTTATTATAGATTACAACCGAAATATTTTCAGCAGTCGGATTTAAATCAAAAAAATCAGGCACTTGAAGATTAAGGTTTTTATGATCAAAAGCATCTTCTACTTCTGATTTGATCAGATCTTTCAAAACTTTCATATCCATCACATAACCAGTTTCAGGATCGATTTCGCCTGTTACACTCACGATCAATTCATAGTTATGACCATGATAATGAGGATTTGCACATTTACCAAAAATGGACTCGTTTTTGGCGTCATCCCATGATTTCACGAAAAGTCGGTGTGCAGCATTAAAGTGTGCTTTTCTGCTGATTGTTACTTTCATTTATTATTATTGTTTTGTGTGTATTCATAAAACCGTTCAAAAATGATTGCAAACCAAACGGTGTAATCTGCTGGATTCTCCTTTAGATCCTTTGAAACCTTTTCCAAGCTAACCCACTTGAAATCGGCTACTTCTTCAAGATTAATAACAGGTTCATTGTTCGAATATCCGATCATGACGTGATCCAATTCATGTTCTGTGAGTCCGTTGTCAAAAGGAGCTTTATAGATAAATGTAAAAAGTTCGGTTAAAGGAGCCTCCATTCCCATTTCCTCCAATCAAACGTCGATTTCCTGCCACCAATGAAGTTTCCCCCTCACGTTGGTGACTACAACAAGTATTCGTCCAGAGTCCCGGCGAGTGGTATTTAGTCAAGGCGCGTTGGTGTAGCAACAATGCTCCCTCAGAGTTCAAAATAAAAATTGAAAATGCGCGATGCAACATCGCCTTTTCGTGTGCCTCTATCTTCTCCATTGTCCCTATCTGGCGATCTTGTTGATCAACCAAAATAACTTTTTCTTCTTTCATGCCCCAATCAAATTTACCGAATAATTTACAATAAACCTATTGGCTAATTTTTAGTGGAATGATTTTATTTATGATATTTTTACTGAAATTAATTTTTTATGGAATTTCTTGAAGAGATTCAAAAAAGGCGAACTTTTGGCATCATCTCTCACCCGGATGCAGGAAAAACTACGCTGACTGAAAAACTACTTCTTTATGGAGGTGCTATCCAAGAAGCAGGTGCAGTAAAATCTAATAAAATAAAGAAAGGAGCTACGAGTGACTTTATGGAAATCGAACGTCAGCGTGGTATTTCTGTTGCGACCTCCGTTTTGGCTTTTATCTATAAGAATAAAAAAATAAACATCCTTGATACTCCCGGACACAAGGACTTTGCAGAAGACACCTTTAGAACTCTTACCGCTGTGGACAGTGTGATTGTAGTGATTGATGTTGCAAAAGGGGTTGAGGAACAAACTGAAAAACTGGTAGAAGTCTGCCGGATGCGAAAAATCCCAATTATTGTCTTTATCAACAAGCTCGACAGAGAGGGTAAGGATGCCTTTGATTTGTTGGATGAAGTAGAAACCAAGTTAGGACTAAGAGTAACTCCATTGAGTTTCCCAATCGGGATGGGCTATGATTTTAAGGGCATCTATAACCTTTGGGAAAAAAATATTCAGATTTTTGAATCAGATCAAAAGCAAAAAATTGCTAAGAAAATTGAGTACCGCTCCCTAAACGATCCTGATTTGAATGAAGCAATAGGACAAAAATCAATTGATGAATTGAATGAATCTTTAGAACTGGTTGAGGGAGTCTATCCTAAATTTGATCAGCAAGAATATTTAGATGGAGAACTGCAGCCTGTATTTTTCGGTTCTGCTTTAAACAATTTTGGTGTTCAAGAATTGTTAGATTGCTTTATACAAATTGCGCCTCCCCCATTGGCTAAATCAACTGACAAGCGATTGATTCAACCGGATGAAGAAGATTTTTCGGGTTTTGTGTTTAAGATTCATGCCAACATGGATCCCAATCACAGGGACCGTCTGGCATTCATCAAAATCGTTTCTGGTACTTTCAAACGAAATACGCCTTACTATCACGTAAGACACAAGAAAAGACTAAAATTCTCAACTCCCAACGCTTTTTTTGCAGAAAAAAAAGAAATTGTTGATGAATCGTTTCCTGGAGATATCGTTGGACTTCACGATACTGGAAACTTTAAAATTGGAGATACGCTGACTGCAGGAGAAGAGATAAATTATAAAGGAATTCCAAGTTTTTCCCCAGAGCATTTCCGTTACATAAACAACGCAGATCCTCTCAAAGCGAAACAATTAAACAAAGGAATTGATCAACTGATGGATGAGGGCGTCGCACAGCTCTTTACTTTAAACCTTAATGGTCGAAAAGTTGTGGGCACTGTGGGTGCTCTTCAGTTTGAGGTAATTCAATACCGCTTGTTACACGAGTATGGTGCCAAAAGCAGTTTTGAAAACCTAAATGTTTTTAAGGCTTGTTGGATTAGTACAGCGAACGAGAAAAATGCAAATTATAAGGATTTTTTAAGGGTTAAGCAAAAATTCCTAGCCAAAGACAAACGAAATCAATTGGTGTTTTTTGCGGATTCTTCCTTTTCACTTCAAATGACACAGCAAAAATATCCTGAAATTACTTTTCATTTTACTTCTCAATATTGATTTAATAAGATTTTTGACGGGATATATTTAAGAGTTAGACGTGAAAATAAAATTAGGTTAAGCATTTTTAATACCAATCAAAAGTCATTCGACAAAAGTATTGGATATTCAGTTTTGATACGAAAGATAAAGCTAATTGGCCACGACTTATAGTGATTAAGGGTAGTGATAGATTAATACAAGAACATTTGAAATCATGACGCAAAGGTTAACAACATAATAGCTTTGAAAACGATTTAACATAAAGACAATATAACCCCTTCTCTGTTATCCGATAAAAAAATTATGATTATAACCAAATAATTATTTAATTTTCTTTATGATTACAAACACTATTATAGTGCAAAAAAAATTTAAACAAATCCAACTTAAAATAAGTATGGCAATACCAATAAATGCATTATTTAAATCTACACTCTACTCTTTAATTAAATACAACAAACCTAAAACTCATAAAAGCAGAATAAATAAAATCATTACACCGTCAAGTGTTTATAGGAACATTTTAGAGTCATTATCCAAAACCTGTTAAAAGATTCCATTTATTTGACTTTCCTTCTATGTAGTGTTTATCTTGCTTAAAGGTTACATAAATTCTTAATGGTGTCTCAGTTTATAGTATTATACTATTTTTTTAACTACACAGTTTTCAATGAATAAGTCAAGCTTTTTTATTAAGTCTTCTTCCTTTTTTATGCTAAATTATTTTAATGCAAAATAAATATAATCCCTAAATGTAGATTAAAGCTAATAATAGTTGCAAGTTGTTTCATTAGATTTTAAATAAACTAATGACATCTTTATTAATAAATGAAGTTTCCCGCATAAAACTATGATTGCCCCAAGAGTTGCTTAATTTGGATTTAATTGAGGGCTTAAAGTTTTATTTAAATCAGTTTGTGGGTATCGTAGTCTTTTTCTTACAATAGCACTTTGAATGGACAGAACCTCTAGCGCTCAGTTTATCAGAGTTTTTGAGGCTCATTACATCTTTAACACACTCCAAGCCATTAAAGTTTGGCTGCTCATGAGATTTTGAATTTAATAATCTCTCTAAGTTATTTTAATTTTATTAAAAAAACACTATCATTTAGCGGTTTTCCTTATTAAGCTTCGCCTGTTGGGCCAAAGTTTAGGGGAATGGGCGGTTGATCCTTAGAATCAATTTCACCATGTGCGTTTTCGAAGCGTTGAATGTTCTCCGACAAGGCCTTTTGGAACCTTTTGGCATGCTCAGGAGTAAGGATAATCCTAGACCTGACTTTTGCCTTTGGTGCTCCTGGCATAATCGTAATAAAGTCAATAATGAATTCGGAGAGCGAATGATTAATAATCGCTAAATTAGAATAGGTGCCCTCTGCGACCTTTTCATCTACTTCAATATTTATCTTCTGCTCTTTTTTTCCTTCTTGATCACTCATTTATTCTAAATTAACTTCTTCTTCTTTATCAATTAACAAGCTATTGTATTCTTCTTTCGAACCAACAATAACATTGTCATACTCTCTAAGACCAGTTCCTGCAGGTATTCTGTGACCTACAATTACATTCTCTTTAAGTCCTTCAAGGAAATCTACTTTACCATTCACGGCTGCTTCGTTGAGCACCTTAGTGGTCTCTTGGAAGGAAGCTGCTGAGATAAATGACTTAGTTTGGAGAGAAGCTCTTGTAATCCCTTGTAGCTCTGGTGTCGCGGTTGCAGAAGCTGCATCACGAGCAACTACGGGTGCTTTGCCCTCTCTAATTAACAATGAATTCTCATCCCTTAACTGACGGGAAGTAATCATTTGTCCTTCTTTTAGATTTTCAGAAGCTCCAACTTCTTCAACAACTTTTCTTACCGTAAAGGCTATTGTTTTCAATAATGAAATCGCTCTTGTAAACCAATTGACCTTCTAGGAAGATAGAATCTCCTGGATCTTGAATTTTAACTTTACGCATCATCTGACGAACAACAACTTCAAAGTGCTTATCATTGATCTTCACCCCCTGAAGTCTGTAAACTTCTTGAACTTCATTTACCAAATATTGCTGAACCGCTGATGGGCCTTTAATTTTAAGTATATCGGTTGGAGTTGTTGAACCATCTGAAAGAGACATTCCTGCTTTAACAAAGTCATTTTCTTGAACCAAGATTTGATTTGATAGTTTAACCAAATATTTCTTGATGTCACCATACTTTGATTCGACAATGATTTCTCTGTTTCCTCTTTTTATTTTTCCAAAAGAAACAACTCCGTCAATTTCAGAAACCACTGCAGGATTCGAAGGATTACGTGCTTCGAAAAGCTCTGTTACCCTAGGAAGACCTCCAGTAATATCTCCTGATTTAGCGGATTTTCTTGGAATTTTAACCAATATTTTACCTTCTTTAATTGCTTCTCCATCATTAACGATCAAGTGAGCTCCTAGCGGAAGGTTATAAGATCTTAAGGTGTTTCCTTTAGCGTCTTGTATGTGTAATGTCGGTATTAACTTCTTGTTTCTTGACTCAGAAATTACTTTCTCTTGGAATCCAGTTTGTTCATCGATTTCAACCTGATAAGTCAGACCTTGCTCAATGTTTTCAAACTTGATTTTTCCTGAAAATTCCGAGACAATAACTCCATTAAATGGATCCCACTGACACAAAATACTGTCCTTCTTGATTTTTCCTCCATTCTTAACGAAGATGGAAGATCCGTAAGGTATGTTGTGCGTGTTTAAAAGATTCTTAGTCTTTGAATCAAGCAATTTAAGCTCAGTTGTTCTTGAGATTACGATGTTTACGTCATTCCCTTCAGTGTCCTGTCCTTTAACTGTTTTAAGATCTTCTATTTCAGCAATTCCATCAAACTTCACAGTTTATTTTCTTCAGAGATATTCCCGGCTACCCCTCCAACGTGGAAAGTTCTTAGTGTTAACTGAGTACCAGGCTCTCCAATGGATTGTGCAGCAACAACCCCTACAGCTTCTCCTTTCTGAACCATTTTACCGGTAGACAGGTTTCTTCCGTAACATTTTGCGCAAATACCTTGAAGTGCTAGCACACGTAAGTGGAGAACGAACTTCAATAGATTTCTATTGGAGCCGCATTAATTTTCTTAACTATTTCTTCAGTGATTTGTTCTCCAGCATTAATAAGAACTTCATCAGTTGATGGATTCTTCACATCGTTTAAAGAAACCCTACCAAGGATTCTTTCTCCAAGTGATTCAACAATTTCTTCGTTCTTTTTTAATGGTTTAACATTAACACCACGGAGTGTTCCACAGTTATCAATATTAACAATAACATCCTGAGAAACATCGACTAAACGTCTTGTTAAATATCCTGCATCAGCAGTTTTTAACGCCGTATCAGCCAATCCTTTTCGAGCACCGTGAGTAGAAATAAAATACTCTAGAATAGAAAGCCCTTCTTTAAAGTTAGATAGAATTGGGTTTTCGATGATCTCCCCTCCTCCAACATTAGATTTCTTAGGCTTTGCCATCAAACCACGCATTCCGGTCAGCTGACGTATTTGTTCTTTAGATCCCCTAGCTCCTGAATCCAACATCATATAAACCGAGTTAAACCCTTGTTGGTCTTCAGTAATACGTTTCATTGCAAGCTCAGTAAGGTTTGCATTGGTAGAAGTCCAAACATCAATAACTTGATTGTATCGCTCATTGTTAGTGATCAATCCCATGTTATAATTACCGGTGATAATCTCAACTTGAGAATTGGCATCAGCGATCATGTCAACTTTTTCCTTAGGAATAATAATATCACCTAAACTAAAGGATAGTCCACCTTTAAAGGCAAAACCATATCCCATGTCTTTGATTTCATCCAAGAATGCAGCCGTTTCTGGCACGCTCGTTAACTTAAGGATTTGACTGATAATTTCTCTAAGGTTCTTCTTGGTCAATACTTCATTAAAGAAACCTGCTTTTTCGGGAACTACTTCATTAAATAGTACTCGACCAACAGTAGTGTCAATAATTTTAAAAACCAACTCTTCTTCTTCGTTAAATGTTTTGGTTCTAATTTTAATCATTGCATTAAGATCCACTTGCTTTTCATTGTAAGCAATATGAACTTCTTCAACAGAATAGAAAACTAATCCTTCTCCTTTAATTGGAGTATCAGGAGATGATTTTCTCTTTAGTCATATAATACAAACCCAACACCATATCCTGAGAAGGAACCGTTACCGGTGATCCATTTGCAGGATTAAGAATATTGTGAGAAGCCAACATTAAAACTTGAGATTCCAAAATGGCCTCAGGTCCTAATGGCAAGTGAACTGCCATTTGATCTCCATCAAAATCCGCATTAAATGCAGTACAAACCAATGGGTGCAATTGAATCGCTTTTCCTTCAATTAATTTAGGTTGGAAAGCTTGAATCCCCAAACGGTGGAGCGTAGGAGCCCGGTTTAATAAAACAGGATGTCCTTTCAATACATTTTCCAAAATATCCCAAACAACAGGTTCTTTACGATCTATAATTTTTTTAGCTGATTTAACCGTTTTAACAATTCCTCTCTCTATGAGTTTTCGGATGATAAAAGGTTTGTATAATTCTGCTGCCATACCTTTAGGAAGACCACATTCAAAAAGTTTCAATTCAGGTCCTACAACGATAACTGAACGTGCTGAATAATCCACACGTTTTCCAAGTAAATTCTGACGGAAACGTCCTTGTTTCCCTTTCAATGAATCAGAAAGAGATTTTAACGGACGATTAGAATCTGTTTTTACAGCAGATGATTTACGAGTGTTATCAAACAAAGAATCGACTGATTCTTGAAGCATACGCTTCTCATTACGTAAGATTACCTCTGGTGCTTTTATTTCCATTAATCGCTTCAAACGGTTGTTTCTTATAATTACCCTTCTGTAAAGATCATTTAAGTCTGAAGTTGCAAATCTTCCTCCATCTAAAGGAACAAGAGGTCTTAATTCTGGTGGTATCACCGGAATCACTTTCATAATCATCCATTCTGGAAGATTCTCTCTTCTTTCGTTTGCATCTTTGAATGCTTCTACTACCTGAAGACGCTTCAATGCTTCCGTTTTTCTTTGCTTAGAAGTTTCGTTGTTTGCTTTGTGTCTTAATTGATAAGAAAGTGCTTCCAAATCAATTCTAGACAACAATTCGATCAAACATTCTGCCCCCATCTTAGCGATGAACTTTTTAGGATCAGTATCATCAAGAAATTGATTTTCAGGTGGAAGTTGTTCTAGAATATTTAAATACTCTTCTTCCGTAAGGAAATCCATTGCTTGAACATCTTCTCCTTCGGCATTTTTAGTCTCACCGGGTTGAATTACCACATAACGTTCGTAGTAAATGATCATGTCCAATTTTTTGGATGGTAAACCAAGTAAGTAACCAATTTTATTTGGTAAAGAACGGAAATACCAAATGTGAGCAACTGGTACAACCAAGTTGATGTGTCCAACACGGTCACGTCTTACCTTTTTCTCGGTAACTTCTACACCACAACGATCACAAACAATTCCTTTGTATCGGATACGTTTGTATTTTCCACAAGCACATTCGTAATCCTTTACAGGACCGAAAATACGCTCACAAAAAAGGCCGTCCCTTTCGGGTTTGTGAGTACGGTAGTTAATGGTTTCAGGTTTTAATACCTCCCCTTTAGAGCTTCCTAAGATTACCTCAGGAGAAGCCAAACCGATTGTTATTTTATTGAATTTTTTTTGGGTAATGATTTCGTTACTTCTAGCCATAACTGAATACCAATTGTTTTTGTTAAAAAATTATTCTTCTAAGCGAATGTCAAGTCCAAGACCTTTTAATTCATGCATCAAAACGTTAAATGATTCAGGTAAACCTGGTTCAGGAAGTGTTTCTCCTTTCACAATAGCTTCATACGTTTTTGCTCTACCGACGACATCATCTGATTTAACAGTCAAAATTTCTTGTAATGTGCTTGAAGCGCCATAAGCCTCTAAAGCCCATACTTCCATTTCACCAAATCGCTGACCACCAAACTGGGCTTTACCACCCAAAGGTTGTTGTGTGATGAGTGAATAGGGTCCGATTGATCTTGAGTGCATTTTGTCGTCAACCATGTGTCCTAACTTAAGCATGTATATCACACCCACAGTTGCTGCTTGATCAAATCTTTCTCCTGTCCCACCATCATAAAGGTGTGTGTGACCAAATTTAGGAACACCAGCTTCTTCAGTTAATTCGTTAATCTGATCCAATGTAGCTCCATCAAAAATTGGTGTCGCATATTTCTCCTAAATTCTGACCAGCCCATCCAAGCACTGTTTCATAAATCTGTCCGATATTCATCCTTGAAGGAACCCCAAGTGGGTTCAACACGATATCTACGGGAGTTCCGTCTTCCAAGAAAGGCATTTCTTCGTCACGAACAATTCTCGCAACAATACCTTTGTTTCCATGACGACCTGCCATTTTATCTCCAACCTTAAGTTTTCGTTTTTTAGCAATATAACTTTTAGCAAGTTTTTTAATTCCTGCGGGCAATTCATCTCCAACACTGATCGTAAACTTCTCTCTTCTTAGTGATCCTTGTAAATCGTTTTCTTTGATTTTATAATTGTGAATTAAATCCGCAATTAATTGATTTGAATCGCTTGAAGTTGTCCATGTCCCTCTTGTGAGGTGGGTGTAATCTTCAACAGAAGTAAGCATCTTAAGTGTATATTTTTTACCTTTTGGTAAAATCTCTTCACCTAAATCATTTTGAACCCCTTGACAAGTTTTACCATTAACAATGGTAAAAAGCTTTTCTATAAGAACGCTTTTCAGCTCATCAAATTTAAGGTCAAAATTGTCTTCAAGTACTTCGAGTTCTTGTTTGTCTTGATTTCTTTTTCTCTTATCCTTAACCGAACGAGTAAATAATTTCTTATCAATAACAACCCCGTGAAGTGACGGAGGTGCTTTTAAAGAAGCATCTTTTACATCCCCAGCTTTGTCTCCAAAGATGGCACGAAGTAATTTCTCTTCAGGAGAAGGATCAGACTCTCCTTTTGGAGTAATTTTTCCAATCAAAATATCTCCAGGATTAACTTCGGCTCCAATTCGAATCATTCCATTTTCATCGAGATCTTTAGTTGCTTCTTCACTAACGTTTGGAATATCATCTGTAAGTTCTTCCGTTCCTAGTTTTGTGTCTCTAACGTCGATTGAATACTCATCGATGTGTATTGAGGTGAAAATATCTTCTCTTACTACTTTTTCAGAGATTACGATTGCATCCTCAAAATTATATCCTTTCCAAGGCATAAAAGCAACTTTCATGTTTCTCCCTAGGGCTAGCTCACCATTTTCAGTAGCATAACCTTGTGAAAGTACTTGTCCTTTTATAACTCGGTCGCCTTTTTTAACAATAGGTTTAAGGTTAATACAAGTTCCTTGGTTGGTTTTTCTAAACTTAATTAAGTTATAACTCCTTGTGTCTTCTTCAAAACGAACCAATCTTTCATTTTCAGAAAGATCATATCTAATTGTGATCTTATTTGCATCAACATATTCAACTACTCCCTCGCCTTCAGCGTTAATTAAAACTCTAGAATCGGAAGCAACCTGACGTTCCAATCCTGTTCCTACAATAGGAGATTCAGGACGTAACAAAGGCACAGCTTGGCGCATCATGTTTGATCCCATCAAAGCTCGGTTGGCATCATCATGTTCCAGGAAAGGAATTAAAGATGCTGAAATAGAAGCTATTTGGTTAGGAGCAACATCGGTGTAATTCACTTTGTCTGGAGTTACTACAGGAAAATCTGCTTGATCTCTTGCAATTACTTTTTCAGAAGTGATCTTACCATTTTTGTCATAAGGTATGTTTGCTTGAGAAATCAATTGATTTTCTTCCTCTTCAGCACTTAAATAAATGGTTTTAGATAAATCTATTTTACCATCAGTAACCTTACGATAAGGTGTTTCTATAAAACCAAGGTTGTTTACTTTCGCAAAAACTCCCAAAGAAGAAATCAAACCAATGTTTGGTCCTTCAGGTGTTTCAATTGGACAAAGTCTTCCGTAGTGAGTATAGTGAACATCCCGTACTTCAAAACCTGCACGCTCACGAGAAAGTCCTCCAGGCCCAAGGGCAGAAAGTCTTCTTTTGTGAGTAATCTCTGCCAATGGATTTGTTTGATCCATGAACTGAGAAAGCTGATTGGTTCCAAAAAATGGAGTTAATAACAGATGATAATGTTTTAGCGTTGATCAAGTCGATCGGTGTAAAAACTTCATTGTCCCTAACATTCATTCTTTCACGTATGGTTCTTGCCATTCTTGCAAGTCCAACGCCAAACTGAGAAGAAAGTTGTTCTCCAACAGTTCTTACCCTTCTGTTTGAAAGGTGGTCAATATCGTCAATCTCTGCTTTTGAGTTAATCAACTCAATAAGATATTTGATAATAGAAATGATATCCAATTTGGTCAAAACAAGTTTGTCCATTCCGACATCAAGATTTAATTTTTTATTCATTCTGTAACGACCTACCTCTCCAAGGTTGTATCTTTGATCAGAGAAAAATAATTTATCAATAATTCCTCTAGCAGTTTCTTCATCTGGCGGCTCAGCATTACGAAGCTGTCTGTAGATGTGTTCTACGGCTTCTTTTTCAGAGTTTGTTGGATCTTTTTGAAGTGTATTGTGGATAATTGCATAATCAGCCATATGGGCATCTTCTTTATGCAAAAGAATGGTTTTAACATCGGCTTCTAAAATAAGTTCGGCGTGTTCTTTTTCCAAAATCGTATCCCGATCAATAATAATCTCATTTCGCTCGATAGAAATCACCTCTCCGGTGTCTTCATCCACAAAATCTTCGTGCCAAGTTTTAAGGACGCGAGCAGCAAGCTTTCGTTCCATGACTTTTTTAAGTCCAGTTTTTGACACTTTAATTTCTTCAGCAAGATCAAAAATCTCTAATATATCTTTGTCACTTTCATATCCGATTGCTCTGAAAAGTGTAGTAACAGGTAATTTTTTCTTACGATCAATGTAAGCATACATTACACTGTTGATGTCCGTAGCAAATTCAATCCATGAACCTTTAAAAGGAATAACTCTTGCCGAGTAAAGTTTAGTTCCATTGGCATGAAAAGACTGACCGAAAAATACCCCAGGAGAACGGTGCAACTGAGAAACAACAATTCTTTCAGCTCCGTTGATAACAAAAGTACCACTAGGAGTCATATAAGGAATTGTTCCCAAGAAAACATCTTGAACAATGGTTTCAAAGTCCTCATGTTCAGGATCCGTGCAATAAAGCTTAAGACGAGATTTTAATGGAACCGAATAAGTCAAGCCTCTTTCAATACATTCTTGAATTGAGTACCTTGGTGGATCCACGAAATAGTCAATAAACTCCAATACAAACTGATTTCTAGTATCAGTAATTGGAAAATTCTCTTTAAAGGTATTAAACAAACCTTCCTCGATACGCTCAACAGATTTTGTTTCAAGCTGAAAAAAATCTTGGAAAGATTTAATTTGAATATCCAAGAAATCTGGATAGTCTGGTGAGTCTTTTGCACCGGCAAAACTGACTCTATTCAATTGTGTATTCGGCATCTACGTTAATTTTTTGTTACTCAATAATGAGGGTTTATAGCTTGGGGGTATATGAAACACAAAATAGTTTAGGCCGTTGGACCAACTCCAAAGGCCTAAACCGAAATAAGGTAGAGGTTAGAACTACTTAAGTTCAACCTCTGCTCCAGCTTCTTCTAAAGATTTCTTAAGGCCCTCAGCCTCATCTTTAGAAACCCCTTCTTTGATAGCACTAGGAACATTGTCTACTAGGTCTTTAGCTTCTTTAAGCCCTTGACCTGTAAGTTCTTTAACTAATTTTACAACAGCAAGTTTAGAACCACCTGCAGCAGTAAGAATTACGTCAAATTCTGTTTTTTCCTCAGCGGCTTCTTCACCACCTCCACCTCCAGCACACCAGCAACAGCAACTGCAGCAGCAGCAGCAGGCTCGATACCATACTCATCTTTTAAAATATTAGCCAATTCAGTAACCTCTTTTACGGTTAAATTAACTAGTTGTTCTGCGAATTCTTTTAAATCTGCCATTTTTTACGATTTTGAAAATTTAATTTTAATTATATTATTTTAGAGTGCGTACTCTTTGTTAAACACTATCGTTCTGATAATGTTTGTAATATTCCCGAAAGATTTCCACCAGCCGACTTGAGCGCTGAAACAACGTTCTTCGCAGGAGATTGTAAAAGCGCAACGATATCTGCAATTAATTCTTCGCGAGACTTGATCGACACCAATGCATCAAGTTGGTCATCACCAATATAAACTGCTTCTTCAATAAACGCTCCTTTCAATAATGGTTTATCCGATTTCTTTCGAAATTCTTTAATTAATTTTGCTGGCGTATTTCCAGCTTCCGAAAACATCAATGAAGTATTGCCCTTCAAAATAGAATGCAACTCTCCATAGTCCCTGTCCGACACCTCCATAGCTTTCGCCAAGAGTGTGTTTTTAACAACGGAAAGGGTGATGTTTGATTTAAAACATGCTCTTCGTAATGCCGTAGTTTGTTTGGCATTAAGTCCTGCGATGTCTGTCAAATAGAGATTTTTTGCCCCTGCTAATGCAGCGGTTAAATCTTCAATTACTTCTTCTTTTTCTTGTTTTGTCATAGCCTGAGATTTAAGACTAAGCTATTTTATTTTCAATACCGATACTTGGACTCATGGTACTGGACATAAAAATGCTTTTTACATAGGTTCCTTTGATTGTTGTTGGTCTTAGCTTTTGAATTGTGTTTAATAATTCATCCGCATTTTCCTCAATCTTTTTTGCTTCGAAAGATACTTTTCCGATAGACGCATGTATAATACCTGTTTTGTCTACCTTAAAGTCAATCTTACCACCTTTTACATCAGTAACTGCTTTCTTGATGTCCATTGTTACGGTTCCAGTCTTAGGGTTAGGCATCAAACCCCTTGGGCCTAATACTTTACCTAAGGGTCCTAATTTCCCCATAACACTGGGCATAGTAACAATAACATCTACGTCAGTCCATCCTTCTTTGATTTTCTTGAGGTATTCATCTAGTCCAACGAAATCAGCACCGGCTTCTGTAGCTTCGGCTTCCTTATCAGGAGTTACCAATGCTAAAACGCGAAGTACTTTACCTGTTCCATGAGGAAGGGTAACAACGCCTCTAACCATCTGATTTGCTTTTCTTGGATCAACACCCAATCGAATCGCTAAGTCAACAGAGCCATCAAATTTTGATGTCGAAATTTCTTTAACTAAAGCGGATGCATCTTTAAGATTGTAAAGCGACTTACTGTCAACTTTCGATCTCGCTTCCTTTTGTTTTTTTGATAATTTTGCCATAACCAAATATTAAGAATTAGAAGGAAAATCTCCCTTTACAGTGAATCCCATAGATCGTGCAGTTCCTGCAACCATTTTCATGGCTGACTCGATAGTAAATGCATTTAAATCCTGCATTTTATCTTCTGCAATTAATTTAACTTGATCCCAAGTAACCGAGGCTACTTTGAGTCTGTTGGGTTCGCCAGATCCTTTTTTAACTTTGGCTGCTTCCATCAATTGAACGGCCGCCGGAGGTGTCTTAATTACAAAGTCAAATGACTTGTCTTTGTAAACAGTAATCGCAACTGGAAGAATTTTTCCAGGCTTATCTTGGGTTCGAGCATTAAATTGCTTGCAAAACTCCATGATATTAACTCCTGCGGCACCTAGCGCGGGTCCAACCGGTGGCGACGGATTCGCAGCACCTCCCCGAACTTGTAGTTTCAGAACTTTTTGTATTTCTTTTGCCATTGTTTAAATTAAATTTGTAGAAGTTTTAGATTGGAAGCTAAAAACTTCTTAACTATTGTAACATTTATAATTTCTCTACTTGCATATAACTTAGCTCTAGTGGTGTTTTTCGACCAAAGATCTTAACCATCACTTCGATTTTTCTTTTCTCTTCATTTACTTTTTCAATCGTTCCGTTAAAGCCATTAAATGGACCATCAATTACTTTTACATTTTCTCCCGAATTGAAAGGAATTGCAATATGATCTGTTGTTAAGGTCAATTCATCAACCTTACCTAACATCCTGTTGACTTCAGAAGTTCTTAATGGAACTGGCTCACCTCCTTTTGTTTCCCCTAAGAATCCGATAACATTAGTTACAGACTTGATTATGTGAGGAATCTCACCAATCAAGTTTGCTTTGATCATAATGTAACCTGGAAAATAAACACGTTCTTTATTTACCTTTTTTCCTTTTACGGATTTGAACAACTTTTTCAGTTGGAACTAAAATATCTTCTACCTGATCTAAAAAACCCAAACGAGCTATTTCTGTCATGATATAGTCTTTTATTTTTGCTTCCTGACCACTTACAGCTCGGATAACATACCAATTTTTTGAAGCTATTTCTGTCATCTTAACCGTTAATCAGTTTAAAATAAAATCCTACTACTTTAGAAAGAACCGTATCGGCTCCCCAAATTAAAATCGAAAAAAGAACGGAAAACACCAATACAACCACAACCAACATTGCAATTCTTGCTCGTGGTGTCCACGAAACATTATTTGTTAATTCTTCAAAAGACTCTTTTATGTAGGATATAATTGCTGACATCTGATGCTATTATTATTAATGCACGGGTTGAGAGGCTCGAACTCCCGACACCTGGTTTTGGAGACCAGTGCTCTACCAACTGAGCTAAACCCGTTTTTATTTGACACAAAAGGCATCACGCTTTTCGCGTGACACCTTAGGCATCAATTTAAAAACTTTGTTATTAGTCTATAATCTCAGTAACCTGTCCTGCCCCTACGGTTCTTCCTCCTTCGCGAATCGCGAAACGAAGTCCAACACTCAATGCAATTGGCTGAATCAAATCTACTGTGATTGTAACGTTGTCTCCTGGCATTACCATTTCAACTCCACTTGGCAAGTTAATGTTACCAGTTACATCAGTTGTTCTTACGTAGAACTGTGGACGATAGTTATCGTGAAATGGTGTGTGACGACCTCCTTCTTCTTTTTTCAAAACATATACTTCCGCCTTAAACTTAGCGTGTGGTGTTACAGAACCTGGCTTACAAATAACCATTCCTCTTTTAATATCAGCTTTTTCAATACCTCTAAGTAAAATACCTACATTATCTCCAGCTTCTCCACGGTCAAGAATCTTACGAAACATCTCAACTCCAGTTACGGTTGATTTTAATTTTTCAGCACCCATTCCGATAATATCAACTTCGTCACCAGTGTTGGCAACTCCTGTTTCAATTCTTCCTGTAGCAACTGTTCCACGACCTGTAATTGAGAATACATCCTCAACTGGGATCAAGAAATCTTTCTCAATATCACGTTTTGGAAGTTCAATCCAAACGTCTACTTCTGCCATTAGATTCATTACTGTATCTACCCATTTTTGTTCTCCGTTAAGAGCACCAAGAGCAGAACCTAGAATTACTGGAGTGTTATCTCCATCATAGTCATAAAAAGAAAGTAATTCTCTTACTTCCATTTCAACGAGTTCTAATAATTCCTCGTCATCAACCATATCTGCTTTATTTAGGAATACAACGATTCTTGGCACACCAACCTGGCGTCCTAGAAGGATGTGCTCACGCGTTTGTGGCATTGGGCCATCTGTTGCAGCTACAACAAGTATAGCACCATCCATTTGAGCAGCACCGGTAACCATGTTTTTAACATAATCGGCGTGACCTGGACAATCTACGTGTGCGTAGTGACGGTTTGCTGTTTGATATTCAACGTGTGATGTATTAATCGTAATACCACGTTCTTTTTCTTCAGGAGCGTTGTCGATTTGATCAAAGCTTCTCGCTTCTGAAAAACCTGCATCTGCCAATACTTTTGTGATTGCTGCAGTTAGCGTGGTTTTACCGTGATCTACGTGGCCAATCGTTCCAATATTTAAGTGGGGTTTCGACCGATCAAAAGTTTCTTTAGCCATAATTTTTAGTGTCTTTATTGTTTAAGAGGGTGCAAATTTAGAAAATTTTTATTATTAATGTATTTATTTCCAAACATTTTTGTGTTTTTATATATAATTTTCGAGCCTTTTACCTATACAAAACTTTTTAGAACCATTTATTACCAGCAACCAATATTTATTTCGTAAAATTTAACACCGTTCTACAGGAAAAACTTTTTATGGAAATCTGATACTTTCTTAACTTTTATATTGTCAAGGAATGAATAAATTTTTTCTTGAATTCACTTCATTTAAATATTTTAATTAATAATTATTGAGCAAAAAACAAAACGAGATTATCCAATGGATGGTAAAAGCCTCTAATATTTGAGAGAAAATTTGTGCATATTTTTGTATTTTCGCTCCTATCTAAATAAAACAATAATGGCATTTGACATTGAAATGATCAAAAAACTTTACGGGCAACTAGAAACGCGTGTAAACTCCTCAAGGAAACTCCTAGGAAAACCACTAACGTCTAGTGAGAAGATTCTTTATGCCCACCTTTGGGATAAAGATATTGAACAGCCTTTTTCTCGAGGAAAAGATTATGTGGATTTTGCCCCAGACAGAATTGCATGTCAGGATGCAACAGCACAAATGGCCTTGCTTCAATTCATGCAAGCAGGGAAAGTCCAAAGTTGCGGTTCCAACGACTGTTCACTGTGATCACTTAATTCAAGCTAAAGATGGAGCTACTAATGATTTGAAATCTGCAAACAGCACTTCTGCAGAAGTATTTGATTTTTTAGAATCTGTCTCTAATAAATATGGTATTGGTTTTTGGAAACCTGGTGCCGGAATCATTCATCAAGTTGTTCTAGAAAATTACGCATTCCCAGGCGGAATGATGATTGGAACTGACTCTCACACTGTAAATGCAGGTGGACTAGGAATGGTTGCTATTGGTGTTGGTGGTGCAGATGCTGTAGATGTAATGGCTGGTATGGCTTGGGAATTGAAATTTCCAAAACTAATTGGAGTAAAACTTAACCGGAAAACTTAACGGTTGGACAGCACCTAAAGATGTAATTCTTCAAAGTTGCTGGAATTTTGACTGTTAAAGGAGGTACCGGAGCAATTATAGAATATTTTGGTGCAGGAGCTGAATCAATGTCATGTACTGGAAAAGGAACCATTTGTAATATGGGAGCTGAAGTTGGTGCAACGACTTCTACTTTTGGTTATGACGACTCTATGGAACGTTATCTTACGTTCTACGAGACGTGATGATGTTGCAGATGCAGCAAATGCAGTTAAGGAACATTTAACTGCAGATCCTGAAGTGTATGCAAATCCTGAGAAATATTTTGACGAAGTAATAGAAATTGAATTTAGATACCCTTACGCCCTCATATTAACGGACCTTTTACGCCAGATTTAGCTACGCCGGTATCTGAAATGAGAAAAGCTGACAAAGCAAACGATTGGCCATTACAAGTAGAGTGGGGCTTGATCGGTTCTTGTACAAACTCTTCTTATGAAGATTTAGCGCGAGCAGCTTCAATTGCGAAACAAGCAGTTGATAAAAAATTAGTTACAAAAGCAGAATTTGGAATCAATCCAGGTTCGGAGCAAGTGCGCTATACAGCAGAACGGGATGGATTATTAGTTCCTTTCAATGAGTTGAACGCAAAAATATTTACAAATGCTTGTGGGCCATGTATCGGTCAATGGGCTCGTGAAGGTGCAGACAAGGAAGAGAAAAATTCGATTATTCATTCGTTCAATCGAAACTTTTCTAAACGTGCCGATGGAAATCCAAACACCCACGCCTTTGTAGCTTCTCCAGAAATGGTTGCTGCAGTTGCAATATCTGGACGCTTGGACTTTGATCCGGTTAACGATACCCTCATCAATCAAGATGGAGAAGAAGTTAAATTGGATCCACCAACAGGATTGGAATTGCCTCCATTAGGATTTGATGTAAAAGAAAATGGTTATTTAGCTCCACAAGAAGACGGTTCTACTGTAAATGTAGCCGTTAGTGAATCTTCAGAACGTTTGCAGTTACTTACTCCGTTTACTCCTTGGGACAATCAAAACCTTATTGGTGCTAAACTATTAATTAAAGCCTTGGAAAATGTACTACGGATCATATTTCAATGGCTGGTCCATGGTTGCGTTTCCGTGGTCATTTAGATAATATTTCGAATAACTGTTTAATTGGAGCGAGTTAACGCTTTCAACGAGAAGACCAATTTTGTTAAGAATCAATTGACTGGCGAATATGGTGGTGTTCCTGACGTTCAACGTCAATATAAAGCTGCTGGTCTCGAAACTGTTGTTGTAGGAGATCACAACTACGGTGAAGGTTCTTCCAGAGAACATGCCGCTATGGAGCCTCGCTTCTTAGGTGTTAAAGTGTGTATTGGTTAAATCGTTTGCACGGATTCATGAAACAAACTTGAAGAAACAAGGGATGTTAGGAATCACGTTTAATACGGAATCAGAATACAACTTGATTCAAGAAGATGATACCTTTAATTTTATAGATTTAAAAGACTTTGCTCCAGGAAAACAAATCACTGTTGAGGTGGTTCATGCAGACGGATCTAAAGACATTATCTTAGCCAATCATACTTATAACGATCAACAGATCGAATGGTTCAAAGAAGGGTCTGCTTTGAATTTGATTAAGAAAGAGAATGTCGCTTAAAAACTAATGTTTCGTTTGGCTAAATTTCGAAACGAGTTATTAAAATATAATGCGGTAATTTAGTTTTTAATTTAACGTCAAAAAAAACTTAATGCGAGATTTTACCGAGGGACGTTTTATTCTGTAATACAAAGCTTATTAAAACTTAAAAAAAGGGAACTTTTACTTATCTTAATTTCTATTCTTTCAAAAAATTAGCACCCCATTTTTGTCTTAACTCTCTAGCCAATTTAGGCATAATACTCTTATAAGCTTCTTTTTCGGCCAGATTATCTAATTCGAGAGGGTCAACGGAATGGTCGAATAACATTCGGTTATAAGCCTTGCCTTTATTGGGTCCGTCCACTCGGTATAAAACAAATCGTCTCTAATAAGGGTAATCGCATCTTTAAATTTTGAAATCGCGAAATTCTTTACTCGTTTGCCCGTTTCAATAACAGAGACGAAACTTTCCCCTTCAAGGTGAGAAGGTTTCTCAATGTCAGCTAAATCACATAGTGAGGGATAAATATCAATGTATTCGGTAATAACCTTTGTACTTATACCTTTTGTTTTTCCTGGAACCTTTAAAATGAGAGGTGCGTGTAAACTTGTTTCGAAAGTACTATGTTTACACCAAAGCATATGTTCTCCCAAATTCCAACCGTGGTCACCCCATAATACAACGATTGTATTTTCAGCTAAGCCAAGTCTTTCCAATGAACTTTATAAGTTATCAGGAAAAATATCCGAAAATAATAACATTTATAGTAACCATGAATTAACTTTTTAGCTAATTCATGATTTAAGTGCCCATTTTTAGGGATACCACTGTAATTTCTTAATTCACCATATTTATGAAAGGCTTTTTTAGGTGTTGATTCGGGCTGAATATAACTCTTTGGCAAGGCTATGTTTCTATCGTATAAATCCCAATATTTTTTTGGAGCATTAAAGGGAAGATGAGGTTTTTTAAATCCTAAAGCCAGAAAAAAGGGTTGTTTACTATTCTTTAGTTTGTTTAAATCAGTAATGCCTTTGTTGGCAATTTTACCGTCAAAATAAGCCATGTCGTCTACAGTAGCTGATTCGAAAGCTAATCCTCTTTTTCCTTCACTAACTTCTCGAAGATTCTTCTCCAATTGATAATCTAATCCATTTCCTTTGGGACGCCATATTTCATTCCAAGCTTTGTTATCGTCATCAACATGATGATAAACCTTTCCGTTTGAAATAGTTCTATACCCATTATTTTTAAAATGCATGGGAAGTGACACTACTTCTGGTAAATCTATATCCTTTCTATATCTCGATGAGGTTGCGTTTATTGAAGGGTTTGATGAATTCTTTGCTTCTGTATATCCAACAATATCATCTGGTAAAACAACAAAATTATTAATGACCTCTACTCCTAATTTATCAATATTTGGAGATTTGATTTGACTTACACCAAAACATTTAAGTTCAGGTCTCAAATCGTCAACTACAATGAATAATATATTTGGTTTTTTACTTTGTGCAAATCCAGGAGGGCATATTAAAAGTGAGTATAATATTAACCCCATTAATATTTGGTTTGTTTTCAATATGCAATTGGTTATAAAGTTTAAAGTGCACTAAGGGTATAAACCTTTTTGTTGGCTAAATCTTCTCCTAATGAAAGTGCAAATTTCTCAAATGCAGGATCTGTCATCATTTCTCCTAATTTTGACATATCTACATCATATAAATAAACAGAAACTTTGTTTGGATCTTTTACATCTCTATGGACAAGTGTTCTAGAATCATCACAAAACTGTTCTCTATTCTTGTTGTCTTTTATAAAGCCTTTATACCATGTGCTATAACCTTTGGTTAATGGAATTATAGCAACAACATCTACCAAAGAGTTTTGGTCTAAATCAGCTGCATTATACCATTCGCTTTGGTGATAAATTTTGCCTTCGTCATTAAAGAACAATACAGCATAATAATCCATTAATACTGGTTTTTTTGTGACAGAATTTAACGATTCCCAAGTTCCATAAACTCTTACATCTCCATTGGGTTTTTGATTGTCATCTAAGCCAGCAAAATAAAGTTGTTTAGTGAAATTAATTTCTTTGAATCCAGCATTAAAACCTTTCATGGTATTGTGCCAAGTATTAATGTCAAGCGAGTCAACTCCAGTTGGTGGGGGTGACCACGTAAAGTCTTCGGTTACATAGCTTTTCATTTCATCAAGTTTTTCATCAGAAAATGCTTGGAAATATTCCTTAGATGTTTCTACGTTTTTCTCAAAATTGATCATCTCAGCTGAGTTTGAATCACAATTAATGAACAAAAAAGAACAGAGTAAAATAGTTATAATTTTTTTCATTTTAAATAAGATTTATATTTATGAATACAATATACAAAACTGTTTTTAAAGCTTGATTTATTATTTAAATAAATTAAGCATAATGACCCCTAGTTGGATTAGGGGTAAATGAAAACCAATATCTAGTTGGGCCTAAAGTGTTGAAGGAGATTGTTGCTCCTGATTAAAGTTTGACTATTATTAAAAGGAAGAATAACCTTATCTATAATATGCAAGATCCCATTATTTGCTTGAATGTCTAAGGCAATAATATTAGACACCCTCGCGTTACCATCGGTCAAAGTCGCTCCACCTGTTATATTAGCAGTGATTTCACCCCCAAAAGTATTCAGTATTAAATTGTCAGACAAGTCAGTGGACAATGCATTTGTCTCGCCTAATATATGATGGTTCAAAGTTGAATTGAGGATAGGTTCATCCATATAGCTCAATCCTTCGTCCTGCCTCTCATTCATACCCTCTATAAAAGCCATATTGGTGGGAGCAAAAACGGTAAAGGGGGCCGGAGCGCTACCATTTTTAGTACTCAAAATCGATGGGAAATCTACGGTTAGATCTTTTCTGCTGAGCGCCATACCGAGGTTATAGAGATTAGGGTCTGCCAGTACAAAGGTCACCAAAGATGGAATGGGAATTATTGCATTTACAACATGGATGATGCCATTTGATGCCATCACATTGCCTTGGACAATTCTGGCGTTACCGTTTAGCGTTACCCTCATGTTGACTTGGTTGATGTACATGTACAAAGGTTTATCGTTTACATCGCTGCTGGCCGCTGTTTGAAAATAACCTGATTTAAAATCACGGTACCTTTTTTTACCTACCATTACATGATTGAGTAACAGCTGTTTTAGTTCATCGGTAGGGACCTCCTCTAAACTGTTGTAACCTTGTCTCATCAGAAAACCGATAAATGCACTGTTACCTGGAGCATACAAGGTATAATTACCCTCTCCACTCAAAACAATATCCAAATTTGTTTTCTGTAATGCATTTGTCAAATAAGAATAGTCCATACTGTTTGCCAAATGTTCAAAGATGCTTTTTTCTATCAATAAAGGCAACTCATTCTCATCTTTGGAACAAGAGTTTACGGTAATTAACAAAAGGGATAGAGCTATAAACTTAAGTCTTTTCATTTTTTAAAATTTGTGTAAGTTGAAAACTGAATAATAGTGCTTTTAATATATTATTAAATATATGAATAAAAATCTGATTAAAATAAATAAGCATAAAAACTCCCTCAATTAAAAGGTGGCATCCAGATAGCCTAATTATAAATCAATGTGGAATAGGTTTCTCCGGAACCCTGTAATGGCCAAAACCAAAAGTGTTGTCCGGTGCCAAGGGGTTTTAATCCCTTCTGTTTCTTTAAAGTTTATATGAATGTGTGGCAAAACTTTATCTAATGCAAAAATAAATAACGCACCTAAAGCGATTCATAAAAGCGAATTTCATCAAACCAATAATGTAGAAATAGCTGCATTGACTGCTCCCAGACCATTATTACTAATTTCTGATGGAGATGACTGGACAAGAAACGTAGATAAAGTTGAATTTCCTTACATACAAAAAGTTTATGAGGCTTATGGCAAAGCAGAAAATGTAGAGAATGTTCACCTAGCTTTAGAAAAACATGATTACGGCTATTCTAAAAGAAAAGCGGCCTATCTTTTTTTTGAAAAACACCTTGATTTAAGCTTTAAAAATATTCCAGGAAAAGTACCCTCAATGAGAGTTTTATTAAGGTTTTAGACCGCAAAGATCTAGAGGTTTTCAACAGGGATAATCCACGCTCTGACAAAGCAATTATTGGTGATCAATTTCTTATGTCGTATTTAAATATTAAGCCTTCACTTGTAAAGGCTGATTTTTAGTTAAAAATATTAACTTAGGGGAAATTAATTTAAGTTCTGTTTTTGCTGTATTTATTCAGAATTCACCTAGTAATTTAATCCTACAACAAGTCAAACCTGACAGGTGTTTTTCTTTAGCTTTTTGAATTAGCTTTTCCTTATCTGAAGGCTTCAATCTCATGTTTATTATTTCAGTCAGAATCATATTAAACACCCAATAAAAAGACATTGTCTTCTGCTCTGAGTTCCGTTCTATCGAATAGGCGAGATCTAACAAACCCACTCATAGTTTGACGATTTTGATTGGCTTTTTCTTTGATGTACTTTTTATCTTCTTGAGATAATGGAATTGAAATTAATTAAGCATAAAAAATCCATAGTTGGAATAAGGGATTAGGTTATATACCAATTTGACCAGCAGATCCCCGAAAGAAAAATAGATTTATTTTGAAGAGGTGGGTTTATAATATATATTTATTAAATTTAAAATATAAAATATATTAATTGAAAGAGCAACTTCATTTTTAAAAAAAAAGCTGTTGTTAATTTTGAAAAAGCTATACCTATGATGAATTATTAAACGATTCTAGAATCCATAGCACTTTCGCTTCTAAATGGGAGAAATGATTTAGAAGGCGCAAGAATTGCATTTTTAGTCCCCTCAAGCTATGAATATGCTTCAATTCAATGGGGTATTTGGAGAGCGGGTGGCATTGCTGTTCCTCTTTGCGAAAAACATCCCATAGAATCCATTGAATATATTTTAAAAGATACAACCGCTGAACTTGTATTTTACTCTGCGGAATATAAAGCGTTATTAAAACCCCTTCTTGACCAATTTCCTAAACGATTTTTTTCAATTGAAGAATTAGAACTCAGAACAGGGCAACTTCCAGATGTAAAAAAGGAGAGGGGTGCGCTTATCCTTTATACTAGCGGTACTACGGGCTCGCCTAAAGGAGTAGTTACAACACATTCAAATATAGAAGCTCAAATTATTGCTTTGAGTCAGGCTTGGGAATGGTCAAGTAAGGATCACATATCTAAATGTACTCCCTATGCATCATGTTCACGGAATCATAAATATTATGAGTTGTGCCCTATGGAACGGTGCATGCTGCGAATTTCTTAGTTCGTTTCGATGCGAAAAAAGTATTTTTGAAGTATAAGCTAAACAGCAGGTCAAACTTTTTATGGCTGTACCCACAATTTACTTTAAACTCATCTCCTATTGGAAAGAAAAGGATCAAATTGAACAGAAAATAATTTCAGAAAATCTAAAAGCCTTTAGATTGATGGTTTCAGGATCTGCAGCACTTCCTGTAAGCGTGTTAGAGGAATGGAAAAAAATAAGCGGCCATACTCTTTTGGAGCGCTATGGAATGACAGAAATGGGAATGGCAATCAGTAATCCTTATCGAGGAAAGCGCAAACCAGGCTATATCGGCCAGCCTTTACCTGGAGTTTCAATTCGTTTGGCTGATGAACGAGGACAATCAAATTGTTGCTCAAGGGTACTCAGGGTGAAATTCAAATAAAAGGAGAAAACGTTTTTAAAGAATATTGGAATAAACCCCAAGAAACTGCAAATAGCTTTACAGAAGATGGTTGGTTCCAGATCTGGGAGATATTGCAGTTTATCGAAGAAGGTGCTTATAAGATTTTAGGGCGGAATTCTGTCGATATCATAAAATCTGGTGGATACAAAGTTTCTGCTCTGGAAATTGAGGAAGTTCTTCGTTCACATCCACAAATAAAAGACTGTGCTGTGGTGGGTATTCCTGACTTAGAGTGGGGCGAAGTCATTGGTGCTGGTCTTAGTTCAGCCAATAAATCTATTGAGCTTTGAATGCATTAAAAACCTGGCTAAAAGCAAAGCTACCTGGATACAAAACTCCCAGGAAATTATATAGAGTTAGAGGAACTCCCCAGAAACGTTATGGGAAAGGTGACCAAAAAAGAGTTGGCCACATTATTTAATAGATAAAAAAAGACACTAATGAAAATATATGGTGTGGCTCTATTGTCAGCTTGCTTTTTAATAGGTAAACTGACAGGTCGTTTTTTAGGACAGCTTTTAAACATAAATAGTGATGTGGGTGGGGTTGGTTTTGCAATGTTTTTATTGATGACATCTAGTCTATATCTAAGAAAAAAAGGCTGGTGGGGTGAAGAATCTGATAGTGGAATTTGGTTTTGGAGTGCAATGTATATTCCCATTATCGTGGCTATGGCGGCTTCATTAAATGTTAAAGCAGCCATGACAGGGGGTGCTTTAGCTTTACTTGCGGGACTATGCGCTACTAGTTGCAGGGTTACTTTTAGTTCCGATAATTTCAAAAATTGGTAATCATTCGAAAAAAAACCAAGATGGAGATAACTAATCAAATTATTGATAAAAACGGATTAATCTTTGCTTTCTTATTGGTGGGAGGTATAATGCTGTTTGCTAAGTTTTTCTCAAAGAAAATTACAAATAATCGAATCCCAGATGTTGCCATTGCTATCTTATTTGGTTTAGGCTTAGCTTTTTTTGGAGAAAAAAAAGGATTAGCCGATATACCACTATTTTCTGGGTTAGCTATTTTAGGAGGTTCTATGTTTAGAGACTTTTCTGTTGTCGCAACTGCAATGGGAGCTGATCTCAATAAGATTAAACAAGCAGGCTAGCAGGTGTAATCTCCTTATTTGTAGGTGTTACAATATCATTTATTGTGGGAGTTATTATAGCATTAAATATGGGATATTCTGACGCTGAAAGTCTGACTACAATTGGTGCAGGTGCTTGCACATATATTGTTGGTCCCATCACAGGTACTGCATTAGGTGTAAGCTCTAACGTAATAGCAATAAGTGTAGCTACTGGAGTAGTAAAAACTATTCTAACAACTATTCTAACACCGCTAATAGCCAAGTTAATTAAATTGGATAATCCTCACTCAGCAGTAGTTTTTGGAGGGCTTATCGGCACTACTAGCGGTGTGGTTGCTGGGCTTGCAGCTACAGATGTTAAATTAGTCCCTATGGGGCATTGACCGCAACTTTTTACACTGGACTTGGCTGTCTTCTTTGTCCTTCAATTTTCTATTTATTACTGAAATTTATTATCTAAGTACAAATAATAAATTTTTTCTCTTTGCTTTTAATTGTTCAAATATCACATCATGAATTAAATTCTTTTGTGCCAAATCTCATGCATCAGCTTGCCTTTACTATTTAACCCTTTGTGATACCAATCGTCGTCTTTTTGTAAAAAATCAAAGGGCAACATCTTGCCAACTTTTGTGTTATCCCGAGAGAAATAATCGAGAGTTTCAATGTACTCTCTGTTTTGCGCAGAATAGGTTCCTCCACCCGATCCCATAAAGCGCATGGACTTCGCTATCGAAGGCGGTCCATTGAAAATAACCATCCAACAAAAACTTTAATGTCTTTCTGGAGTGCTGTGAGATCTCGCCTTTGTTCGCCTTCAGCCTTAACGCGTCCAGCCATTAACCATTTTCCTTCAAGTACTTGAGATGATTGGGATATATTTTTCCATGTCTTATTTAATGAATAACGAAATGAAGTTAAACTGTCAAGAGCATAGTTTGAATTAAATTCGAATGTAATATCTATACCATTGGCAGTTTTGACATAATAACCCCCACGAGAAAGAATAAAAGTGCCATCAT
>CAJJCA010000009.1 GCA_905182575.1 uncultured Flavobacteriaceae bacterium | reverse complement strand
TCAGCACACCAATCTTAAGATTATTATTAATTTTACCACTTAATCTGAATCCACCTACAATTTTATTTTGAATTAAATCACCATTAAGGTCTCTAGAAAGACCTATCCTTCTGGTAAAAAAGGGATTAGTAGTTCTCGCTGCTCCAAAATTTGAAAAAATATCTTTATTTTGAAGAAAAAACTGTCTTTTCTCATCCATTCTGACTTCAAACATACTAAGGTTAATGATTTCATTATCGACTTCAACTTGGGAAAAGTCAGGATTGATGGTTAAATCAACATTAAGCCCAGAGCTAATAGGAATTTTAATATCACCTCCATAACTTAACTGATTGAGTGATCTATCATAAATATTATTTTTTTCTGAAAGCCCATTTACATATGGTATATATGAAACTTTTCCTTTTGGCTTTGAAAGACCTTTCTCAAACTTAATTTTTCCAAGAAAAGAAAGATTAATTGTGTTAAATTGCTGCGGAATCTTTACCCAAGTCGTTCTTTGTTTATGCTGAGTATCATTTCGGGTAAAATTAAATCTCCATGATTCCGAATCCTTTGGATAATGTAAAGTAGAGAAAGGAATTCTAAATTCAATTAAATAATAACCATCATAAATCCCGCCTTCTACATCCCATTTTCCATCCCAAGAACGGTTATAAACTTCTGTCCTGCTTCCTGATCCACCAACTCCACCGTTAGAAATTAATGCGTCAGCTTTAACACCAACCATATTAGAGCCAAAGTGATAAGCATTGTTTCCATCACTAAATGTATCAAAAGCTAAATTAATTTTATCAGATGCCCTTCCGCTAAAATCCCATCTCAATGATGGTATTACAAAATTTTTATTTTTTGTGATTGCTTTACATAAAATATAAATGTACCTATCATCGTAAAGCATCTTAACTTGAGTAGGTGACTCAAAGTCATTTGTTACGTTGGGGAAGTTTGTCCATTGAGTATTTATTGAGTTGGTAGAGTCCCAGGGTAAATCATTATCATTTCCGTCAATCATAATAGGTAATGACGTAAACTTCACTATATATTCAGGCACAAGATCCTGGGAAATAATTTGACTAGTTATAAATAAGAATTTGAGTAATAATAGTGTCTTTATTTTTTTTTTCATTTAAATTAATTAACCATAAAAAACCCTAGTTGGATTAGATGAGGATCGATATCTTGTTTTAATTAATAAGGAATGAATAAAAGTATAAGGAATAGCTTTTTCATAATGCAAATTATTTTAAATTAAATGTAGTTAAATATTTTTAACTCTCACCTAGCTGACTCCAGCAGGAGTCTATCAAGACCTTAGTAGTCTAGGTTGTAAAAGAATCAAAAGACCGATGTATCCTTTAAGTCTAATTCAGCAATGGATTGAATTGGAGTTGATTTTTTGTTTTCACAAGATGAAAAGAATATAAATATACTTAGTACTAATAAAAGTTTATTGTAATGAGCCATGATTTTAAAAGTTATATTGAGTTATCATTTATATTTAAAAACTTTAATTATTGAAAATAAACAATTTTGTTTGAAAGAGAAATATTTTTCAATCATTATAAGTTGATTTCTTTTTCAATGAGTCGATTCCCTTCTTTCAAAAATAAAATCCAAGTTCTAAACCAGCTGGAAAACCAACAAACAATTCTGGAACTGGGAAAAAATATGTGAAATGAAGATCAACTCTAGTAAGTTCAGGGATAAAGACTAATCCTAAATATTAATTAAATTATTATATTTCTTCAAAAATGTTGCTAGCTAACCTGAAACCGGTGGATGAATATCATCCGAACAATCAGCGGGTTGCCATATTGAGAGAACCGTTTAAAATGGATTTGGGTTTTGCCGAAATACCAGAACCAAACGAAGATGAGATCAGAATAAAGATTGCTTTTGTTGGTATTTGTGGATCAGACTTGGAATGTTACAGAGGAAACAGACATCCAGAATTCCTGTCATTCCCGAACCGACTGGGGCACTAAGTTGGGGGAATCGTGGATAAAGTCGGAAAGAACATTTCTTCGATAAAAAAAGGAGATAAAGTAACCTGCAGGTATGTTTCGGGGAGCCTTTGCTGAATATATAGTTTGCGAACCTTTTAATGTTAAGGTTGTACCTGACTATTTCCCTATCAAGGAGACAAGCCTACTGGAAGTACTTCCAGGCATCATGCACGCAGCTGAGTTGTCAGATATAAAACCAAACTCGAATGTCCTGATCATGGGGCAAGGGGTTAGCGGTCTGATCATGACACAGGTGACCAAATTATTTAGCCCTAAAAATCTTGTGGTTACCGATTTGCACGATCATAAACTAAGTCTCGCAAAAAAATACGGTGGAACCCACACCTACAAAATTAAAAATGAAAAAACTTCAAACTTTGAAGTTTTGAAACAGGATTTTCCAGATGGTTTTGATATTGTTATACCATGTTTATTGGATGGAGAGGGCATGATAGACGCTCTTGATTGTGCCGCTTTTTGCGGTAAAATAGTCATGTACGGCTGCATTGGCATATGTAATGAACCTTTCGATTTTTTCAAGGTGCATCGCAAACGACTATCAATATTAAGCACTGAACCAAGATCGGATATTGATATGCGACGGTTTTATCAGGAGGCTGTTCAACTAGTGTTGGATGGTCTTATTAATACGAAACAAATGATCACTCATATATACCCATTGAGCCAAATTCAAGAGGCTTTTGAGCTTAGAAATGATAAATCTGATGATAAATCGATCCATGTCCTAATTCAGTGTAAATAAACTAACGAAAAGGATATCTACATTTGGAATGAATGGCCCGTTTGCCATCCAGCTCTGTTCTTTGCAGGCATGGCATACAATAATTTTTTCTGATTATATTGGATGTGAGTGTCACTAATATTTTGACTCATCCAATTGATTTTGCAACAGGGTCATCCCAAATAAACGTTAACAGACCGATTTGGTAGACTTGTCCTTAGTACAGGCATATCATCTTGAACTTTCTGAAGAGGATATGCCTGAGTTGAATTAAAATACCCCTAGCGGACTATTCAGTAAATGTGTATTCGGACCAGGTACTACTACGGCTGATGCCTCTACAGTTGCATGTGAAACAGTCACACAAGATTCTGCCCTAACCACTAAGAAGTCTAAACAAAGCTTATGTGCGCTGGCATTGTAATTTTTTCTCCAGTCAATTTGCTTGTAGCTATCCAATTAAACCAAGTTTGAGTAACTGTAACAGCATCATTAGCTGGTCCAGCAGGATAATTAGTTGTTTCAACCCATTGTTTAATATCTTGATTATCATTTTGCCCCCATGACATTGTAATAGGGTCAAAAGTAGTATGTTGAGCCTGTAATAAAACTTCTAATTCTTCAAGTGAAATTGATTCTGTACTATTAAGATATACCTTTAAGTCAGGAGACCAAAGAGACTTTAGTCCATCCATATCATTATTTAAATAGTTTTCAGCAAGTTCATGTACAGCAGTTCCTCGTGAGGCAGCACTAAGTTGTACTCCAGTTCCACTGCATCCAAGAATAAGAATAGAAACTAAAACTAATGTTATTTTTCTCATTTTAAATTGATTTATGATTAAAAATCTAATTTATAATTATTGAACCATTTAAAAAATGACATATGTCACGTTTTTGCATAAAAAACCCTAGATGGATTAGGAGATTAGGTTATATACCCATTTCACCAGCGTATCCCCAAAAGGAAAATAGACTTATTTTGAAGGGGTGGGGTGTTGAATTGAGAGTTTTAGGTTGGATTTTTTGGGGTTAACCCCAAATAAAAGTAGGTAATTAGAACCCAGCTATCCCAGTGAAATAGGTGGTTTAGAGCTATACGACTGATGAAATTCTTGGGCTTATAAAAGTTAGCTATAAACGTTAGTTTGACCTATTTAAGAGGTTTAGAAATACCAGAACTCACTGAAGATGATATGCCTGTGGTTTAAAAGAAAACGCCACTAAACTTAATTAGAGGCGAATTTATAAAAGCACAATAAAAATAACATTTACTAAGCAAATGATTCTATTGATTTAATAGTATCCAAAACAGTTTTTTCTAAACTAATTGGCTTCCAATCGAATGTTTCCATTGTTGAGGAAACATCACCATCGTATGTTTTACCAATAAAAGTCTTCATACTTCGAGCTTCTCTATCAAAATTACCAATAAAATTTAGTAAAAAATTTGGAGCTAATCTTGTACTTACCTTATCATATCCATTGGATTTTATATGCTGGGCAATATCCTGAAACTTGTGAGCTTTCTCAGTTGCTACAATAAAACGTTTTCCATTAGCATTTTCATTTTCAAGTGCTAAAACATGGATTTTGGCAATGTCTCGAACATCAGACATGTTAATTGCAGCCTGAGGAACCATTGGCATTTTCCCTGACATTATTTGCTTAAACATACCCATAGAAGCTCCTGATAAGTCACCCGAGAGAGTTGGGCCATAAACAGGACCTGGATTCACAACAGAAAGTTCCATTGGTTTAGCATCAGTTTGAGCACGAATAAAGTCCCAAGCAGCTTGCTCAGCTAAGGTTTTACTTTTTGCATAAGCATTTACATTTTTAGCATTAACATTCGTCCAAGACTCGAAGTTAATATCGATTGATTTGTCGGCATCTTCTAACATAGAGACCATCGAAGAAGTAAGGACAACACGCTTAATACCTGCTTTTTTCGCTGCCTTTAAGGCTCTAATTGTGCCATCAACAGCAGGTCTAATATATTCATTTTCGTCTTTTGGCTCTAAAATGATAAACGGAGAAGCCACATGCAATACAAACTCACATCCTTTCATTGCATCATCCCAGCCGTCATCACTTAGAAGGTCCAACTCACAAAACTCCAAATTATCTTTTGGGTCTACTTCTTTTTTAATTACGGCAATAACTTTTTCTGATTTTGAAAGACTTCTTACGGAACCACGAACAGAATATCCATTCTTCAATAGCTCCACAGCACAATGATTACCGATATATCCCGAAATACCCGTTAACAATACTTTTTTATTCATTTGATAGATTATTTATTATTACTTTTGTTTTGATAGTAAAGATAGAATAAATAACTATTGTTTTGATAGTAAAATTTAGTTTAAAAAAATTATGTCATTTTTAGATAAGATTTTTAGGTGTGATTGTCCTGTAACTTCAGCATTAGATGTTGTTGGAGATAAATGGACCCTTGTTATCATAAAACTAATGCTACTTGAATACAAAAAAACATTCAAAGATTTTTATGAGAGTGACGAGTCTATAGCACCAAATATTTTGTCAGCTCGTTTAAAAACTTTATTAAAAACTGGATTTATAACTAAAGTAAATCATCCAGATAACAAGAAAACTTTTATCTACAATCTGACTGAAAAAGGACTTTCATTAACTCCAGTTATTACTGAATTAGCTTTGTGGAGTCATAATAATATTAGGGAAAGTGATATTTATATGCTTAATATGAATGTTAATAATAAGAGTAAATTAAATCAACAAATTATTGATAAATACAAAGAAATAGTCCTGTAAAGTATATTGCAAGGCTATTTGAACTTACAAAAAATGATATGCATGTGGTTTAACAGAAAAAGTTACTTTTTCACAGTGTTGGTTATTAGATGTTTAAATATAGAGAAATATAATTAAGCATAAAAAACCCATAGTTGGATTAGGAGATTAGATTATATACCCATTTCACCAGCGTATCCCCAAAAGGGAAATAGACTTATTTTGAAGGGGTGGGGGGTGAGAGTCTTTAAAAGACTCCTGGATTTTTTTGCTTTTTGCTAGTTAATAGAGCTAGTTAGAGTGTAAGCTATCATGCTGGTATGCATATAACAAGAGCGCTTAGAGTATTTGCTTTCAGCTTGACTAATCTTGTGAAGAGGCGTTTTTAATTACTTTTAATTGAGGCTCTTTTTTCTCTCTTAAGGCTTGTAGGGTATAGAAATCAGCAATTTGCTGAGCAAAATCTAAACTGTCTTTACCAATATAGTTTAATAGCATCTTTTCTGAACTGTGAGCGGATATACTCATTATTAAGGGAGTTGGAAGAGTTCCGTAGAGGTTAGTGCAGAAAGAACGTCTGCAAACGTGTGAAGCCATTAGTTCCCATTTTGGATAAGTGCCACTTACTTTTCTTTTCTCTTTGTTCCCTTTGCCTATTTCTGTTACAGTTATCTTACTATCATTTATCATTTCGTTAATCTCTGCAATTCTACATATTTCTTTAATATGCTTGTTGAATTTCTGAATTGATATTTTGTAAGGCAATCCATCTTTTATGATTTCTTTAGTTTTTTCAAGCACTGGAATTGTAACTCTTTTATCTGTTTTTTGCTGCTTTAATTCAATTACGTCTAGGCCGTTTCTATTTATAAAATTGGTTTCATCTAATAGCAATAGGTCACTCCCTCTTTGCCCAATGTTGCAGCCCAGTAGGAGCCATTTCCGAGCGTTTTTAAGCGAATTACTCAATAGGGGAGCATCTTCTATTAATCGTAGCTCTTTGGGGCTTAAATAGAGTATGTTTTCGTTCTAACAAAGCCAATCTAGTAATTAATAACTTTAACAACATAAGATTAAGATTACTTTTTATTCCTTTTTTATTGTTGTTTGTAATTGTTTTATTACTACTTCAGCATGGTGCTTTTAGTGTTGAGGGTTATGTTGAAATTCAAAAAGATTTATTTTTTTATTTAAACAGTAAATTATCCGAGCTTTCCAGCTTACAATTTAACTTAACGCAGCTGGGTAATCCACTAATAATTTTGCCTTTTTTGACTGTTTTTATTGTTTATGCACCTAAACGTATAAAATCATTAAAATACCTACAATAATTTCAGCCGTAATATCATTTCTACTAAAAGAAATATTTGATGTTCCTAGACCTGCAGAAATACTTGATAATGAATTTTTTGTAATTATAGGAAGAGTACATACCGGTTTTTCAAGCTTGCCATCGGGACATTCAATAACAACTTTTTCAGTAATTACTTTATTACTATTCGCATTTATGCCCAAGGAATTTAAAACAAAATATTATGGACTTTTTTTATTCTTGTGGTTGGATTATTTATTGCGTTTTCTAGAGTTGGAGTAGGAGCGCATTTTCCAGTTGATGTTTTTATTGGCAGTACGATTGGATACATCTGTGCACGGAGACGAGCATAGTAAGTTATTTAATTTGTATTGGGATTTTATTAAAAATAAAAAATATTATACCTTTATAATTTTCTTTTTAATAATTTGGGCCCTTGCTCTCATCAAAGAAATTTATGACAAAAATCTGTTGGTGGTTTATATTTCACTATTTTCTATTTTTACAACATTATATTTAATGATAAAGATTCATGTTCAAAAACAACATTAAAGTAAGCTACGTTTCATTAATAATTAGTTGTGTTAATTTAGTTTTATACCACCTGCCGTTATTTCAATTCGCTACGGATAATTTGGACTATAAAAGTTTGGATGGAGTTTTAACCCTTGTCAGTTTGATTGCTACCATTTTAGTTTTAAACGCGCTTATTTTTTATATAATACTATTTATAGCACCTTTTATTGGTAGAGTATTACTGGTTCTTTCTGTCAACACAAATGCAATTGCTGTATATTTTATATTTACTTATGGAGTAATAATAGACAAAACAATGATTGGTAATGTTCTCAACACCAATTATGAAGAGTCCAGTAGTTTCTTTTCTTTTAGCTTGATTCTGTATTTAATTTTGTTAGGAGTGATCCCAAATATTTTAATTTTTAAAATTAAAATTGTTAAAGTAAAACTCAAAACTTTTTTGGCACATATCGGCTCGGCATTAATTCATTTTCTCCTAAAATTCTTGCAACTCTAGTAGTTGGTTGTGGATTGATAAAAATTCAAAAGCCTTAGGAGGTTTGGTTATGCCCTGGTCCTATATTGTAAATACCTCTCGATTTTATATTCACAAAAATGAAGAAAATAAGCAAAAAAAGCCCTTTAAACACGCTACTATAGAGAATGATAAAAAATCTATTGCAGTACTTGTAATTGGAGAATCTGCTCGAAGTGAAAACTTTTCATTATACGGTTATGGGAAGGAAACAAATCCGCTGCTTTCTAAGATAGAGAATGTTTATAGTTATAAAGCAGAATCCTGTGCAACCTATACGACTGCTGGAGTTCAGTGCATTCTAGAACACAAAGATGGCGGTGAATCGTATGAGACTTTACCCAATTATTTATTTAGAAATGATGTAGAAGTTATTTGGAGAACTACAAACTGGGGAGAGCCTGCTGTTAAGATTAATAACTATCAAGGTAGGGGGCAGCTTTAGAAAAACTATGCGAAGGGGAAGGGTGTGGATATGATGAAATATTACTCAGCGGTTTAAGAGCACAATTGTTGGAAAGTAAAAAAGATAAAATATTACTCGTACTCCACACCAGTACCAGCCATGGACCAACTTACTACAAGAAATATCCACCAAATTTAATAAATTCACACCAGTATGCGAAAATGTAGAGTTGGGAAAATGTACCCAAGAAGAACTAATAAATGCTTACGACAATACCATTGTTTACACGGACTTCATTTTGTCTAGTTTAATTGAGGAATTAAAAGAATTGGAAGAATATAATAGTTCTATGTTTTATGTTTCTGATCATGGAGAATCTTTAGGCGAAAATAATTTATATATGCACGGTATACCTGCAAGTATTGCACCAAAGGAACAATTAGAAATTCCATTTATTGTTTGGCTATCTGATGATGCCAAAACACTTAAGAACAATGAAGTTTTATACCAACATAATGTTTTTCACAGTGTTTTAGATTTCTTAGGAATAGAAAGCCCTATTTATGATGAAAACAGGATCATTTTCAAAAAATAATTTATTTAAACGGATTTAATTAGCTCTAAGTTCCCCTAATAGTATCATCCAATTTATATTGATAAAAATCTTTCAGCTATATTTGCAGAAATTAAATATCCAAATTCGAAAGGTAAAAACTTAGAGAAGATTGAATAATAAAAACGTCAGTTCAATTCTTAATTGTAAAAACTTTTAAAAAAAACTTGTAATATGAAATTTTTTATTGACACCGCAAACCTCAGTGACATCGCAGAAGCAGAAGCTTTAGGTGTTTTAGATGGAGTAACTACAAATCCATCATTGATGGCAAAGGAAGGCATCACGGGTACAGAAAATATTTTAGCACATTACACCAAAATATGTGATTTAGTTTCAGGAGATGTTAGTGCTGAAGTAATCGCCACTGATCTTGACGGCATGATAAAAGAAGGGGAAGCATTGGCAGCATTACATCCTCAAATTGTAGTAAAACTACCAATGATTGCAGATGGTGTGAAAGCTTGTAAATATTTTTCTGATAAAGGTGTTAAAACAAACGTCACCTTAGTTTTTTCTGCAGGTCAAGCACTATTAGCTGCCAAGGCTGGCGCAACATATGTTTCTCCTTTTATAGGGAGATTAGATGACATCTCTACGGATGGTTTGACGCTAATTGAAGAGATCAGAATGATTTATGATAACTATGGTTTTCAAACTCAAATTCTCGCAGCATCTGTAAGACATACCATGCACGTTATTAATTGTGCCAAAATTGGATCTGATGTGATGACTGGCCCATTATCTTCAATAACAGGGCTATTAAAACACCCTTTAACGGATAGTGGTTTGGCTAAATTTCTTGAAGATTACGCTAAAGGTAATTAGTGATTTAAACCTTTTAATCAATACTTTATACATAATGATTAACCGATATCTAAATATTGGTTAATCATTATTTTTTTATTTAATATCATTAAATTTTAATTTTTTATCTGGTTTTATTTATCTTAATTTTTTGAAAAGATAAATAAATGAAAAGACTATTATTCATCGCTTTGCTGACCAGTATTTTTTCTTTTGGACAATCAAGCAGTTGGAAAGCCAATAGAATTACCTCCAAAGATGTTCAGAATGAATCCAATACCTGGATAAATTTCAGAAAAGAGATCAATCTTAAGATCATTCCTGAAAAAGTAATTGCTAAAATAGCCTGTGATTCAAAATATTGGCTTTGGATTAACGGAGAGATGATCGTTTTTGAAGGTCAATTAAAACGTGGCCCAAACCCGAACGATACCTATTACGACGAAGTAGACATTGGATCATTCCTAGAACAAGGAAATAATACAATCGCGGTTTTGGTCTGGTATTTTGGCAAGGACGGTTTTTCTCACAAAAGTAGTGGTCAAGCAGGATTGGTCTTTGAATCTGATGCGATTGGTCTCTATACAAATACAAGCTGGTTGTCAAAGCTGAATATTGCCTTTGATGACACCTCACGACCTAAACCTAATTTCAGATTACCAGAGCCCAATATAAAATTTGATGCGCAAAACGGTGATTTTGATTGGGTGAAACCCAATGCTAAATTAAAAGGATATAGACCCTCATTAATCATTGGGTATGCAACATCAGCTCCATGGAATAATTTGGTTTTAAGGCCTGTTCCATTATGGAAAAACTATGGAGTTAGGGCCTATGAAAATTCAGAGGAAATTCCCTCCGAGGGAAATGGAGAATGGATTGTGTGCAAACTCCCCTATAACAGCCATGTTACTCCAATTTTAGACATTGATGCTCCTGCAGGTTTGACAATTAAAATGCAAACAGATAACACGGATTACATGGGCTGGGATTTAGCTTCTGTTCGTGCCGAATACGTCACAAAAGAAGGTCAGCAAAAATACGAGTCTTTGGGTTGGATGAATGGTCACGTTATGAAGTACTTTATTCCTAAAGGATTGAAAATCAACTCCCTTAAATACCGTGAAACAGGATTTAACACATCATTTACCGGTTGGTTTAATGCCAATGATAAGTTTTATGAAAGACTTTGGAAGAAGTCAGTTAGGACTCTCTATGTGACAATGCGAGACACTTACATGGATTGTCCAGATAGAGAGCGCGCCCAATGGTGGGGCGACTTGGTTAATGAAAGTGGTGAGGCATTTTATGCGCTCAGTCCTTCTGCTGCTAGTTTAACAAAAAAAGGAATCTTAGAACTGATTCATTGGCAACGAGAAGATGGAACGATCTACTCTCCAATTCCTCAAGGCAACTGGAACAAAGAGCTCCCTGGGCAGATGCTAGCAAGTGTGGGTTATTATGGTTTTTGGAATTATTACTTAAATACGGGAGATAAAGCCACCATCGAAAAAATTTATGAAGGTGTTAAACGTTACCTTGATGTGTGGAAGTTGAAACCAGATGGTACGCTAGTCGAAAGGCAAGGGGATTGGTATTGGGGCGATTGGGGTAAGAAAATTGACAAACAGTTGGGGTTTAATGCCTGGTATTATTTAGCCTTAAAAGGCCATGCCAATATGTCTCAGCTTTTAGGTGAAATGGATCAAGCTAATGCAACACGCGAAGCAATGAGATTATTCAAAAACAACTTTAACGCAACGTTTTGGGATGGAAAAGGATACCGGACCAAAGACTACGAAGGTGAATATGACGATCGAGCCCAAGCTCTTGCCAAATCTGGCTTAGCAGATAAAGAGGACTACAATAGTCTTTTTAAAATTTTAAAGTCTACAGAATTGTCAAGTCCCTACATGGAGAAGTATGTTTTGGAGGCCCTGTTTATTATGGAAGAACCCGAATATGGTTTGGAAAGAATGAAAAAACGTTTCTACAATATGGTGGATGTTTCTCCATGGACGACACTTAGCGAAAACTTTGGAGAAAAAACAGATCTAGCGCGCATACGCTTAGGAGATCAAACGGGCATGGGCACTAATAATCACGCTTGGAGTGGGGGAGGTTTGACGCTGCTTTCCCAATACGTTTGTGGACTTTATCCTGCAAGCGCAGGATGGAAAAGTTTTTATGTTAAACCACAATTGGGAAATCTTGAATTTGCAGAAACTGGAAATGAAACGGTTGCTGGTAAAGTTGCCGTCAAAATCACAAAAGTGAAAAATGGAATGGATATTTATTTATCTGTACCTGAAAACTCAGTTGCGATTGTTTACATTCCAATTAAGAACAAACAAGTAACTATAAATGGCAATAAAGGCATTTCAGTAGGCCTTGCGGACAACTATAAATTGTTTCATGTAAAAGGGGGAGTGCATGAGATAAGCGCAAGGTAAATATACTTTTATACCTTTTTGATAAACTCAGATTTGAGTGCCATGGAGCAAAAACCCTCAATTTTACAGCTAATGTTGTGATCGCCTTCACTGAGTCGGATACGTTTTACTTTTGTCACTCTTTTTATGGTAGTGGAAGAACTCTTAACTGGTACATATTTTATGACAATAACCGGATCTCCATCGACCAAAACATTTCCATTTGAATCCTTGACAATCAAAACGATTGCTTCGACGTTAGCATCTGGGTTCCATTGAAGACTGCACTCCGGACAGGCATAACATTCCTTTTTTAAAAAATGGACACAATTAGGTTGACAGTAACACAACTACGTGTTATAATTAATACATAGGCAATAATGCTTATATAGACAAACAAAAGGCACTCTTAGAAGACTTAATATTTATAAAACAGCCTTGTATACCATTGACTCGAATATTTCCTTTTGAGAATATTCAAAACCCTTCATTTGTGTCATGAAAATGAGCATTAAGTTTTCTTTTGGATCAATTTTAAAATATGTCCCATTGGATCCATGCCAGCCATAGCTTCCTAGACTTCCTTCAATTGGATATTTTTGAATATCAGTGATTACATTAAATCCCAATCCAAAACCAACTGAGGCATTGGGTTTATGATTAGCATTAGAAGGTTTAGCATTTGGGATTCCATTTAAACGATCTTCAGTCATAAGTAAAACAGTTTTAGGTTTAAGAATTTGGACACCATTTAACTCCCCCTTGTTAAGCATCATTTTACAAAACTGAGAAAAATCTTTGATTGTTGAAGCCATAAGTCCTGCAGCGTTAAAAAAAGTTACTTCTTTTGTAAAAGAAGAATCATTCGGATGATCAAATTCAACGATATTATTTTCATTGTCTTTAATGTATAGTGTTGTAAATCTATCGAATTTACTCGCTGGAATCTCAAAAAAAGTATCCGTCATATTTAACGGATCAAAAATCTCATCTTTCAGGAATTCGTCAAGTTTTTTCCTAGAGATTAATTCAATTAAATATCCACAGATATTCACCGAAGGCCCATATCTCCATACAGTACCTGGCTCACAGGAAAGAGGAATTTCACTCATTCTTTCCACCTCAGTTTTAAGATCAGCTGACTTAAAAGATTTTAGATGATTAAATTTTTCAGCAAGAAAAGGATTAGATTTTCCATAGCCAGAAGTATGACGAAGTAGGTCGATGATTCTTATGGGCCTAGAAACTTTAACATAATTACCCTTTCCATCATCAACCAATGTGTTGTTGAATTCTGGAATATACTTTTTAATAGGATCTTCAAGATTAAAGTGACCTTGATCGTAAAGCTTCATAAATGCAACAGATACAATACACTTGGTCATGGAACCAATTCTGAAAATACTGTTTTCTGTTAAAGGTTTTTGTTCCTTAATGTTCGAATACCCATAAGTGTCAAAATTTAAAACCTTATTGTCTTTAATTACTAATGTTTGAACACCAGCTAGATCTTCATCGTCTACAAATTTATGCATCCGCATGTTTAAGGTTTCAAACTTACTTTGCGCAATTAAAGTAGTACTAAAAATAAGTATCAATAATATTTTAAGATAAGCCATGTGAAGTATCAATTTTATTTTTTATATATTTCTTATGTATTTCTAGTTTAAATTAAACTATTTGAAGCAATAATTATCTAAATCGTAAACCTCAATAAATTCAATTAAAATGATAAAGTTTAAATATAATTTATTTTTTTTTACCTTTTTAGTTTTTTCACTAGGCTTTTCCCAGAGAGGTGAGACGGGTGATAAAACCTTTGCAGATAAATTTCCACCCGATGTGATTTACGAAATTTCAAGTTCTGCTCTTTTAATTAGAAACACTGTCGATCATGACATTATTGTATGCATTCGAGACCAGTACAAAAAATATTTAAATCACATTTACATCCGAAATAATGATGAGTTTCTATTTACAGGAATTCCGATCACACGCCTGTATGTACAATACAAGTCAAAAGAGTTTTATTTTGAGGACAAAGAACATACTGTAATCAATTATGGAGAAAGACATACTTTTGACTTCTTTTTTGACGCCTCAAAAGATGGGAACTTCCTCCAAATTTCACAAGAAGAGTTTTTAAAACCGTAGAGTTCAAGACATATCCAAAGGCAAGCCACCTTTTAGATTCACCAATTCATTTTTAAAACCATTTTCTTGAAGTATCGCAATCGCATGAGCACTTCGGACACCAGACTTGCAGTAAACCAGTAGTTTTTTGTCTTGCGAAATTTCGTGGTGTCTTTCTGACAGGTCGTTCAAAGGAATATGAAAACTTTTGATGTGAAATTCATTTCGTTCTTTCGGTGTTCTCACATCGAGTACATTAAATTGAAAAGCTTGATTTTTAAATGTCGTAAAACTTATTTCTTTTGCGGCGGGAGGAATTCCACAAATAGAATCATATTCTTCTTCTAATTTTGTAATTGAAATAGAAGGGTTTTTTTTAAAGGTAAGGAGCCTCTGATTCATCGATAATGCATCAAAAGTCAATAGTTTTCCAGTTAAGATTTCTCCTAAACCAAGAATAATTTTAAGGACTTCGTTGGCTTGTAAGCTGCCTATAATTCCCGGCAAAACTCCAAGAACTCCAATTTCAGAACAATTGGGTACTTCATTTGCTTTGGGAGGGGTGGGAAACAAACAGCGGTAGGTGGGGCCGTTTTTGTAATTAAACACAGACAATTGTCCTTTAAACTTAAATATTGATCCAAAAATGATGGGCTTGTCAGTTAGCACCGCAGCATCATTAATCAAGTACCTTGAAGGGAAATTATCAGTTCCATCTACAATTAGATCGTAATTTTTAAATAAATTCAAAACGTTTTTGGTGGTAAGTCTTGTTCTATAAACCTTAAAATCAACAAACGGATTTAATGATTTTAGCCTCTTTGCAGAAGATTCTGCTTTGTTTTCACCAATGTCTAGATGGGTGTAAAGAATTTGTCTTTGAAGATTGGATTGATCTACATTGTCATCATCTACAACGCCAATTGTCCCAACTCCAGCAGCAGATAAATATTGCAAGATAGGACAACCCAAACCACCAGCACCTATGACCAACACCTTTGCTTTTTTAAGTTTTAGTTGACCTTCTTCACCAATTTCATTAAGAATTAGGTGTCTGTCATATTGCTCTTTCTCTGCTGCTGATAAACTCATTTTATGCAATTTCAAAATAACTCTTGTCCCAGTCTTTCCAAACTACTTCATATCCCTGCGATTGAATCATTTGTTTGATTTCTTCGGTGCTTCTTTCATCCGAAATCTCAAATTGTTCAAAGGACTCGGGTTCTACCGCATAACCTCCTGGGTTGGTTTTAGATTCTGCACTTATGGAAGTTATTCCTAAATTCACAATGTTGTTTCTAAAAGTTTCACTTTCTCGAGTGGACATTGATAGCTCCACGTCTTCATCCAATAGGCGATAGGCGCAAATCAATTGAACCAGATCAGCATCGGTCATTTCGACCTTGGGCATCACGTCTCCCTGATGCGGTCGGAGTCTTGGAAATGAAATAGAGTATTTCGTTTTCCAATAGTTTTTTTGCAGGTATTTTAAATGCAATGCTGTATAAAAACTATCGACCCTCCAATCTTCCAAACCAAAAAGAGCACCCAACCCAATTTTATGAATTCCAGCACGTCCCAACCGATCAGGAGTGTCTAATCGATAATCGAAATTGGATTTTTTTCCTTTAGGATGGTGAGTCTTATAAGTAGCTTTATGATAAGTTTCTTGGTAGACCAATACAGCATACAAACCTTCTTCAATCAAATTTTCATACTCTTCCTGATCAAGGGGCTGAACCTCGATGCTGATGTTTGAAAAATGTGATTGAATGAGGTTGATGGCGTTTTTCAAGTAAGAAACTCCCACAGTTCTGTTGGCTTCGCCTGTTACCAAAAGAATGTGATCATACCCCAAACGTTTGATATGTGCCACTTCATCGAGAATTTCTTTATCAGAAAGTGTTTTTCTTTTGATCTTATTGGTCATGCTAAACCCACAATAAGTACAAATATTTTGACATTCGTTTGAAAGGTACATAGGAAGGTACATTTGAATGGTTTTCCCAAAACGTTTCTTAGTGATTGCACTGCTTCTTTGTGCCATTTCCTCTATAAAAGGTTTTGCCGCTGGCGAGATCAATATTTTAAAATCATCTATGGTGATTTTGTTTTTTTTGATAATACAGTTTTTACATCTGCCGCAGAGAAACCATAGATTTCTTTTTCAAGCTGATCCCAATCGTATAAATCAAATGTGTTTTTAAAATTATTCATTTAAAAAAGAGGTTAATGGACTACTGGCTTCGGCCTTTTGTTTTACTGGGGCTAATTTTGCATTGTATGCCATTCTCCCAGCCTCAACCGCAAGTTTGAATGCTTTTCCCATTTCGACTGGGTTTTGCGAAACAGCAATCGCTGTATTGACCAAGACAGCATCTGCGCCAAGCTCCATTGCGAAAGATGCATGTGAAGGTGCTCCAATTCCAGCGTCTATGATTACAGGAACATTGCTTTGCGCTATGATTATTTCAAGAAAATCCTTTGTTGCAATTCCTTTGTTGCTACCAATCGGTGCTCCCAAAGGCATGACACATTGCACCCCCACTTCTTCCAATCGTTTGCACAAAACAGGATCGGCATGAATGTAAGGCATGACCACAAACCCTTTTCTTACTAATTCCTCGGCAGCGTTTAACGTTTCTATGGGATCTGGCAACAAGTATTTTGGATCGGGATGAATTTCTAATTTAATCCAATTTGTTTCTAAAGCTTCTCTTGCCAACTCCGAGGCAAAAACTGCTTCTCTTGCAGTTCTGACCCCTGAGGTGTTGGGTAATAAATTGATGTGCTTTTCCTTAAGATGGATCAATATGTCATCCGAGCTGTTGTTTATTTCAACTCTTTTTAAGGCAACGGTCACCAATTCACTCTCAGAAGCCAAAATGGCTTCTCTCATTTTTTCTGAACTATTAAACTTTCCTGTTCCGGTAAACAATCTAGAATTGAAAGTTTTGTCTGCAATCTTGAGTGTATCTTTCATTATGTGTTTTCTTGATCTGGCATCCAAATTTGCTCTTGCAATTCAGTACCCTTTAACAATGAATTAAAGTGTTTTATGTTATTAAAATCTTTTGTTATTTCTCCCGAAGCAGCAATTCCATAGACTCCTGTTTCCATAATTTTTGGAATATCCTTTAGCGTAATGCCCCCAACCGCAATAATGGGAACCGCTGTATTTAATGCTTCAAGTAAGGTCAGATAGCCGTTGTGCCCAAGAACAGGGCTCAATTGCTTTTTCGTATTTGTAAAGCGAAAAGGACCCAAACCGATGTAAGCTACTTTTTCACGGATCAATGCATTACAATCTTGAATTGTATTTGCAGTACCACCAATGATTTGCCAGCTTGTTAGTGATTTCCTTGCAACCCCTATAGAGATATCATTTTTCCCCAAATGCACCCCATCTGCTTTAACTGCTTTTGCAATTTTATAATGATCATTGATGATCAGTCTTGTTTGGTAACTTTCGGTGATTTCTCTTGCCATTTCTGCAGTGCGTAAAACCTCTTTATTCGTAAATCCTTTAAGTCTTAGCTGAACCAATTCGGCACCAAAAGTACAAGCATTTCGTATGTTGACTAAGTGCTCCTCGGTCGTATTTCCCTGCGATATGTAGTGTAATTTTGGAAGCATATTATATTTTGATGGTGGTTAAATGATGACTTCCTAAAAGAGAATCATTACTGCTTAAAAATTTCTCCGTATATCTTTTCCCCATTAATGCAGCTTCTTCAATTGGGATTCCCAATTTGATATGACTTGCAAGGGAGGACGACAACACACAGCCACTGCCATGCTTGGGGGAAATATCTTTACTCTCTGGCTCAATGTTTAGCTGAACAATGGTTTTATAAAACAATTGATCCAACCCAATTTTATCAGTCCGATGTCCACCTTTTAAGTACAAATTTGTTTTGGCACTAATATGTTCAATCGTTTCTTCTATTGATTTATCGGGATATAAATTCTTAATTTCTTCATAGTTTGGTGTGATTAAAAAAATTTGCTCCAAAATCTGATCTAGGGCTTTTAAATCTTCTTTGGGGTGAAAATCATAACCTGAACTCGCTTTTAAAATTGGATCTAAAATGATTTTAATTTCTGAATTTATTTTTTTTAATTCTTTAATAATTAAAGATAAAATCTCCCAGTTTTGAACAATACCAATCTTAACCACATCAATTTTAAACTCCTTAAATAGAATTTTAATTTGGTCAAGGATTACTTCAGTTTCTATCCAGTGACAGGCATTAAATTCTGATGTATTTTGAACGGTGACAGCAGTACAAACTGATAATCCATACAAACCATGCGCCTGAAAGGTCTTAAGGTCAGAAGTGAGTCCCGCGCCGTTTGTGGGATCAAAACCAGCAATGGTCAATATGTAATTCTCATCGGTCATTTAAGAAAATATTTTTTCATTTTTTTAAAATCAGCAATAGGGGTGGAGCTGTTCCAAATCCCACCTAAAACACCAACCCCTTTATAACCAAGACTTGAAATCTTTTCTAAATTATCTGAGGTAACGCCTCCCATGCCTATTATTTTCTTATCAACAGCACTTACATCAAATCCTCTACCGGCATAGCCTACTTTAGAAATTGAGGAAAAAACAGGACTTAAAAGGTGATAGTCAAATTCAAAATCACAATCCTCTAAATCTTGAATTTCATGAAAAGAACTACTGATGGTCTTTCCATACATTTCAAAATCCTTAAAATAGTTACTGGGATTTTCAATGTGATCTATTCTTTTTTGTTCTTGAAAATGAATCCCTTTTAGATTATATACATTAATTAATTCATGAAAATAATGCACTACAATTTGGTTGTGGTATTTTGAATCAATTTGATCCAAATAGTCACAATGCTCTTGGTAGTCCTTATCAGGTTTTCTTAAATGATAGTAGGCCAACCCCGCTTCGAAAAGTTGATTGAGAATGCTCACTTCATCTTTAACATCACTTTCAGGAGAAATTAGTACGATCATCTATTTATAGATATACTTCAGATCCTTTTGTTTTAAATTCCTCAGATTTTTCATCCATTCCCTTTTGAATAACCTCGTTGTCCACAATTTTATTTTCTGCAGCAAAATCTCGCACCTCTTGAGAAATTTTCATTGAACAGAATTTCGGGCCACACATTGAACAAAAATGTGCGACTTTAGCACCGTCGGCAGGTAATGTTTCATCATGATATTCTAGGGCTCTTTCGGGATCTAACCCTAGGTTGAACTGGTCTTCCCATCTAAACTCAAAGCGCGCCGTACTTAATGCATTGTCCCTGTGTTGTGATCCCGGGTGTCCTTTGGCCAAATCCGCTGCATGAGCTGCCAATTTGTATGTGACAACTCCGACACGAACGTCTTCTTTATTGGGCAATCCTAAATGTTCTTTTGGCGTGACATAACACAACATTGCGCAGCCATACCAACCGATCATTGCGGCGCCAATCCCTGAGGTAATGTGATCATATCCCGGTGCGATGTCAGTGGTCAAAGGGCCCAAGGTGTAGAAAGGTGCCTCATCACAAACCTCAATTTGTTTTTCCATGTTTTCCTTGATCATGTGCATGGGAACATGACCCGGTCCTTCGATAAAGCACTGAACTTCGTGTTTTCTGGCAACTTGTGTCAATTCTCCTAAGGTTTCCAATTCAGCAAATTGTGCTTCATCATTAGCATCTGCGACTGATCCTGGACGCAATCCATCTCCCAAAGAAAAGGCAACATCATATTTTTTTAATATTTCACAAATGTCTTCAAAGTGAGTGTACAAAAAGCTTTCCTTGTGATGTGCCAAACACCATTTGGCCATGATGGATCCTCCTCGAGAAACAATGCCCGTTACCCTGTTGGCAGTCATGGGCACATAGCGCAACAACACTCCGGCGTGGATAGTGAAATAATCAACTCCCTGTTCGGCTTGTTCTATTAGTGTATCTCGGAAAATCTCCCAAGTGAGGTCTTCAGCAACACCATTTACTTTTTCTAATGCCTGATAAATTGGCACTGTACCAATTGGAACCGGAGAGTTTCTTATGATCCATTCCCGCGTTTCATGTATGTTTTGACCCGTAGATAAATCCATAATATTATCCGCTCCCCATCGACAAGCCCAAACGGCTTTTTCGACTTCTTCTTCAATAGAAGATGTGGTGGCTGAATTCCCAATATTCGCATTAATTTTTACCAAGAAATTTCTCCCCAAAATCATGGGTTCTGCTTCTGGATGATTTATATTAGATGGAATTACGGCGCGTCCTCTTGCGACTTCTTCACGGACAAATTCTGGAGTGATCTTATCAGGAATAGAGGCACCAAAATGTTCTCCTTTGTGTTGCTTTCTTATTTCTGTCATTTCATCGATTCGTTGGTTTTCACGAATGGCGATGTATTCCATTTCTGGAGTAATAATTCCCTTTTTGGCATAATGCAATTGGGTAACATTTCTCCCCTCTTTTGCTCTGTAAGGATTTTTTAGCAATGAAAAACGCATGTGATCCAGACTGCTATCATTCAATCTTTTGTTACAATATTCAGAAGAAAAACTGGGTAATTGCTCTACATCTTGCCGATCTAAAATCCATTGCTCACGAATCCTTTCTATTCCTTGATGAACGCTAATCTCTTTGCTTGGATCAGTATAAGGCCCGGAAGTGTCATAAACAGTAACAGGTTCATTCGGGGTCATTTTTCCTGTCATGGAATGCTTGGTATCGCTCAAAGAGATTTCTCGCATCGCGACTTTGATATTCGGATGGACCTTACCAGATACATAGATTTTTTTAGAATTTGGGAAAGGGTGTCTTGTGATCTTTCCTTCTTTTGGTGCGGTGTCTTTGTTTTTCATATTTAATAAATAAGTAAGAGATTAATACTGCTAAAGCCTAATTAACCTCCCTGAGTTGCTTTAATAATAAGTACGTTATCGTTGTTTTTAATCGCTTTAGATTTCCAAGTATTTTTGGCTATAATTTCATCATTGATGGCAATGGCGATTCCTTCAACCGAAGTGTTTACTTTTTGAAGCAATTGAGAAAGTGTTGCGTTTTCCTCAACTTCAATTGGATTTTCATTGACCAGAACAGTAACCATAGACCAAACTAATTAACTAATTAATAAAAATAAATCTAATGGATGAAATTCTTTGAATCTTGTGGACTTATAAAAACCACACTTAGAAAAGGAAGGAGCTTTAAAATTAGCACTTCAACTTTTCCCTACGTAAGCACTAACTTATTCAGGTTCAAAGGGTATTTCTCAGTTCTGTTATTAGAACACCCCCAAAGTTTTATTAATTTAAATGTATTAAAATTTAGATTGCAAATCTATATTTAATCAAATCTTTTTTTAATAGTTATCCTATAAAAAATAATCAAAATTTAGAAATGTATTTTATCGGATTACTTGCTTCAAACCCGATGCGGTGGGCAATTATTTCTAAGTGATTACCCTTTTCAATTTTAAAAGGAACAGTATAAACTTTATAGGGAGCGGAGGGACTTGCGTTTTCGTTTACAATTCGATAACCAATTGAAGCTCCCTTAGTTCCACATTCGATTGTGATTTCACCCTCAGTGATAGAAACAACAGGAGTTGTCGTTTTTGGTTTTTCTACCTTGTTTTCCCACAATTTATTAATTAAGTCACGTTCGGGCAAGTTGGGTTGGTCATTGATTTCGGTTAACCATCGATCCATTTCATTACGTAATTCTATCAATTTATTCTGATATTCAGCTTGGTTCGCAAGGTTGTTAATCTCGTGTGGATCATTGAGACAATCAAATAATTCCTCTTTGGATTTCTTTTCTCTAAACCATTGGGATTGTACTTCATTTAAACTCCCTTCGCCTCTTAATTTGATTAATTCCTTCATCGTTGGGATTCGTTCCCGATAGGTTACAGGCAGGTAATAACCTTGTTCGGTTCGGTAGTTTCTGATGTATTTAAAACGACTATCGCGCACTGCTCTTATGGCATCTGTAAAGCCATCAAACCGATCACTTGCCGCATGAATGTAATCTCTTTTGATTTGTTTCTCTCCGATAAAAGCCTGCCCTTGAAGATAATCGGGGGGGACTTGTCCTGAAAGCGCAAGCACGGTTGGTGCAAAATCCACAAAACTGATAAGTTGATCGTCTTGTGTTCCGGCGTAAATCTTATTTGGAAATCGAATAATCATTGGGACTTTAAGACCACTGTCATAAACAAGTCTTTTTTGACGTGGCAGCGGACCACCATGATCCGAATAGAAAAACACAATTGTGTTTTCTAACAACCCATCGTCCTCTAATTCCTTAAGCACTTTTCCAATCTGTTGATCCATCAAAGCAATGTTGTTATACATTTTCCAAAGGTCGCGACGAACAGTTTTTGTGTCTGGCAAATAGGGCGGAATTCTAAATTCAATATCCTCAGGAATTGCGATTGCTCTTTCGTAGGGTTCAAAAAGACCTGATTCGTGGGTTACGTTAAAATTAAAAATTGAAAAAAAGGGTTGACCTTGCGCCCGATTCTTCCAGTGCGCTTTTTTGCCATTTTGATCCCAACCCGTAACCGGGGCTTTGAATTGATAATCGTTTTTAGCGTTGTTGGTACAATAATAGCCTTGCTTTCTTAACAACTCACTAAACATTTTCACTTCTGGCGGCGGAACAGCCTCGTATTTGGGCAATCCCGTTACCTCCGTATAAGAGGTCGTTCGCATGTGGTTTGCGCCGATGCTTGAGGGATACATTCCTGTGGCAATGGCTGCACGACTGGGCGCACAAACGCCCGAGGGTGAGAAAACATTTGGATATCGAATGCCTTCGTTTGCTAAGCGACTCAGGTTTGGAGTCAGAACAGTATTGTCTCCAAAAGAAGGGAGGTATTGCCCCATGTCCTCTGTGACCAACCATAATATATTGGATTTTTTTGGAATGGGAATAGTATTTTCTCCTTTAGGTTTTTTAGAAAATTTGCAAGAAAACAAAAGGCTTAATATTAATATTGAAACCGTACGGTTTAGAAATAATTTTTTAAATAAAATTGACATTTATTATTAATTTATGTTAAGATTTAAATCAATTGGTTTTCTCAAATCCAAAACGAAACACTTCAGAAGTGACATGTTCCTCTTTCCATAATGGCATTGACTTTACTGCCTACAATCTAGGATGGCTGTTCGCGACGTTGTTTTGTTCTCCCACGTCTTGTGCAAGGTCATAGAGTTCCAAAGGAGCCTTTGAGTTGTTGCTCATTTTAAGCCGTATGCCTTTCCAGTTTCCAAGTCTAACGGCTTGTCGGCCACCCCTTTCGTGAAATTCCCAGTACAAATGATCGTGCAGTTTTTGTTTATTTCCCATTAGTTCTGGTAAGAAGGAAATACCATCAATGTTTTTCGGTAATTCCACTTGAGCAATGTCACATACGGTAGGGAGAAAGTCCCAAAATGCAGAAACATGAGCTGAGGTGGTGTTGGGTTTGATTTTAGTGGGCCAATAAGCAATCATGGGAACGCGAATGCCTCCTTCATATAAAGTTATTTGATTCCTTTAAACTTACCATTGCTGTTAAAATATTCGGGATCAGCCCCTGCTTCCTGATGAGGACCGTTGTCTGAAGAGAAAATTATAATTGTATTTTCGGCAATTCCAAGGTTTTCTATTTTTTGTCTGATTTCACCCACTTGTTGATCTAAAAGGTCTACCATAGCTGCAAAAGCTGCATGGCCTTCAGATTGAGAGCCATAGGAACCCATTTTATACATTTCCCCATCATCTACACCGTCAAAGTTTTTTTCGGGAAGAAATTTACCACGATATTTTGCCATATATTTTTCAGGAGCAAACATTTCTGCATGTGGAATTACGGAAGGATAAAACATAAAAAAAGTGTTGTCTTTGTTTTCCTCGAGAAAAGAAAGCGCTTTTTGATGAATGATTTCAGGAGCCATAAGTTTCTGTTTTTCTTTCGCTATTTCCTTGGAGTGTTTCTTTGGTCTGATTGTCCCACAGGTGATAAGGATAATAGTTGTGTGCAATTCTTTGGCAGTTGTAGCCATAAAACTCATCAAATCCTTGGTTGTTGGGGTCACCTGTCGAGCCAGGGTTTCCTAAGCCCCATTTTCCAAAAGCACCAGTTACATACCCCGAGGATTTTAGAATTTTTGAAACTGTTACTGCGGATGATAATAAAGGGTATTGCCCTTCAGGAAATATGGGTTTGTTTCCGCGGATAAAAGTGTGTCCCGTGTGTTGTCCTGTCATCAAAGCCGAACGCGAGGGTGCACAAACTGTTGAACCAGAATAGTGTTGGGTAAAAAACATTCCATCTTTTGCCAATTGGTCAATGTTGGGAGTTTTAAATTTTTGCTGCCCAGTAAAACTCAAATCTCCATAGCCAAGATCATCAGCAAGGATATAAATAATGTTTGGCTTTTTAGCTGGTTGGCTCCTGAGGTTTCTGTTTGATTTTGACAAGCCACCAGTGTTAATAATATTAAAGTCAGAATCAAGTTGTTTGTATGTATATTCATTTTGTTTTTCTAAGCTGATTTATTCGATTTCATTATGAAATAATTAAATATCTCCAAGTTGTTTAAACTTAAATCTTTCTATGGTTGCCGGTTCGTGTTCATCTAACATGACGTTCGCTGATTTTTTCTACAACCTCTGGGAATTCACTTAGAAACATCATTCAATTCCTCTAGATCGGTTCCTAAATTATAGAGTTCGATTTTCATATTGCCTTTGAAAATGTTTTTACGAATGCCTTTCCACTTCCCCATTCTAACGGCTTGTTGCCCCTGATAGGCTGGGAATTCCCAATAGAGAAAATCGTGTTGTTTTTGTTTTTTATTAAGTAAAGTGGATTTAAAACTAATTCCATCAATGGCCTCCGGAGCGGAAGTACCAGCAATGTCGCAGAGGGTAGGCATGAGATCATAGAATGCAGAAATATGATTGCTTTTGGAACCGGGTTCAATGTGATTTGGCCAACTCACGATTAAGGGTACTCTGATTCCTCCTTCGTAAAGAAAGCCTTTGGTTCTGCCGAATCCGTTGGTGAAAGGTTTAGAGCTTTCAAAATAATTAAAATCAACGCCCCCCAAATAGGTTGGTCCATTGTCACTCGAAAAGAAAATAACTGTGTTTTCATAAATTCCTTTTTCCTTAAGGTGGGTAACAATCTCACCAACTTGATTGTCTAAATAGGTTATCATGGCCGCATAGGTCGCTTTTGGATTTCGGTTGGGGAAATAACTTTGATTGCCCAAATATGGTTCTTCTTTTCCAAAAACCTTTTTATATTCCTCCACACCCTTTTTTGGAACTTGCAATGGGAGATGCGGCAGGGGAGATGCGTAATACATGAAAAAGGGCTGGTCTTTATTCTTAGTAATAAAAGCCAGTGCTTTCTCTTGCATTTTTTGTGGCGCATAATCCTGTTGCGTAAATTTCGAATAGCTTTGCTCGAGATATGGATTAGCAAGTGAATCTAATTTTGGTTCTAGGCGAGATCAACTCATTGTTGAGCAATATTTTTTCCCTATTCTCCCAAAGATGAGAAGGGTAGAGGTTGTGCGCTTGCCGCTGGCAATTGTATCCGTAAAAATAATCAAACCCCTTGAGGTTAGGAATCCCTTCGGTGAGCGGCGCGCCCAGTCCCCACTTCCCGATGATACTGGTCGCATATCCTGCATTTTTTAGTTTGTTTCCAATGGTTGGTGTGTTCTTTTTGATTGGCCTTTGACCTTCAAGTTCAGGGTTACGAAAGGCTTTTTCATAATTCCAAACCTCTCCTCGCGATCCCCATTCATCATTTCCTCTGATGTATGAATGCCCAGCATGTTTTCCTGTAACGAATACATAACGAGCAGGAGCGCACACAGGAGCTCCTGAATAATGTTGGGTAAAAAGCATTCCGTTTTTTGCTAGGGCATCAATGTTTGGTGTTTTTATTTTGGTCTGACCATAAACCCCAAGTTCCGCATAACCGAGATCGTCAGCAACAATATAAATAATATTAGGGGGGATATTACAGGCTTAATTGGTTGCAGCCGACAAATAAAAAGCCAAAAGTAATGAGATAGGTTTTTAGTTTTTAAAAATTAGGATGGTCATTGGTTTGGGTGTTAATTTTTAAAAGTTATCTCTGAGATTGGAATGGTATATTCAACGCGTTGATTGTCATTCTTGTCCCATATTTCAGTTTTTACTGCAGGTTTTGAACCACTGAAGTCAATGGAGAGTAATCCGAAATGATTGTCCATGATGGGGCCTTCGATCCTGTTACTGTTGCTCGTTGCGAAATGCCAAATGGAGGACAAACCACTAGACGTTACATCATATATAGGGTAGAGGCCAGGATGCTTTATTTTTGAAATTTCTCCATAATGAACGTCTCCAGTGATGAACAAAACGCCGTTGGCTTTGGTTTTTTTGATCAGGTTTAAAAACCTTAATTGTTCGTTTGGAAAGTTGGCCCAAGCTTCATAACCATTGAACGAAATTCCAAACTGAGTTCCAGAACCGATGATTCGAACGTCTGCTGGTTTTTGTAATTCTTTTTCGAGCCATTCCCATTGGGCTGCTCCCAAAAGGGTTTTGTCGCTGTCGATGGGGTGAGGAAAATAATCTGGTTCGTAAAAAAACCTGCGATCGTCTTTGTATTCTCCTGCATAATCCAACAAACTGTCGCGAAAGGTTCTGCCGTCTAGCAGGATGACTTGAATGATTTTCCCCTGGTGTTTGTATTCATAAGCATGATAAATTCCTTTGTGGTTTCGGCGCTCACTGTCCAGGTTTTGGAAAAAAAAGTCAAGAAAAATATCTTGAAGGATTTTGAATTGATAATGCCGACCCGAATCGTTCCATCCAAAATCGTGATCGTCCCATGTGCCTATGATTGTTGTGTTTTTCTTAAGATTTTGAAATGAGGGCTTGTCGCTCAGTTTCTTGTATTTGGCTTTTAGAGTATCCATTTCCTTGGTGTCTCCATAGATGTTATCCCCTAAAAAGACAAAGAGATCTGGTTGAAGCGCTGCGATATTGTTGAAAATGGTCAATGGATTGTCTTGATGTCCACAAGATCCAAAGGCGATTGTAAAAGGAGCTTCTTTCTCTGCAGGAGTGCAACTGGCTAGAAACAAACAAAAAATGATGATAATTCTTTTACACATATTTATTGATCTTAAAGTTTATTAAGCTTTTTTTCAATTGTCAAGTTAATATTTTTTGTTTTAAGAGCGGGATTTTTATTTTTAAGAGAAACCTCATCCTCAAAGACATCATGATAAGTAATTCTGGGATTGTGGCGTATTACAAAGGCTACAGACAGTATATCTTACTTTTTAAGCATCAAATTATTGTTTTCTTTTTCATGGTATTTAAATTATGTTTCCGAAACAGAGGTATTTAATCTCTAAATAATCCGCTATTCCATATTTAGAACCTTCACGACCGTTTCCAGAAAACTTAACGCCACCAAAAGGAGCCACTTCTGTAGAAATCATTCCTTCGTTAATCCCAACCATACCATATTCAAGGGCTTCGGCTACTTTCCAACAACGAGAAACACCCTCGGAATAGAAGTAAGAAGCCAGACCATAGACGGTGTCGTTTGCCATTGAGATGGCCTCTTTATCGGTTTTAAACTTATAGATGGTGCGACCGGACCAAAAATTTCTTCAGTAGAAAATTTCATATCCTTGGTTGCATTTCCAATAATGGTGGGCTCAAAGAAACATTCACCAATTGCATTGCCACCAAGAATCAAATCGCCTCCTTTTTCGAGGGCATCGGCAACAAAATATTTCGTCGTTTCAACGGCTTTTTTGTTGATTAATGGACCAATATTTACACCCGTTTCCATTCCATTTCCTACTTTGAGTTTTTCCACAGCTTTTGCCAATTTAGCTATAAACACGTCATAGATTTTTTCGTGAACCAAAAAACGGTTGACGCAGACACAGGTTTGTCCAGCGTTTCTATATTTTGAAACCATTGCACCCGCAACAGCTTTGTCGATGTCAGCATCTTCAAAGACAATAAAAGGAGCGTTACCTCCCAATTCTAAACTTAATTTTTTAAGTGTTTTTGCGCTTTGTTCCGTCAGGATTTGTCCGACTCGGGTAGAGCCCGTAAATGAGATTTTCTTCACCACTTCACTCTCAGAAAATATCTTCCCAATGGCAGAAGAATCAATACCCACCACAACATTAAGAACACCAGGAGGGAAGCCCGCTTTTTCTGCTATATGCGCAATCGCCATGGCTGTTAGAGGAGATTCGCTTGTGGGTCTGATGATGACAGTACATCCAGCGGCCAGGGCAGGGGCAACTTTTCTTGTGATGACGTCCAAAGGGAAATTCCATGGGGTCATTGCGGCGACAGCGCCTATGGGTTGTTTAATGACCACCAAACGACGGTCTTCCGTATGCGGTGGGATTACGTCCCCATATACTCGTTTTCCTTCTTCTGCGAACCATTTGATAAACGATGCGCCATAGGTCACTTCTCCTAGACTTTCCTTTAAAGGTTTTCCACATTCTAAAGTCATTATTTCTGCCAGTGTGGCTGCGTTCTCAAGAATTAAATCATTCCATTTTTCTAGGATTATACTGCGATGTTTTGCTGTAGTTTTTCGCCAAGACACAAAGGCACTTTCAGCCGCATGAATCGCTTTTTCTGTTAGGTCTGCACCACCATCGGCAACTCTTGCCACAACTTCTCCCGAAGCTGGATTGATGACTTCAAAAGTGGCATTTCCAGCCGTTACCCATTCTACATTGACATAAGATCGATCAAATACTAAGTCGGCTGTCTTCATAATATTTTGATTTATGGTTTAAAATTAGTCAAAAAGAACGATTTGTCGAGTGGAACTTTTGGAAGCTGTTTTTAATTGAAAAACAACCAAATCAGCACGAAGGAAAAACTCTAACTGTTTAATGTCAAAGTTAGGACCATAAACAGAAATATTGAAAACAGTTTACTTTCTTGAGTTGAGTTTTGCCAGTAAGCGAAGTATTTCTAAATAAAGCCAAATAAGGGTAACCAATAAGCCAAAAGCTCCATACCACTCCATGTATTTTGGTGCTCCTTTTTCAGCTCCTTCTTCAATAAAATCAAAATCCAACACCAAGGTTTAAGGATGCAATTACGATAACTACCAAACTAAATCCAATACTCATTATCGAGGAATTGTTAATATTCATGATGCCCATTCCTGATCCAAAAAATCCCATCACGAAATTAATCAGGTATACAATGGCGATACCTCCTGTAGCTGCGGCAACTCCTAGTTTAAAAGTTTTCACTAGGTTTTATTAAACCCGAGCGATAGGCCATCAGTAAGGAAAGAAGTATACCAAGGGTTAGAAAGATGGCATTAGTGACAATTCCATCATACATGCTGTTGTACATAAACGAGATGCCTCCTAGCATTCCTCCTTCTAAAATCGCATAAATTGGGACGGTAATGGGCGCCCAATGTTTTCTAAAAACTGTTGTCAAAGCCACAATAAATCCCCCGATTCCGCAAGCAATCAATAGAACAGTATTCATGGTATTAAACGTTAAATATCCTGTACCAACAAGTAAAAAAAGACTAATGGCAGTTTTGTTAACCGTTCCATTGATGGTCATCGTTTCCGTAATGTTTGTTGCACTGTTGAAGGTGCTTTTTGATAAAACTGGATTTCCAGATCTTAAAGAAAGGTGTCTGCTCATTTTAGTTAGATATTAAGATTAAAACAGCTGTTTTAACAAATATAGAAATCAATTAATTTTAAATAAAGTTTTCTTCGCTACTTTATCAAAAATGTTTTGCAATGTATTCTTCTAATTTTAAAATATCTTCTTTGGAAGTTAAATCAGGAACATGTTCTGCAAAAGGTATTCCCAGCATTGGAGCAGTTTCATTGATCATGTTCATAATGGCAGTTGGAAGCTCCTTTTCGTTTCGAACGGGGTGAACTGGACAATTTTTTAAATGATTGAAAAATATTTTACCGTTAAAAGAAAACAAGTTCATGCTAACCCTTATTTTACCTTCAACATCAACATACTGATTAATTTTATCGGCTTCTGGTTTTTCAATAATGCCTTGTAGCCTGAACTCATCATCAAATTTAATTACAGCGAAACGAGAAATCCTTTCTTTGGGATAATCTAAATGATCAATTTCATAAGCGATACAAGTATTGTTTGATTTGACAGTTCTAATGGCTTTTAAAGCCGCTATGGAATAAAGATTATCGCTATTACACACAGAAAAATTCAATTCTTTTAAAGCAGGGAATTGCACCATACACTGATACAGAGCATCGGCAGTTCCAAAGGGTTTTTCTCTTTCCTTGGGGATGTATTGGGTCGCGAATTGAATAAGGAGTTCAGGGAATTGAGCATTGTTTTGATAAAGCGACCGGAACAGTTCTGAATTTTCACCTGTTATGATATAAATTGATTTATATCCCGCGCCGACTGCGTTGAGAAGCAGATAATCCATAAATGGTTTTCCACCAAGTTCAATAAGGCCTTTGCTTCTTTTGTTGGCCTGCTCCTGTATTTTTTCAGAAAGTAAATTGCTTTCTGATTTTTTCATTCTAGAGGAAGCTCCTCCTGCCATAATAATTAATGTTTCATTCATAGTTTTTAATATTTGGCACCCGCTGTAATTTGAGCCGAAAATGCGTCAATTGCATCCGCTTCTAGTAGGGCATTAATTACTTCTTGTTCATTTTCTGGCGTTGCAATTGCGACGATGCATCCTCCACCTCCAGAGCCAATAATTTTTGCACCTAAAGCACCTGCATTGAGAGCGTTTTCTATCATTTTATCTATTCTTGGAGGCGTTATTTTTAAATATTCTTTTAAAATATAATGCTGCTCATTGAGGAAGTGACTAATTTGTCTAAGTCAGGGCGTCATTTTGCAATTCCACTTTGGCTTTTTGGGTAATTGCATGGTTGTTGATTGCTGCATATAGAAATGGTTTTTGTCTTTCGTCTAATAAATTTAGATAACGATCTTGATCTTCGACCTTAGCTTTAGAGATTTTAAATTTAGGAATTATTTGAGTTACTTTATCAATCGCCTTCCAAGCATTGCTTTTTAAAAAGGACAAGGTTCCAAAAGTATCTTTGGAGACTCCCGAAACCCCAACCACCAGGTTATCAAGCGGTTTTTTAAAAGAAGTGACTGCGTCATTTTTGGTGTCTAAATAGATTAGGTTGCCCAGCCCAATGGTGTATTGATCCATTTTACCCCCAGAGGAACCTTGTTCTAAAACTTCGGTTTCATAAGCTAAGTAAGCCAGTAAATTAGGGGTTGGCTTTTGATTTGAACCAAAGGCTTCAAGTAGGAACTGAATCCATGCAAGGGTGAGTGCGGAGGAGCTTGACAGGCCAGCATTGATTGGAATATTGCTTTTTATTTCAATGTCATAACCCTTATCCGGAATACAGTCGATCTTTCGAACCACCTTTAATGCTGTTCTTAAAAAATCACCTTTTGCGATATTGTTAAAATCAGATTTGAAGTCAATTTGAGTTTTTTTGTTTAGATCTAAAAGATTGAAGTCGAAAACACTCTTTTTATTAGGCGTTGCTTCAATGCGAATAAAACGGTTTATAGCGCAAGCAATTACGGGGAGTTTTAGATAATCTTGGTGATCTCCAAAAAGGCAGATTCTCCCTGGGGCAGTTGATAAAATCTTATTCATTCTAATCTTTAACCAATTGAAGGAAGTTTATAGCCATTGTGGTATTCTTTTGAAAGGTATTTTTTATTGATTTTATTATCTGTAAAACGATCTTTCGAACCCTCCCAAATCAATTTTTGGTTCGCTCTGTAGGAGATGTTTCCCATTTGGGCAACCTTGGCCACATGTGCAGCGTCTTGTATGTTACAAGTCAAAAGATCTGGCTTATTATCTCTGATAGCATTTATGAAATTGAGTTGATGATTGGCATGTCCATTGTCACTTTTCTTTTGAAGTGGTTTTAAGACATTTACTTTACTTCTTCGCTCTTCGATCACTTCCCATCCATTTCGATCAAGAACAAGGGTGCCATTATTGCCTATAAAGGCAATTCCGTGATTCCTTCTATAAGATCCATTATCAATTCCCATGGCAGAGTCCCAAACCAAGTTAAACCCATCAAATTCATACAATGTCGTAAGTGTATCTGGGGTTTCTTGACTCAAATCAGGATAGGCATATTTCCCACCTAGTCCAACTATTGTTTTTGGTAAACTGGCTTTCATCCCTAGGAGTGCGTAATCCAACAAATGTACTCCCCAGTCGGTCATTAAGCCTCCTGCATAATCCCAAAACCACCTGAAATGAAAATGAAATCTACTAGAATTAAAAGGTAAGGTAGGCGCAGGACCTAACCATGAGGCATAATCAACACCTTTGGGTGGCGCGCTATTGGCGACAACTGGCTGCGGCTTCATCCAACCCTGATAGCACCAAACTTTTACGGTTCTGATGGAACCAAGTTGTCCACTATGCACAAAGGAAACTGCATCTTGAAAATGTTTGTGGCTTCTTTGCCATTGACCTGCTTGGACAATATTGCCGTGATACTTTTGAGCTGCTGTCATGGTCTGACATTCTACAATAGAATTCCCCACGGGTTTTTCAACATAAATATCCTTTCCTGCTTCCGATGCATGAATCATCATTAAAGCATGCCAATGATCGGGTGTTCCAATATAAACAGCGTCAATGTCTTTCTGTTCGAGTAATTCGCGATAGTCTGAATACACACGAATTTTGTCTTTAAAAGTGCTAATCTCTTTATTTCATTGAGTCTTTTGCTTATTAAAGTCCTGATCAACATCGCAAATGGCGACCAAATTAACTCCAGGAATTTTGAGTGCAGCAAGCGTATTGGCCCATCCCATTCCATTGATGCCTATGGTACCAATATTTATTTGACTATTGGGAGAAATATCGTTTAAATAATTTTGTTTTAGAATAGCCAGAGAGGGAGGGTAGGAACAGACCGCCAGCTCCTGCGATCGAGGATTTTTTTATGAAGTCAATTCTATTCATTGTTTAAAATTGTAAATAACCATTAATATATAATTTAATAAAAGAACAATTTATAAAAGAGCTTTAATAAAATTAGGTGATAGTAAGTTAATTAAATTAAACCATTCGCTTTCCATTGCTTTATGAGGTTAATGTCTTCCTGAGATAACTTTGATCCATAGCGTGACATAAATCCAGAGGCATCTTCCTGTAGTTGAATACGATTTAATATTCCATCTGCACTTGCCTTTTCATTGTCATAATTGGTGTAATTAGTTTGATCTCCATTGGCGCCATCACAACTATTACAATCTGACTTAATATTGTGTTTTATTTATAAATATTTAATAATTTTTGTTGTTCTTTAATTGCGGCAATGAACTCTTCTTTTAGTTGGCGTACCAAACTCGCAACAGGAAGTGTCTCTTTAATTGCACTTACACCTTGACCAGCAGACCAAATGGTCTTCCAAGCTTTTGCCTCAGCCTTGGCCGCATCCAATTCGCTTCCAAAGTCAATCTTTTTAGACTGTTTCCATTTGTCTTCCGTCACGCCCATTGCCTCAAGGCTGGGTCTTAAAAAACTTGCATGAACTCCAGAAACTGCAGCAGTATAGATAATGTCTTCAGCAGAACTCTCTACAATCATTTTTTGATACTCCTCATCCGCCATACTTTCCTCTACATTGATGAATCGTGTTCCCATATAGGCCATATCAGCACCCATCTGCATTGCACTTGCGACGTCTTTCCCCGTACTTAAACAACCAGACAAAAGAATTGTTTTATTAAAAAACTTTTTTATCTCATTAATCAACGCAATAGGATGTAAAGTTAATTTTCGATGCGCCAGCAGCAACAAGAATGAGACCATCTACTCCTACTTCAGCAGCTTTTTCAGCATGACGTCTTTTGATGACGTCATGATAAACCAAGCCACCATAGCTGTGGACCACATCAACCAACTGAGCTACCGTGCCCAAAGAAGTTATAATTAAAGGAACTTGATGTTTCACACAAATTTCAAGATCAGCCTGAACACGCATGTTCGTGGCGTGTACAATAAGGTTAACTCCAAAAGGTGCTGCCTTTTTACCTGTTTCTGCTTCAAAAGCAGTAAGAGAGTCCTTTATTTGGATTACCCACTGCTCAAAGCCTTCGGTTGTTCTATGATTCAATGCTGGAAATGTTCCTACAATTCCATTTTTACAACATTCTATCACCAATTCTGGTCCAGAAATTAGAAACATCGGAGCTGCGATCACGGGAAGTTCAAGTGACTTAAAATAATCTTTATTCATTCTATTTACGTTTTAATGTCCATTCAAATTCAAATTCAGAAACGACGTCTCCACTACTGTCAGTTCCTACTGATTTCATTTTTACAATTACGGGTTCTCCAGTATCAATTGTTTTATTTATTGCTGCAACTGCAGCTTCCCCTTGATCGCATTTAAACCGAATCAATCCCTTTGCCTTCTTTTTGAAAGTCGCTTTGTTTTTCAATACAAGCATCGAGACTGCAACTTTACTCGATTTAATTGACCAGATAAAGAACACTCCTGTTGACAGTTCTGCTGCCATTCCTTGTACCGCCCAAAACATAGATCCAAAAGGATTTTGATTGATCCAGCGGTGTCTGACAGAAACTACACAAGAAGTGTCATTAATTTCACTTACCCTAACTCCTGTCCACCATGCAGCCGGTAGTTTGAAAAAAGTGAAAACGCTTATTTTAAAAAGGTTTTGTTTCATGTACTTTATAAAATTGTTCTGCTTTTTTATTATAGTCAATATTTAATTAAAATTTCTATAAATTTAAACAATATAAACCCAATTAAACATGAAATATTTTAACAAAACAAGAACCATCGAGCAAAAAATAACTGATAGAGAAATTTTGAAGCATCTTAAGCAGCAATCTGATCTTTTGGGTGAAATATTTAACTTTTATTATAGCCAAATTTTTTGGCCTCTTTTTTAGCTAAAACCTCTATTGTTCTATAGCGGAAAGACAATAATTTTGAATTTTTTTGAAGTTTTTCTTTTGTTGATTGATCAGTCTTTAAATAATCTAAACTAAAAACAACTATCTCACTATCTTCAATAGTGTCAATATAAAGTTGAGTAGGTTTACTAAATACATTGGACTCTATATCTGCTATAATCCACTCTTCAGTACCAAACATAAAAATATGCTCTTTGCCTTTTTCATCAATGGAATAACTACGCAACAAACCAGACTCAACTTGAAATATTTTAGTGTTCAAGTCACCCTTTTTTTGTAAAACCTGTCTTTTTTTTACTGTAATCTTCTTCAATTAACATTGATTTATGATTAATAGAATTAAAGGTATTGTAAAACTTACTGAAGAGGATATGCCTTTAGTGTTTTAAAAAACGCCACTAAAGTTGATTAGTGACGTTAGTATCTTATGATATCAATTTGGATTATTTATTCTCTAAAGTATCAATTCTTTTAATTATGGAATCAATTGTTTTAGTTAAGGTGTCAATATTTAACTATTAGATATTTAATTTTCTCATTTTGCTTTTTAATTTTAGCTTCCTGTTCTTGAATAGCCTTAGTTAAAATAGGGATTATCGAGGTGTATGTAATACCTAGAGTTTCTCCCTTTTCTATGTCTCCTTCTGTTCCATTTACTGCCTCTGGAACTATCGGTTTTAGGTCTTGTGCTATAAATCCAATTTGAGAAAGGTTATTTGATTTTAATAGATAATCAACAGGAACTAGTTTTAAGATGGTCTCTAACCCGTATTTGGTACTGGTAATATCTTTCTTAAGTCTTCTGTCAGATGCATTAGTCCAAGCTACTTGTCCTTCTATAGAGGTAACATTAGTATTACCAAGCCTTATTTTATTACTCGCAGTAACAACAGCTCCCGATCCTATAGCAGTCGAGTTACTAAGAGTAGTTCCGGAAGTAGTGTCAGCACCTGACCCTAAAAAGGTGTTGTTATTACTATTTGTATTTAAATCTTCTCCTGCTCTAGATCCGATTGCAGTATTATTATCTCCCTGTGTATTATTTTTTAATGTAACATATCCAAGTGTTGTGTTATCGTTACCAATAGTGTTGTTTTGAAGACCGTGTGAACCTACAGAAGTATTTGCAGACCCAGTGGTATTTGATTCAGAGTTAACAGCCCCAAGAGCTAAGTTATCTGCACCAGTAGTATTTGAATTAAGTGACATATGCCCTAAAGCTGTTGTGTTCCATCCTGTGGTGTTGTTTTCTAAAGATTTATATCCAATCGCGGTTAAGCCATAAGTGTTTGCTATAACACTCGATAAACTATAAGCACCAACTGCAGTAAGAGATCCGTTGGTTACATTTGATCTCATTGCGGCATAACCAACAGCAACATTTTGCGATGCTGTAGTATTTTCTTTGAGAGTATTTTGACCTAGTGCAACATTAGTAAAGCCAGTAGTGTTATCCTCAAGTGCTGCATATCCGATTGCAGTATTTCCCTCACCTGAAGAATTACTGTAAAGAGTGTTTCCGCCAACAGCAGTATTTACTTGACCAGATGTTGTACTTGTAGTCATTGAATTAATTCCAATAGCAGTGTTATTGTTGTTTATATAAATATTATTTACATTTTTTGCATAAAGAGCAACAGGTACAGCCTCAATTTGCTGTGTTCCCATATTAACATATCCACTCCCTATGTTTACTTCTGATTTTAAATATATCGCAGATGTACTCCAATCGATGTTTGCAAAAGTTCCACTTGCAGTTCCCCCGCTACCAAGCTTAATATTTATTAGACCCGATGAGGTAGTTGTTGTTGTATGCGTTTCTGAATAAACAGCACCTGAATTAGCATTGGTATAAATAACACTTAATTTAACACCAATCGACTGAGAGGATATAACAGTACCGCTAGAATTAGAAACTATCGCTTGATAATTAATATTGTTCTGTCCAAAAGAAATCATTGGAATAAACAGAAAAATAATTATAAACCTCCTCATAATTTTTTTTGCAATTTAAGTATAATCTAATTAAGAAAAAAAAGGTAAGTATTTATTTCCTTTATAAGTAGCTTGTTTCATTCTTGGAAAAGTGTATTGAAAGGCTATTTAAAGTATCTTAATCCTATGGAGTTTTATGCTTAATGGATTTGACTGGTTATTTAGGTTTAATTCAGTCATAATTATTTTTGATAATTTGTCAATACCTCTACAAAAATAGTGTTGTTTATATTGTTCGGATATATCATTTATCAATGCATAATTATGCACATAATATCTAGTTAATTCCAAAGTCAAAGAATCATTATCGATATATTCAACAGCTCCTGTTGAGATTAGAGATTTAAAATTTGAATCTTGACCTGTAAACCCCCAAGTCAACATCACTGATCTAAGGTTTTGATTTGATGTATTCCCTTCCAAAATATCTTCTGTCAATTTAATTCTAGTTGAAATTACATTAGATGTATATAACTCAAGAAGTTACTTAGCTGGTAAGATTACAAAAAACTAATTTTGTTTTTAAGTTCTATTTTTTCTCTATCGTTTAAAACGTCTTGTATGAAAAAAGATATCATTAAAGAGAATACAATCACAAATATCTCAAAAACATATCTGAATGCAGGGTTAGTTAATAAAGCTTTTTTCATAATGTTGATTATTAGATGTTTAAATATGGGAATATTTCAAACTAGCTTTAAGCCGTTATGGATTTGAGGGGATTAATTCACTTATAATAACTCGTGTAATATGTTAGAAACTTATAATTTAAATACTAAAATGATAACAGATATTACAAATAAAGATCCTGATATAGTTATTACATACCAAACAGTTAGGTCTTAGTGGGTATATTACTTTATTAAATATATATTTGAAACAGCTTGTGAAATATTTACAATTATATCATTGTAAACACTTTCTAAAAAAGATTAAATTTTGAAGTCAAAATTAATTTCAATAACTACATTGATTATTGCGGGAGAAGCAATTTTTTTATTGCCTTTTATTGTGATGAGAGTTTTTAAACCAATAATACGAGAAGTCTTCCTGATTTCTGATATTGAAATTGGACAAGCACAGGCTTTTTATGGTATAACGGCTTTATTTTCCTATTTTTTTGGTGGATTTATAGCTGACAGGTGGGAAGCTAGAAAGCTATTGTCGATCTCGTTAATACTAACGAGTATTGGAGGAATAGTAATGATCTCTATTCCTACAATTGGAATATTCAAAATTATTTATACACTCTGGGGTATTTCCACAACATTTCTTTTTTGGGCAGCACTAATTAAAGCAACAAGGCAGTGGGGAAATGAAAATAACCAGGGGCTTTCATTTGGTTTATTAGATGGAGGAAGAGGACTTTTTGCGGCATCTATAGCTTTTTTTGGAGCAACTATTTTAAGTTATTTGTTTCCAGAAGATGCTGCTTTGGTAACCTATGAAGATAAAAAGATTACTCTACAATTTATATTTGCAGTTATTACCGCTGTAGTTTTAATAATTGGCGTTTTTGTTTGGTTTACACTTCCAGGCGAGGCGTAAATCAAAACAAAAAAACTCTTTTTAGTTTTCAACTAATATTTACTTTGTTAAAAAAAAGAAAAATAATCTTTCATTCTTTAATGATTTTATCTGCTTATAGTGCATATAAATTAACTGGTGTTTTTGGAATTTACGCAAGAGATGTCTGGAGTTTTAGTCTTGAAAACGCAACTTATTTCGCAGTTATGATTCAATTCTTACGACCAATCATCGTAATTTTAATTGGAAGTGTTGCGGATCATTTTTCTCCATCAAAGGTTATGATTCCTTGTTTTATTTGCATTTTATTTTCATCTTTAATGATTGGACTTGGAGGTAGTGAAGCAAACTACTTTACAATTTATTTTTGTTTATTTATACTAATTGCCCTAGGTACATATTCTCTGAGAGGACTATATTTTGCGTTAATTGAAGAAATTAAAGCACCTATTCAACTAACGGGAACGCTTGTCGGGATAATTTCTGTGATAGGTTTTACACCAGACATATTTATGTCTCTATTGATAGGCTATATGTTAGGTAATGATCCCACTGTATTGGAATACCAAAAATTATTCACATTATTCACATTATTTCCATTATTAGGAGTTGTTTTCGCCTATTTGTTTAAAAAAACAGATGTTATATGGGATTGAAAAAAATAAGAACCCTAATAACTTACTCAAGATGTTATGCCTATGGTTTAAAACTAAAACTGCAGTTATCTTTATACATTATTCTCTGTGTTTTTTCATATTCCAATACGGTTTACAAGGACATTATAGTATCTGTTTGCAATAAATTCGGAACCTGCTTCATTATAATGCACATCATCCGCCATTAAACCATCATTAAATCCTGTAAATATATCTACTCCAATGATCTGCGATGCAGCTGTAATTTGGTTGCAATATTTAAAACTTCTTGCTGCATTTGTGGCAAAATAACCTGTTAATTCTGCCAGGATGCTAGCATTCCTATTTTTTGCATGTTCTCAAGGATAATTGTGACGTTTGGATTGTTGTCTTGAAGAATATCAATTATGGAATTGATGTTAGATACTGCTTGTGAATAGGGTAATCCCTGAAGCCCATCATTGCCACCTGGCGAACTTAATAAAACAATATCAGCAGCGCCTGTCTGATTTAACCAATAATCAAGTCCATCTAATATTTCACCGGAAGTCCAACCACCTCTCCCTTCGTGGTCAGTATCAAATTCAGCACCACTTAAAGATGGATAAGAGGCATTATCAGATCGAGTGCCAATGAAGTCAAAAGTCCAATTGTTTTCTTTTAAATCTTTCCACAAATTAAAACGATAACTTTAAAAATTAGGTCTTGCCCCTTCTACCCTTGATGCTCCCAAACATATTATTTTATTAATGGATTTACTGATTGGTTTATGGCTAATGTCAATAGTAACTATGACTTCTTCAACAATATTTTTTCTTTATTACAAGTAATAGTAAATAGACAAATAATTGTTGCGATAAATAACTTTTTCATAATTTAAACCTTTTTTAATAAAATAAATAAAATAATCTTGTTAAAATAACTTAATCTAATCAAGAAATAAAGGCAAGTCTTTACTTACTTCATTAGTAGCTTTTTTCATTCTTGGTAGAGTGTATTGTAAGGCTATTTGAAGCATTTTAATCCTTTGATTAACGTCTCTAAGTTTCATTTGTTGTAATTAATTTAGAGGATGGTTATTTTAAAGAAATAAATGATAACTGTAATAAACAATATATTTTATTTCTTTAATGAATTTGCTTTTACACCCTCATTTGTTATCACAACCTGCTTTATTGTACCGTCATCATTAAATTCCATTAAGTCGATACAAGTTTCGCGAGAATTACGGTCAGTTTCATCTAGTGGTCTACGATGATAAACCATATAATAATCATCTGTATCTTTGTTGTGAATTATACTATGATGACCAGCACCAGTAGCAATTTTGGTATCCTGTTGTAGTGTTTTACCAATACGTTTAAAGGGTCCGAATGGTGAATCTGCAACTGCATAAGCCACACTATAATCTGGACCAGTCCAACCACCTTCGCTCCACATAAAATAGTATTTGTCGTCTTTTTTGAACATAAAAGGACCTTCTACATAGTTTTCAGGCGTTATTTCTTTGAATGTTGTTCCATCTTCAAAAGGATTAAATCCTGTAAAATCATCTTTCAATTGGGCAATATTACAATGTCTCCAACCACCATAAATGAGGTAGTACTTTCCATTATCCTGAAAAACAAACTGATCAATGGGCTGAGCACCATTATGGAATTTATCCACGAGTGGTTTTCCTAAATGGTCTTTATAAGGACCTTGAGGTCTATCTGAAATCGAAACGCCTATCCCGCCATATTCTTCATTACTTTGTATATCATTTGCACCAAAAAAAAGAAAATATTTATCCTCTTTTTTAATAATTGATGGTGCCCAAACTGCTCTATGTGCCCATTTTATAGCTGTTGTATCTATTATGCGCTCGTGTTTTGTCCAATTTACCAAGTCTGGTGAAGAAAAAGCATCGAAATGGACCTGTTTATCATAAGGTGCGGAATAGGTTGGGAAAATCCAATATTCATCATCCATAATAATACCTTCTGGATCTGCATACCAGCCTGCGAAAACTGGGTTATTTTGTGCCGTTGTACTTATTAACGATAAAACGACAATAGGAAAAAAAAAATGAAGTAGATATTTCATAAATTTATTGTAAGTATGCAGCTTTTTGTAGCGCTGACTTTTATATGTTTAAATATAGGGAATAATTTAAACTAGCCTTAATCAGCTACTCTAACCAACCACTCGATCTAAAAATCTTCTGGCCTGCTGTGCATCAACTAAATTCTTATCTATCTCTTTGGGGTCTTCAAAAGATTTTAAAATTGCATCTTTGGTAATCTGATTAAATCTAACTCTTGAGTAATTAAATTTATCTGCCCCAAGAGCTTCTTTTAAATGCCATGCGATTGCCTCACCCTCTCTATCTAAATCAGTTGCAAGAAAAATTGTATCCACTGACTTTGCAGCTGTTTTTAGCTCTTTAATTACTTTTTCTTTTTCAGGAATAATTTCATAATTTGCTGCCCAGCCATTATCTGGATCAATGCCCATTCGTCGAACTAGCCTTTTGCGCTCATTAATCTTTTTAAGCAGGCGTTTTTCATCCTCAGGTAGATCTTTCGGAATAGTATTTCTTTGAGTTTCATATAGCTGTCAAATAGTGCTTAAATAGATTACAGTAAAATGACAGTTGATTTTTCTTGAGTACATTAAAAATGTAATTTTAGTGCATAAACAATTCCTCACATCAATGTGAGGAATTGTTTTTTAAGAGTTATAGAGCTTTTTGCTGGTTATGTGATCGCGACAGGATTCGAACCTGTGACCGTCTGCTTAGAAGGCAGATGCTCTATCCAGCTGAGCTACGCGACCTTAATATGAATACTTTTCAGAGCTTTTAAGATGAATTAATGACATAAAATTTCAGGTTTTACGTATTTTTTTACGTATTTCTTAAAAGTATAGGTACTGTTGGTAATCAATTAGTAGAGCGCAAATATAATATTAGTTTCGTCAATGTAAAGCAATACAGTTTTAATTTTTACCAAAAATTTATAGTGTTTCTGCTATAATGTATCGTCTTTAATTGGTAATGGTCTAATATCGGACCTCCACCCTCCATTTTCTTTATCTCTGGTTACGATGTCAATAATTAATGGTTAGTCTAAAATATCTCTTTCATTTGACTCATGCTTCAGTTTAAGTGTTAGGTACTGCAATCTCATTTGGAGCATCTTTATTTCTTAAAGGTCGTGCGTTAATGATTTAATAATTTTATTTTCTGATAAAAACTCCTTAAGCATCACTTTAATAGAGGTGTAAAGAGGTATGGCAACAATCATTCCTACCGATCCCATAAGGCTGCCTCCTGCCAGAATTACAATAAATATTTCTAAAGGGTGAGATTTCACACTATTGGAAAAAATCATTGGTTGACTGAAAAAATTATCGATTAATTGCCCGATGGAAAAGCCAATCATGACATAAATCGTTTTGGGCAGTATCACTGTACTGAACTCGGCATCAAGGTTACTGGTCATGCTCAGAAACATCATGAGGAGTCCTCCGATGAGTGGACCGACATAAGGAATGAGGTTGAGCAAAGCACATAAGAAGGCAATTACAAATGCATTTTGAATCCCAAAGACGACAAGAACAAGCCTACATAATTACCATTAGAATACTGATTTGAAGCAACAAACCCAAAAAATATCTCGAGAGCAAATCTTTGATTTTTTCAAACGATTTTTTTAATCTGTTTTCATCTCGATCATTAACTAATAACATTGCGCCTCTTTCCAATAAAAGACTGTCTTTCAAAAGGAAGAAAGAAATAAAAGTCACGGAAAACATCCCGATGGTAATGCTTCCAAGAACGCTCAATAGTTGATTAAGAAATTCAGGAATGGCACTTAAGTAATCGTTACTAAACAAGCTTTCGTTTGTTGGAATCGAATCCCAAAAATCACTTTTAAGATTAAAATGAACACTTATCTCCTCTAATATCTTTTTAACATTTAGTTCTAACTCCTCCAAATTCAGTAGGGATAGGTTTTCTCCTTGCTGAATGATTAAGGGAATAAATAAGGAGATGATCCCTGCTAATATACCGATGAGTATTAATAAAGTGGTAGAAGCTGCCAACAGATTACTGAACTTTAGTTTTGATTTTAAAAAAAATACAATTGGTCTTCCAATCAGAGAAACCACAAAAGCAATACAGATATAAATCAACAAAACATGAAGTTCTACAATCAACCAAATGCCAAAAACAATCAGTGAAAGTTGAAGTATTGCATTTACAATGCCTTTAGCAATTCCGTTATTATTCATAGGTTAAATATAAGAAGAAAAAGAAGATTTTTTTATAATGTCATTGATACTCTGTTTAAAACGACTGTGTGACAGGCAACGATTCCCGCAGTTTCAGTTCGCAATCTCTGACTACCCAAAGCGATAGGAAGAAAATCGTTTTCCAAAGCCAACACAACTTCTTCATTTGAAAAGTCGCCTTCTGGACCAATCAAAATCAGAACATCTTTACTCAGGGAGTTGTAAGAAGAAAGATTCGATTTATTACTTTCTTTACAATGAGCGATGAACTTATTGACAGCGCTATTGCTGGGGACAAAATCAGAGAAGTTTGTGAGGGCGTTCAATTTAGGAAGGTGAAACTGATAGGACTGCTTGAGTGCACCAATTAATATTTTCTCAAATCTTTCTGATTTAATGTTTCTGCGTTCCGAATGATTGCATAGAATAGGAGTGATGTGTGTGATTCCGATTTCTGTAGCTTTCTCTAAAAACCATTCCATTCGGTCGTTGCTTTTGGTCGGTGCTATTGCAATATGGATGTTCGACGTAGCTTTTTCGTGAAATATTGTTGCTGTTTTTTTTGCAAGAGTATTTCTGGTGTCAAGCATTGTGATTTCCCCTTTCCACTCAAGCCCTTTCCCATTAGTCACGGTGATTGCATCTCCTGTTTTTTTTCGTAATACTTTGGAAATGTGTCTGCTCTCTTCAGTGGAGAATTTTATTTCCGAAGTGGATTCCAAAAGATTTTCCTGAAAAAAAAGTTCCATATTTAAAAAGGTAAACGTGCACTGACGGTATGATTTAAGCTACCAAATTCTTTGGACTTGTATTTATAATATCCGACAATACCGATCATTGCTGCATTGTCTGTGGTGAATTCAAGCTTTGGAAGAAAAACTTCCCATTGATTTTCAAGGGCTTTGCTTTCGAGAACAGTTCTAATTTCCGAATTGGCAGCAACGCCGCCGCCGATTGCAATTCTTTTTACATTAACCTCCTCAGTTGCCAATTGAATTTTAGCCATCACAATAGCGACCAAGGTCATTTGTAAGGAAGCACAAAGATCCTCAAGATTTTCTTCTACAAAATCAGCATTCTTTGAAACATTATTATGCACCAAATTTCGAAAAGCAGTTTTAATACCACTAAAACTCATGTTCAGTCCAGAAACTTTCGGGATGGGGAGTTTAAATGCGTTTGGATTTCCTTTTTTTGACAGTTTGTCAATGGCAGGTCCAGCAGGATAGCCTAATCCCATGATTTTACCACACTTATCAAACGCCTCACCGATAGCATCGTCTAAAGTATTCCCTAAGATTGACATCTTAAGGTGACTTTCTGCCAAAACCAATTGGGTGTGACCCCCAGATAGGGTAACCCCAAGAAAAGGAAACTCAGGTGCTTTTTTTTCTTTGTTCTTTATAAAATGACACAGCAAATGCCCTTGCATGTGATTTACTGCTATTAAGGGGATGTTTAAACTTAATGCGAGAGACTTGGCAAATGCACTCCCTACAAGTAATGAACCCAATAAACCAGGTCCTTGTGTGTAGGCAATTGCAGATAGCTGTTTTTTGTCGATATTTGCAATAGAGAGTGCTTGATGGACAACAGGAACAATGTTGGCTTGATGGGCTCGTGAAGCAAGTTCAGGGACAACACCGCCATATTGACGATGAATTTCCTGATTTGCAATACAACTGGATAAGACTTCATCATTGCATAGCACTGCAGCAGCAGTATCGTCGCAAGAAGATTCAATTCCTAAAATGTAGCACGGGTCTTTTTCCATGAAGTTTCTTAAATATGGAACAAAAATAAAATTTTACAATCAAAAAGTCATATAAAATAGCGGGGATAATCTTTTTGACTTTTACAGTGGTTTTCTTTCTGCTGATTTTGGTGCTTAACTCTCCTGTAGTTCAAACCAACTTGGCCACCCGCAT
>CAJJCA010000008.1 GCA_905182575.1 uncultured Flavobacteriaceae bacterium | reverse complement strand
CTTTTAAACACTTTTTTTACAAACTTAAGTGTTGAAAAGGCAGTGGCCATTCTTATTCGCTCTGAAACAATTAATTGAATTTGTTGTTCAATGGCCGGAGCATCCTCTAATCCATCAAAAGCAACACTTTGTGTCAGGACATTGATATTATAAGGTGGTTTAATGGTGTTTAAAACAGAGATGATTGTTGCATCAGCAAAACACATGCCCAAGCGTATTCCAGCCAAACCATAGGCCTTAGAGAGCGTTTGACAGACAATCAGTCTTGGAAATTTATTTAAAACAGACAAACCGCCTTCTTGTTCTGAAAAGTCCACATAAGCTTCATCAAGCACAACCAATCCATCGAAAAAATCAAAAAGACTTTCAATTTCATTTAAAGGCAAAGCATTCCCTGAAGGGTTATTGGGGCTACAAACAAAAATGATTTTTGTTTTAGTGCTCACCCTTGCTTTTATGGCTTTAATATCCAATTGAAACTCCTCGTTTAAAGGAACTTCTTGAATGTTGATGTCGTTCAACTTTGCCAGTACTTCATACATTCCATAGGTTGGCGGTAAGAGCAATCACAGTATCGTACTTGTGAGGGTTCGCAGAACGCACGAAAGATTAGATCCAACACTTCATCGCTGCCGTTGCCCAACAAAAGTCTGATCTGCTAGAAACGCTTTTGATCTTCGGCCAATTTGCTGCTTTCACTTGCAAGTTCTGTTGTGGGTCAGGGTATCGATTGTAGACCATGTATCAAAAGGGTTTTCATTGGCATCTAAAAAAATATTTTGAGCCTCAAAATCTTCAAATTCGTCTCTTGCTGATCGATAAGGTGCAATCTTAAGCACCAAAGGTCGTACCAGTTTTTTTAAATCTAATCCTTTCATCACTTCATTGATTTAAGCCGGAGTGTTACGGCATTTTTGTGCGCTTGAAGTCCTTCGGCGGCTGCCATCTCTTCAATCGCAGGACCAAGGTTCATCAAACCTTCTTTGGTTATTTTCTGATAAGTAATTGCCTTTAAAAAACTATCCAAGTTCACACCACTGTATTGACGTACATAGCCATTGGTAGGCAAAGTATGATTGGTTCCCGAGGCATAATCTCCAGCACTTTCTGGGGTATAATTCCCGATAAAGACAGAGCCAGCGCTTTTGATTCCCTCAATGAATTCTTCTTCTTCTTTAACACAAACAATTAAGTGCTCCGCACCATATTGGTTGGCAAAATCAAGTGCTGTTTGGTCGTCATTAAAGACAATGATTTTTGAGTTGTCTAATGCTTTTTGGGCGATGTCCTTTCTGTCTAGATTTTCCAGCTGTAAAAGCACTGCTTTTTGAGTTTCCTCTGCAATGGCTTTGGAAGTTGTGATCAGCAGCACCTGACTGTCTGGCCCATGTTCGGCTTGAGACAATAAGTCAGAAGCAATAAAGGATGGATCGGCAGTTTCATCTGCGACAACCATCAATTCACTAGGGCCTGCTGGCATGTCAATCGCTACATGATATTGTGTTGCCAATTGTTTGGCTACGGTCACATATTGATTCCCTGGGCCGAATATCTTGTCTACTTGAGGAATGGTTGTTGTTCCAAAAGTCATTGCAGCAATGGCTTGCATTCCTCCTACTTTAAAAATTTTGGTTACGCCACAGCGCTTGGCTGTATAAAGTATCACATCGGGAAGGTTTCCGTTTTTATCCGGTGGTGAACACAATACAATCTCTTCACAGCCTGCAATATTTGCAGGCGTAGCCAACATCAGAACAGTAGAAAACAAAGGTGCTGAACCTCCTGGTATGTAAAGTCCTACTTTTTCAATGGGTGTTTTTTTTTGCCAACAATATACTCCTGCTTGTGTTTCAACTTTTACGGTTGTTGTTTTTTGTGCTTTGTGAAATGTTAGAATATTGTTTCTAGCGATTTCAATGGCATTTTTTAGGCTTTGTGGCACACGCGATTCTGCCGCTGCTGTTTCCTTCGGACTCACCTGAAAAGAATCCAAAGAAACACCATCAAAACTTTAAGGTATAGGCAGACAATGACGCATCTCCATTAAGCCTTACGTTTTCAAAAACCTCTTTGGCCAAGGGTTCTAATGAAGCATAGCTAGCAGAGGCACGTGCGGTTAATTTTTTCCAATCCGACCTGATTGGGTTGCGATATTGTTTCATTACAGTACCATTTTTTCAATAGGACATACCAATATATCCTCTGCTCCTGCTTCTTTTAAAGCGTCGATGACATCCCAAAAAGAACCTTCATCTATAACTGAATGTAAAGAAGACCACCCTTTTTGTGACAAAGGCAATACCGTTGGGCTTTTAAGCACAGGTAAAATATTACTTATTTGTTCAATTTTATCATTGGGTGCATTGAGCAAAATATATTTCGATTTCTTAGCCCTAAGCACGGCTCTTAAACGAAAACGAAGTTTTTCAATCAATTCATTCTTTTCAGAGGACAAATTGGGTGCCTGAACCAAAACGGCTTCTGATTCCATTATTTTAACAACCTCTTTGAGATTGTTTTTAAACAGAGTGCTTCCACTGGAAACGATGTCGCAGATCGCGTCTGCCAATCCAATGTTTGGAGCAATTTCTACCGATCCATTAATGATGTGGATGTCCGCAGCAATTCCATTTTCTTCAAAAAAGCGTTTTACCGTATTTGGATATGAAGTTGCAATGCGTTTTCCGTCCAATTGTTTGATGTTATTGAATTCAACTTCCTTAGGGAGTGCAATACTTACCCTGCATTTAGAAAAACCCAAACGCTCGATCGTTTCGATTCCTTTTCCTTTCTCATGAATCAAATTCTCACCAATAATCGCAAGATCGACGACCCCATCCCTGAGGTATTGTGGGATATCACCATTTCGCAGATACAACACTTCTAAAGGAAAATTTCTTGCCGCAGCCTTGAGTTGATCTTTACCATTGTCTATGGAGATCCCGCATTTCTTGAGAATCTCTAAAGAATCAATGTTAAGCCTCCCTGATTTTTGAATCGCAATTTTAATCATTTTATCAAATTTTATTTAAAAAAAAACCCGCTTGGTGCTCAAACGGGTTTTAAAAATATTGTTAATACACAACTTTCTCACCTCACTTGAGCGATTGAAAATTGATGTGTATGTAATTTTATGCTTTGCATAGTGCAAATATAATATTTTTTTTGAAATTGAAAAAAGTCTAATTATTGATTCCCAAGAATTATTGGTAATCCTCCTTCGCCACCTCCGATGACAATCACTTTGGAATTTGGTGATTGTGAAAGTTTAAGTGTCGCTTCAATTCCTTTCTCTTGTAGAATCAACCTTGACAAGGAAGCATTCAAAATACGGTTGGCTTCTGCCTTTCCTTCAGATTCAATTCTTTGTTTCTCAGCCTCTTGCGTTGCTTTTTCAATTCTAAACTCATATTCCAAAGCTTCTTGCTCTTGATTCAGCTTACGTTCGATTGCTTCACGAATTGCAATAGGTAAAGTAACATCTCTAACCAAAACAGCATTCAACTGAACGTGTTGGTTTTCGACTACTTTTTTAGTTTCTTCGAAAATTTCATTTTGAATCGCATCTCTTTTGGTAGAATACAATTGCTCTGGCGTGTAACGACCTACAACACTTCTAGCAACCGCACGAATTTGAGGGAATGATAATAATGTTAAGGTAATTTTCTCCTTTGGTTTTGTGCAAAAGCCCTAATTCTGAAACTTTAGGCTGATAAAGCACAGAAATATCTAGGCTGATTTCTAGACCATTTGAAGACAAAACCTGCATTTTACTTTCAAAAACCTCTTGTTGTTTTACATTGTAAACGTAAACCTTGTTCCAAGGCGCTATAATGTGAAATCCTTCCCCTACCGGTGGGTTTTCCGTATCTACACCTCCACCAAAGGTTTTAAAAAGCACTCCTGCTTCCCCATAACCGATGTTGATAGAAGATTTAGAGACAAAGATTATTAAGTACAAAAACCAATAAGATTATTGGCAGTCCAATTTTTGGTAATTTATTCATGATATAGATTTAAAATTAATTTAAGTTAGCATTCCACCATCGACCTGCAAGACCTGTCCTGTTATGTAATCTGACATATCAGAAGCAAGGAATACGCAAGCATTGGCAACATCATCAGGTTTTCCACCTCTTTTAAGTGGAATTCCATCTCTCCATCCCTGAACAACTTCTTCAGGGAGTTTATCGGTCATTTCGGTTTCGATAAATCCAGGGGCAATGACATTGCTCCTTATGTTTCTTGAGCCTAACTCCAAAGCAATTGCTTTAGAGAATCCAATAATTCCTGCTTTTGAAGCAGCATAGTTAGATTGACCCGCATTTCCTTTTAACCCGACCACCGAACTCATATGTATCAGTGAACCACTTCTTTGTTTAAGAAAGGTTCGTTGAATGGCCTTGGTCATGTTAAAAACGGATTTGAGATTTACTTCAATTACTTCATCAAAGTCAGCTTCACCAATTCTCATTAGTAAATTGTCTTTGGTGATTCCTGCATTGTTTATCAATATATCAACGTTTTCAAAATCTTTTATGACTTGTTCAACTAGTTTTTGCGATTGATCATAATCACCTGCATTGCTCTGATAGGATTTTGCTTTAACACCAATAGCGGTCAACTCTTTTTCCAAATCAGTTGCAGCAGTTGTAGAACTGTTGTAAGTAAAAGCGACATTACATCCATGTTTTGCCAAAGCTAATGCAATTGAACGGCCGATACCTCTGGTTGCTCCAGTAATTATGGCTGTTTTATTTTCTAATAATTTAATCATAGCCTAAGATAAAACTTCGAGTACTTTTTTACCGATGTCTGCAGGAGAATCAACCACATGGATTCCACAAGACCTCATAATTTCTTTTTTTGCTTCTGCCGTGTCATCTTTTCCACCGACAATAGCTCCAGCATGCCCCATGGTTCTTCCTTTAGGTGCTGTTTCACCAGCTATAAATCCTACAACGGGTTTTTGATTTCCATTTTCTTTAATCCAATGCGCAGCATCGGCTTCCAACTGTCCTCCTATCTCACCGATCATGACGATGCATTCGGTTTCAGGATCTTCCATGAAAAGTTTCACGGCGTCTCTGGTGGTTGTTCCAATAATTGGATCTCCACCAATACCAACAGCAGTTGTAATACCTAATCCCTGGCGAACAACTTGATCGGCAGCTTCATAAGTTAGTGTACCTGATTTAGAAATGATTCCAACATTTCCCTTTTTGAAACACAAAACCAGGCATGATACCTACCTTCGCCTCCTCTGGAGTGATTAATCCCAGGACAGTTAGGGCCTATTAAGAGACAATCTTTACTTTTTAAGTAGAAGCAACTTTGGTCATGTCATTAACAGGAATTCCTTCTGTAATGCAAATAATCACTTTGATCCCGGCATCGGCAGCCTCCATAATGGCGTCTGCAGCAAAAGCGGGTGGGACAAATATGATGGAAGTGTCAGCATTTACTTTTTCTACAGCTTCTCACACTGAATTAAAGACGGGCTTTTCGAGATGCGTTTGCCCTCCTTTGCCAGGTGTTACTCCGCCAACAACATTTGTTCCGTATTCAATCATCTGAGTGGCGTGAAATGTTCCCTCACCGCCTGTAAAACCTTGTACTATTATTTTAGAGTTTTTATTAACTAATACGCTCATTCTGTGGATTTATTATTAAGGTAAAAATATGGAATTTATAGAAGACTTAAGTTAAGAAGGAGTTATTCTTTAACACGTTCTTGATAATTCCCTTTTTCAGTATCAATTTTGATTTTATCTCCCTCGTTTATAAAGAGGGGCACATTGATTTGCGCTCCAGTTTCCACCGTGGCAGGCTTGGTTGCATTGGTTGCCGTATTGCCTTTTACTCCAGGTTCTGTGTGTGTTACTTCTAAAACAACACTCGCAGGCATGTCTACAGAAAGCGGCAGCCCATCTTCTGTATTAATCGAGATGCTAACCAGCTCGCCTTCTTTCAACAAGTCTGGGTAGTCCAAGATGCTTTTATCTAATGATATTTGATTGTAGTCTCCTACATTCATGAAATTAAAGTCCTCACCTTCAGAATATAAAAATTGGAATTTTGAAGTTTCTACGCGAATGTCTTCAATCTTATTACCTGCAGAGAAAGTATTGTCGATGACCTCTACCTGTAGTGACGCTTTTAAGCTTTGTTCTAACAAAAGCAGGGACCTTTTCCAGGTTTAACATGAAGAAATTCGATGATTTTAAAAATATCATTATTGTATTTTATACAAAGTCCTTTGCGAATGTCTGATGCTGATGCCATAATAGTTTAGTTTTTTTGGAAATAACCTTTCATAATCCCTCTTTGTGAACTACTAATGAATTGGATTATTTCATCGCGCTCTGGTGTTGCAACCATTTCGGCTTCGATTATTCCTGAAGCTTGACTGTTATTGAATTTCTTTTGATAAAGAATTCTATAAATATTCTGGATTTCAGCGATTTTTTCTGATGTAAATCCACGTCTTCTTAATCCAACTGAATTGATTCCCACATAGGATAATGGCTCTCTTGCTGCTTTAACGAAGGGAGGAACATCTTTTCTAACCAAAGATCCACCAGCAATGAATGCATGGTCACCGATTGTACAAAACTGGTGTACTGCCACTAGACCTGCAAGAATGACATAATCTCCTATGGTTACATGCCCCGCAAGGGTGCTGTTGTTTGAGAAAATACAGTAATCTCCAATAAAGCAGTCATGCGCAACATGACAGTAAGCCATAATCAAGCAGTTTTTTCCAATTTTTGTTTTTTGTCGATCCGAAGTACCTCTGTTGATGGTTACGCACTCCCTTATAGTTGTGTTGTCTCCAATTTCAGCCAAAGTGTCTTCCCCTTCAAATTTCAAATCTTGAGGAACTGCAGCGATTACTGCACCTGGAAAAATACTACAATTCTTTCCAATCCTTGCACCTTCCATGATAGTGACATTAGATCCAATCCAAGTCCCCTCGCCTATTTCAACATTTTTATCGATTGTTGTAAAGGGCTCTATTACTACATTTTTAGCAACCTTAGCTTGGGGGTGTATGTAGGATAATGGTTGTTTCATTTAATCTTTACGTTTAATAATCTGCGCCATCAGCTCTCCCTCTGTCATCAAGTTTCCATTTGCAAAAATAGACCCTCGCATGTGGCAAATTCCTCTTCGGATGGGTGAGATTAATTCTAGCTTAAATATAAGTGTATCACCAGGCTTTAACAGGTCTTTTAAATTTTACATTGTCCATTTTCATGAAAAATGTTAAATAATTTTCAGGATCTGGAACTGTATTTAATAATAATACCCCACCCGCTTGAGCCATCGCCTCTACTTGTAATACACCAGGCATTACTGGAGCACCGGGGAAATGACCTGCAAAGAAAGGTTCATTCATTGTCACATTCTTCAAACCGACTACGTGGGTTTTAGAAAGCTCAAATATTTTATCTACTAATAAAAATGGTGGCCTGTGTGGTAGTATTTTTATAATATCGTTAACGTCTAAAAGAGGCTCAGAATTCAGGTCGATTTTTGGTGACGTTGTGCCTTCTTTCTTGTTTAATAATATGCGAGAGTTTTTTCGAAAACTCAGCATTTACTTTGTGCCCAGGTTTAATTGCGATTACTTTTCCTTTGATGGATACCCCAACAAGTGCTAGATCTCCAATGACGTCAAGAAGTTTATGACGTGCGGCTTCGTTTGAATAGTGCAGACTTAAGTTGTCTAAGATTCCGTTTGGACTTACAGATATTTTCTCCTTCCCAAAGGCTTCTTTAAGGCGCTCCATATTGCTTTCTGAAAGCGGTTTGTCGACATAAACAATTGCATTGTTTAGATCTCCCCCTTTGATAAGCCCATTTTCCAAAAGCATTTCTAACTCATGTAGAAAGCTAAAAGTACGAGCAGGAGCGATTTCATTCTTTAAATTCAGTAATATTTTCCAACGAGGCATTTTGAGTTCCCAAAACTTTTGTTTGGAAATCAACCATGGTTGTTACTTGAAATGTATCGGATGGGATCAGCGTAATCTCACTGCCCGATTCTTCGTCACGGTAGGAGATTATTTCAGTAACGACATATTCGCATCGTCTTTCATTTTGCTCAACAACTCCTGCACTTTCAATAGCCTCTACAAAAAACTTAGAAGAACCATCCATAATTGGAGACTCGGATTCATCTAGTTCTATAAAGCAATTGTCAACGCCCATACCAACAAGTGCTGCAAGTACATGTTCGGAAGTTTGTATTTTATAACCGTCCTTTTCAAGGTTTGTTCCTCGGTCTGTATTAGATCACATACTGAATGTCAGCCGGAATTTTCACATTTGGAGTTACATCGGTTCTGACAAATACAAAACCAGTGTTGACGGGTGCAGGAACAAATTTTAATTTAACTTGTTTTCCAGTGTGTAATCCTACACCGTTCAGTTCAGCCTCTTTTGATAAGGTTTTCTGAAGTGTAATTGAGTTGATTCATAGGTCAAGCTTTTTTTTAATTTGATTTACTTCTTTAGCAAAATCAGGGAGGTTTTTAAAACAAACATAAGATTTGTTATATGCATTGTAGGAGAAAGCAGGTGTTCCTTGAATGATCATATTGTCTTTGACACTACTGATCACACCTGATTGCCCTTGTATTTTAACATTGTCACCTACTGTGATGTGCCCCGCAAGTCCAGCTTGGCCACCAATCACGACAGTTTTTTCCGATTTTAGTAGAGCCTGCGATACCCGACTGAGCAGCTATAACAGTGTTTTCTCCTAATTCAACATTGTGAGCAATTTGAATTTGATTGTCTAGTTTAACACCATTACTGATTGAGGTAACCCCTAAGGTTGCTCTGTCTATCGTGGAATTAGCTCCAACATCTACATTGTCTCCTAGAACTACGATTCCAGTTTGTGGAATTTTTTTGTAGGCTCCATTCTCTTGAGGCACAAAGCCAAAGCCATCTGCTCCTATGACAACTCCACTATGAATTACACAATCTTGTCCAATAATCGTATCGTCTAATATTCTTGCTCCAGGAAAAACAATCGTGCCTTTTCCAATACTCACATTTGACCCTATGAATACCTGAGAAAATATTTTTACGTTATCAGCAATTACAGTCTCAGCTTCAATACAAGTCATGGATCCAACATAGCAGTCTTTTCCAATAATAACAGACTCATTAATCTCAGCGGATTTAGCAATCCCTTTTTTCTTCACTTTGACTTTGTTGTAATAGTATTCTTTGAGTTGGTCATCTGTATAGTTCCTAAATAGTCGTATTCAAATCGCTTTCAGCAACAAAGTCATCGTTAACGATAGTTACAGAAGCTTTTGTCTTATATATATAAGGGGGTATACTTAGGATTTGAGAGAAAAGTCAGAGAACCTTTCTGTGCATCTTCAATTTTAGAAAGTTGGTATACTTCAGCGGTTGGGATCACCATCTACTGTACCTTCCAATTGAACTGCGATTTGTTGTGCAGTAAATTTCATTGTGGCAAAAGTATAAAATTTAACTCAAATTAGTATTCCTTGGATAGCATAAATAATATTTCACTTGTATTTGTGAAAGCTCATTTGAACTAAAAAAAGGATTTGCTTCTTGCAAACTGGTCAGTTTCCCGTTTTTTAATAAGATCAATATCTCTTTATCTAATGGCACATAGGTTTGATTTGATATGGATCCCGTAAATACAAAATTCTGATAATCAGACTCTTTAAAACTATAATCTTTAAGTAGTTCATTCTTTAAATCAACTTCAGATGGATCAAAAGGGTCTGTTTGAATTTTAATTTTAAGCAAGTTTCTTTCAATTAACATTTTAGACATTTTACTTAAAATAAAATCATCATGATATTGCCATGTTTTTAAGCCCTGAATTATGTCAGAATCATCCAAAGTGAGAAATTTTTCTAGCGAATCCCCCGAAAAATCACTTTTAGTTATATTTTGAGACATTGAAAAACCAGTGCGGGCGAATATGCGAAGGATCTAGTATATAATTACCAGATTCAATTCAATGTTCTAAAACGAACTCTCTCCAGATACTTTTACAAGAACGAATTCTGCCAGAAAGCTTGTTTTGTGAAGATATACTTGCCAGTACATCAATCGTCTGGCCATAAGAGAAACTTTTCTAAACGAGTGAATCCACTTTACTTTCGAAAACTAGTTGATCATTCATCTACATTCATTACTGATAAAATTCTATCTGTGTATTATATTTCCCTCAGTCACTCCAGTATAAAAACTATCCCTTTTAAGATAGTCTGAACGATCGATGTCTAATTGACCTGAAATAAGTTGGTGCAAAAAACCTTCGAGGATACTCGCCTTGTGAAACATGGAAATAGCTAGATTCAAGCTCACCATAAAACTCAATATTAAGTAGCTTCCATGAATTGAAGTGAAATAGCTTCATGGCTTAAGTTTTCCACAATACTATGCTCCAGTAGCATGACTAAAAGGGCCGTGGCCGATATCATGCAATAAAATAGCAATTTGCATGGCCTCTTGTTCCTTTCAGAAATTGAAACCTCTTTTTTTCTTAAACCCGAATCGCCTCTTGCATCAGGTGCATTCCACCCAATGCGTGTTCGAAACGAGTATGGTGTGCACCAGGATAAACCAAAGAAGAAAGTCCCATTTGAGAGATCCTTCTTAATCGCTGAAACCAAGTGTGAGAAATTACTCTAAAAATTAATGGGACTGGATGCTAATAAATCCGTAGATTGGATCGTTTAAAAAAGTAACCTTTTTTGTTTTCAAAATTGTTTTTCTAAAATGCAAAGATATACATTATGACATCAATTAAAATTCTTTGGGTAGATGACGAAATTGAGCTTTTAAAATCTCACTTTCTTTTTTTAGAACAAAGAGGCTATCAGACCACTTCTTGTAACAATGGTCAAGACGCCTTGTCTTTAATCAAAAGCACCTCGTTTGATGTAGTGCTCCTGGATGAGAACATGCCAGGGCTCAATGGATTGGAGACCTTAAATGAGCTTAAAATCATCCTGCCAAGCCTTCCCGTTATCATGATTACAAAGAATGAGGAGGAACAAATCATGGAGGAAGCCATTGGCGCTAAGATTTCTGATTATTTGATTAAACCCGTTAATCCTCATCAAATTCTTTTGGCGCTTAAAAAATTATTTCAACACAAGAACTTGATTGCCGAAAAAACGATCAGTAACTACCAACAAGAGTTTAGAAAAATAGCAATGGATTTATCTATGATAAACTGCTAAGGATTGGACTGAATTTTATCTGAAGATGACCTATTGGGAAATGGAACTCCAAACACTCGAAGACAACTGGATGCTTGAGATCTTTGAAGAGCAGATGAAAGAAGCCAATCACTTGTTTTCAAAATTTATAGCGCAAAATTATAAGAACTGGATGATGAATGATGAGGGACCAACAATGTCTCATCAACTTTTTAAAGAAAGGTTATTTCCTGAAATATTACCTGGAACAAAGGACACCACATTACTTCTAGTGATTGATAATTTAAGATATGACCAATGGAAAATGATCGCTCCGAGTTATAGAAAACTATTATGTAACGAAAGAGGAATCTACATATTTTAGTCTGTTGCCCACAGCAACACATTACTGTAGAAATGCTCTTTTTTCAGGACTTACCCCATTGGAAATGCAGGATAAACATCCAGATTTGTGGGTAAATGAAAACGAGGAAAGGGGAAAAAACCTTAAAGAATCTGAATTCCTTCAGGCCCAACTAACACGGCTGAATAAAGACATTCCCTTTAGTTATGTGAAAGTAACAAATCTTAAAGCAGGAAAAGAGCTACATAAATTTTCAAACTAACATTGAAAATGATTTAATAGTTTTAGTTTATAATTTTGTTGACATGATTTCGCATGCCAAGACGGAAATGGACATTATAAAGGAGCTTGCTCCTGACAACAAGGCTTTTCGTTCTCTCACACTGTCCTGGTTTGAAAACTCCCCCCTACTTGACATTATTCAAAAATCACAAAAACTAGGATTTAAACTTGCGATAACTACTGATCATGGAACTATAAACGTTGATCAAGCAACCGAAATTATTTCTACGAAAGACGCTGGCACTAACCTGCGATATAAAACAGGAAGAAACGTTAGTCACAATTCAAAAGATATTATTGAAGTTGCCAATCCTGAAGAATTCATGCTCCCCGCTGAGCACTTAAATAGTAAATTTATTTTTGCAAAAGGAAGTCAATACTTTGTCTTTCAAAATAATTTTAATCACTTCGCGACTCACTTCAGAAATACTTTCCAACACGGTGGGGTTTCTATGGAAGAAATGATTGTTCCCTTTGTTGTAATGACGCCAAGAGAGTCGTAAATTTGTTTCATGAAAATTGAATTTAGTTTAAATGAAATCAATAAGGCTGTTGTACTTCTAAGCGAAAAAATAATCCATCCGATTGTTTGTTTCAATGGGGGTTTAGGTGCTGGAAAAACTACCTTTATTCGTCAACTTTGCCTAGAATGGGGAGTTATAGACAACATAAGCAGCCCCACTTTTTCGATTATAAATCAATATAAAAGCGCTTCAAAAGGCAGTGTTTTTCATTTTGATTTCTATCGCATGGAAGATGCGAAAGAAGCGCTGGATATCGGGGTCGAGGAATATTTAGATTCCGGACAGATTTGCCTCATTGAATGGGGTGAGAAAATTGAATCGTTACTTCCTCAGGAAAATATTCATATTGTTGAAATTTCTTTAGCAGCTGACAATAAAAGAGTTTTAGAATTAAAAAAATAACAATGAAATTAATCTATAGAATTGGGTATTATCTCATGGGGTTTGCAGTCGGATTGGTTTTTCTGTCTTTCGTTTTGAAGGGTAAAAAAACAAGTTGTAATTATGGCCCCAATGATCGTGTTATAAGCAATATCTCAAAAAAAAATTGGGGATCCATTGACCATACTAACAGTGAGTTTTCAAGTTTTGATTCCATTGCATTTCAATCATTTTTAAAAATGGCAAGTGTTGATTTTGGCAAGAGTGCCAGAGAAAAAGACAGTTGCAAAACCTATTATCTAACTGGTTATTGGGAGGATAAAAACATTAATGTTGAATTAGAAAACTGTGAGGAAACGATTAATATCATTCAATTAAGCAAGAATTTCTCTGAATAAAACTCACCCAATTGATTTATTAAAATAAAAACTTATTTTTGTAAACATGAGTGAAAATTTAAAATCAATCGAGGGATCAAATTACGAGGTGACTTTCTCAGAAAACGGATATGTTGCGCTTAATAATTTATTAGAAAGAAAATCCTATTCATCAATTTTTATTTTAGTTGATAATCATACGAAAGCCCTGTGCCTCGCCTATTTTCTTGAACATTTTGAAGACTTGAAGGAAATCTCTGTGATCGAAATACCTGCCAATGAAATAAATAAGCATTTGGATACCTGTCGTGATGTTTGGCAGAAACTTTCCGACATGGGTGCAGATAGAAAAAGTTTGCTCATCAATTTGGGAGGTGGCGTTGTCACAGATCTTGGCGGATTTGTTGCATCGACTTTTAAGAGAGGAATTGATTTTGTAAACATCCCCACGACCCTGCTTTCTATGGTAGACGCTTCGGTTGGAGGAAAAACAGGTGTTGACTTGGGAGGGCTTAAAAATCAAATTGGTGTTATTGTAAATCCCCAATTGGTTATTGTTGATTCTGAATTCTTAAAGACCTTACCAAAAAACGAATACAAAAGTGGCTATTCTGAAATGTTAAAACATGGTCTAATTTGTGATGCTTCTTATTTTAGAGAATTATCTCAATTTAAAGGTCTTGATGAAGAGAATATTCTACCACACATACACCACTCGGTAATGATAAAAAAAGAGGTGGTAATCGAGGATCCTTATGAAATGGGCAGAAGGAAGATTTTAAATTTTGGACATACACTGGGTCATGCAATCGAATCTTTCTTCCTGACAGATTCAAATAAAACAGCACTTCTACATGGAGAAGCCATAGCAGTAGGCATGATACTAGAAGCTTATTTGGCCACGCAGCTCTGTGAGCTCAGTTCTTCTGAAGCTGATGAAATCAAAAGCGTTTTCTTAAATCTATTCCCAAAAGTTGATTTTTCTAAAGAGGACATTCAAGAAATTCTTGCGTTGTTAAAATATGACAAGAAAAACAGCCACGGGAAAGTGAAGTTTGTTTTATTAAACAAAATAGGAATCCCTGTGATTGATATTCAAATCGAGGACTCCTATTTTGAAGATGCTTTTAATTATTATCAAAAAGACTTAAGCAGAATTTCTGCTTGCATTAATATTTCCAAACAAAGATCTTGTTACCATTTTTTCATAAAGCGCAATCATCTCTTCAGAGACAGCACCTGTGGTTTTAGACTCTTGTATGGTCATGAGCGCATACTGCTGAATTGTTAATAACGGCTGCACGATTTCTTCTCTAACTTTTATCGAAGCCTTACCTGTTTGCTCATTTTCCATTAAGTCATTTAAGCCTGTGAGCTTTATGATCATATCTTTAGTTAAAAGATATTCGTCATGAATCACATTCCAGAATTCGCCAAATCTCGGATCATTTTGCATGTGAGCTGTTAAAGCGAAAAATGATTTCGTTAAACTCATCATGCTGTTTGCAATTAACGTTTTAAAGAAGGAACATCTTTCATACAATTGAGTCACACGCTCAAATTCACCATTTGCTTCAAATGATTTCAATGCCGTTCCAACCCCAAAGAAACCAGGGACATTCTGCTTGGATTGACTCCAACTTCCCACAAAAGGAATTGCTCTTAGATCTGAAAAGTCAAGTTTACTAGACGAGCCTCTCTTCGAAGGACGACTTCCAATATTCGCTTTTGAATAATAACGCAGCGTGGTCATTTCTTCTAAATAAGCTAGAAAATCAGGGTGAGACTTGAAATTTTGATATTTATCATGACTTTCGCTCGCAAGAATCGTTAGAGTTTCTCTGTCGTCATCCTTGAGATTACTTCGCTCGGAATTAAAAACTTGATTTTGAATTCCAGAACTTAAAAGTTGCTCTAAATTATATTGACAAGAATCTTCAGTTCCAAAATTAGAACTGATGGTTTGCCCCTGAACGGTCAGTTGAATGTCATCAGCTTGGATCTTATTACCCATGGACGCATAGAATTGGTGCGTGTTTCCACCACCACGAGCGGGGGGACCTCCTCTACCGTCAAAAAAGGCAACATTCAATCCATATTGTTTTGAAAGCTGTGTTAAATCCTCTTTGGCTTTATAGATACTCCAATTCGCCATAAAATAACCCCCATCTTTAGTTCCGTCAGAGAAACCAAGCATAATGGTTTGTTTCATGTTTCGGCTTTAAGGTGACTTCTGTATACCGAGTTTTCATACAAAGACCTCATTATCTCTTCGCATACATTCAAATCAGGTATCGTTTCAAACAATGGTATTATGTCAACTGTTGGTTGTTCCCAATCGCAGATTTTATGAATGGCAAAAATCTCTAATATATTTTCGAGTGACTGACAATTACTGATAATGTATCTGTTGCAACCTCTTTCTCCATTGAGCTTTTGAATTTCACGCATCGCCCGAATACTCCCAAGGGTTTCTTTAGTAATAGTAGACTCAAAAATATCAACTGAATCTCGATCTCACTTAAATTATTAGCTTCTGTAGCTAATTCATAATAATTAGCCGGGAAGTTTTCTACATATTTTGAAATTTCGGGATGTGTAAAAATCTCATCAAAAACTGTTTTATGAACTCTTGAATCTTGCCTAATGTCCAAACTAGCAAAGTGAAAACCAAAAATTTTAACTTTATCGAGAGGATACAAATCTAAACTGTCACCTATAAAATTATATTTGACTATTATTTGATGAATTTCTTCTAACTTATCATGAAAATATTCAAGAGTAAAATACTGTGGCTTGGTTTTAGAAAATAGCATTGCATAGAGGTCATTCTCTAAGGCATCAACTTTGTCTTCTAGATTATCAAATGTTAGTTTTCTTTTGATTTTCCTAAGCTCTCTAAAGTAGTTTCTTAGTATCGAAAACCTTAGGCTTTGTGCTGTTTTTAGTGTTATTTCTGGAGTAACGTAAGGATTACCATCACGGTCTCCACCTGGCCAAAATCCAAAATCAAAAATTGAATTATCAATATTGATCTTTGCCAAAAACATGGCTTTGAAGGTAAGTGAAAATTTTACTCGCAGAATGATAAAAAACGTTCTCAAGGTACCAAATTAAGCTAATCGCTTCATCAAATGGAGAAGGTTTAGTTTTTTTATAAAACCTCGTTTTCCCCAACTGAGTAAGTAAAAGCTTCACCTCTTCGGTTTTATCCGTGTCAATTGCGTCAGAAAGGTCATTAATAATGCCTAAGACGCTTCCGGGGTAAAACTGAGTTGGATGAGCAGTAAGGACTATTCGAACCTTAAAACGGTTTAAATAATCTTTTAACGCATCCATTTTATTGTTGGCTGTTGCTTCTTCTTTGATGTGACGAAGCGTCCCCCTACCGTGCATGTTATTAACATAACCGAATGCAGAATCCTCTATGGCATCAAACAGAACAACTTGGCGTTCTATAAATTGAATGAATTGAAATAGGAGATCAACTTGTTTCTCTTTGTCATATTCTGGTAAGTAGCGCGAGAAAAAAGTAGTTGTTATCTCTTTCGGGTTCAGATTTTGTTCATAACCCGTTTTACAATGATCCGCGAATAAAGGCAATAGGACGGAAGTGTTACGAATGGAATCAAAAGGTAAGGTTAGAAAAAGACTATTGTAAATTTGAAATTTAGAAAGTACACGTTCATTAAATCTCTCGATTTTAGGTTTTCTAGCCATTGATTTGTTTATGTATATTATAGATCATTAAAAATTCGGTGCATTAATCTTTTCTTGTCGTTAATACTTTCTTCTAGCGAAATCATCGTTTCTGTTCTTGAAACACCATCAATATCATCGATCATAAAAATGATATCTTTTGCATGTTTAGTGTCATGAGCTCTTACCTTACAAAAAATGTTAAATTTACCTGTTGTGATATGGGCTACAGTGACAAATGGTATTTTATTCAAATCTACCAAAACTTCTGCGATACGTTGGGTTTTCTGAAGAAAAATACCAACATAAGCGATAAAAGAATACCCTAACTTAACATAGTCTAAATTAAGCGATGATCCTTTAATAATTCCAGCATCTTCCATTTTCTTTACCCTAACATGAACTGTTCCAGCAGAAATAAACAAACGTTTTGCTATATCTGTGAAAGGAACTCGTGTATTATCAATTAGAATATCAAGGATTTGGTGATCTACCTCGTCTAGTTTTACTTTATTCATCTAGTTTGTTTAGGTAACAAATTTAATGAAAATGTTGAATATTAATTGGTAGATCAGTGAAATTATTGATTTATAATTAGTAAAAACCTAAAAACATCTCATTATCAACATTCTCACCTTGCGCAAAGTGGAACAATAAAGGTCTAGAGCTACCTTCAAAATCAATTGTTTTATGTGCCAACAGTTCAATCCGATCTCCGAAGGAGTGAAAACTCGGTTGAAATTTAATTTTATCTCCTTCTAATTCCTCAATGAATTGGACTGCCATTTCTTGATTATAAAATACTTTAGTACCCTCTTTTATTGTTACATTCTTGCATAAAATGTCAACGTAATCTTGATGATTTTCAGGTATTTTGAGATACTCTGAAACAGAATAACCCAAATGGATTTTATTTTGAATCACATCAAAGGCGCATTCAAGGGCATCTAAAACGAATTTTCGAGTAATATTTCGATTGTAATCATTTGAATAATGACCAGCTTCAAACAAAATCGTTGGAACTCCCTCACAAGAGAAGTAGTCCCCTACACAGTTGTGATTGAAAGTATCATCAAATCGACCTATTTGGCCTGGAATACTTTGCTGTAATTGATTGTTCATTGCTGCTATCACTTGCATTGCTTCTTTCCTAGCAGAGGTGACGCTACTTTCTGCATCAGCAGCTGGGGCAAGAAATGAAACCGTAGCTGATTTCCCTTTTTTACCTGCTGAAAAAATGGTTCTTTGTCCATGGAGGTTAAAGCAGAAGTCTGGTTTAAAATCTTCAAACACTTTTCTTAAAACCTTGCTTTCTGGCTGCGAGAGATCAAGGGCATCCCTGTTGAGGTCAACCGCATTGGCATTTAACCGTGTGTAGGCTTCAGCGCCGTCAGGATTAAGTTGCGGTATAATATAAAGAGTTAGCCCTTCAACTGAAATTGACCTATCTGAATCGCTTAAGGAAAGAATTAGATCGTAAATGACCTTGGTCGTTGTCGATTCATTGCCATGCATTTGTGACCACATCAAAATTTTCGTTTTACCAGAACCTATTTTAATTCCATAAATGGGTTGATTAAGAACAGATTTTCCAATCTCTGATAATTTGAATTGTTTAGGTAAACTCTCTAAAACAGAATTGAATCTAGAGGGTGGTAAATAACGATCAATAAAATTCACTTATAATTTTTTATACAAATGTAAACAAGTCAAAGTTTACAATTATAAACAAGTGTAATTTACATTTATATACAAATTAACTTGGTTTGACCCTCCCTTTGTACACAAGTGTAACTAGTTTTTACTTAATTAATGTTAATAAACTAATTATCATGTTATTATATTAAATATCTAAATTAAAAGTTTAAATAATATTGATTTAAAGGCTATTTGCTCATGTCCTTTTATATAGTTAAATTGCAGTATAATTAAACTTGTTTACAATGTTAAACACTACTGAGGTAATCAATAGACTTGAGAGAACAATGGCAAATCACAACCTGTCTGCTGCCTCATTTGCAACAAAAATTGGGGTACAACGATCTGCCATTTCACACATTCTTTCAGGAAGGAACAAACCTAGTCTTGACTTTTTAATGAAGGTTTATGAGTCATTTGATGAAGTTGCTTTAGAATGGTTAATTTTAGGAACGACCACTTCCCTGCCCCGCGAGGTTCAAGATCTTGATCTATTTAAATCAGAAAAAATTAATCCGGCAAATGCTATGACTCACCCAAAACTAAAAGCGAGACATTTACAGAGAATATCATTAACAAGCAAACAATCACCCCAAAAAGCGAAATTACTCTAAAAGAAATAGTTTATTTCTATGAAGACGGAACATTTGAACGCTTTAAACCAAAAACTTAATTATTTTTACTAAAAAAATAATGCGCTATTTAATTCTAATATTTCTCTTTTTTGCTTCTTGTTATTCTGTGGAGCGCGATTGTTTGCCCTTTCATCAAGGAGCATTTGAGTTTACCACTATTGTTAATGACGAAATGAAGACGTCTTACTTCCTTCGTACTGCCAATCTTGAAATCGAGACCTATGAAGGGGTTATAGACTCAGCTGCTATCAGATGGGTAAATGATTGCGAATGTATATTGACAAAACTTAATCCAACTTCAAATCAAGACAAGCGTCCTGTTCAGATAAAGATTCTGTCTACAGAGAAAAACGCTTACGTATTTGAATATTCAATGGTAGGCGACGCCAAAAACAAACAGCGCGGCACTATTAAAAAAATTAAGTAAGTCTAAAAATCAAGTTTAATTTGTGATTCCTCATCCTCTTCAGGAGTGATTTCATCCTTAGCATTAACGTCCTCTTTATGAACTTCAATTTCGTTAACATCCTCCGGCTGATCGTCATAGGGCAATAATTCTTTCAAAGTAATAGCTTTGACGTTCTTATCTGTTAATTGATTTCCCAGTGCTTTGTATCCTTTGATTGAGATAAACTCTTCTGCATTTATTTCCAAGGACGTTAGTGGCTCTTTTCCTTTTGGTTTAACAAAATCAACTGTTATAACGGGTCTCCAATCAGAATTGAAAAAAATCAACTCTCCTTCGGGTTTCACGAAATCGTCTTCTTTGTTTTCACTTTCGATTAGAAAACGTTTAATAAAATAGCGACTTTTCTCTGGATCAAAATAAACTGCTGTTAGTGGTTTCTCAGGAACCCATTTTTCTAATCGCAGCATGTCATCATCAAAATGCAAGCTCAATTCGGGTGCAACAACTTTTGCTGCTCCTCCTTTACTAACGATCAGGAGTTTGTCTTCCCCTTTGAAAGCACCCAGAATGTGTACCGCGATCATCAAAATTTAGCCGCCTTATGGTTTCATCAAACCAAATGTCTCTAGGTTTCAACGTCGAAACTCCTTTTTCTTTGAGTTCAATACGAAGAATAGAATATTTACTTACGGTGTTCCCCTTTACGGCCCTTCCTTTTATTTGAAGATCTGCAAAGTCCAAATCCCATTTTAATTTTTTAACACTTCCAACACTTCTGAGTAGTATAGTGATCACCTCAGCTTCACCATTTAGGTTTGCAGTAAAATAGAGCACCTTTGAACCAGCTTTTCCTTGACTCATGTCATAGGCCTTGTCCCTATTAACTCCCTTAACGGCAAATCTTTTTATAAAAGAGGTTCCTTTTGCTCCATCCCTGTAGACCATATTGTAAATCGTGCGGGTATCATTCTTTTTAAAGATCGAAGCATGAATGATTTCTTTTCCAACAAAAACCTTACTGTCTACTTTAACCACCTGCATTTTACCATCAGAAGTGAATACAATAATATCATCTATGTCCGCAGCAATCGCACAGATACTCGTCTTTCTTTAAGAGAAGTTCCAATAAACCCTTCTTCTCTATTCACATGTATAAGCTTAAGATTTCGAACCACAACCTTGGTTGGCATCCACCTCATCAAAAATTCTTATTTCCGATTTCCTTTCTTTCCCGCTACCATAGGTTTTAATCAAATGTTTGAAATAACGAATGGCATAACCTATAAGGTGTTCTAAATTATTTTTAACCTCAGCGATGTCTGCTTCTAACGCATCTATTTTTTGTTGGGCCTTGTCAATGTCAAACTTCGAAATCCTCTTAATTCTAATTTCAGTCAAACGAACTAAATCTTCTTCAATTACCGCACGTTTCAGATTTTTAGTAAAAGACTTTAATCCATCATCAATAGCCTTAAGTACCCCTTCCCAAGTGGAAACTTCTTCAATATCACGATAAATTCTGTTTTCAATAAAAATTCGCTCTAAAGAGGCATAATGCCATTGACTTTCTAATTCTCCAAGTTGAACTTCTAGTTCCTTTTTAAGCAATTCAACCGTGTTATCAGTCGATAGCCTAAGCATTTCACTAACACCAATGAAATTAGGTTTGTTGTCTATAATGACACAACCCAAAGGAGAAATTGAGTTTTCACAATCGGTAAAAGCATAAAGTGCATCAATGGTTTTATCGGGAGAAATGTCAGAAGGTAAATGAATCAATATTTCTACAGCCGCTGCAGTATTGTCTTCAATTTTTTTGATCTTAATTTTTCCCCGCTCATTGGCTTTAAGGATGTTTTCAATAAGCCCAGAAGTCGTTGTTCCGTATGGGATTTCATTAATCACCAAAGTACTCTTATCCAACTGACTGATTTTAGCCCTTGCTCTTATTTTACCCCCTCGGTTTCCGTCATTGTAATTTTGTACGTCTATTATTCCACCTGTTTGAAAATCTGGATGAATCGTAAAACCTTTCCCTTTTAGATGTTGAATTGACGCATTAATTAACTCAATAAAATTATGGGGTAATATTTTGGTTGAAAGTCCCACCGCAATACCTTCGGCACCTTGTGCCAATAAGAGCGGGAATTTAACGGGCAGATGAACCGGTTCTTTTTTTCTACCGTCATAGGAAAGTTGCCATTTGGTCACTTTAGGACTAAAAACAACCTCCAAAGCAAATTTGGACAACCGCGCTTCGATGTACCTTGATGCTGCAGCTCGGTCACCAGTTAAGATGTTACCCCAGTTTCCTTGCGCATCAATCATTAACTCCTTTTGACCTACTTGCACCATTGCGTCAGCAATACTTGCATCACCGTGGGGGTGATATTGCATGGTATGACCAACAATATTCGCTACTTTATTATAGCGGCCATCGTCAAGATCTTTCATGGAATGAAGAATACGACGCTGCACGGGTTTTAAACCGTCATTGATTGCAGGAACAGCCCTTTCCAGGATTACGTATGAAGCATAATCCAAGAACCAATCCTTGTACATGCCGGTGATTTTTACCAGAGAATCACCATCCAAATTTGGATCTGCTGTATTTGTATTTTCATTAAAATCTTCCATTAAAAACTTTAGCTTTCTTCTATAAAATCAAGTTCCACCTTAAGGTTGTCAATAATAAACTTTTGACGATCCTGTGTGTTTTTTCCCATATAAAACTCCAACAATCTTCCATTGTCGTGTTTTTGTCTAACATAATGGGATCTAAGCGAATGTCATCTCCAATAAAGTATTTAAACTCATCTGGAGAGATTTCTCCCAAACCTTTAAATCGAGTTATCTCTGGTTTTCCACTCAACTTTTTGATGGCGTCTCTTCTTTCTTGTTCGCTGTAACAATAAAACGTTTGTTTTTTATCTCTAACTCTAAAAAGAGGGGTTTGTAAGAATATACAAATGTCCTTCTTTAATTAGCTCGGGAAAAATTGTAAGGAAAAAGTAATAATAACAGTCTAATGTGCATCCCATCAACATCGGCATCTGTTGCAATGACAATATTGTTATAGCGTAAATCTTCCATGCCGTCCTCAATGTTCAAGGCAGCCTGAAGTAAATTAAACTCTTCATTCTCGTAAACAACTTTCTTGGTCATCCCGTAAGTATTTAGGGGCTTTCCCCTTAAACTAAATACTGCTTGGGTGTTGACATCTCGCGATTTGGTAATAGAACCACTTGCAGAATCCCCTTCCGTAATAAAAATACTAGACTCTAAACGTCTGTCTTTTTTTAAATCTCCAAGATGTACTCTGCAATCCCTTAATTTCTTGTTGTGTAAGCTGGCTTTTTTGGCTCGCTCCTTCGCAAGCTTTCTGATCCCTGAGAGTTCTTTACGCTCTTTTTCGGCCTGCATGATCTTGCGGCGAATTGCCTCAGCGGTTTCGGTGTTTTTGTGAAGAAAGTTATCCAGTTGAGTCCCGAGAAAATCGTTGATAAAGGAACGTACGGAGGTCATTCCTTCCCCTATTTCTGTTGACCCCAACTTAGTTTTGGTTTGAGATTCAAAGACTGGCTCCATCACCTTTATGCTTACCGCAGAAATAATTGACTTACGAATATCAGACGCTTCAAAATTCTTTCCAAAATGTTCTCTTATGGTTTTCACCAATGATTCTCTAAATGCTGCTTGATGCGTTCCTCCTTGAGTGGTGTGCTGACCGTTTACAAAAGAATGATACTCTTCGCTGTATTGAGATCGACTGTGGGTTATTGCCACTTCAATATCCTCACCCTTTAAGTGAATTATTGGGTAGAGTAAATCCGAAGGATTGGTTTGGTCTTCCAAAAGATCCTTGAGCCCGTTTTCTGAGTGAAACTTAACTCCGTTTAAATCAATCGTTAATCCCGGATTGAGGTAAACATAATATTTTAACATTCGTTCGACATATTCCAGTCGATAACGATAATTTTTAAAAATGCTACTGTCTGGAATAAAAGTAACCTTCGTTCCCCTTCTTCTTGAACTTGAAGAAATGGCTTCTTGATCTACGAGGTTTCCATATTCAAATTTTGCAGCAGCGCTTTTGCTTTCTCTGTTAGATTCAACATAGAAGCTAGAAGAAAGTGCATTTTCAATTTCAGAATAGGGTAAATCCACACAGATTTCTTAAAGGCACGGGAATCGTATTTACCCCCAGTATTCATTTTAGAAACAACATCGACCACCTTACCCAAAGGGATTCCTCTTCCATAATCGCGAACCATCACAACACTTTCTTTGATTGTAATGTCGATTGTTTTACCAGCCCCCATTACATATTCATCGATACAGTTGTCTAAAACTTCTTTTAAGAGGATGTAAATCCCATCATCTGGTGAAGAACCATCCCCTAGTTTCCCGATATACATTCCAGGTCGCATGCGAATGTGTTCCTTCCAGTCGAGGGAACGGATATTGTCCTCAGTATATTTTGTTTCTTCAGCCATAATTTTAGAATAGCTAAGTTAAAATTTGAATGGGAATTCTGGAGACCTATGCCATCAAAGAAATTAACAATTAATTTGTTTCATTGTTGAGAAGTTTTTATTCAAGAGACCACATGTTTCTGGGGATTTGCGAGAACATTTTATTAGATTGCTAAAAATTTTTAAAGAGTAAATTCATTTTTAAAACTAATATTATACATTATGGTTTCCAATACTACTTCAATTCAATCTAATGCAAAAAAAATCAATGGTGCGTTTGTCCATACAGTTCTTTTTTGGTTAAAAAATGCAGATAATATTGAAGATTGCACCCTTTTTGAATCGGTGCTCAATGATTTCATTTCCAGCAATCCACAGATCAGCTCCTATCATGTTGGAACTCCAGCAGCAACAGAACGCGAAGTGGTTGACAACTCTTATACCTATTGCTTAGTGGTGACCTTTCCTGATATTGAAACACATGATGAGTATCAAGTTGACCCGACTCACTTACTTTTTATTGAAAAAGCAAAACACCTTTGGGAAAAAGTTGTGATTTATGATTCTGTAGCTAAGACAAAATAATCATAATCTTTAATCAGGTTTTTTTATTAATCATTCTTTTGTTGTTTCCGCTAAAAGGAAGATCGCGAGCCAATAGGTGGAAAGAATTATGATTCCAGAAAAGACAAAAGGAATATAAAACTTATTTAAAGCCAAAAGTCCATCCGATAAAAGAAATAAGGAAACGGCCCAACTAAGATTTTTATAGGCTGTTACTCCGCTTTGAGTGAGTGCAATTCCTTGCCAACTCATTAATACAATGATACTGATGTAAAACAGAACGGGAATCAAAAGCGCATCCAAGTTAGCATAGCTCAGGGTTAAAATTGCAAGCGCAGCCATGACAAGAATCCCCCCTGTTTTTATTGGCCATTGCCATCCTTGAACCTTTATAAAAGCATACAGAAAAAATAAATGTCCTATTAAAAAAGAAGCCAATCCAAAAATAAAATAATTTTCAAACAACAAAAAACTATCTCCAAAAAGGCAGAAAATGAGACCCAACAATATTCTTTTAGAATATGAATTTGAATTTCTGAATCTTACAACAAGTAAGATTATTAGGAAGGTAGTTAAAGGCTTAAAAACACTGTAAAGCAATTGATAATCAAGAAAGATCAACTACAATAGCTAGATATAACACAAAGTAAAATCAGATATTTTAGTTCATTTGATTTCATCAATCACAAGGTAAAGATTTTAGACATTAAATCTAAAGTGCATCACATCGCCATCCTTAACAATGTACTCCTTTCCTTCTACTTTCATTTTACCAGCTTCTTTGACTTTAGCTTCAGACCCTAAGGTTTCAAAGTCATTATATCCAATCACTTCTGCACGAATGAACCCTTTTTCAAAATCGGTATGAATAACACCTGCGGCTTGAGGTGCAGTGGCGCCAATCGGGATGGTCCAAGCTCGTACTTCTTTTTCACCTGCCGTGAAATAGGTTTGCAGGTTTAATAAATGATAGGCAGAATTGATCAATTTAGTAGCACCAGGCTCTTCAAGACCTAAGTCTTCTAAAAACAATTGTCTTTCTTCGTAGGAATCCAATTCGTTTATGTCCGCCTCAATGCTCACTGCCAAAATTAAAACTTCAGCGTTTTCATCAGCTACTATTTTTTTCACTTTATCAACATAAGTATTTCCATTGACAGCAGCGTCTTCAGAAACATTACAAACATAAAGAACAGGCTTATCTGTGATTAACTGTAAAGGTGTAACGAAGGCAGCCCTGTCGTCCTCTGAAAAAACTAAGGTTCTTACGTTTTGAGCACTTTCCAAAGCAGTGATAATCAATTCAATGACACTCAATTCTTTTTGGGCTTCTTTATTTCCTGTTCTGGCCGCACGTTGAATTTTTTCTCTTTTCTTTTCAACGGTTTCTAGGTCTTTCAACTGAAGTTCCATGTCAATTGTTTCCTTATCTCGAACCGGATCAACTGATTCATCAACATGAATAATATTGTCATCATCAAAACAACGCAACACATGGAGTATGGCATCAGTTTCACGAATATTTCCTAAAAATTGATTTCCTAGTCCTTCTCCTTTAGAAGCACCTTTAACCAAACCAGCAATATCAACAATCTCAACATTTGCAGGAACTATTTTTTCTGGATTTACAAGTTCAGATAAAACATCCAATCGCTTGTCTGGCACATTGACAACACCAATATTGGGCTCAATTGTACAAAAAGGAAAATTAGCACTTTGTGCTTTTGCATTGGACAAACAATTGAAAAGTGTTGATTTCCCAACATTGGGCAATCCGACAATACCTGCTTTCATGAAAATAATTTTGGCAAAAATAAGGTTTCTTTTGACTTTTCCATTTACTTTCACTATTTATGACAAAGATTATTTATATCAACATTTAATGAATTCTAAAAAACAATTAATAATTCATGCCGATGATGCCGGCTTGGCTTGGTCTGAAAATAAAGCAACGCAAGTAGGAATGCTTAAAGGAAGCATCAGCTCAACCAGTTTAATGGTTCCTTGCCCTTGGTTTTATGAGATGGCTCAGTTTTGCTTGCAGCAACCTGAATTAGATTATGGAATTCATTTAACCTTAACCGGAGAATGGAAAACCTATCCATTTCGATCCATCACAGCTCCAGCCAAAATTCCTTCTTTGGTCGATAAACAAGGTCATTTTTATCCCAAACGCAAGCACATCAGAAACTCCGCTGTTTTGGAGGAAGTCGAGTTGGAATTAACAAATCAAATTGAATATGCCCTTTCATTAGGATTAAAACCCTCTCATTTAGATTCGCATATGTACACTCTAGGGTTCGGCAAGATCTTTTGGATTTATACCAGAAGCTAGGTGCAAGCTATCAAATACCAATTATTCTAAGTGAAAAATTAATTGCATGTACAGGCGAATCTCCATCACAATTTAAGCTACCCACCGAAAAATGTATTGAATCGATTTTCATGGCCTCTTTTCAGGAATTTGAAGGAAAAGGACTGACTGCACATTATGATTCAATATTAGATAACTTACCAGAAGGGCTATCCATCCTGTTGATTCATCCTGCGCTTGCTAGCGAGGAAATGAATCAAATTACACTGGACCATCCCAATTTTGGTGCTGCTTGGCGTGCAGAAGATGCACACTATTTCACAAGCGAGACTTGTAAAGATAAATTAGCGAAAAAATAATATTGAAATCGTAAATTTTAAGAGCCCTATTGTTCTCAATCACTTGGGTGCATAAAACGTTGTTTCCCAAGTAAGGTTTCTTCAGATTCTACATGCTCATCGTCAGGAACACAACAGTCTACAGGACATACCGCTGCACATTGCGGCTCATCATGAAAACCTTTACACTCAGTACATTTATCAGGGACAATATAATAGAATTCATCTGAAACAGGAATTTGAGTTTCATTAGCATCTACCGCTTTACCATTTGTAAAACAACATCCCCTTCTAACTGAGTTCCGTCTTTGTATCTCCAATCATCAGCACCTTCATAGATCGCTGTATTAGGACATTCGGGTTCGCATGCTCCGCAATTAATACATTCATCGGTGATAATAATGGCCATAACAAATATGTTTCTTTAAATTTGCTACAAAAGTAAGACCTAAATACATACTTAACAAATAAATGAATCTTATTAAAGATAGAATTTTAGCCCTTGAAAAATTAGGGCTTTATTTTCAGAACATTAAAGCTGAAAATCCTGAATATCAAAAGTTTTTCGAGTGTTTGGAAACTGCAAAGCAACACAACGCTTGGTTCCAATTGGATCAATGTTTAGTGGCATTCAAGGCTTGGGGAGACTCGCTTAGCAAAGAAAAAATCAATAAATGGATTACTTCTTATGATTTAGAAGAAAACTCAGGAGCAGAAAACTATTGCAGTAATTATGGCGGGTAATATTCCATTGGTAGGGACTTCATGATTTAATTTCCATATGGATTAGTGGAGATATCGCTTTAGTTAAATGTGCTTCCAAGGATCAAATATTGATACCCTTTATTACTAATCTAGACCCTGTTTTTAAATCTTCTACCATTTTTACTACTGAAAAACTTGATGGGTTTGACGCTGTAATCGCGACCGGAGGAAACAATGCTGCCAGATATTTTGACTATTATTTCTCAAAATATCCTCACATCATTAGAAAAAACAGAAACGGCGTTGCGGTCTTAACAGGAAATGAATCAAAAGAAGAATACGAAGCCTTAGGGAAAGATATATTGCAATATTATGGCATGGGTTGCCGAAATGTTTCAAAGCTTTATGTGCCAAAAGGCTTTGATTTAAATTTAGATTTTTGGAGGGGTCTATCCTCTTGCAAGTGTTTTAAATGTTAATAAATACGCAAATAATTATGATTATAACAAGGCAGTATTTTTGATGAGTGAGTTTGATTTTATTGAAAATGGATTTTTTATGATTAAAAAAGATAAAGGAATTTCCTCCACTTTTGTGATAGATTTTATGAACATTATGAAAACATTGAAACTTTAGAAAAAAAACTAGATACCCTTGAAGATCAAATTCAATGTCTAGTTTCAACGATACCGCTTAAAAATGCCATTCCCTTTGGGCAGACACAACAACCCCAGTTGTGGGATTATGCAGATGGAATCGACACAATGACATTTCTTATCGACTTATAAAATGTATCCTATATTTATTATTATAAATATTTGTTGAAAAATATGATAAAAATTAATCATATAACGATGAATAATTGAACTGATCTTTTGATATTTGCACTTTGAAAATTCTTATGAAAAAACACAATTTTAGCGCTGGACCTTCTATCCTTCCAAAAGAAGTTATTGAGGGCGCTGCCAAAGCAGTAATTGAATTGGACAATATCGGTCTTTCTCTGATTGAAATATCTCACAGAAGCAAAGAGTTTATTGCGATCATGGAAGAAGCTTGCCAAAGGGCACTTCAAGTTTTAAATCTTGAAAACAAAGGCTATAAGGCCATGTTCCTCCATGGAGGAGCAAGTCTTCAGTTTCTGATGGCTGCCTATAATTTGTTGGAAAACAAAGCAGGGTATGTCAATACTGGTACTTGGTCAACAAAAGCCATTAAGGAAGCTAAACTTTTTGGAGAAGTAACTGAATTAGCTTCTTCTAAAGAGGATAACTTCAATTATATCCCTAAAGATTATGACATCCCTACAGGGCTTGATTATGTTCACCTGACGACCAACAATACTATTTTCGGAACTCAATTTAAAGAAATCCCTACAACCGATGCGTCTTTGGTAGCGGACATGAGTTCAGATATTTTTTCACGTGAATTTGACTATTCAAAATTCGATTTATTTTACGCGGGTGCTCAAAAAAACATGGGCCCTTCTGGAATAACATTAGTTGTTGTTAAGGAAAGCATCTTAGGTAAAGTAACCCGAACCATTCCTTCAATGATGGACTACGCAGTTCACGCTAAAGCAGACAGCATGTTTAATACGCCTCCTGTTTTTCCTATTTACACTGCGCTACTTAATCTAAGATGGATTGAAGCAAATGGTGGTTTAAAAGGTGTTGGAGCAAACAATGCTAAAAAAGCAGCATTGATTTATAATGAAATTGATAGAAATCCTTTATTTAAAGGTTTCGCAGCTGTTGAAGACCGATCTGAGATGAATGCTACTTTTAATTTAGTTGATGACAGTCATGCAGTTGTTTTTGATAAGCTATGGAGGGAAGCAGGAATCAATGGGCTGAAAGGACACAGATCTGTTGGAGGTTATCGCGCTTCAATATATAACGCACTTCCTACGGAAAGTATCGAAGTACTTATATCATGCATGAAAGAATTTGAAAAAAATATTTAAAAATATACAATGAAAATACTAGCCAACGACGGAGTTTCTCAAGCAGGGATTGATATTTTAAATGTTGCTGGTTTTGAAGTAACCACAACCAATGTTGCTCAAGAACAAGTAGCCAATTATATCAATGAAAATAGTATTACAGTATTGCTCGTAAGAAGTGCAACCACTGCAAGAAAAGAATTAATTGATGCATGTCCAGGATTAAAAGTTATTGGACGTGGTGGCGTAGGAATGGATAATATTGATGTTGAATATGCTCGCGAAAAAGGATTGAGTGTTATCAATACTCCCGCTGCTTCTTCAGCTTCTGTGGCTGAATTAGTATTTGCCCACCTCTATGGCGGCGTAAGGTTTTTACACGATTCTAATCGCAACATGCCCTTGGAGGGAGAGTCTAACTTTAAGGGACTCAAAAAAGCCTATGCAAAAGGAGTTGAGCTTAGAGGGAAAACAATTGGAATCATAGGATTTGGTCGAATTGGTCAAGAGGTTGCAAAGATCGCTTTGGGCGTTGGAATGCAAGTTTTGGCTGCGGACAAATTTATTGATAAAGTTAGCGTACCTGTTACCTTGTTTAATGGAGCGTCAGTATCCGTTGAAATAAGTACCCTTCCAATGAATGAAGTATTAAAGAAATCTGACTTCTTAAGTCTTCATGTGCCTGCACAAAAGAAATATGTCTTGGGTAAAAAGGAATTTGCAATGATGAAGGATGGAGCCGTTGTCGTTAATGCAGCCAGAGGAGGCGTTCTTGATGAAGTTGCTTTGGTAGACGCATTAGACAGCAACAAGCTTGCTTTCGCAGCTTTGGATACATTCGAAAATGAACCCAAACCAGAAGTCAAACTTTTAATGCATCCAAAGATTTCTCTAACTCCCCATATCGGCGCTGCTACACTAGAGGCTCAGGACAGAATTGGAGAAGAGTTGGCAAATCAAATCATTTCACTTTTAGGATAAAATGAATGCTCAATCGACTAAAGGAAAAATGGGATATTAAATCCAATTTTCAAATTATCGTTATTTTAATTGTCTTCGCCCTTACTGGGAGTGCAAGCATTAAATTTGCTGAGCCTGTTCTTTATTTTCTAAACATAAACATTACTACATTTGAAGATTTTTTATTAGGGAAAGTATTTTATTATATACTTAGGATAATTATTGTTTTCCCTATCTATCAAGTTTTGTTAATTCTCTTCGGAGCTCTTTTTTTTCAGTTTAAATTTTTCTGGCAATTTGAGAAAAAAATGCTGAGTAAAATTGGATTAAAATTTCTTTTTAAGGAAAAATAATCTCTCTCCATTAAATCTAGATAAAATTAGTTTAAATAGTCTTTTTTCCTTAAAACATGACTTACATAACCAGAATTCTCCTTCTTTAAAATTATCTTTTTAGATTATCAAATAATGAATTAAATATTATAGTGAATATAGTGTCAATTTTATCATCTAAATGTGTAAAATCAGGTTTAGATACTATACTATACTTATCAGGTAATTCAATACTTTGCTTTTATAAGCTGTAAAAAAATAATTATTTAGAGAACTGAATCAAGCAGAAAAAACATGAAACGATTTCTATCACCGTGAATCAAATAAGCGTTTCAAAGAATCTGTTATTAAGTGGAAATGAAGATTTAAATATCAAAAAATGAGATAAATATCCCTGAAGCTGAAGCGTAAATTCAATTTATTGAAACTCGTCTCAAAGAAACCTTAGCATCGCAAGCTGAATCTATTAACAAATTAATTCAAAATCTAAATAATATTTTTTAGAGTTAAGAGAATACGGAAGTAAAAACACTTTTTTAAACCTATTAATTGGCCTCTTCAATTGAAATTAGCAATTAAAGTGGAATCTATATCAGGCACAAGTCTCATATAAATTGAAGCAATCCTATGAAAACAGAAGATATATTCAAAATAGCTTTTATTGATTATTTCAAGAAAGCCTCGAACTGATTAATTTCAAAAATTCATTTCGAGTATTAGTATCTTTAAAAGCCCCTCTAAAACCAGAAGTTGTTGTGGTAGAATTTTGTTTTTGAACTCCGCGCATCATCATACACATGTGAGAAGCTTCAATTACAACCGCAACACTTAGGTTTAACGTATCATTAATACAGTCTAATATCTGTTCCGTTAAACGTTCTTGTACTTGAAATCTTCGTGAAAACACGTCAACTATTCGAGGAATTTTACTCAACCCAACAATTTTTCCATTAGGAATATAAGCGATGTGTGCTTTTCCGAAAAAGGGTAATAAATGATGTTCACACAAAGAATATAATTCAATGTCTTTAACGATTACCATTTCATTATAACTCTCACTAAACATTGCACTTTTAAGGATCTCGTTAGGATCTTTATCGTAGCCTTCTGTCAAAAACTGCATCGCCTTTGCCGCACGCTCAGGAGTTTTTAATAAGCCTTCTCTGCCTGAGTTTTCTCCCAGTGAGCCAATTATATTGATGAAGCTTAATTTAATTTCATCTGTTACAAGTAAATTGTCAATGTCAAAATTATCATTCATCCTTAGAAATGTGTTTATTAAATTTAGCAGTTACTTTTTTGATTTTAGGAGCAGATCCCAAACTGGCAATAAGATTGCTCTTTGTTTAGATTGAAATAATTAGAATGTTCCTTTTCAGCATGATAAAACGGTACTTCTTCCGACACTTCGGTGACAATCGGTGCGCTAAATTCATTCTTTGCATTTAAGTCTTGAATCATTTCTTCCGCTTCTTCTTTTTGAATAGCACTCGTATAAAAAATTGCTGATCGATACTGTGTCCCAACATCATTACCCTGTCGGTTTAATGTCGTGGGATCGTGAGCAGAAAAGAAAATTTCAAGAAGGTCCTTAAAAGAGATTATTGCAGGGTCAAAAATGACTTCGATGGCTTCCGTATGTCCAGTATTCCCGCCACAAACCTCACTATATGCAGGATTCTTAATTGAACCTCCCATATAGCCCGGCAAGACGTTTTTAACACCAATGACACGTTGAAAAATTGCTTCTGTACACCAGAAACAACCTCCAGCTAAATATACCATGTTATTCAATTTATTTTTTTGTTTAACAAATATAATAAATAATAAAACAAAATACTTTATTTCAATTGAAAGTATGTCAAGCGATGATTGTGTTATTCTTTATAATTTATATAATTTGTAAAAAATTAAAAATCTGACTCGGTCAGCTTATTTTTAAACCTATGAGCACAATAATTTCCTGTAAAGCAATTCATAAGAAATATGGAGAACTTGAAGTATTAAAAGGAATTGACCTTGAGATTGAAGAAGGTGAAGTTGTAGCCATTGTCGGTCCCTCTGGGGCGGGTAAAACCACACTGTTACAAATTTTGGGGACATTAGACTCCCCTTCTTCTCGTGAGGGTACTAGTTTAACAATTGTAGATAAGGATACTCAAAAGCTCTCTGAAAAGGAAATGGCACTTTTTAGGAATGAAAATCTAGGTTTTATTTTTCAATTTCATGAGCTACTCCCCGAGTTTACTGCACTAGAGAATGTTTGTATGCCTGGGTGGATTGGAAATCGAAAAGAAGAAGACCTTGAAAGAGATGCCACCGCATTGCTAAGTCAATTGGGTCTGGCTGATAGGACGCATCACAAACCACAGGAAATGTCGGGTGGAGAGCAACAACGTGTCGCCGTTGCCCGTGCTTTAATCAACAAACCTAAAGTTGTTTTTGCCGATGAACCCAGTGGTAATCTTGATTCTGAGAATGCTCTTTATCTTCATGAATTGTTTTTTAATTTAAGAGATCAATTGGGCTGTACTTTTGTGATCGTTACTCATAATGAAGAACTGGCGGAACGAGTAGACCGTAAAATATCGCTTAAAGACGGTAAAATTATTTCATGAAAATAAATGAATTAAAAGATTTTTTAGATCTTAAAGCTGCTCAGTATGAAAACACTGATTTTATCCCTACAGATCCCATTCAGATTCCCCATAGGTTTTCCAAAAAAGAAGATGTTGAAATTGCTGCATTTTTAACCGCAACAATCGCTTGGGGCAATCGTACAAGCATCCTAAAAAGCGGATCGCTTATGATGGAGTTAATGGATCATTCGCCTTTTGATTTTGTTTTAAATCATCAGAAAAGTGATTTGTCTAAATTCGAAGTATTTGTTCATAGAACGTTTAACAGCGATGATTTATCCTATTTTATCTCTGCATTGCAAAACATTTATCTTAACCACAGTGGATTAGAAAAGTTATTTTCATTGCCAAATGATTCTTTACAAAACAGTATTCATCATTTCAAATCAATTTTTTTCGAACTTGAGCATCTTAAAAGAACTGAAAAGCACATTTCAGACCCTTTAAAAAATTCTGCTGCAAAAAGAATCAACATGTTTTTGAGATGGATGGTGCGTTCGGATAAACAAGGAGTTGATTTTGGACTTTGGAAAAACATAGACGCTTCCCTACTTTCACTGCCATTAGACGTCCACACGGGCAATGTAGCTAGGAAATTAGGCCTCTTAAAACGCAAACAAAATGATGCCAAAACCTTAAATGAAATTGATAGTATTTTAAGGAAGTTTGACCCAAAAGATCCTGTGAAATATGATTTTGCACTTTTTGGGTTGGGAGCTTTTGAAAAATTTTAATTGAAATTAGTAAGACCTAGATGTCTTTATTTTTCTATTTTTGTAAAACACGTGCTGCATTGATGAAGATACTTCTTAAAAACGCCACCCTACTTGACCCTTCGAGTCCGTTTCATTGCACTATTCAAGATGTTTTAATTTCAGAAAACAAGATTGTTGCCATTGCTCCTGACATTGAAGAGGACGATGCCAAAACCATTAAAAATAAAAACTTACACGTTTCTCCGGGCTGGTTTGATCCAGGGGTTTCCTTTGGTGAACCCGGTTTTGAAGAACGAGAAACAATTGATAACGGATTAAATGTTGCTGCAAAAAGTGGGTTTACCAAAGTGGTTCTCAATCCTGACACACTCCCAGCGGTTGACTCTCATTCCAGCGTAAATCACCTATTAAAAACAGCAGTTGGAAGTACAACTTCGCTTTTCCCAATGGGAACAATGACAATGGGTGCCGAAGGAAATCAAATGGCATCTTTGTATGACATGCACATGGCTGGAGCTGTTGCTTTTGGAGATCATAAAAAATCAATTGCGAGTGGGAACCTTTTGAAAATAACGTTGCAGTATGCACAGAGTTTTAAGGGTTTAGTTCTTTCTCACCCCATGAACAATGAACTTTCTGCCCAAGGAATGATGCATGAAGGAGCTACAAGCACTAAGATTGGATTAAAAGGAATTCCTTGCTTGGCAGAATCGCTCCAAATATCAAGAGACATTCAAATATTGGAATATACTGGTGGAAAATTACACATTCCTTTTGTGAGCTCTGAAAGCGGTGTCGATTTAATAAGGCAAGCCAAAATGAAAGGTTTAGACCTGAGTTGTAGCGTTGGATTACCCAATTTATTTTTTGATGATAAGGAGTTAGAAAGTTTTGATGCTAATTTTAAGGTCTTCCCTCCCATTCGATCGAAATCAGATCAAAGAGCACTAAGAGAAGGGTTGCTAGACGGAACCATAGACATGGTGAGTAGCATGCATGAACCAATGAACATTGAATTTAAAAAGCTAGAGTTTGAACGTGCTCTTGCCGGAACCACAGGGCTTGAATCCTGTTTTGGGGCACTTTGCACGATCTTTCCTCTCGAAAAAGTACTTCGTTTTTTGACCAGAGGTAGCGAGCGCTTTGGAGTTAAAGTTTCCAAGATTAAAACTGGAGAAAAAGCTGACTTAACATTCTTCGATCCTGACACAAATCATACGTTTGAAGAAAAAAATATACTCTCAACTTCCAAGAATTCAGCGTTCATTGGAAGTCAATTAACGGGGAAAGTCATCGGTAGTTATAACAACGGTGTACTTACATTAAATACATAAAATGACTTTAGAATACCAAATTAGAGAAGCAAAAAATGGTGCTTCACCTGTTCCAGCAATTGTACTGCTTCATGGATATGGAAGTAACGATGATGACCTATTTTCCTTTGCAGATTATTTGCCTCAAAACCACACAATTATTTCTCTTCGTGCCCCACTAGATACTCCAATGGGTGGCTATGCTTGGTATACAATCCACAACAACATGACCCAGGACAAGTGGTCGGACGATGAAGAAGCCAAAGTCTCGATTAAGACTGTTAGTGATCAGCTAGAGGAGCTTGTTGAAAAACACAACCTTGATTCTAATGACATCTCTTTAATGGGATTCAGCCAGGGCGCCATTTTAAGTTGGGCAATTCTCTTAGACAATCCAGATAAAGTCAGAAGAGCAATCTGTATGAGCGGTTACATTAATAAAAACATATTAAAAAACCCCATAACAAGTTATGCTGGCATACTTGCCTTTGGCTCTCACGGTTCAGAGGATGTTACGGTACCCTATTCATGGGCGAAGGATAGTATTGAAGTGCTCCAAGCGAAAAACCCATCGGTAGTTTTCAACACCTATCCTGATGGGCATAATGTATCGGCCCAAAGCTTTCAAGATATTATAAAATGGTTAGAGGAAACTAATCTGAAATAGGATAAAGCAAATGTTCTTTTAACTCAAAAGTCACTTTGTTGTTTGGAAGTATTTTATATCCTAAGAAAATCTCACCCCAATGCGTCCCGTCTGAAAAATCAGCAATTAACCATTTGTGATTTAATACTTTAACCTTATTTATTAGAAAAGTACGATTCATTCCTTCGTAGGGAATTAAATCATTTTTCTCTCTCAAAAGATTCGTTTCATAAAGTTCATCTTTAACCCATCCTGAAATATCATCAATCTCAAAACTATTAAAGTAGCGCATTGCATCTTCGTTTCCCATCAAGTTAAAATAGCGTTCGTCTTCCAAAAGAGTACCCAATTGAGAAATAGAATCCTTTAAAATTATATTTTCCATCTTGTAGGTCACAATTTTCGAGTTCATGTCATTGAAAACTTTTTTAGAATTAACCAATTGAAAAATTAATATCAAATGGTAAATTTGTAAAGATATAGTATTAGTCTTGTTTTTCATGAAATTTAATTTGAAGTTACTTGCAAAGTATCATAAGCTAAAAAGACATTGTCAGGTAATTTTGCCTCAACCTCATCGTGAAACCCAAGATAGTGGCTTATGTGTGTAAAATAGGTCTTTTTAGGTTTAAGTTCATCAATAATTTCTAGTGCTTCTTCTAAGTTTAAGTGCGTTGGATGGGATTCTATTCTTAGCAGTTAAGTACCAAGACGTCTAAATCATTCAGTTTTTCCATTTCTTCTGAGGCAATTGTCTTTACATCAGTCAAATAGGCAAAATTACCAATGCGATAGCCCAACACAGACAAACGGTTGTGCATCACTTCAACGGGAGTTATTTTTAAAACATCCAATTGAAAGGAACTTCTTTTGTCAATTTCACTGACCTTTACTGAAGGTGCTCCCGGGTATTTGTTTTCCGAATTAAAAATGTACCCAAATCTTTTTTTAAGACTCTCTATGACTCTGGCGCTGGCAAAAACAGGAATATCACCCTGTCTGAAAAAATAAGGTCTTATGTCGTCTATTCCGGCCGTGTGATCTGCATGTTCATGCGTAAAGATTACCCCATCTAGTCTTTCGCATTGTGCCTTGAGCATTTGCTGTCTAAAATCTGGACCACAATCGATGGTAAAAGACAAGTTTTCTGTTTCAATTAACACAGAGCTTCTGAGCCTCTTATCCTTTGAGTTTGCACTTAAACAAACGGGGTGAGTGCTTCCAATCATAGGAATACCTTGTGATGTGCCAGTACCAAGAAAAGTGATTTTTATCATAAGGAGAATCAAAGGTAAAAATTTGGTGAGATATAAAACAAACTTTGTAAATTTAGAATCAAATTATATTTTATGTCCGTTACGTTACCTGGAGACCAGAATTTCGAAAACCGTCCTTCAATTGAGGCCAAAGCCTTAAAAATAAATCTTAACCACCACATTTACGGAACCTTTGCAGAAATCGGAGCTGGTCAAGAAGTAGCAAGACACTTCTTTAGGGTTGGTGGTGCTTCAGGAACTATTGCCAAGACCATTAGTGCTTATGATAAAAACTTTAGTGACACCATTTATGGAGAAGAAGAAGACGGTCGCTATGTGACGGAAACGCGGCTAAAAAAAATGCTTGATCATGAGATGAAGCTGCTTGAAGATCGTATTCCAAAAAAAAATCACCCGAATAAGATGTTTTTCACCTATGCAAACACCGTTACTACGATTGATTTTGCGAAAAAGTTTAAAGGTCATGGATGGATGGGGATTAGATTTCAAACTGCCCCGGAAGAACCCTACAGTGAAATTATGCTTCATGTTCGATTTCACCAAACAGAAGCCAGACTCCAACAGGAAGCCTTAGGGATAATGGGAGCCAATTTGGTCTATGGTGCTTTTTACAAACACAACAATCCAAAAAAACTACTCAAATATTTATACGATCATATTGATTTAGACTCAATCGAAATCGATACAATCAATTTCTCTGGACCAGTTTTCAAGGATATTGACAATAGGATCATGAGTTTACAACTGGTTAAAAACAAGATGACAGATGCCGTAATGTTTGACCCTAGTGGCAATAATATCTTGCCTGCACGAATTCTTTATAAGAAAAACATTCTCCTTTTGAGGGGAAGTTTTAGACCTGTTACTCGGGTTAACATTGACATGTTCGAAAAATCTTATGACATCTTTGTTAAGGAACCAAAAGTCAATGAAAATAAGACAGAAGTTATTTTTGAAATAACACTTTCCAACTTGAGTGCGCAAGGTGAAATTGATGAAAAAGATTTTATGGATCGTGCCAAACTGTTGTGTTCTCTTGGACATTCCGTAATGATTTCAAACTTCAAAGAATACTACCGTCTGGTTGACTATTTATCAGAATACACCAAGGAACAAATGGCGTTGACCATGGGAGTAAATAATTTTGTTGAAGTTTTTGATGAACACTACTATGAAGATATCAGTGGGGGTATACTCGAGGCCTTTGGTAAAATGTTCCATAACAACCTAAAAGTATACCTCTATCCAATGAAGAATTTTGAAACGGGTGAGATTGTCAACTCAAACAACCTAAAACTACACCCCAGAATGAAAGACTTTTATAAGTTTTTCAAGTACAATGGTAAAGTGGTTGATATTTTTGATTTTGATCAGGACAACCTGTCAATTTTCTCAAGAGAAATACTTGCTAAAATCAAAAGTAACGACGATACCTGGAAAGATGGATTGCCAGAAGGTATCGCCGATATGATTATTCAGAATAATATGTTTGGCTGGACTCAGAAGGAAGTTGAAGAAAAAAGTTAATCTTCCAGTATTTGTGCAGCGTGCTCTTTGGTTTTTACCTTACTGATAAGTCGTTCTACAAATCCTTTTTCATTAATGATAAATGTCATTCTGTGAATTCCTTCATATTCTTTTCCTTGGAATTTTTTAGACCCCCATACTCCAAAAGTTTCAATAACAGTCTTGTCTTCATCCGCTAGTAATGGAAATGGAAGTTCAAATTTATCAGCGAAGTTTTTCTGCCTTTTTTCATTGTCAGCGCTAACGCCAAGTAAAGAATATCCTTTATCCTTAAGCTCTTGATAGTGATCTCTTAGATCACAAACTTCAAGTGTACAACCCGGAGTGCTTGCCTTTGGATAAAAGAATACCACCAACTTTTTACCGTCATAGTCTTGAAGACTAACCGTATTTCCTAGATGATCTTTAGTGGTGAAATTTGGGACCTTATCCCCTACTTGTAATGTATTCATTTTATATATCTTTAATTAAAGTTCTAAATAACAAAAAATCTAGATGACTCGAAAAGAAAAGGTTGCCTTTGTCATGAATGAATTGGATCAATTGTATCCAGAGATCCCAATTCCCTTAGACCACACAGATCCTTACACGCTTTTAATAGCTGTTTTACTATCGGCTCAGAGCACTGATGTTCGGGTAAATAAAATTACACCATTACTTTTTAAACAGGCAAATACTCCCTACGAAATGATTAAACTGAGTGTGGAAGAAATAAGAGAAATCATAAAACCTGTTGGGCTCTCCCCAATGAAGTCAAAAGGGATTCACGGGCTTTCTCATATTTTAATTAATAAACATGGAGGAAAAGTTCCTCAAAGTTTTGAATCACTCGAAGAGCTTCCCGCTGTTGGGCACAAAACTGCAAGTGTTGTGATGTCTCAGGCATTTGGGGTGCCAGCATTTCCAGTTGATACCCACATACATCGATTGATGTACCGTTGGGGATTCACAAATGGTAAAAATGTAGTACAAACTGAGCGAGATGCCAAGCGATTGTTTCCTGAGGAAAGATGGAATGATTTGCATTTACAAATCATATGGTACGGAAGGGAATATTGTCCAGCAAGAGGGTGGAATATTGAAAATGACCACATCACCCAAATAATAGGAAGAAAGTCTGTGATTAATAAGCTCTTTAAGGGTAAATAACTAAGAATTACTATAACACCCGATTTGAATTACCTTATTTGAATTATAAGATCTTGAAAAGGCTAAAATACGCTCAATAACCTGAAGGCTTGGCTCGTTTGACTGTTTCGATAAATTTAAAAAGTAATTTTGCTGCATACATTGGTTTAAATGTATAACGCAAAAAAACAAAATTTAGTATCTCAATAAGCTAAAGCGATCTGATTTTCTTCGATCATTTTTCGGAGATTGATCACAGCATAGCGCATTCTACCCAAAGCAGTATTGATGCTAACCCCAGTAGATTCAGCGATTTCTTTAAAGCTCATGTCCCGATACAAACGCATTGTCAGCACTTCTTTCTGATCCTCGGGAAGCTCAGCAACTAAATTTTGAAGATCACTTACCACTTGTTCATTGATCAACGCTTTCTCAGCATTTGGTGTTCCGTCTGAGATAAATTGGAAAACATCATAATCATCACTAGACTCAAACTTAGGAATACGATTTGATTTTCTAAAATGATCTATGACCAAGTTATGAGCAATTCGCATTACCCAAGAAACGAATTTACCTTCTTCATTATAAACTCCTCTTTTTAGGGTTTTAATGACTTTAATAAATGTTTCTTGAAAAACATCTTCCGCAACATCACGATCAAATACTTTTGAGAAAATAAAATTATAAATCCTTGATTTATGTCTGTAAATAAGGATTTCTAGGGAGGGTTCATTGCCAGCAATATAATCACTTATTAACTGAGCATCTGAAATTTTAGGGGACTTTGTAGTATGCATATAAATTACTTTTACAGTAGAACTGTGTTAAACACTAACGCTAATTTTAAAAGTAATTTTGCTTTATACGCTTATTTTATACAAACAAATATATAATATATTTTTTAAATCTTAGATTTTCATAAAATTCATCTAAATTTTAAACCCTAGTCTACATAAAAATTAAGATTAGTTGTAATTTTGCAACTTGACTACTTTCTATGAAAAACCTTCTTGAAGCTGATACTAAAGATTACATAATAATCAAGGGGGCGCATCTTCACAATCTCAAAAACGTTAACGTGCTTATTCCTAGGAATAAGATGACAGTGGTGACAGGCTTGTCAGGCTCTGGAAAGTCATCATTGGTTTTTGATACGCTCTATGCAGAAGGGCAAAGGCGTTATGTAGAAAGTTTGTCATCCTATGCACGTCAATTTATGGGCAGATTAAACAAGCCTAAAGTTGATGAAATTAAAGGAATTGCTCCTGCAATTGCTGTTGAACAAAAAGTGTCTTCCTCCAACCCCCGCTCTACGGTTGGAACAAAAACAGAAATTTATGACTACCTAAAGCTATTATTCGCTCGAGTGGGGCGCACCTTCTCCCCCATTTCGAATAAACAAGTTAAAAGTGACACAGTTAAAGATGTCATAGATGCAGTAAAGAAAATAGCTGAAGGAGAAAAAATCCTGTTAATGGCAACGATCGCTCAAGACGAAAAGAGAAGTTTTCAAGACCGTTTAAACATTCTCAAGCAACAGGGTTTCGCTAGAATTTTTCATAAAAATGAAGTGATTCGTATTGAGGAACTGGAAAAAGCTCCCAACATACCTTTTGAATTGATTGTCGATCGATTGATCGTTAGGCACGAAGATGATTTTTACCAAAGACTTTCCGACGCCATAGAAATTGCTTTTTACGAAGGCAATGGAACTTGCTCGCTTTATTTCATGAGCAACAAAAAAACGATTAATTTTTCTAATCGTTTTGAATTGGATGGAATCACTTTCACACAACCCAATGTTCATTTTTTTAGTTTTAATAATCCTTTTGGGGCTTGTGAAAAATGTGAAGGTTTTGGAGATATTGTAGGAATTGATGAGGAGCTTGTAGTGCCAGACACCAGCCGTTCAATTTTTGATGATGCCATTGCTCCTTGGAGGGGAGCTGGACTGAGGAAGTTTCATAATTCGTTGATTAATAATGCTTATAAATTTGATTTCCCAATTCACAAACCCTATTTTGAACTTTCAAAAGAAGACATCAAAACCCTTTGGGACGGTAACTCCTACTTTACAGGGATCAACAAGTTTTTTGCTAAAATTGAAGCCAAAAACTATAAAATCCAAAACCGTGTCCTGCTTTCCAGATATCGAGGGCAAACTAAATGCACGCAATGCAATGGCTCTCGACTAAAATTAGAAACAGGCTATGTTAAAATTGACGGAAAAGGACTCCCAGAATTACTTGATTTGTCTATGGATGAATTGGAAGTGTTTTTCAATTCAATTCAATTAAACAATTACGATACAGAAATTTCTGAAAGACTTTTAAAAGAAATAACTTCTAGAATTAAATTCATACAAGATGTTGGTTTGGGATATTTAAACTTAAACCGAAAAGCAAATACCCTATCTGGCGGGGAGTCACAGCGAATCAATTTAGCTACTTCCTTAGGCAGTTCCTTGGTTGGATCTATGTACATTCTTGATGAACCTTCCATAGGACTTCACTCTAAGGATAATGACAGGTTGATTTTGGTATTAAAAAAATTGAGAGACCTAGGCAATACTGTTATTATCGTTGAACATGATGAGGAAATAATGTATGCTTGTGACAACATCATCGACATGGGTCCAGAAGCAGGCTCTCATGGTGGAGAAGTCGTCGCTGAGGGCAAATTAAAAGACATATTAAAATCGGATAGCCTGACCGCAAAATACCTGAGAAACGAGATGTCAATTCCCGTTCCTTCTGAAAGAAGAAAATCCAAGAGTAAAATCACTTTAACTGGAGTAAGAGAAAATAATCTTAAAAATATTGATGTGCATTTTCCATTGGGATGCCTAACCGTGGTGACCGGAGTTTCGGGAAGTGGAAAATCTACTTTAGTTAATGCATTTCTTGGAATATTAAGAGAAAAGGGGGGGTACAATGACAAACCGGGTCAGTTTAATGCCATTGGCGGAAGTATAGATCGCATCCACAGTGTTGAATTTGTTGATCAAAATCCAATTGGTAGGTCTTCAAGATCAAACCCTGTTACCTACCTCAAAGCTTATGACGAAATTAGAAGTTTGTTCTCCAAACAAAATCTTTCTAAGAATCGTGGCTATTTACCAAAACACTTTTCTTTTAATGTTGATGGGGGAAGGTGTGATACATGCAAGGGAGACGGAAACACTACGATTGAGATGCAATTTATGGCGGATGTCGTATTGCAATGCGAACAATGCAAAGGGAAAAGATTTAAAAAAGAAATCTTAGAAGTTAAGTTTAATGATATCTCTATTGATCAACTTTTAAACATGACCGTCGATGATGCGATATTATTTTTTGAGGAATTCGCTCAAAATAAATTGGTGCAAAAACTAAAACCACTTCAGGAAGTTGGTCTGGGATATGTTTCCTTGGGACAACCCTCTACTACTCTATCTGGTGGAGAAGCGCAAAGAATTAAGTTGGCTTCGTTTATTGGACGAGGATCGTCTTCTGAAAAAATTGCTTTCATTTTTGATGAACCTACAACAGGTCTCCACTTCCATGACATCAGTAAATTAATGAATTCTTTTAATGCGCTAATTCGTCAAGGGCATACAGTAATTGTTGTTGAGCACAATTTAGATCTCATCAAATGTGCCGACCACATTATTGATCTCGGACCAAGCGGTGGAAAAGATGGTGGTAATGTGGTTGCAGAGGGCACTCCTGAGGAAATCATTAAAGTAAAAGCATCATTTACAGGGCAATACCTCTCTAAAAAACTTAAAGTCTAAAACGTTTATTTCTTTTTAAGAAAATTAAATTTGTTTATTACATTTTGAAGATCCCCCGTGAGTTTAATAAATGTCAACAAGATTAAAAATGCAATTACAATCACTAGAGAACGAATTACCAATTTTAAAAATGGTGAAAAGTCTAATGGCAAAAGAGGAATTAAGATATAAAGAAGAAGAATTATTCCTAAGGCAATAAAAGTCTTGTTGCTAAAAGGATTGATTTTAAAAGTAAATTGAATCAATAAAATTTTAGCAACATTAATTAATGCGATTACAATTAAAGTAGCGTAGGCCGCACCAATTATACCCAACTCATTTATAAGATAGAGGTTCAAAACAACTGCCAATACTGCAGAAACTATAGAAAACCAAAACACATAAGTATAGTACTTAGAATTGGTAATGATGTTGTTGAGACAACCCATTGACATTGTGAAAAGCTTACCTAAAGAAACAATAAAAACAACATCAAGTGCTTTGTCATACCCTTCTAGATTAACCCATTGATAGAAGTCTACTAAATTTAGATTAATCAACAGAAACAATAATCCGGCGCCTAATAACAAGTTATTTGCGCTCTTTTTTAATAAGGAAGTTAAGCGTTCCTTGTCATTTTCATTCAAGGCTTTTGCAACCATTGGACTAATGATTTGAAACATGGCCCTCCCTGGGAATTCTATAACGGAGGCGATGAAAACCGCTACACTATAATAGGCAACGATTTGAAGTAAGAGTGTAAATCATTGATTTGTCAATGTCTAAAATAAAACTTGCTGCAGCCCCAGAAAGAAAAATTAAACTACTATACTTCAACATAGAAAGCCATGCCTCTGGAAGTTTAACGTAATTCAAATTTAGGAGTATAAACTCGAAAACTATAAACCATAACAATCAAAAGTCTTAAGTAATACCCACCAATTAATGCCCATACGAATCCGTCTAGGTCGATAAAATCAAGTGCATAAGCTAAAAGCAATACAAAAATCAAAGCCCGAGGATAAAATTCTTTTAAGAAATTCCCAAAAACAGATTTTAGTTGGACTCGAAGCCAGTTGTAAAAAACCTCAAAATAAGCAGTAGAAAAAGCTACGGCAATAATTAGAAAGGCATACCGACCAATGTAAGAGTTCTTTAAAGAAATAATGTCAATAATGTCTTCTTTAAAAACAAACAGAAAAGGTAGCAGAAGAATAAAAAGAAATATGGGTAAAAGCATTGAAAAGTTGAGCAATGCATCACGGTCTTGTTTGGTCTCACAGGCACTGTAAAATTTAATCAGTGCATGTTGGACTCCAAATGAGATAAAGGGCTGTACGAGATTAGAAAAGGCCAATAAAGCAACGATGAGTCCTTGAAACTCACTCCCCATGTAGGTTGGGTATAAATAAACCGTATTTAAGGCGCCAATCAAAAAAGCAAAAGCAATACTAATGCTGTTATAAAATGATTGTTTTGCAATGATCCCCATACTTGACTTTTTATTCGCCATCCCTGTTTTTTGCTAAATTAAAAGTTTAGCCGACAAGAATCACCGTAGAGCATATTATTTTCAATTTTAAGTTTCCCTATTTGCTGCTTATTACTTTCGATCTAAAAAATCTTGATAAGAATTTTGTAAAATGGCCTTTCCCAAAGAATCTAGTTTTTTTGTGGAGGTTCCCTTTTCTTCAAAAGCTTTATTGCTTATAAAATCATAAACATAAATTCCATTTTTATCAATGATTCCGAAGCCTTTATTAAAAATGTAATGAGCGTATTGACTTTCAGAGTTATTAAAAATATTTTTACCCCATTTAAAATCAGAAGGATCTTGATTCAGAGTTTGTAGAAGCGTATATGAAAGATCAGTTTGTGCTGAGATGGTAGAAACGATTGTATCCCTTTTTGCCAAGGCTCCACCCAACCAAAGCATGGGTATTTTAAAACGACTGGGGGCATTAAAATATCCTTTTCTTTCTGGCAATCCATGCCCATGATCGGCAACAATGATGATCAGAGTGTTTTCCCACCAAGATTGTGTCTTAGCCTTTTTGATAAACTCACCTATTACCTTATCTGTATATGCATGGGAGCTTCTGAATTTATTTACTTCAGTATCTCTTCCAAATTTAAAAGTGTCTGGAAACTCATAGGGCTCATGGCTAGAAAGCGTCAGTACAATTTTAAAAAAGGGTTCAATTTGTGGCTGAGATAAATCCTTTGTAAAACGCTCCATAAAAATATGGTCGTGGACGCCCCACTTTGAATTCCAATCCTTTTTATCAAATTCGCTACCCTCTATAATATTAGAAATTCCAGCATTTCTAAGGTAGGTATTCATGTTCCCGAAATTGGTATCACCGCCATAATAAAATGATGTTTTGTAACCTAAATCAATCATTTTTTGAGGCAGCATTGGTAAACTCCTAGATTTGTTAGGCATCCTCATGATTTTCCTAATGGGTTGGGGATAATAACCACTCAAAATAGAAGGGATTCCTTTGTCTGTTCTGTCTCCATTCGCATAAAAATTGGTAAAAAAGATACCTTCTTTAACAAGTTTATTTAGATTTTCAGTAACCTCTTTTTCTCCGCCCAAAGGGCCTACAACCTTGGCCGTAAGACCTTCCCAAATTAATAAAATAACATTTGGTTTTTGAGTATTTAAAATGGAATCGTTTGTTGCAATTAAAAGAGGAGCTCTATTTTTATCAATAATTTTTTGTGCCGTGAGATCATCAAACATTTTGTAAGGATTCTCATCTTCTATTTTAAAGGATAGCGTATTAAAAAAGTTCCAAACGAAATTTATAGCGGCATGATTCGCAAACATTTTATTAGAAAAATAAACATTGCTTTGATTTACAGGGATTAATTGAAGGCCACCCCTAATCGGTATTATTAAAGCAATGGTAATAAAAAACAAAACTGGTAGCTGAAACCAACTTCCGTTTCTTATTGCTACCATTCTTTTGGAGATAACAGTTTTAAATAATTTAATAAATACAATTGAAATCACCACCCAAACAATACTCCCCATAATCATTTGAAAGGCAGATATTGAAGCCAACATGAGCTCTGGGGTGTCAATGTAAGTCAACAGTGTCCTGTCAATTCGCACGCCCCAAGTTTGGTATAATCCAACATCAATGATTAATAATAAATTAATGAGAATTAATAATAAATAGGAATACCATTTTATTGTTTTATGAATTTTTACAGGCTTAATAAAAAAAGAAAACAGAATTAAAAAGTTACATAATAACACTTAAATAAGAAGCAAATGAAAGGTCTAATCGTAAACCATATAAAAAGGTTTTTAGAGTTGTTTCTATGCCGAGTTCAAGCGTTTTATCGTAATAAAAAAGCAGGAAAATCGTACGAGAAAAAACAAAATATCCTATCCACAAAAGGAAATAGGAGAGAAAAAATAAAAGTTTGTTTTTAAAACCTTTCATCGTTTATATTTCTTGAACAGAGCAACAAGAATGACTCCAAGAAATAGAAACAGTGCTAGCAAACGTATTGAAGTTCCTGTCTTAATAACTGAAGGCTCAAAAGAAAAAACAATGTCGTGATTCCCTTTTGGAACATTGAGTCCACGAAGGACATAATTGACGGGGAAATGTTCTACTTCTACTCCATCAATGAATGACTTCCATCCATGGGGGTAATACATTTCTGAAAAAACAACCATTTGCTCTTCTGAGGAGCTAAATTTATATTCCAATCGAGTTGGATGCGCTTTTGTGAGGTCAATGCGAGACAAACTATCTGCGGAAAAAGTCAGCTTAATATTTTCGGGGGCCTCACTTGCCAATACAATTGCACCATTTTCAAAGTTCAAGGATTTCATTTTATTTAAAACCCCGTCCGCATCGACTGCAACAAAGAGAGAGTCTACAAACCAAGCGTTCCCCATCGCATTTGGATTTTGAATAAACTTTTGCTCCTTTTCCTTTTCAAAAAGAATGTATTTCACATTAAGCATGTCCAAAACGCCTTCAATCTGATTTGCGCTAAAATATTCATAAAGCTCTTCAAACCGTCTGGGTTTAGCACCGTGATAACCACCAATAGCGTTATGGAAATAAGCCGTCCTTGCTCCTGAAAGCTGGAGATTAGGCTCAAAGACACGATAACGAGTACTGTCTTTTAGTATTGCTCGATCTGAAGCTTGAATTAGAAAAGGTTGACTTTTTTGGCGGGGTAAAACAAACAGATCACGGTCGATATAGCGATTGGAAATTCCCAACAGATCTGACGCTAATAATGCGAACAAAGCCAGAATACTGACTTTTTTTGATAATTTTCCTTGAATGAATAAATATAGAATAGCTGTAATTGCAAGCGTATAAAGGATTGCTCTTATAATGTCATAACTAAAAATTGATCTTCTTGCTTCAAGAATTTGATCCATGATCATCGGTCCATAAGCCTCAGAAAGGTAGCCATCCATCCCACCGCTAAAATCAAAAATACTTTTCGATAAAAGTAAAAGCAGGAGAAAGGAGAGAAAGAATGTCGCTGTTTTTAAAATAGATTTCTTAGGATTTAACGCTCTTTGTTCTAATATTAGATGCAAGCCTAAGCAAGCCAAAACTGGGAAACAAAATTCAAGAATCACCTGAATGGAACTAACAGCTCTAAACTTGTTGTAAAGTGGAAAGTAGTCAATAAAAAACTGAGTAAGCCAAGGCAGATTTTTACCCCAAGACAAAAGTAAAGACATAATAATTCCAGCAAAAAGCCAATTTCTAAGGGCACCTTTAATCAGAAAGAGAGAAATGATTGCCAGAAAGACAATCGTTACTCCTATATAGGCTGGAGCTTCTAGTATGGGTTGATCGCCCCAGTAGGTCGGAACATTCTGAACGAATTGTCCCGCTTGATTTCTCGGAACGCCTTGTTGAATCAAAAACTTATACAGCTCAGAATCTTGTCCTAAATCTTCTCTTGAACCTCCCCCTTGAATTCTAGGAATAAATAAATTTAAACTTTCAAAAATACCATAGCTAAACTGAGTAATGTATGCTGTATCCAATCCACTCGTCACTTCTTTTAAAGAATTGTCAGGGTTCTGAGTCAATTCGCTTTTACCGCGAGTACTAAATTTTGAGTATTCAGCAGTAGCAAGCAATGAAGTGGCATTGAGCCCCAAAGCAAGTAATCCAGAAAAAAAGAGAACCCCTGTTTTTACAGTTAAAGCTAATTAGCTTTTCTTTAATTGATTTGAAAAAATAAACCATGACAAACAATAACAGCAAAAGCAACATATAGTAAGTCATTTGATAATGGTTGGCGCGGATTTGCATCGCAAGCGCCAGAACGGTTAGCAAAAACCCCCAGAATTTCTTATCGTTAAAAATCATATAAACTCCTCCCAAAACGAGAGGCATATAAGCCAAAGCTTGGGCTTTTGTGTTATGGCCTACTTGAAGAATAATCAATAAGTAGGTAGATAAGCCATAGGCCAAGGCACCAAAAACAGCAATGTGCCAGGGCATTCTGATAATTAGAAGAAATAGATAGGCGGTTAATAAATAAAGGTAAGTTCACCAAATGGAATGTTTTGAAAAATTTTATGAATCGGAGTAAGAAAATCTGCTGGATAACGCGCCCCTAATTGATAGGTCGGCATACCGCCAAAAGCATTGTCAATCCAGTAAATTTCTTCTTTCTGATTCTTTCGGTGCTCTTGAATTTGCCTTGACATGCCAGTATACTGTCTGATGTCAGATTGCACAAGCGCTTTTCCGGAAAGGATGGGGTAATAAAATAAGATTGAAAAAATCCCGAAACAAAAAATCACACCTGCATGATAATGCCCCTTGTTTTTTAAAAAACTCTCAATCAATTTCTTCATAGTCAATGTATTCCCCTAAGTCTTGGGCGTTTTTTTTGTCTTTTTTTTCTTCCTTATTCACAGGCGCTTCCGTTTTAAAGTCGCCCATTTTCTTGGATACTTTTTTGAGTAAGTATCTAAAAATAAAAGGTTTAATTAAACGAAACAAGTAGGTAAAACCGAAGAAAATCAATAAAAATTTGAGCAATCCAATCAAATCGATGGGTTTAAAATTAATAATATTCAAAAGTAAAGAAAAGTTGGCACTATTTTTAATGGCATCACTCTTTAGAAAAAAAAATACAATTATCTTGCGATAAAAAAATAATGCTCAAACATTTTACGGTCTGTTTCATTCTTATATCGGCCATCGTTCGAGCACAATATACCGATCAAATAAACTCTAATCGTCCGGGTGCTTCCATTGGCGCATTTGCTGTTGGAAAAGGAATTGTTCAGTTTGAAGGTGGTCTTGAATACAGAAAATTTAAACATGAAGCCTATAACAATTCAACAGTTGATGGAAGAATTGGTTTTCTTTCTATCCGATGGGGATTTTTGTTTGAACAACTCGAACTGACCTATGAAGGGAGTTACATGATGGACCGATTGACCAACAAGATTTCTTCGAAAGAGTTTGTTTACGAAAGAAATGGATTTTTAAAAAACTTTATTGGAATTAAATATTTGGTTTATGATCCTTTTAAAAGAGAAGAGGAAGTCAATAATTACAGCTGGAAAGCAAACAATGGCTTTAAATTAAAACATCTAATCCCTGCAGTCTCCATAACTGCTGGAGCAAACTTTAATATTGAACCAGAGAACCCCTACCCTTATGGAGATGTCTTTGATTTGATTAACAGGCCGTTGTTCTTTCAAAATTTAAATGCTCAAACAGAAAAAGAATCATTGCTTTCACTTGGCGGAACGATTGCCACCCAGTCCCATTTTTTAGGAACTTGGGTTTTTGTTACTAATTTTTCATTGAGTCGTTATTTAACAGATTATGTGGAGAAAAGTTACATAATCACACTGACGCACACTTTCCATCCGTATTGGTCGGTGTATATGGAAAATCAAGGGGTTTTTAGCGAACGTTATAACGACTTTATCTTTAGGACAGGAATTGCTTATTTACTCACAGATTACATTCAAATCGAAGGATCTTTGGGGGTCAATACTCAAACCAAGCCCAGCTCAACTTTTGTTAACTTAGGAGTTTCCTACCGTTTAAACTTCCACAAAGATTTCACCAGCGCAGAGGAAATTAATTTTGAAAAACAAAAAAACGAAGAAAAAGGGCTAAAAAAACAAATGAAAAAAGACAGTAAGCAAGAGAAGAAAAGAAACCGAAAAGCTAAACGTAAATAGTACTATGGAATCAAATTCAATTGAAATTAAGCGGGTTAATTCGGATAGCGAATTGAAAAAATTTGTTAAGTTTCCTTTTAGTCTTTACAAAAACAATCCTTATTGGATTCCCCCTATAATACAAGAGGAAATCGATGTTTTAGATACTTCTAAAAATCCTGTTTTCGAAAATGCGGAGGCCGACTATTATTTGGCTTATAAAAACGGAGAGATTGTAGGTCGAATTGCTGTGATTATCAACTGGACAGAGGTCAATCAATTAGAAAGAAAAAATGTTCGCTTTGGCTGGTTTGATGTAATTGATGATATTAAAGAGCGTGGAACTATATTAGGGAAGGTTAAAGAAAAAGGACTAGAAAATGGACTAAATCATATCGAAGGACCTGTAGGATTCTCTAATTTAGACAAGGCCGGAATGCTTGTGAATGGGTTTGACGAAAGAAATACCATGATCACGCTCTACAACGCACCATATTATATTGAGCATTTTAAACAATTGGGATATAAGGAATTAGCAGTTTGGTTAGAATATGAAATAAAAATGTACTCTTTTGAAGATGCTCCTGAAAAAGTCAAAAGATTTTCTAAACTCATGCGCGAACGCTATCAGCTTAGGGTTTTAGAAATTTAAATCCAGAAACGATATCCTCCCATATCTTGCTCAAATGTTTGAGCTTTTAGATGAAACCTATGGTGAGCTTAAAACTTACGTTCCCATTCAAAAAAAACAAATTCAGCAATACAAAGAAAAATATTTTAAATACATACACCCAGATTTCATAAAGTGTATTGTCGATGAAGACAACAAGTTGGTTGCATTTACGATTGCAATGCCCTCCTTTTCAAAAGCTTTAAAGAAGGCAAATGGAAAGATGTTTCCTTTTGGTTTTTTACATTTACTTAAGGCAATGTATTTTAACCACAAGGCTTCTTTTTATTTAATAGGCGTTCACCCTAGATTCCAAAACAAAGGCGTTATTGCTATTATTTTCAATGAAATGCAAAAGGTTTTTAATAAAAAGAAATACAATGTTATTGAGACCAACCCAGAGTTAGAAGACAACCTGGCAATACAAAACCTTTGGAAAAACTATGAGCACCGACAACACAAGAAAAGGGTTACAGTAACTATTCAAATTTAAAAAAGGGAACAAAATAAAACTGTACATGTCCATTTTCAATTAATTTATAAATTATACTTTTTTAATTTAAAGATAAATTTAGATTCCTCTTTTAAATAATTCATACCCATAAAAAATCTAATTTTGTTTTATGATGAATGAAGGAACCATCATTGCAAATTCAAGTGCATCAGGAACAGCAGCCATCAGTTTGCTGCGCCTTTCAGGAGAAAATGCTATTGATTTGGTAACGAGCTCTTTCAAGAGCAAAAGCGGGAAGAAATTGTCTGACCAAAAATCACATGCCATTCATTTGGGAAGAATTCATAATGATGGAACTGAAATTGACGAAGTTTTGGTGAGTGTTTTTAAAGCACCTAATTCCTACACTGGTGAAAATGTAGTTGAAATTTCCTGTCATGGATCAATTTATATTCAGCAAGAAATACTTCAATTGTTTATTCGAAAGGGTGCAAAACCAGCACAACCAGGAGAGTTTACGTTGCGTGCTTTTTTGAATAAAAAAATGGATCTTAGCCAAGCGGAAGCAGTTGCTGACTTGATTGCATCGGAATCTAAAGCAGCTCATGAAGTTGCGTTAAATCAACTGAGAGGTGGGTAGACTCAGGAGCTGATACTGCTGCGCCAAAAACTACTTGATTTCGCTTCCCTGATTACCCTAGAGCTAGATTTCTCTGAGGAAGATGTTGAATTTGCCGATCGAAAGGAACTCTTTGCGCTACTCGATGAAATTCAAATGAAGATTAAATCCTTAGCGGACTCCTTTGCCTATGGAAGTGTTATCAAAAAAGGGGTGCCTGTTGCGATCATCGGAAAACCAAATGCTGGTAAGTCCTCCTTATTAAATGCCTTATTGAATGATAACAGAGCAATTGTATCTTCTATCGCAGGAACTACTAGGGACACCATAGAAGACACTTTGACAATTAAGGGTATTCAATTCAGGTTTATAGATACCGCTGGCCTTAGAGAGACCACTGACGAGATTGAAGCTGTAGGCGTCGCCAAGACGAAAGAAAAAGCACTCAAAGCGAAAGTACTGCTCTACCTCTATGATCGAAATGATGCGAACTTAAATGAAATCATAAAAGATATTAATGAGTTCAGACGGGATGATTTGATTTTAATTCCTGTGGAAAGTAAAGTTGACTTAAATAAAAATGCAGCTAATGAATTTGACAGCGCCTTGACTAAGGAATTAAATTCCAAAAAAATATTGCAACCCATTAAAATTTCAACCTTCGACAAAATTTCTATTGAATCGCTAAAGAAATTTTTGTTTAACCAAGTAAGTCAAATGGCATCCAATCAGGATGTGATCATTACAAACATTCGTCACTATGACGCACTTCAAAACGTACTAAAAGCAATTTTAAACATAAAAAACGGACTAGATCAGAAGATATCTGGCGATCTTTTGTCTGTCGATATCAACGAGGCTTTGATGCATTTGGGAGAAATAACTGGAGAGATTACTACCGAAGATCTTTTGGGGAATGTGTTTGCTAATTTCTGTATCGGTAAGTAAAAGTGATCATTATCTATTGTCGTTTTCTTATTAAACCAAGGAAAATCAACAATTATTATTTATTTACAACCTTGTCCATATTCAACTTCTTTAGCAGTAAAATCTTGACCATACTTAACGGTCTTTAATTTATAATCTTCCCCATATTCAACCACTTTCCAATTTCCAACTTTATTTTCGCCATAACTCACATACTTAATACTTAAGTCTTCATTATACTTTACAAATTTGACTTTGTAATCTTCACCATATTCAACAAACCTGACTTTTCCATATACGTTACAAGCCTTTTGACCCATTAGGAAAATGGGCAAACAAAACATACAAACAAGCAGTAGTTTTTTCATCTAGTTTTTCAGTTAAGGTTTATTCAATTTGAAATTTTAAACGTTGTTTTTCTCTTTGATTGGTGATCTTTCTTCTGACAATAAGTAACACTCCCTTTTACTTATCCATCCATCATAGCCTAGTTTTTTTAGTATATCGATACCCTTTTCAGCTTCTTGATAGGAATCGTATTTTCTAAATATAATTCTAAAACTAGAGGATACTTCTGTGATTTTTGCTTTATTTCCAAGTGAGTTAAATTTCTTTAAAAATTTTATTGCACTTGTCTCATTTATAAAAGAATTCATAATAATTGAATAATCATAAATATCATTTACTTGTACTGTAACCTCTCCATAACCTTTTCCAGTAATTCGTTTAGGGTTATGTATCCTTGACCCAATGTATTTCACAATAGTTTTTGACCTTTTCTCCGTCAGTTTAAGGTTATAATCTCTAGGTCCTCTGCAATCAGCATAAGAGGAAACTGCTACTTCAGCTTCGGTGTTTTCATTTAAATAATCAACAATTGCATCAAGTCGGTCTTTATATTTTATTTCTAAATCAAATCGATTAAAAGTATAATAAATAGGCCTAAAAACCTCTTCTGAGTATTCAGAAATTGAAATTTGTTCAGGAATCAATTCAACTTTTATATTTTTAGAGCTTCCAAAAGGAGTATCAATCATATATGAAAATGAATCTTCTTTTTGTTTTTTAGATTCTTGGGTATAAAGAAATGATCCATTTGAATTTAGAATTAAATCACCGTGACTAACACTATCAATTAATTTTACTTGAAGAGGGACAATTTCTATTAATGGATCTTTTGATTTCATAAAATCAAAATCGTTTTTTAAAACATTATTAAAAGCAACTATTAAGGTATCGCCTTGAGGAAATCTATAAACGTCACTTTTTCCTTCAACATTAGGTGTGAATTGAAACCCATAAATATCATCTTCTCCCCTTCCCGCGAATCGGTTGGAGCTTATAAATCCGATCTTAGCTTTATTTTCTATTGAAAAAGAAAAATCATCCCCTTTCGAATTAAAAGGTGGGTTAAGTTTCTGTGTCTCCCATCTGTTGGCTATTAGGTTTGAAGCGAGATAAATAGTTAGTTTTTTATCTTTTTGTTTGTCTGAAGAATAAAATAAAATTTGATTTGAATAGCTAAAAGGGAAAACCTCATTTGCACTTGTATTTATATCAGGTCCCAAATTAACTGGATCTCCCAAAAGAACATCATTTTCAATAGCAACATAATAAAGATCCATTCCACCAAACCCACCAGGACGATCACTAGCGAAATACAAGCGTTCACCATCCTTTGCTACTGAGGGGTGAAGTGTTGAAAACCCTTCTAGATTGATTGAAGAATATCTGGGAACTGACTTTCTATTTCATTAATTTTTACGTTATATAGATCCAATTGCATCTTTTTTTTGGAATACTGAATTTTCAGGCTACTTCTTGATAAATAAAGTGTATTCGTTTTAAGATTGATTGCCAACGGACCATCTTGAAAAACTGAATTTAAATTAAGGTTTAATTCTCTTGAATTTTCAACTAAGAATGAATCGAGTTGTAAATCTGCTTTATAAATGTCATAAAGCTGACTTGTAGACTCAAACTTTTTTCTCAAACGCTTTTTAGGGAGTTTCTTTTGAGGTCCTAAATAAAAAAACACGCCATTATCTTGAGATAAATAAGTCGCTCCAAAATCAGATTTCTCAGTATTTATATTTAAATTTTTTAAAGTATATGGTGATGCTTCTGCCCCGTTTGTTAAATCGTCAGCGTTGTTTTCTATTTCAAGAACAAGCCTGTTCGCTTTTGAAATATATTCTTTAGCTAATTTTTGATTGTCAGGGATTAATTGGGCATAAAAATAATAGTCTTTAACAATGGCTTGATTAGATTCAACAATTGGTTTCATTACCTTTGCTGCCAATGCAATTTTATTTCTGGTATTAAGGACTTTAGAAAATGCCCTTCTTTGTTCTAGAGTTAAATGTTCAATTACTTTAGAATAATAAGCAATTGCTTTTGCGTCATTTCCATTCACAAAGGAATAATCACCCCAAATACTTGTTTTTATAATTGATAACGAATCTAGCTCCTGTTTATCATTTTGAGCAAATACAAAATAACTGATTAACAAAAAGAAGAAAATATTTTTATTTTTCATGTTTAAAACAATCTTGGTGAACGTATAAACCCTTTCGCATTTGGAACCAAGTGAATACGCAATAAAACTTCATGAGAAGTGTTAGTGATTCCAATAGCTTGGTTTGCCAAGCTACCTTGATAAGCATACCCCAAACTCATATTTTTATTTAAATGGATTCCAGCAATAACTCCATAATATCCAGAGTTCTTAGAGTTGGGAAGAAAACTGTTTACTTTAGCTCTGTATTGCGGCCCCAGCCAGAACCCATTTTTAAATATAACCAAAATACTATTGTCGTAAATTAAATCGTTTCCGTGTGTTGCTTGAAAAAGCAAACTAGGCTTTAACTGAAAAGAATTATTTAATTTAATTAATCCTCCTGTTATTAAGTAATAGTTTCTTTTTAGTCCAACTAAATCATCTTCTAATATATTGGGTATTCCTACACCTAAATAAAATTTTTCGTTGTGGAGGTAAAACCCTGTACCAAAGTTAATTTTAGAATCATTTTCGGGCTGTGTTGAGAAAGTGATATCAAAGTCCTCCAAAGGATTTATAATACTATAATCAAGAGAATTATACCTTCTAGTAAATTTCAGTCCAAGAGATAATTTTAAATTCTTGTTATTAAGATTAAGATGGTAGGCAAAATCTAGAGAGGCACTTGTGTTTTTGAGTGGTCCTATCTTATCGTGAACTACTGAAGCTCCCAATGCAATTTTAGATCGAAATCTGTGACCTATATTAAAAGATTGCGTTATGGGTGCACCCTCAAATTGTTGCCATTGAGAGCGATTTGTCATTGTTATTTGAGTATAGTCTTGCGCACCAACATAGGCAGGATTTATTAGCTGGTGATTAAACATGTACAACGAAAAAGAAGCCTCTTGCTGACTGTGAACCATGGAGGAGGTCATGACAAGAATCATCTTTCAAATAAATAGGAAAATTTTTAAAAGAGATTCTAATTTCTTTTGACATAAATAAATCCTTTTTTAATTTCGTTTTCACTCAAACTAATTTGATAAAAGTAGGTTCCATCTGGAAGTGAACTTCCCCTATAAAAACCATTCCATTCATTTTTGTAGTCATTACTTTCAAAAACCTTAACCCCTAACCTATTAAAAATCGTCACATTAGAATTCGGGAAATTTCCTAAACCGATAATTTCCCAAAAGTCATTAACACCGTCTCCATTTGGAGAAATACCACTCGGAATAAATATATTGTCATATACTATTTTAGTACTATTTGATATAAATGGAATATCACAAACATAGGAAGGCCTATTTATAATAACTCTGTAAAAGTTTCCATCATCAAAATATTTTGGATTAACAGTAAGTGAATTACCTTCGTTAATAATATATTCAAAGGCACTTTCCTGATCAGTACTTACTTGCCATTGATAATTTAATCCTGAAGAATTATCCGTTGCAATTTTTAAAATAATAGCTTGATTTAGCCCAAAACTAATTTCATTAGGTAGAGAAAATTCTTCGTAATTAATTTCTGATTCAAAATCTAAAAAATCATAATTATTATTTTCATCTAAATCTAAAGGTTCTTGATAAGCAATTACATTTTGAACCAATCCAACACTGTTTACTTTAATAGGAGAGTTGCCTACCCTACCATCTTGGTCATCGTCTGCATATCCTGCTTCAACAACATCTAAACAACCATCGCCATCACTATCAAAATCCAAAGAATTTATTATTCCATCATTATCTAAATCACCACCCATTTCGACTGAATCCAATATCCCATCATTATCATCATCCAAATCATATAAGTTAGACACTCCGTCATTATCTGGTGTATCAAGTCTCTCAATAACTTTAAGGATAATTGACAAAGTTCCTGAGTTATCTGTCAAATTTTCATTTTGATAAACTGTAATTACAGTTTCCCCAGAATTAATTAAATTTACTAAAGTCCCTGACAAAGTTGCTATTTCAACATTTATGATGTTATAAGTTAGCTTTCCATTGCTGTTTGATGTCGCGGAAAGATTGAAATCAGGATCACTAACTTCTTTGATTATATTCTCAAAATTAATAACTGGATCTCTTTTCTTAACCGTTAATAATATTTTTTTTGAGGCAGCATTGTAATTTTTGTCATCATTCTGATTCACCGTTACAACCGTAGAACCGACTCCAGTAATCGTAACCGAATTCCCACTTACAGTTGCTATGGAACAGACAGTCTAGAAAAGGTGAAATCTCCAGTTGGTTGAAGTCGCAGACAAATTAAAATCAAAGTCTCCATAAGTCTTTTCTAAATCATTAAAAGCTATTATCGGGTCAACCTTGTTAACCAAAAGTGTCATTGTGGCTATCCCAGAATTAAAATTACCAGCAGCGGCCTGATTTACAGTCACAATGGAAGTTCCTGCTTCATTTATGCTAAATATTGTCGATGCTACAGGAGTTACATCTGAATTTGAGACCGTATAAATTAGTGCTCCAGAACTATTTGATGTTGCATTTACAACAAAATCTGGATCCCCGTAGGTCTTGGTTATGTCGTTAAAGATTATCGTCGGATTCATTCTAACACTAAGCGTAATTGTAGCCGTTCCAGAATTATAATTACTATCAGCAGCTTGATTTACAGTAACGAACGAAGCTCCAGCAGAAAGAATAGATACGGTACTTCCATTTATTGTTGCAATGTTATTGTCTGTTATGCTGAAGGTGAATCCTCCTGTACTCTTTGAAATTGGTGAAAGATTAAAATCTGGGTCAGTAATTTCTTTATTTAAATCATTGAAGCTTATAATAGGATTCGCTTTAGTTATAGTAAGAGTCATAGTGGCTGTTCCGGAATTATGATTACTATCAGCAGCTTGATTAGCAGTAACAATTGTAGATCCAACAGCAACTAAACTAACAGTACTAGCACTTACTGAAGCTACACCGTTGTTTGTTATGCTAAAACTGTATACCCCGGTGCTGCTTGAGGTTGCATAGAGATTAAAGTCACCGGTCCCATAGGTCTTGGTTACATCCAAAAATGATATAACTTGGTTAGATTTATTTACTGTAAGTGTCATTGTTGCAAGTGCAGAATTATAATTACTGTCAGCGGCTTGATTTACGGTAACAATTGAAGCTCCAGCTCCAATAATACTAACGGTTGTATCACTTAAAGTTCCTATTTCAGTATTAGAAACAGTATAAGTGAAAGCCCCAGTACTGCTCGATGTTGCGGAAAGATTAAAATCCGGGTCTTCATAATTTTTAGTAATGTCATTAAATATAATTACTGGATTGGCTTTAATGACGGTGAGCGTCATAGTGGCCACACCTGCATTGTGTTTGCTGTCAGCAGCTTGATTTACTGTAACCGTAGTAGCACCAACATTCCCAATAGTGACTGTTGAACCATTAACTTGAGCTATACTAGTATTTGATATTGTATGGGTAAAAGTCCCGGTACTTGACGATGTAGCAGAAAGAATAAAATCACTATCACCATAAAGCTTAGTTATATTTTCAAACCCGATAATAGGATCAGTTTTTACCTGTGTAAAAGTTATTTGAGTATTAACCGTCGATGAAAAAGTTGATTGAGTTGGGTCAGTCCAATCACCATATTCAACTCAAATAGCCTCCAATACTTGAAGAATTTGGAAATGCTGGTGGTCCAAAATCATTCCAACAGTTACCTCCTTGCCAACGAGTAACCATATAGTCTTCTCCTATGAACTGTGATCATTTGGTTCATTTGAGCACCAGTTATTATATTGACCGGCTACATTTCCACTCGGCGTCTTAATTATTGTGCCTGCCTCTGGTCCGTCTAACCACTTATAAACGCCTTCCGAACCCTGATCTGACAGACCAGTCCATATATTGGAAGCGCTTATTTTTGAGTTTACAAACTCTTGTTCATTTGCAGATGTAATAGTTACCAAATAACCTTGTACCCCGTCATAAAATGAATTTAAAGCAGCATTCCTTGCTGAGGAAAATCGAATTTGACCTTCTTCATACTTGTAAATATGTCCATTTGTTGGATTATAATAACTGCTTGTGGTCTGATTGAGTTATCACGACTGAAAGGATCATCTGAGCACCCTCAGTTAGGTGTAGTATTCAATCTTATTGAGTTCAATGCGCACTTTCAATATTTGATGGAGTACCAATAAAGTTTACTCCAGTTATATTTGTCCAAGAATTATAGCCAAAATCCCTGGTCAAACCTGTAGTTGTAAGAACGCTAAAAGTTCCATTTGCATTCCCTGTAGAAGAGAGTGAAACTTTATATGTGGTGGAGCCGTTATAACCACTAAGTGAAAAATCACTAATTGCACGACGCCATTTTCACCAACAGGAACATCCTGAGTTAATGATACAGTTAGCGTTTGTTGCCCTATCAAACAACTGGAAACTAATAGTAAGATTAATCTGGTTAACTTTTTCAACGATTATTGCAGTATTAATTTATAAAAGTTCATAATTCAAACTTGAATTTAAAATAATATTTATTTTAAATATAGCTAATAATACGATGTTAATAAATGCATCTAGTTACAAGAATAGGCCACTGATTTTAAATGATCTAAAAACTAAATTAAACATGATGCTTTGCGAATTGAAATAAAAAAAAATTGCATACAATAACGAGTATAATTTACTATACAAATAAGCTATTAAAAATGATGCGTACTAACCCTGATACAAAAAAAATATTTCTGGTAAAAAAATGTTACATAAAGCAGGAGAGTGTTAATAGTAAAAGATATCATTCAGCAAATTTCAATCAGTGAATAAATCATTAATTTAACAAAATAATAAAATTATAACAAACCAAATAAAAATACTTAAAGTGAATAAAATCAGTTTAATAACAATTATTTTTCTGTGCTTCTTTTTTGAAGTTTACTCTCAAAACAATCAATCTTCAGTCTATGATTTGAAAAGTGAGTATCTGGTCAACCCAATTGGTATTGATGTCAAAGCTCCAAGGTTAACATGGAAAATAAATGATTCGCGAAGAGGAGCCATTCAAAAATCATATGACATCTGTGTTGGAACAGATTCTGCTAAAGTTGCAGCAGGCAAAGGATCTTACTGGAAAACTGGAAAGATCAATTCTTCCAGCCAAATGGTTGTCTATGATGGGAATCAACTTAAACCCTATCAAAAATATTATTGGTTGTTGAAGGTTTGGGATAAAAATAACCAAAGAAATAAAAAGTGAAAAGCTGGCAAGTTTTGAAATGGGAATGATGGACATTAATAACTGGAAAGGCTCATGGGTCTCTGACAGTTGGGATAAAAACAAAAAGGAGAGTCCCTATTTCAGATATGAATTTAGCGCTCAAAAAAAAATAAAAAAAGCTAGACTTACTCAAATCTCAGATCATGTGATTCTAAAGAAATGGCAAAAGAGTTGGAGATCACCAACTTGACCCAACTTACACTCGTTTTGATCGAAGAAACTTGTATGTGACTCATGATGTTACTGCTCTTTTAGATAAAAGTAACTCCATTGGGGTTTTGCTTGGTAATGGATGGTTTAATCATCAGTCTAAAGCTGTTTGGCATTTTGATAAGGCTTCTTGGAGGGATAGACCGAAATTTTGTTTGGACTTAAAAGTTACCTATGAAGACGGTTCTGTAGAAACGATTGTCTCAAATAGTAATTGGAAAAATTCATTGGGAGCTCTTGTGTTTAACAGCATATATACTGCAGAACATTACAATGCCCAACTCGAACAAAATGGATGGAATACATTTGGTTTTGATGATTCCAAATGGAAAAACAGCATCAATACTTACAGCCCCATCAAAAAACATTGTATCACAAGCACTTCACCCAATAAAGCACGTAAAGGAAATCCAGCCCGTAAAAATGAATAAGATAAGTCCGCAACAATATATTTTTGACTTAGGCAGAAATATCGCAGGAATTTCAAAAATTAAAGTAAATGGCGAACCTGGAACCGTGTTAAGAGTTACGCACTCCGAATTACTGGATGATAATGGAGAGATAGACCTATCGAATATTATTGTTCACTACCGCCCAACTGATGACTCTGACCCATTTCAAACGGACATCTACACCTTAAAAGGCGGATATACCAGAAACTTTTGCACCCAAGTTTAATTACAAGGGTTTTCAATATATTGAAGTGGCGAGCAGTAAGCCAATTGAATTAACAGAGGAAAGTCTAACCGGAGTTTTTATGCACAGTGATGTTCCTGCCAAAGGAGAAATAAGGAGTTCAAACTCTTTGATCAATAAACTTTGGACTGCCACCAATGCTGCCTATTTATCAAATTTATATGGATACCCAACTGATTGTCCCCAGCGTGAAAAGAATGGATGGACTGGAGACGCTCATATAGCAATCGAAATGGGACTTTTTAATTTTGATGGAATTACTGTTTATGAAAAATGGTTGGCCGATCATCGTGATGAGCAACAGCCCAATGGAGTGCTCCCTGCCATCATTCCCACTAGTGGATGGGGGTATCATTGGGCAAACGGACCTGACTGGACCAGCAGTATCGCAATCATTCCATGGAATACCTACCTTTTTTATGGGGACAGTAAACTTTTAAGAGACTGTTACTCCAGCATCAAAAGATATGTGGATCACATTACAGAGATAAGCCCCGGATTCATAACCAATTGGGGTTTGGGTGACTGGGTTCCCGTAAAATCTAAAACACCAAAAGAATTCACCTCTTCTATTTACTATTACATAGATGCGAAGATTCTTTCGAGAGCTGCAAAAATGTTTGGAGAAGAGGAAGATTTTCTTAAATATTCAACGCTAGCTAAACTAATAAAAGAGAAAATCAATTCACTTTATTTTAACCCAAAAACATCAATTTATGGGAGTGGTTTTCAAACAGAATTAAGCACTGCCCTATTTTGGGGAATTGTACCAGAAGATCATAGAGAAAAGGTCGCTTTAAATTTAAAAAGAAGAGTAATATTAGACAACAGCCACATAGATGTGGGTTTATTAGGAAGCAAAACCATTCTAAACGCTTTAAGCGAAAATGGATATGCCGACCTGAGCCTACAAGCTTGCGACACAGGAAGATTTCCCCTCTTGGGGAGCTTGGATTAAAAGCGGCGCTACAACCCTTTTTGAGGATTGGAAAGTAGATGAAAGTAGAAAAGGTGCAATGTCAAGAAATCATATTATGTTTGGTGAAATAAGTGCATGGTTTTATAAAGCTTTGGGGGGAATAAAACCAGATCCTCAAAACCCTGGTTTTAAAAACATTTTGTTGGAACCTCATTTTGTGGAGGGGTTAGAAAGTTTTAGCGCAAAGCACAATGGCCCTTTTGGAGAGATAGTCAGTTCATGGAAAAAAAATAATGGAGTGATTGATTATCAAGTAACAGTTCCTCCCAATAGCACTGCATCATTAACTATAAGGCGCCAAAGATTTGATCAGTTCTGATGGCATTGACTTTTTAGAACAAAAAGAAGGTTTGTTCAATGCCAAATTGCAATCTGGGAATTATAATTTTAACCTTAAACATAAAACAATAAATCTAAAACACTCTCACAGTTAGGTCAAAATAATGAATGCATCACGATGGAAAACTTGAGAAGTAACTTCCGACAGACACCTGCTCTAAATTTTAAATTATTTGTTATCTTTAATAAATAAACTGTACATACGCATGAACATATTCTTTTTATTAAAAAACAGATTAATCGTGATTTTTCATTTTCAAATCTATTTATTCTGAAAGCTTTGAAAAGAGATAAAAACAGTTTTCATGTCACGGCTCTAGCAAATCGTCTTCAAAGTGATGTCGGTTTTAATTCAGGTATTTACGCAATAAACTTGTATTTAGGAAATGCAGGTACGAAGTGGATTAATACATCTAGTTTTTTTAATAAACCAGAGTTAATCAAAAGCTTAGAGTCAATATAACTGCTATTCATGAAAAATAGTTTATCAATTGCAGTTGTTTCTACCATTCTATTATTTGGGCTGCTTTTTATCCCATTAGCTGGCGAAGTCGAAAATACTTTTGTTTTTTTTCTTGGTAGGTTTCACCCCATAATCCTTCATCTTCCCATAGGGGCATTGGTTGTGTTGTTTCTAATGGAAATAATCAATGATTTTCGCCCAGATTTGAATTTAAATTCAGCTTGTAATATTTTACTTTGGTTTTCGGTTATCAGCATCATTCCAACAATTATATTGGGTTTTCTTTTGGCTTCAAGTGGGAATTATAATGATGAGACGTTGAACACTCACAAATGGTTGGGCTGGTTTACGGCTTTAATTTGCATTTGGTTGGTTGTGCTGCGTCAAAAAAAATCATCTAATAAACCAAACAGCGTAACACGTTTTTACAAGATGTTTTTATTAGTAAATGTTTCACTTTTATTATTTGCAGGTCATTATGGAGGCTCTTTAACTCATGGGGCTAACTATTTAACGAAGTACATGCCTTCGGAAATGAAAACGGTATTGGGTGTTGACAATGGAGATGCTGAGTATTTAGCTATTAACAGAGCAACAGATTCGACTTCTAAAGAAGCGTTACTATTTAAAAACAAGATTAAGCCAATCATGGAGATGCATTGCTTTAAATGCCATGGGGAAGACAAGCAAAAAGGTGACATGCGGTTAGATGTTTTGAACTGGGATATGATCAATGGACCTGACGCTGAAAGATGGCACTCTGCTTTAGATGTTATTAATTTAGGAGAGATGCCTCCCAAAGAAGAAACACAGCTTAAAGACGAAGACCGTGTTGCAGTTGTAAACTGGTTGTCAAATAATTTAAAAAGAGCAGCTTTAGCTAAGCAGAAAGATAATAAAGTTGTAATGCGTAGATTGACAAAGAAGCAATATACCAATTCGTTAAATGATTTACTTGGTGTTAATGTAAACTTTGGTGATGTCTTGCCTAATGACGGAAAATCTAAAATGGGGTTTAGTAATAATGGGAATATACTTCAAACCTCAGCGCTACATATTGATTATTATCAAAAAATCGCTCGAGAAGCTTTAGATAAAACAATTTTTCATGGAGAAAGACCAAGATCAAGGCGTTACAAAGTTTCATTAGGGAAAGGTATAGGAGATGGAGTTACAGGTGCGGAATATGGGGGTTATCAAACCGCTTCAATAAGTAATAAAGATTTAATAGTAGATGTATTAAATCATGACGGAAAGCCGATTCGAAATTCAAAAAATTACAATAATGATTCCTTAACAGTGTTAAAGAATAAGATTGGAATTGGAATGAGAGGCTCTGAAAGCAATCGATACACTATAGTTAATGAAGGATTGATTTTAAATTCTGCTCTACCTGCAAAGGAAGTTACGCCCAAGTCATGGCAAGGACCGTCGCCTAATTTAAAGTTATTAGTCAAAGAAGATTTTCCAAGAAAAGGAGATTTTATTTTTAGGGTTGAAGCTTCAAAAGGTTATAATTCTATGTCTAAAGAGCGACTGATTAACTTACGAAATGATAACCCAACCATAAATTCGTCAAAAGCTATTTATGTAGCTGCTAAAGACTTAAAAAAAACTAATAATTTAGTCTTAAAAAACAATCGCTGGTTAACACCAATTAATGTTGCTGATAATGTTTGGACTCAATTCCGTTATGACATACCTGAATCTGGAATATATCAGATAGAGCTTATTCATCCGTATGTATCGGAAGATGCGATGCCGTCTTATCAAATAAATCCTTTGGGTCGGGATCGTTCGGGGGTAATTTCTAAGCGTTTGCATATAAGTAAAGAATTAAAAGAACTAATGATAATCAGCAACACCAATCACATTGGCATACCTGTCTAAGGGAAACATAAAGGATATGTTACTGGAAAGTTTTTTGTTGGATTTAGCCATATAGTATTTACCCCTTTACATGAAGATGATCCATTACCCAGAATACTTAAAGAAGAAGATGATAAAGATGAATTCAAATATGCTTCAGTTAACCCCTCGATTCAAGTATTTGCTGGTACTAGGACAGATGATGGGGTAGATTATAAAACGTTTGGAAAATCCAAAGAGGTCAACATTCCATTGGGAGAACATCAAACTTTTGAGTTTAAGGGTAGATTAGAAAATTTACCAATTCCATTAGAAAGTTCGAATGTAAGTGGTGAATTGGCAAACATATTAACTGTTGGAGTTTGGAATAATCATCTGGTCAAAGAAAGTAGTTTAAATGGTCCACCATTACTTATAAAATCAGTAGAGTTTGAAGCACCTTATTATCCCATCTGGCCTCCAGAAAGTCACACAAATATATTTTTTGATTCTCCAAATAAGGCGAATATTGAAACTTACACTGAAGAAATCCTAAGTCGATTTATACAAAATGCTTTCAGGCGTTCACTTAATTCAGGTGAATTAAATCGATATATGGATTTCTGGAGAAGCATTAAAGAAGATTTTGAACGTTATGAGGATGGTATTAAAGAAGTTTTAGTCGCTGTGCTATGTTCTCCTAATTTTATTTACTTATTTGAGCCCGAAACGGATGAATCAAAAAAATCAGAGGATGAATTTTACTTGGCTTCACAATTGTCTTATTTTTTATGGAATTCACCTCCGGATGAAACCCTCACAGCATTAGCCTCAAGTGGTGATTTATATAACCAATTGCCAGAACAAATTGAGCGCATGGTCAATAGCCCCAAAATAACTCAAATGGTCAATTCCTTTGCCTTTGAATGGTTGCGTTTAGACAGACACAAAAGCATGGATACGGATGTCGAAGCCTATGAAGATTTTACACGTTTTGTAAAAGAAGATATGTTTAAGGAGACCTATAGTTTTGTCCATCATGTACTAAAAAACGACATGAGTATTATGAATTTTATTGATTCAGATTTTGCCATGCTAAATCAGAATCTTGCAGAGTTCTATGGGATTGAAGGTGTAAAAGGCAACGCATTTCGTCCAGTGAATCTCTCAGAAAACGAGAAAAGAGGTGGCTTGCTCTCACAAGGTTCTTTTTTGAGTGGACACTCAGATGGTGTTCAGGCGCATCCAATAAAACGCGCTGTGTGGTTAAAAGAAAAGATACTAGGAGACCATCCCCCACCACCGCCAGCAAATGTACCCGAATTAGATCCAGAAACCCCTGGTTTTGAAAATCTCACACTAAAAGAGCAACTCTTCTTGCATAGAAATAAAACCTCTTGTTTGGATTGTCATCATAAAATCGATCCTTTTGGAGTCGTGTTTGAAAATTATGATGCGGTTGGACGGTATCAATTAACCGCAAAAGAAAAGCCAATTGATTCAAAGTCAAAATTACCTGATGGGACTGAAGTTGAAGGAATACAGGGGATTAAAGATTATATTTTAGAACTAAAAAAAGAAGACTTTACAAGGTCTTTGGTGGAAAACCTTTTTGCTTATGCGGTCGGCCGTGATGTTGGTTTTGCTGATGAGGAAGAAATTAATAACATTGTAGCAGAGGTCATTGATAATGATTTTCGTTTTAAAACGGTCATAGAACAAATCGTTTTAAGCCCATCATTTTATAAAAAAGAACAAACTTGGTACAATAAAATATTTGGAATATGAGCAGGAAACCCTGGAATTTAGACCGTCGCACCTTTATCAAAGGATTGGGTGTGGCATGTATGCTTCCTTATTTTGAAGGAATGGCAATGAGTAGTTATTCAAAGCTTTCAGCGCCTTTACCTCCAAAGCGTTTGTGTTTTTTATACTTCCCAAATGGCGTTGGATTACCACCAAAAGAAAGTGCTTATCATAAAAATTGGAATTGGTTTCCAATGGGAGAAGGAACAGATTATAAATTAACTAAATCATTATCACCTTTAT